>DASZRT010000144.1:0-58122 GCA_035549075.1 Polyangia bacterium | reverse complement strand
GTGCCGGCGCCGGCGCGGGCGCGACGGGCGGCGGCGGCGGTGGCGTTGCGGGCGTCACGCTGCCCGGCTTCTGCGCGCGCGCCGCGACGGGCGCGAGGCTCACCGCGACGACGAGCGCGAGCCCCCGAGCGAACCGACGCTGCGCGCGCAAGCGGTCAGACCCCTTGATCGTAGAGGCAGATCGACGGCGGTGTCGACGCGCCGTCGTCGACGGGCTGACACGCGTACTGCTCGGTGACACGGCTGCAGTCGGCCGTCTTCGCGCAGCCCTCGTAGCAAGCGTGGATGGGCGTGTCGCTGCCGCGCTGGGCGCACGTCGCGTGCGTGCCGGCGCAGGCGTCGACGCCGGTCGTCGCGCCCGGCGCGCACCCGAACGACTGGCAGTAGCCCTTCTTGAACACCTGCCCCGTCGCGCAGGTGCCGCCCAGCTCGCACCCGACGTCGGCCGTGCACGGGATGCCGGCGACGGCGCCCTTCTTGTAGCAAAGGCCGTACTTCATATCGCAGGTGTCGGCGCCGTCGGTCGCGCAGTCCGCGTCGCCCTTGCAGGCCGCGTTGGCGTACGGCAGGTACAGCGACTCGCAGTAGCCGGCGACGGTGTCGTCGCGCGGATCGGCGGGCGTGCCGTTGTTGGCGAGGACGATGCGCGCGCAGCGCTGGTCCGGCGAGCAGTCGCTGTTCTGGCGGCAATGGCCCGAGCAGAACGAGCGGCTGCCCGTCGCGGGCAGGTGGAACGCGCGGTCGTAGCACTCGCCGCTGCGGCAGTCCGCGCCCGACGTGCACGCGTCGCCGAGCGACTTCGTGCCGCCGACCTTCTGGCACGTGAGTAGGCTCGTGCGCGCGCCGTAGCTGACGCAGCCCTGATCGGCGGGGCAGTCGGCCTCGCGCACGCACGCCGTCGCCGTGATCTTCGCCTTGGGCGTGCAGAACGCGAGCTCGACGTACGAGCCGTTCGGCAGGTTCGCCGACCGGTGCTCGAGACAATAAGAGTCCGTCGGGCAATCGGCGTCGGCGCTGCACAGGCGGCTGCAGAAGGGCTGGTTCGGCGCCTCGGTCGCCGAGACGCAGAGCGCGTCGTTGCCACACGGCGTGGCCGCGCCCGCGCCCGTCGTGCAGGCGGCGCCGAACGCGACGGCGCCCGCGCGCGGCAGCTCGCAGCGGAGCCGCAGCCCCGTGCCGTCCGCGGTCGGCACGTCGGGGACGCACAGGTACCCGGCGCCCGGCGTGCAGATCGAGTCGGAGCCGAGCTGGGCCATCTGCCCGGCGGGCAGCGACGCGACCGACAGCGGCGTGCCGCAGAAGTTGATCGGGCAAACGCCGCCGCCACCGGCGGCGTCCGCCGCGCAGTAGACCTCGGCCGCGGGCGCGTCGACGACGTCGGGCGCGGCCTCGGCGGCGGCGTCTACGACGTAGCCGCCCGCGGCCCCCGAGTGACACGCCGCCAACAGCAGCGCCGGCGCGACCGAAGCGACGGCGAGCGACGTCCTGGACCGCCGAGCGCGCGTCGAGATCGGGTCCGCCATCGCGACTTTTGTATCACGAAATGCGGCGCGTCGGGGAGTCCCGGGGCGCCGGGCAGAGAGTAGACTCGGGCGATGCCGCCCCGAGCCGCGATCCTGCTCATCGGCAACGAGCTGCTGTCGGGCAAGGTCGAGGACGAGAACGCGCGCTACCTGACGCGCGAGCTGCGCGGCCTCGGCGTCACGCTCGCGCGCGTCGAGATCATCCCCGACGACGCCGACGACATCACGGTGACCGTGCGCGCGCTCGCCGCGAAGCACGATCACGTCTTCACCTCGGGCGGCGTCGGCCCCACGCACGACGACGTCACGCTCGCCGCCGTGGGCGCCGCGTTCGGGATGCCGCTCGCGCGCCACGCCGAGCTCGAGCGTTTGTTGCGCGCGGGCATGGGACCGCGCCTGCACGAGCGCGATCTGCGCATGGCCGACGTGCCGACGGGCGCGCGCCTCGAGTACGGCCCCAACGGCCCGGGCGCGAGCTGGCCCATCGTCGTCGTCGAGAACGTGTGGATCCTGCCGGGCGTGCCGTCGATCTTCCGACGCAAGTTCGAGATGGTGCGCGAGCTGTTCCGCGCGACGCCCATCCACGCGCGCGCCGTGTACTCGCGCGAGCCCGAGGGACCGATCGCGGGCGCGCTCGACGAGGTCGTCGCCGCGTACCCCACCGTCGAGATCGGCTCGTACCCTCACCTCGACCAGCCCGAGTACCGCGTGAAGATCACGCTCGACGGGCGCGATCGCGACGCGGTCGACGCGGCGACGGCGGCGCTCGTCGAACGCCTCGGTGCCGCCGTCGTGCGCACGGAATAAGTGGTAGAAGCGGCGGCCTGATGGCCGACGTCCCGCCCAGCGTAAAAGGCATGAACGACATCCTCGCGCCCGAGGTGTCGAAGTGGAGGTTCTTCGAGGAGAAGGCGCGCGCGATGCTCGAGTCGTTCGCGTACCACGAGGTGCGGACGCCCGTGCTCGAGTACACGCCGCTGTTCGTGCGCTCCGTCGGCGAGGTCACCGACGTCGTCGAGAAGCAGATGTACACGTTCGACGATCGCGACGGCCGTTCGGTGAGCTTGCGCCCCGAGGGCACGGCGTCGGCCGTGCGCGCGTACATCGAGCACGCCGTGTGGAACCGCGAGCCGGTCACGCGCTGGTACTACCTGGGGCCGATGTTCCGGCACGAGCGCGCGCAGCGCGGGCGCCTGCGGCAGTTCCACCAGGTGGGCGCCGAGCTGTTCGGCGTCGACGAGCCGTCCGTCGACGCCGAGATGATCGCGATGCTCGCGGCGCTCTACGTCGACCTCGGCCTGAAGGCGGGCGACGTGCAGGTGACGCTGAACTCGCTCGGCCTGCCCGAGGAGCGCGCCGCCTACCGCGACGCGCTCGTCGCGTTCTTCACCGCCCACAAAGACCAGCTCGACGAAGAGTCGCAGCGCCGCCTCGGCCTCAACCCCCTGCGCATCCTCGACTCGAAGAGCCCCGAGGTGCAGGCGCTCGTCGCCAAGGCGCCCATCTTGATCGACAGCCTCGGCGACGCCTCGCGCGCGCGCTTCGCGAAGGTGCAGGAGATCCTGAAGTCGCTCGGCGTCTCGTACGAGGTGGACCCGCGGCTCGTGCGCGGCCTCGACTACTACACGGCGACGATCTTCGAGCTCAAGGCGACGGTCGGCGAGCTCGGCACGCAGAACACCGTCGCGGGCGGCGGCCGCTACGATCGCCTCGTCGAGTCGCTCGGCGGCCCCAAGACGCCCGCGCTCGGCTTCGGCCTCGGCGTCGAGCGCACGCTGCTGGCGCTCGCCGAGCCAGCTGCCCACTTCGAGCCCGGCCTCGGCGTCTTCTTCGCGCCGATGGACGCGGCCGCCCTCGCCTTCTCGCTGCCGCTCGCGCACGCGCTGCGCACGGCCGGCATGCGCGTCGAGATCGAGCACCGCGGCGGCAAGCTCGGCAACCAGCTCAAACGCGCCGACAAAATGCGCGCGCGCCTCGCGATCCCCGTCGGCAGCAACGAGATCGCGAGCGGCAAGCTCACGGTCAAAGATCTCTCGACCGGCACGCAGCACGAGGTCGCCGTCGCCGACCTCGAGTCGAAGGTCCGCGGTTTGCTCGATTGAAAGCGCGTATCGCGTTATAAAGAGGCGCGCATGCACCTCGTCCATCGGAAAACTTGCCGCGTCTGTAAGTCGTCTTCGCTGACCAAGGTCATCGACCTCGGCGACCAACATCTCCAGGGATCGTTCCTCAAGCCGGGCCGTCAGACGCCGCCGCTGCGCCGCGTGCCGACGTCGCTCGTGCGATGCAACCCCGAGCTCGACGAGAAGGCGTGCGGCCTCTTGCAGACCGAGCACACGGTGCCGCCCGAGGTCCTCTACTCGGTCTACTGGTACCGGTCGGGCACGAACGCGACGATGACGAACCACCTGCGTGGAATCGCCGAAGAAGCGACGGCGCTGCTCGGCGCCCAGACGGCGCGCGTCCTCGACATCGGCTGCAACGACGGCACGCTGCTCAAGGCGTACCCCGCCGGCTTCAAGAAGTTCGGCATCGATCCTTCGGACCTCGCTTACGAGGCGCCCAAGGACATCACCGTCATCCACGACCTCTTCCCGTCCAATGAGCTCGTCGCCGCGCTCGGCAGCGAGAAGCTCGACGTCGTGACGTCGATCGCGATGTTCTACGATCTCGAAGACCCGATCGGCTTCGCCCGCAGCATCAAGTCGATGCTCGCGCCCGAGGGCATCTGGTGCGTCGAGATGTCGTACATGCCGACGATGCTGCAGATGAACAGCTACGACACCATCTGCCACGAGCACCTCGAGTACTACAGCCTCGCCGTGCTCGAGTACATCCTGCGCGAGGCCGGCCTGCGCGCGGTCAACGTGTCGCTCAACGACATCAACGGCGGCTCGATCCGCCTCTATGCGACGCACGTCGAGAACCGCAAGTACCGGCGCGACGAGTTCCAGCGCAACATCAAGCGCATGCGGCAGGAAGAGTTCGACCTCGAGCTCGACAGCGACAAGCCGTACCGGTTCTTCCAGGAGCGCGTCAACGTCCAGAAGCAGGAGCTCCTCACGCTGCTCAAGAAGCTGCGCGCCGAGGGCAAGCGCATCCACGCGTACGGCGCGTCGACGAAGGGCAACACGATCCTGCAGTGGTGCGGCATCGACAGCCGCCTCGTCGAGTGCGCGGCCGACCGCAACCCCGACAAGTTCGGCGCACGCACGCTCGGCTCTGATATCCCTATCATCAGCGAGGAAGAGTCGCGCAAGCAGAAGCCCGACTTCTACCTCGTGTTGCCGTGGCACTTCCGCGCCGAGTTCGTCGAGCGCGAGAAGGCGCTGCTCGAGTCGGGCACGGGCATGATCTTCCCGCTCCCGAACATCGAGATCGTGCGCGGCAACGCGCGCAACAAGTAAGAGGCGACGCGCGTGAAGGCGCTCGTCTTCGGCGCGAACGGCCAGGATGGCGCCTACCTCGTCGAGGCGCTGCAAGCGCGCGGCATCGAGGCGCTCGGCTTCTCGCGCTCGGGGCCGTGGGCGCGCGTCGACGTCGCGAACGGCGCCGAGGTCGACGCCACCGTCGCGCTCCATCGCCCCGACTTCGTCTTCCAGCTCGCCGCGCGCTCGACGACCCGCCACGACGCCCTCTTCGAGAACCACGCGACGATCTCGACGGGCGCGCTCAACGTCCTCGAGGCGGTCGCGACGCACGCGCCCTCGGCGCGGGTCTTCCTCGCCGGTTCGGGCCTGCAGTTCGAGAACCGCGGCCAGCCGATCGACGAAGACACGCCCTTCGCCGCGACGAGCGCCTACGCCGTCGCGCGCATTCAGTCGGTCTACGCCGCCCGCTACTACCGCGCGCGCGGCCTGCGCGCGTACGTCGGCTACCTCTTCCACCACGAGAGCCCGCGCCGCGGCCCCGGTCACCTCTCGCGCGAGATCGCCGAGGCCGCGCGCCGCATCGCCGGCGGCGATCGCACGCCCTTCGAGATCGGCGACCCGACCGTCGTCAAAGAGTGGACGTTCGCCGGCGACGTCGTCGCGGGCATCCTCGCTTTGGTCACGCAGGACGCCGTCGCCGAGGCCGTCATCGGCTCGGGCGAGGGCCACGCCGTCACCGAGTGGCTCGACGCCTGCTTCTCGCACGTCGGCCTCGCGTGGCGCGATCACGTCCGCCAGAAGCCCGGCTTCCGCGCCGAGTACCCCGTCCTCGTCTCGAACCCGGCGCGCCTGCGCGCCCTCGGCTGGCAGCCGCGCGTCGGGCTCGAAGAGCTCGCCGCGATGATGATGGACTAGGACGAGCTGCTACTTCGCGCGCGTCGCCCACCAGTACGCGAGGCCGTCAGGGATCGGGGGAATTCGCGTTTGCAGGGCGTAGAAGGCGATCGCGACGCCGGCCGCGAGACAGATCCACGCGAGCGCGCGTAAACGCGGGCGGCGCCACGCCTCGGCGACGGCGAGGCCGAACAGGCCGAACAGCGGCGGCGTTCCGAACTGCATGTAGACGCCCTTCACCGGGCTGAACGTGTCGTTCGGGTACTTGATGGCGAACGTGAGCTGGCCGAGCAGCAGGAAGGCCGGCACGAGCAGCAGGAACAGCGCGGGCGTCTCGCGGCGGCGCCACACGGTGCGCACCGCGAAGAGCCACGCGACGACGACGGCCAGAAAGACGAAGGCGCCCGCGATCGTCGACGCGCACGAGGCGACGAACGAGACCGGCGGGATCGCGCGGCCGAGGCGCACGATCGGCGGACCCTCGGCCTTCGGCGGCGGCAATGCGAAGGCCGTGCTGAAGTAGTCGGAGAACGTCGTCCCGAGCAGCTGCGACCAGAACCGCGCGAACGGCACGTTCCCCGTCGGGTAGTACGGGTTCGCGAAGATCGCCGGGTCGAACGAGGCGAGGTAGCCGATGGGCCGCCGATCGAGGAACGGCTTGGCGAGCGCGTCGGCGACGACGACGCGCGACCCACCGTCGTAGCCCGTCGGCGCCGCCATGCCGTAGAGACGCTCGCTGCGCACGAAGAACCAGCCGGCGATCGCGACGGCGACGCACGCGCTCGTCACGAGCGGCGCGACGCGCGCGAACAAGACGCGCGGCGCGCGCTCTCCGGCGACGAACGCGCGCGCGAGGCCGATCGCGACCGTGACGCCGAGCGCGGAGATCACGGCCGCGACGGAGAACTTGCACATGAGCGCGAGGCCCACGGCGGCACCCAGCGCCGCGCCCAGCGCGTGTCGCCGCCGCGGCGAGCCCTCGCCCGCGAGGACCAGCGGCGCCAGCACGATCGCGACCGCCGAGAACAGCGTGCTCATCCCCTCGTTCGTCACCATGCCGTCGACGAGCAGGTCCGCCGGAAAGATCGCGAGCAACCCCAGCGCGACGACGCGCGCGAAGCGGTTCGAAGGCAAGTAGAGCTCGAGGCCGAGCCACACGACGCCGAGCCGCAAGCAGCCCGCGACGATCGAAATGACCGACAACCCCTGGTGGCTCACCCCGGCTCGCAGCAAGCGGCTCGCGAGCCAATAGAACAGCGGCGGGTGGTACGTCGTGTTGTTGTAATCGAACCGCGGAATCGAATCGTGGTCCACCCACCACTCGATCGTCTGCAGGTGCGCCGACCAGTCGTACCCGTGCCCGACGTCGTACGTGAACCGCATCGACACGCGCAGCAACACGCCGAGCAGGAACAGCCCGAGGTCGGGCTTGTGCGAGGTCGCGAACGCGCGCAGCCGTGCGCCCAGCTCGGTCATGGCGCGACGCCTTCGCGGCGGAAGGCGTGGCCGCCATTGACGGCGTTGAGGACGCCAACCTCTCGCCAGCCGGAGCCGGGCGCGCGCGCCTTCGCGAGGCTCGCGTCGGTGTCGGTGAGGAAAATCCACGTCGCGTTCGCGCCGGCCGCGCGCGCGAGGAGGTCCGGACCGGACGGCAGGTACGCGACGCGGTTCGAGTAGTCGTCGTTCCAGAAGACGGCGGGGAAGCCGGCGTAGCTCTCGTCGAAGACGAGGAGCTTGCCAGAGGTCAGCTCCTGCTCGCGCGCGGCGGCGACCGTCGGATCGACGGCGGCGCCGAGGGTGCGCGCGTGCTCGCGCGCCGGGAACGGCGTCGCGGCGGCCGCGGCGAGACGCGCGGGCGTCGGCCACCAGTGCGGCTCGGGCGTCCACCAGAACATCATGACGGCCATGATCAGCACCGCGGCCGGCGAGGCCTCGGCGACGCGCTCCCAACCGGGCCGCGCGAGGAGGCGCGCGACGAGCACGACGACGAGGGCGATCGTCGAGATGTGATAGCGCGCGGCCCACCACGCCGGCGAGACGGCCAGCACGAGCGCGACGACGGCGACCGCGGAGAAGACGGTGACATCGGCGGGCGACAGCTCGAGGGGCTGACGACGAACTCGCGCCAAGGTTGCGCGCGCGAGGCGGAGCGCGCCGCACGCCCACGCGACGACGCCGAGCGGAACGACGATCCACGCGACGCCGATGCCGTAGTCGGTCGACTCACCGATGTACCGCTTCTTGATCGTCCACGGGAGGCTCAACATGTCGCCGAACAGCTCCCACGGCGGCTCGTTCAAATTGAGGCTCCAGCCATTGGCGTTGCCGGCCTGCGGGAACCACGACACGAGCCCCGGCCAATGAATACCGAGCGCGGGCACGTCGACCTTGAGGTCGGGCCAGAACGGGTTGTGAAAGGCGATCCAGTTGCGAACGTACGTCGAGCCCGCGACGAGTAAGATGAGCGCGCCACCGGCTCCGACGACGACCGCGCGTTTGGCGACGCCCGGCGCGCGCGCAACCCGAACCGCCGTGACGACGCCCAAGAGCGCGACGGGCGCGAGCGACTGCGGCTTCGCGCCGACGGCCAGCGCGAGCCCGAGCGCCGCGAGCGTGGCATCGGGCGTCGTCAGCGGCGCCCGCGTCGCGAACAAGAACGCCGCGACGAGCAGCGCCGCCGCCTGCGGGTCGACGAAGTTGCTCTGCAGCAGGTTCGCGCAGGCGGGCATGACGACGATGGCCGCGCCCCACGCGAGGGCCGTCGCACGCTGAGCGCCCACGCGACGGCAGAGCGCGAACACGGCCGCCGCGAGCGCGGGCGCGAACACGAGGTTCGTCACGTCGAGCAGCCGCCGGCCCCCGAAGATCACGAACCACAGCTGCGTCATCTCGGCCAAGCGCGGGTAGGCGACGATCTTCTGCAACGTCGGCGGCAGGTCGACGATCGCGAAGCCGTGGTTCTGGATCGTGAAGCCGACGATGGGCTCATGGTACCAGAGCACGTCCCAGCTGACGTAGGCCGGCAGCAGGAACGCCGCGACGACGAGGTAGACGACGAGCCCGCACGCGAAGACGACGCCCGGGAACGCTGGGCTCTTCTCGCGCGTGAGCAGGCGAACGGCGTCGAGCGGCGCGCGGATGATTTCGCGCGCGAGGACCCGCGTGTCTGCCAAGCGCCCGCGGCCCGCGAGCGCGATGGCCGCGATCGAAGCCACGAGCGCCGCGACGCCGAGCGGCGCCGCCGTGAGCGCGCCCGCGAAGCCGAGCACGTAGATCGGCAGCGCGACGAGCCCGTTCCAAACCAGCGTCGCCGCGACGAGCCGCTCGGCGCGCCCCGCGACGCCGAGGCGCGCGACGACGGCGAGCGACGCCGTAGCCGTGAGCACGGTCAGGACGGCGACGACGACGAGGCCCACGTCAGAGCCGCCCGATCCAGTGCGGCGCGTGGCAGACGTCGAGCGCGTGATTCCCGGGGCCGCCCGTGTAGTAGCAGAGGTCGACGTTCCAGTAGTGCCAGCCGCACACGACGAGCCACAGCGCGAGCGCGACCGGCCGCGCGCGCAGCATCGCCGCCATCGAGAAGAAGAGCGGCAGCACGAGGAGCCAGTAACGGTTCATGCCGACGAAGCCGAGCGGCGCGAGGCCGAGCCCCGCGATCGCCAGCGTGCCGAGCGTCAGCACGTACCAGAACGCCTGCTCGGGAGCGGCGAACCTTCGCAGCGCCTCGCGGTGCCCCAGCGAGAGCCAGAGGCATCCGCCCACGAGCCACACGCCTTCGTGCAGCGGGTTCTCCATGGCGAACACGAGCCACTGCGGCTTGGGCCACAGCAGCGCCAACAAAGACGGCTCGTGCTTGAAGCTCGCGCCGTGCGCGTGCACGTAGGCGAGCGCGTCGCCGAAGCGGAAGACGTAATACAGCGCGAGCGCGAGCGCACCCCACCCGCACGCGACGGCGAGCGCCGCGCGACGCGCCCACCCGGCGCGCGTCGCCGGGCGGTTCGCCCACGCGTCGACGGCGACGGCCGCCGCAGCTCCCGCGCCGACGGCGACGCCCGTGATGCGCATGGCGCTGGCCGCGCCCGCGAGCAGCGCGACGAGCCACCACCGCCGCTGCGTGAGCGCCACGAACGCGCCCAGCGTGAGCACGAGCGTGAGCGGCTCGGTCTGCACCGTCACGAGCGCGAAGCCCGTCGTGAAAGCGTTGAAGAGCAACAACGCGAGCCACGTCTCGGCGAGCCCGAGGCGCTCCGTGATGGCCGGCCCCGTCCACAGGAACAAGAACACCAAGCTCGCGATCAGCGACACCGCCAGCAGCGCGTAGTCGATGGGGACGACGCCGCCCAAGCTCGCGATGCGCCCGACGGCCGAGTACGTCGGGTAGAAGGCGAGCGTGCACGTGGGTCCGCCCACGAACGGGCCGCCGCCCGCCGGCCGCGGCGGACACGCCTCGTAGCCGCGCAGGCCGAGCTCGATGTAGTGGCCCGCGTCCCAGCGGCTCACGACGAGGCGGCTCCAGTTCGCTGCGCTCACGTCGTGCGCCGGATCGTGCAGCACCGGCCGCGCCTCGGGCGCGGCGTTGAAGGGAAGGTCGTAACGCGCGGCCGACGCCGCGAAGGCGACGAGGTGCGCGATCAGGCAAACGAGCGCAGCGCCGAGGCGAACGATCGGCCGGCGCGCGAAGGCGGCGAGCCGCGCGCCGCTCAGCGGACCGGGACGACCTTCGCCGTGAACTGGAGCTGCGGCCACCCCACGATCCTCCATGGCAGGTCGTGCGTCTTGAGCGGCCAGTCGAGCGCGTCGATGCGCCCGCCGGCCTCGCCGATCATCGCCACCCACTCCTTCGGCTGGAAGTACGTGCCCGGCACGGGGATCGCATCCTTCGCGTTGCCGGCGATGTCCATCCAATAGAGCATCTTGTTGGTCACGGGCCCGAACGCGAAGTGGTCCTTGATGACCAACATGCGATCGGCGACGCGGATCGCCTCGCGCAAGACGGCGCGCGGGTCGGTGCAGTGGTGCAGGACGTCGACGATCGTGACGGCGTCGAACGAGCGATCGGGGAACGGCAGGTGCAGGCCGTCGTAGGGGTGCACCTCGATGACGGCGGTCGGGCGCACGAGCACGTCGACGCCGACGACGCGGGTCGCGCCCACCTTGTCGGCGACGGCGCGCGTGTTGTGCCCGTCGCCGCAGCCCACGTCGAGCAGCGAGCGCACGTGGCCGAGGTGCGCCGTGAGCGACGCGACGACGCGCTCGCCTTGCGGCACGCGGCTCGTGCGGTGGTGATAGTCGAGGAACGCCTGCTTGATTTGACCCAGCACCCTGGCTCCGGACGGGTCTTGTACCTCGGGGACGATGCGCGGCGCAACGAGCCCGTGGCGCCCTTGCGACGCCCGATCGCCCCTGTCATAGTCGCCGCCGCTCTGCTCGACGCGCTCAAGCTCTGGAGATCACCCTCCCCCGCCGCCGGCCTGCCCGCTCGTCCCGCCGACGAAGAGCGCGCCGGCGCGATCCTCGCCGGCGCCGCGATCGTGTGGGTGTTCTTCGTCGCCGTGTGGGGCGCGAACGGGCTCTTCGGCGACGGGCACACGGCGTCGGCCGCGAACATCGGGACGATGGGCTACAACATGGCCCGCTACCACACGATCTTCGCGTACTACCCGTTCCTCGACAGCACGCCGACGCCGGGCATGTCGTACCTGCACCACCCGCTGGGCGTGTTCTGGATGGACGGCATCCTCGAGAAGATCTTCGGCGACCACGACTGGGTGCTGCGCTTCCCGGCGATCTGCTACGTGACGTTCACGGCGTTCTTCTTGTGGCGCACGGGGCGCGCGATCTGGGGGCCGCTCGAGGGCGCGCTCGCCGCGGTGGCATACACGTCGCTGCCCATCACGCTGGGCTTCGCGAACTACCACGACATGGAGCAGCCGATGATGTTCGGCTGCGTCGTCGCGACCTGGGGCTACGCGCGCTTTCGACAGACGGGCCGCGGCGTCTACGCGGCGGCGAGCGTGCTCGGCTTCACCTTCGCGATCCTGCACGACTGGGAGGCGTACGTGTGGGGCGGCGCCTTCCTCGCGTGGCTGTTCGTGCGCGGGTTCGTGCTGCCCGAGCGCTGGTTCGGACGCGTCGACGCGCGCCGCTTCGGCCGCTATTGGGCCGTCATGGCGGCGACGGCCGTCGTCGTCTTTGCGGCGACGGTCGCGCTCATCTTGAGCGCGAACCGGCTGCCCGAGGTGCTCGGCATGTACGACGCGCGCACGTCGGGCAACCAGACGCCGCTCGCGCTCGTGCTCCAGGCGCGCCACGTGCGCATCGAGCTCATGTTCACGGCGCTCGGCATCGCGCTCGGCAAGCTCGCCGTGCCGGTCATCCTCGCGCGCTTCGTCAAACGGCGCAACGAGCTCGAGGCCTTGCCGCTGTTCTTGCTGTTCGTCGCGATCGTCTACTACACGCTGTTCAAGCAAGGCGCCGACGTCCACATCTTCTGGCCGCACCCGTTCGCGACCTACTTCGGGCTCGCCGCGGGCGCGCTCGCGGCGACGGCGCGCGACGGCTGGGCGTGGCTCGCGACGCGACGGGCGCTGCCGCCGCGTCTGCCGTCGGCGGCGCGCGCGGCCTGGGTGGGCGCGGGCCTCGTCGCGCTGCCGCTGCTGCTCGTGTGGCGCGACGGCGCGTCGCTCATCCGCCTCGCGCGTGAGACGGGCTGCCGCTTCATGGAGGTCTGGGGCCAGAGCGACATCGACCGCAACACGGCGCTGCGCTGGTTCTTGCCGCAGGTGCCGCCGCCCAACGACAAGGTCGCGTTCCACTCGTCGCTCGTCGTGCAGTGGGACACCGAGTGGGAGATCCGGCCGCGCTCCGCGCATCAGCACGAGCCCATCGCGGCGACGCAGCCGCGCGCCTACGTCATGGACACGCGCGGCGCGACGGTCGCCGACCTGCGCGAGGCCGCCAAGCGCTTCCACGTCAAGGCGGTCGGCTGGCACTGGCTCATGGATCGCGGCGCGCCGCCCGCGCCGCTCGACGGCTTCAGCTTCGCCGAGCACGACCCGAACCTCTTCGAATCGCTGTCGAACGGCGCGACCGAGCCCGTGCGCCATGTGACGCCCGATCCGTGGCTCACGTGGGAGTGGCGCTCGCTGCTCGAGCAGCCGGCCGAGCCGCCCACGAAGACGCCCGAGACGCTCGAGGAGCTGCGCATCGCCTTCAACGCCGCCGTCGAGAAGCACGACGCCGCCGCGGCCGGGCGCTGGCGCGCCGAGATCGTCAAGCACCTCGACGTCGCGAAGACGGCTCGGTGGAGCAACGGCCTCGAGCTGCTCGGCGCCGAAAACCACACGGGCGGCGCGCGCACGCTCACGCCTTACTTCCTCGTGGGCCCGACGGCGACCTGCCAGAAGATCATGATCACGGCGCGCGTCACCCGGCGCCGCTTCCTGTCGACGCTGCCCATCGACCCGGCCGAGCCCAACATCGCCTACGCGCCGCCCATCCCCTGCGAGCTCTGGCGGCCCGGCCACATCTACTCGGTCCCCACCGTCTACCGCCACCGCGCGGGCCACGAAGAGTTCACGCTCTCGCTCGGCGGCTGGGGCGCGTCGCCGACGCCGGCCGGCCCGTCCGCCATCAAGCTGCTCGAGCTGTAGGCGACGCCTACGGCTTTTCGCCGCGCACGAAGTACTGGCCGCCGAAGGGGACGCGCGCGAGGTACGGCTCGACGGGACGCAGGGCGCGCAGCGCGCCGGGAAAGAAGATGTAGTAGCGCGGCGCTTCGACGCGGAAGCCGGCGGCGCCGACACGATCGCGCAGCGACGGCGGCAGCACCATGCGCGCCTCGCGATCGAGCGGGCTCATCTTCATGGCGAGGACGGTCGCCGGGTTGAAGGGGTTGTTCTCGAAGATGAAGAGGTCACCGCCTCGCTTCGTCACGCGGAACAGCTCACGCAGGATCTGCGGGTGCTGCGCGTGCGGGATGTGATGGAACGTGCCGTTCGAGTAGACGAGGTCGAAGGTCTCGTCGGCGAACGGCATGGCGAGGCCGTCGGAAACGACGAAGCGCGTGCGGGCCGCGTTCATCGCCTCGGCCGAGCGGACGCTGTCGGCCGACGGATCGAGGCCCGTGACCTCGGCGCCCGGCACGCGCTCGGCGAGGCGCGCCGCCGCGGCGCCGATGCCGCAACCGAAGTCGAGCACGCGCGGCGCCGACCACGAGGCGCGTTTGTCGGCGACGCGGTCGAGCGCGAGGCCGATGCGCAGGTCGATGAAGTAGTCGAAGCTGCCGCCCACGAGCTTCGTAAAGCGGTCGTTGTCGATGATCTGACGGTAGTCGGCCGCGAACTGATCGAACTCGGCCTGCTCGGGCTTCTGGGTCATGGCTTGCGCCAGACCGCGACGGCCGTCGACTGCAGCAGCAGCGCGAAGGTGAACGTCATGAAGCCCAGGATCATGCACAGCAGCCCCGCGACGCCGAGATAGTTGGCCCGCGACGCGAGCACGAGCCTGTAGTCGTTGTGGACATAGTCGGCGACGAGCACGCACGCGAGCGCGATGCCGACGGCGAACAGGCCCGCGCTCGCGAACACGGTGGGCGTGTATGGGAAGCGCCGGAACCACTTCGCCGTGCTCACGCCGGAATAGTCGAAGAACACCTGCGTGAGGATCCCCATGTAGACGCACTGGATGCCCAGGATCGAAAGCGACACGCCGAGCAGCATCCAGTGCAGCGAGAACGTGATGGGCCCGACCGCGATCGGCCCCATCGACAGCGGCAGCGTCAGCAGCAGGCCCAGCGCGAGCAGCAGCAGGCCCGGCTTGTAGAGGAAGAAGTTCGCGCCGTACACGAACATCGCGCGCAGGTTGATCCACGCCGCCTGCCACGGCGAGAACCAGCCGGAGCGTTTGTGGTGGCTGAGGCGCCCCTCGCGGTCCTTCAGGAACCGGATGGGCACCTCTTCGGTGCGCAGGCTCATGTGCACGGACTTGAGCACCATCTCCGACGCGTACTCCCACGACTGCGAGCGCAGGCCCATTCGGACGAGCGCGTCGCGCGTGATGCCGCGCATGCCGCAGTGGATGTCGGAGAACTTGCTGCCGAAGATGACGTTGAGGATCCACGTCGTCACGGGCGTGCCGAGGTAGCGGTGCAGCGGCGGCATCGCGCCCGGCTCGATGTAGCCGCGGAAGCGCGAGCCCATGATGAACTCGGCGCCCGCGCGGAACTTCTCGACGAACGCGCTGAGCTCGCGGAAGTCGTAGGTGCAGTCGCAGTCGCCCATGAGGACGTACTTGCCGCGGATGTACGGGAGCGAGTCCATGTAGGCGCGCCCGAGGCCGCGTTTCGGCGTCTTGAGGACGCGCGCGCCGCCCGCAAGCGCGAGCTCGGTCGTGCGATCGCTGCCGCTGTCGACGATGAGGATCTCGCCGACGATGCCCGCCTTCTTCATGCCCTCGTGGCACCAGGCGATGAAGTCGACGATCGTGAGCTCCTCGTTGAGCGCGGGGATCACGATCGACAACTCGGGATCGGCGACGTCATGCTCGGGAAGGCGGAGCGTGACGTCCGGATCGGGGACGCGGACGGCTGGCGGCATCGCCGTCACATCTTGCCCGCTTGCATGTCGGGGATCATCGCGAGCATCGAGCGGCGCAGCGCCTCGCGCGTCGACATCTCGTTCTGCCAGCCGAGCGTGCGGATGCGCGCGGTGTCGAGGCGCACGACGGGCACGTCGCCCTTCCACCCGCGATCGCCGCCCGTGTACTCGAAGCGCACGGAGCCCGGCGCGAGGCCCACGCACTCGACGGCGAGCTCGGCGATCTCGGTCACCGTGATGTAGTCGCCCGTCGCGACGTTGTAGGCGCGGAAGTCCGGCTCGGTGCGCTGGTGGGCCGCCAGCACGGCCTGCACGATGTCGAAGACGTGGACGTAGGACTTCGACTGCTTCCCGTCTCCGAGGATCTTGAGGACGATCGACTCGTTGCCGGCCGCCTTCGCGTCGAGCAGGCGGCGCGCGAAGTCGAAGCCCACGCCGTGGGTCTGGCGCGGGCCCACGACGTTGCCGAAGCGGAAGGCGCAGCCCGACAGGCCGAACATGTACGCGTAGCTCGAGATGAGCGCCTCGCCCGCGAGCTTGCTCGCGCCGTAGGTCGACACGGGCACGAGCGGGCCGTGGTCCTCCTGCGCCTCGTGCGTGCCGAGGTCGCCGTAGATGCCGCTGCCCGACGCGTAGAGGATGCGGCGCGCGCTCGTGCGGCGCATGGCCTCGACGACCGCGTTGGTGAGCGCCGTGCCCTGGCTGAAGTCGATCGTCGGCTCGCGCGCGGCGCGCGCGATGTCGGGGTTCGACGCGAGGTGGATCACGACGTCGTGGCCGTCCATCGCGCGCACGAGCGCTTCGAGGTCCTCGACGTCGCCGCGCACGACGCGCAGGCGCGCGTCCCCCGCGTGCGCGGCGAAGTGCCACTCGCGGCCCGACGAGAAGTTGTCGTAGAGCGTGACGGCCGCGGCGCCGCCCGGGCCCAACAGCTGATCGGTGAAGTGGCTGCCGATGAAGCCGGCGCCACCGACGATGAAAAACCTCTGGCCGGCGACGGGCCGCACTACTTCGTCGATTCCCACTTCGTCGCGGACTGCTTGAGCGCCGGGTGCGAGACCAGGAGGTGCCACACGACGGCGCACAGGCCTTCCGTGTGCGGCGTGATGCGTTCGGCGTGCACCGTCGGGATGATCACGCACGCGTCGGCCGTCACCTTCGTCGTGCCGCCGTCCTTGCCGACGACGCCGTAGATCTTCGCGCCCACGCTCTTCGCGAGCTCGAGCGCGAGCACGAGGTTCATCGAGACGTTCTTCTCGCGGTTGCCGCCGCCCACCGAGAACACGAGGAGCGCGTCCTTGGCCGAAAGGCGCGAGACCTTGAGCCAGTTCGCGAAGCTCGAGTCCCAGCCGTCGTCGTTGACGCGCGCCGTGAGCTCCGAGACGTTGTCGGTCGGCGTGTAGGCCTCGAAGCCGCAGATCTTGCGGAAGTCGTTGACGGCGTGGCTCGCGTGGCCGGCCGAGCCGCCGACGCCGAGGATGAAGAGGCGCCCGCCGCCGTCGCGCGCGGCGCCGAGGCCCGTCGCGACGGCGTCGATCGACGCCGCGTCGAGCGCCTTGACGGCGCGCTCGGTCTCGTCGAGGAACGTGCGAACGAACGCCGTGTCCGAGGAGGCGCTCACAGCTTGTACCCCGCGGCCTGCGCGTCACGGAAGAACATCTGCACCGTCTCGAGGCTGTACTCGGCGAGGTCCTTGCCGACGAGGTCCAGCTTCTTGATGAGGTCGGGCGTCACCGTGATGATGTCGCAGCCGATCTCGGCGGCCTGGATGATGTTGAGCAGCTCGCGCGGGCTGGCCCACAGCAGCTCGATTTTCGGCGCGCCCGGAGGGCGCGAAGCCCCCTGATTGTCCGCGGCGCGGCAGATCGAGAGGCACTCCTTCATCATCGGCACGGGATCGCGGCCCGTGTCGGCGATGCGACCCGCGAACACCGACACGACCGAGGGCGCGCCGCCCGCGAGCGCGCCCGCGACGTCTTTCACCTGCTGCAGCGTGCAGATCGCCGTCACGTTGAGCTTCACGCCGGCGTGCGAGAGCTCCTTGACGAGCGGCACGCACGACTCGCGCTTCGTGTTCGTCACCGGGATCTTGACGTAGACGTTGTCGCCCCACGTCTTGATCTCCATCGCCTGGCGCTTCATCTCGGGGATCTCGTCGGCGAACACCTCGAACGAGATCGGCTTGTCCTTGACGTGGCCGAGCACCTCTTTGGCGAAGGCGCGGTAGTCGGTGACGCCGTCCTTCTTCATGAGCGTCGGGTTCGTCGTGAAGCCGGCGATGCGCGCGTTCTTGGCGGCCGCGACGATCGCGGGCACGCTGGCGCCGTCTCCGAAGATCTTGATCTTGTCGAGCGAAGCAGGAACGTCAGCCACGGGGACCTCTCGATGAAGAGTTGAGCGAAGTCAGCAGATAGGCGCCGAAGTCTCGCAAATCGTTCCCTGAAAAGGAAGGTCGCACGCTCTTGGCGTCGAGGGCGGCCCGTTCGGCCACGGCGTCGACCTCGGGCGTGAGCAGCGCCGTCCTGAGGCCGAACGCCGCGCCGGCGAGCACGTCGGTCGCGCGGTCGCCAGCCATCCAGGACACCTCGCGGCGGAAGCGCGGATGGCGCGCGAAGGCCTCCACGAGCAACCCCGTGGCGGGCTTGCGGCAGGCGCAACCGTCTTCCGAGCGGTGAAAGCAGACGTGCGAGCTCAGGATGACGCCGCCTTCGGCCTGCGCCTGGCGAAGGATCTCGGCGTGGACGGCCTCGAGGGTTTGGCGCGTCGTCTTGCCCTTGGCGGCCGCGGGCTGGTTGCTCGCGATGACGAGGCCGTAGCCCGCCTTCGTCAGATCGCGCAGAACGCCCGGCACCCACGGGAACACCGAGACCTCGCTCAAACGGAGCGGGCTGTCGGGGCGAGGCTCGGCCGGGTTGGGGACCGTGTCGTTGAGAACGCCGTCCCGATCCAGCACGATCAGGGCGTGGAGGGCGTCGCTCAGCGGTGCGCCGCGATCCACCGGGCGAGCTCCTCGAGCCCCTCGTGCGACCCGATCTCGTGGAAGCGGTCGCGCACCTCGATGCCGAAGAGCTCGCCGCGCAGGCTGAGCGCGTGGAACAGGTCGGCGAGGTCGGCCTTGCCCTCGGCGGGCACGTCGCTCGCGACCAGGCGCCGCTCGAGCGCCGTGAGGCCGTAGTCGATGTACGTGAAGTCGGCGGCGGGGCGGGTCACGCGCTTCTTGTCATAGACGACGAGACGCCCTTCGCCCAGCTCTTCACGCATCGGCGACGAGCCCGTGCGAACGAAGATGACGTTGCTCGTGTCGAACTTGCCCTCGTTATGGAACACGGTCATGGCCGCGGGCAGGCCGCTCGCGCGAAACCGCCGCCACACGTCGGCGAAGTCGATGGGCAGGAACGAATCGCCGTAGGTCACGAGGAACGCCTCGTCGAGCGCGCCCTCGCTGAGCGCGAGCCGCAGCGCGCCGGCCGTGCCGCGGAGCTTCTCGCCCTCGTCGACGTAGCTGACGCGCAGTCCGAAGCGCGCGCCGTCGCCCACGTGCGCGCGCAGCATGTCGCCGCGGTAGCCGATCGACAGCACCGCCTCGGTGACGCCGTGGCGCGCGAGCCAGCGCAGCTGGTGATCGATGAACGGCGCGCCCGCGACGTCGAGCAGCGCCTTGGGACGCACGTCGGTGAGCGGACGCATGCGCGTCGCCAAACCGCCCGCGAGGATCACGCACTGCACGGCGCGGCCCTCAGAACAGCCAGCCGACGCCGAACAAGAGCTCGAAGCGTCCCAGCGTGCCGTAGAAGGTTTGGTGCTTCGGCGAGACCGAGAGCGCGGGCGTCGCCGTGAGAATGACCGCCGGCGTGAGGTTCACCTGCACGCCGGCCGCGAAGCGCGCCTCGAAGAGCCCGATCGAGCCGCTCACGCTCGAAGCCTTCCCCGGCTGCAGCAGCACCGAGTTCGGCTTGAGGTTCGACACGCTGAGGGCGCCGAGGCCGATCCCCGCCGTGATGGCGACGCGTCGGGGAACGACGCGGAAGCGCAGCGACGGCTCGAGCAGCGCCGACGTGAAACCGAGCTTGTTCGAGGTCGACGAGACTTTCTCCGTGAGCGACGTGTAGCCGAGGAACGCGCCCAGGCGAAAGCGCACGCCGCGCGAGTCGTCGCCGAACGTGTAGCCACCCGCGAACGCGAGGCCCAGCTGCGGCGGGACGCTGCCCGACACGTTCACGCCAGACGTGAAGGCGTCGAAGCCGAGCGCGAACTGAAGATCGACGTTGCGGTTCTTCTCGTCCGAGGGCGCCGTGGTGAGAGGAGGCGGCGGCACGGCGCCGAGATCGCCCGCCGGGCTCATCGGCTCTGGCAGCGGCGGCGCCTCGGCGGGCGGCGGCGCGACGGGCTTGGGCGCGGGCACGGGCGCCGGGGTCACGGGCACGACGGCCGCGCCCGTCGGCGCGGGCGTCGTCGGCGCGGGAGGCGGCGCCGTCGCCGGTTTCGTCGCGGGCTCGGGCGCGGGCGCCGTCGGCTTCGGCTCGGCGCCCTTTTGAAGCGCGGCAATTTTCGCCTCGACGTCGGTGCGGAACGCTCCCTTGGGCGCGTTCCGCAGGTAGCCGCGGTAGAAGAACAGCGCCTTCTGCGTGTCGCCCTTGAGGCGGTAGGCCTGCCCGATGTTGTAGAGGAACGTCGGGTCGGGCTTCTCCTTGTAGCCGGCTTGCCAGGCCTCGATGGCCTTGTCGAAGTCGCCGACGTTGAAGAGCGTCGAGCCTTGCTGGAAGTACTCCTTCGCGCGCTGGGCGTCCTCGGCCCGCGCCGGCAGCGCGAAGGCCGAGAGCACGAGCGCCAGGGCGAGAGCGACGTCCAGCCTGCGAAGGCGATGTCGGTCGGCGGGCATCAGCGTCGGCGCCACTGTAACACGGGTGTTTACGAGCGTCGCATGCGTGGCGCGAGCTCGAGCGCGACCTTGCCGCGGCGGAACACGCGCACCGAGCCCGACGTTTGTGAGACCACGATCGCGATCGCCTCGCTGTCGCGCGAGATGCCGGCCGCCGCCATGTGACGCGCGCCCAGGCCCAGCGGCACGTCGACGTCCTCGTCCTCGTCGAAGTTGAGGTAGCGGCCCGCCGCGACGACGACGCCGTCCTCGCGCACGATGAACGCCCCGTCGAGCACGGCGAACGCGTGCAGCGCGTGCTTGACGTCGGGGTTCATGATGTTCTTTTCGTCTTCCGAGTAACCCTGGAACGGGTTGAGCGTCAGCTGGCGCGACTTCTCCATGACGGTGTTCGAGTCGCCGACGACGAAGAGCGCGCCCACGGGCCGGCCCTCCCAGCCCTCGACGCCGATGCTCACGGCCAGATCGATGATGCCGTCCATCACGCCCGCCGAGACGTTCTCGGCCTGCAAGAACCCGAACGAGCCGCCGTCGCCCTCTTCCTGTCCGACGGTGACGACGAGGATCGAGTCCGGCATCGACGCTGGCTTGCGCGACAAAAGGCCGATGACGACGTCGCCTTCTTTGTAGAGGCCGCGCGCGATGCCCGACACGAGCGCGATCTTGAGCTTCTCGGGGCGGCCGAGGTCGTACTCCGGCAGGGGCAGGACGGGGATGCCCGAGGCTTCGATCAGGGCGCGCTGGCTCGCGCCGACGACGGCCTGTACGAGCTTCTTGCGCGCGCGCGGCTGCCCGCGGAACACCTCCTCGGGCAGCGGCAGATCGCCCACGTACAAGAGGTGATCGACGTTCGATTTGTTGGCGAGCGAGATCGCCGCGCGGATGACGTCGAGGTTGGTCTTCCCCGTCGGTGTCTTCGGCATGATGCGGATCCGCGCGCCATGGTACGCTGAAACCGAGGCCGTTGATGAAGTTACGCGCGCGCGCCGCACTTCAGGGCTGGCTGCCACTGCTCGGGACGCTCGTCGCGCTCGGCATCGCCTTCGACGTCATGACGCGCTCGCGGCTGTCGGCGATGACGGCCGTGGGCTGCGACGGCGAGTACGCCGACAGCTTGCAGGCGCAGTCGCTGCGCAACCGCGAGATCGACAAGTCGCAGAAGAGCCAGTTCAGCTACCTCGTGCGCAGCTCGGCGCGCTACGAGTGCCCGTTCTTCGGCCCCGACGGCAAGCTGCGCCGCCGCCGCGTGCAGGCGAGCGAGCTCGGCAGCGCGTTCGCCTACGAGCAGTCGGGCGGCGACACGTACCTGCTCACGAACGAGCACGTCGCCGCGTGGCCCGAGGTCACCGACACGATTCACCACATCGAGGGCGTGCCCGAGGGGTGCAAGCGCGTCGAGGACAAGCTGCGCATCGTGCGCGACGAGCGCGACGACTTCGAGCCCGGACAGATCGTCCTCACGCGGATCGCCGTCGACCCGCTGCTCGACGCCGCGATCCTCAAGGCCTCGGGCCAGAAGCTCACGATCATGCCCTTTCGCGTCGGCAAGAGCGCGGGCCTGCGCCAGGGCAACGTCGTCGAGGTGCGCGGCTTCCCGCTCGGCGTCATGCAGGCCGTGTCGAGCGGCAAGGTCGTCAACCCGTACGATCGCGATCAAGAGCAGGGTTGGGATCACGTCGACTTCGTCGTCGACGCGCTCTTGTCCGAGGGCAACTCGGGCAGCCCCGTGCTCGCCGTCTCGTGCAAGTCGAAGGAGATGGAGCTCGTCGGCATCTACCACGCGGGCTACAAGGGCCATGGCGCGCTCAACGTCGTCGTCGGCATCGATCAGCTCGTCGACTTCATGAAGAAGAAGAAGCGCGTGCCGCGGGCGTTCTCGGCCGACGCGTCGGCGGGCACGGTGGGCGCCGCCGATCGCGCGCGCGTCGTCGAGGCCTTGGGCGCAGGCGTGATGCCGCTTTTTGATTTTGGCGGCCTCGTCGTGCAGGTCGAGGTCGCGGACGGCGCCCTCCTCTATCAAATCTACAGCCGGCAGTTTCCGCTCGACGATCGCCGCATCGTCGTCATCGAGGACAAGCCGAAGGAGGATGCGTTCGGCGAGCTCGGGCGTCTGTGGGTGCTGTCGAGCTCGGGCTTCCGTGAGTGGCCACAGGCGTCGCTCGGTCCAGACGAGCACGATCTGCTCGCGCGCGTCGCCGACTCGATCCGCCTGCAGATCCTTCATTCGATCGACTACCGCCGCGCGCTGGCCAACCAAGCGTCGGCCGACGAGCGCCGCAAGGGCCGCGACCTCTCACGCGCGCTCGCCCGCGACGTGCCCATCGCGCGCGATCTCGCGTCGAACCTGCTCGAAACCGCCGAGCGCCTGTCCGTCGGCCGCGAGACGACGACCACCGCCGCCCCCGCGAGCGACGCGCCGCCGTCACCCCCGCCCATTCCCGGTCACGGCCCGCCCACGCAGGCGGCGGCTCAGTAGACTTCGACTTCCTCGACGACGCCGGGGCACCGCCAGTGACCGCGGTGCCAGCGCCCTCGAGGACCGTAGTGACCTTCGATCCAGACACCGCCGCGGCACGCGGGCCCGCCCGGCGCGACCGCGACCGTGCGCTCGCGCACGAGACATCCCGAGAGCGGCGCCGCCAGCATCGTCCCAAGAAACATCACCGCAAGACTCTTCTTGAAGATGTGCCTCATGCCTTTCAAGCGTAGGTCCCACCTGCGAGAAGCCAAGAGATCAAGCGCACGCCGAGTTACGCGAGCGGGTTCACCCAGCGGAGGCCTGAAAAGCGCGCGAAGTCGGCGTCGTTCGAATGAAGCTCCGCCTGGTGCTCCACGGCGAGCGCAGCGAGCTGGACGTCGGTCGTCAGATTCGCTGCCGTGCCGAGGCGCCGCAGCAACGCAAACGCGATTTCGAGGTGGCGCGGACCAGGAAGGAGCAAGCGAACGCGCGGCCGCGCGAGCCAACTCTCGACGTGGCCGAGGGCGGCCTCCACGGCCAAAGGCGGTTCATGAACGCGACGGTTCGTCGTGAGCCGGACGAATCCAAACAACACCGGCATCGCCAGGCCGACCGGTGTAGCGCTGTTCAGAATCCGCTCCCACCAGGCCTTCGCGCCCGCGTGCTCACGAATCGCCGAGAGGTAGGCGTAGACGAGCAAATTGACGTCGGGGACGATCACCGACGACGCGCCTTTAGCTTGCCCAGGACCGACTCGTCCTCGAGCTCGTCGACGAGTCGGTTGAGAGCCGAAGAGTCGATCCCCGGCGCCAACCTCGACTTGTGCGCCTTCACCCGGTACGGCTTGGAAGGCGTGTCCGCCAACCGCGGCGCGAGCCCTCGCCGGATGGCGTCGTTGACGACCTGCTTGAACGGCCGCCGTACACGATGGACCTCCTCTTCGAGCAAGCGCTCGACATCGGCATCGAGGGTCAGCGTCGTGCGCACACTAGGCATCATGATGCCTACGTATTTAGGCGTCAAGATGCCTATTCAGGCAACACACTCAGGCCGTCCGTCGGCGCGGCGGCCGCCACCGAGCCACCGGCGCCGCCACCACCATCACCCCTCCCCGTGGCATCCGCGTCGCCCGTCTGCGACGCGAACGTGGAGCCAAGTGAAGACGCATGGGCGAGACCTCCTGAGGAGCGGTACACCCGGGGCATCCGAGGGCGCCGCGCGAGGTCTTCGGTGCCTCGTGGGAGAGGTTGCTCGCGAGGCCGCTCAGCTCACCGGCTCGCACCGGTGAACCGCTCGACCACGCCCAGCACCTCGGCCGCCTGGGCAGGCTTCCGAAGGACGGCGGCCACGCCGGCAGGCGGCTCGGAGAGACCTCCCGTGAACAGAACGACGGGCGCGCTCGTGAGCTGTTTGAGCGAGGGCAGCGCCTCGGGCCCGGACTCGTGGGGCATCGACTGGTCGAGCAGCACGAGCTCGACGTCGCGCCCGGCGCTCCTGAGGAGCTCACGCGCCATCTCGGCGCTGTCGGCCTCGAGCACGCGGTACCCCTGACGCGTCAACAGGCGCACGACGACGGTCCGAACCGCCTGCTCATCGTCGACGACCAGGATGAGCTGCCGCCGCCCCTCCGAGGCCCGCGCCGAGGGTGCCGGCGGCGCCGCCAGTGATGCGTCGGTGATCGGCAGAACAACCGTGAAGGTCGTCCCCTCGCCCGGCGTGCTCTCGTGCTCGAGGCGTCCCCCGACCTCGCGCACACGCAAGAGAACGTCGGCGAGGCCGAGGCCGGCTCCTCGGTGCGCCGGCTTCGTCGTGAAGAACGGCTCGAAGATTCGCGCGGCCACCGCCTCGGTCATGCCCGAGCCGTTGTCGCGTACGCGCAACCGCGCCTCCCGGCGCCCAGCGCCCGTCGTCGGGGCGTCGAGCATCACCTCGATCCGACGTTCGCGCCCCGTCGTGGCCTCGAGCGCGTCGCGCGCATTGAAAAGCAGGTTCAACAGGATCTGGTCGAGATCGCTGGCGCCCATGGCGACCGCGCCGACGCCTGGCGCGAGGTCCGTCATGAGCTGGATCTCGCGCGGGAACGAGGCGCGGCAAAGCGCGACGGAGCGCTCGACGACCTCGCGCGGGTCGCACACGTTGGCGCCCGTGGACGCGCGCGGCGCCGTGAGGGACATGAGCCGCTTGACGAGATCGCGCGCCTGCACCGAGGCGTCGAGCGCCGGCTTGAGGGACTCATCTTGTTCGGGCGAGGCGACCTCTCGCGCGAGCTCGAGGTTGGGGATGATCGCACCGAGCAGGTTGTTGAAGTTGTGCGCGAGGCCGGCCGAAAGCTGGCCCAGCGCCTCCACCCGCTGGGCACGCTGCACCTGCGCCGCGGCGTGCTTCTGCGCGGTGATGTCGATGACCCCGCCCATCATCGCGATGGGCGTGCCTCGGCCGTCCCGCACGATCGTGCCCGTGCCGAGCACCCAACGTTCGGGGCCCGGCACGGCGACCCGGTGCTCGAACGGGGTGTAGACGCCCACCTCGCGCGCCCGCCCGATGATGTCGCGCACCATCGCGCGGTCGTCGAGGTGGATGAGCGCGAGGAAGGCTTCGTAGTCCCGCGGCGGCGCGCTCGCGCCGAAGACCTCGAGCGCGCGCGCGTCCCACACGATCTCGTCGCGCTCCATGTCCCAGCTCCACAGACCCACGCGCGTCGACTCCACGGCGAGGCGCAGCTTCTCCTCGCTGAGCGTGAGCGATCGCTCGAGGCGCGCGCGCTCTGTGATGTCCGTCGGGATGAGCATGAGCAGGGAGACGGCGTCCTTCTCGATGAGCGGCACGACCCGCACGAGGTACGTGTGGTTCGGTTCGCCGTTCTCGCCGTAGGCGATGGTCTCGTAGGTCGTGGGCTGCTTGGTCGCGCAGACGCGCGCGTACGCGGCGCGCATGCCTTCGTGTTGATCGGCATTGGCGAACTCGAACACGCTGCGCCCGACGACCGAGCCGAACGCCTCTGATGTCCGGCCCGTCGCCACGGTTCTCCCCTCGGGCGTGATGACGTTCAAGAACGCCGGGAGGTTGTCCATGAGCGCCCGCATGACCGGGTCGACCAGCCCGAGCCCTCCCCGCGCGACCTGCTCGAGGCGCTCGCGCAGAATGCGGTTCTCCTCTTGGAGATCGGCGGGCGCCGCCATCGTCTAGTAGCGCTTGCGGATCAGCGCGAGGACGGCGTCCTTCGCGCAGTTGTCGCAGTAGCCGAAGCGCGACTTCATGGCGTCGAGCGTCGTCTGCGCGGCCGTCGCGGCCTCGGGCTGCATCTTCGCGGGCCCGTCGGTGAGCAGCACGAGCAGGTCCTCGTTGATCTTGCGCACCTGCTTCTTGCGCTCCTCGAAGAACGACTCGCGCAGCGCCGCGATGGGCTTCGGAAAGATCGACTCGTAGTCCGGGCGCTGGCGCGGATGATCGATCGACCACGCGCCGATGCGCGCGATGACCTCGCGGCGGAACTCTTCGCGCCGGTTGGCGACGTCGAGGATGCGCTCGATCTCGCTCATCATCTCGTCGTCGGGATCATCATCCCGATGGGTGATGGGGTTCGGCACCTTCTCGCGCTTGACCCAGTAAGAGACGTGCGTGACGTAGCGCTCGAACTGCTCGATGTAGCGCCGCTCCTCGACGAGGCCCATCGACGTGCGCACCTCGTCGTCGATGCGATCGATGAGCTTGTCGCGCACCTGGAAGATGAACTTCTTGTTCTCGTGGAAGCCGCCCGGCAGCGGCTCTTGCTTCAAGAACTCGTAGACGCTCACGCCGCGCACGAGCTCCTCCAGCTCGTCGAACACGGCGAACGGCGACAGGCAGGCGTACTTCGGGCTCTGCGCCGCGTTCATGATCGTCAGCTTCATCTCGCGCGGCGACGCGCCCGTGCGGCCCTCGTAGTTCGG
Source organism: Polyangia bacterium (assembly GCA_035549075.1). Lineage (GTDB taxonomy): Bacteria > Myxococcota_A > Polyangia > Fen-1088 > Fen-1088 > DASZFV01. The sequence goes on along the minus strand of DASZRT010000144.1, from coordinate 31,472 downwards.
GTAGCTGTCCGACTCGCGCGCGACGCGCTCGATGCCGGCGACCAGCTCGCGCGCCTGGTCCGGGTTCAGACCCTCGGGCGTAGCGGCGTCGGCGTAGAGCAACGCCTTCTCCAGCGGTCCGAGCCGTCCGACGACGTCGGTGAGGCTCTTGCCGTACTTCTCGCCGAGCGGCTTCTTCATGCGCGTCAGCACGGCCCACAGCGCCGTGACCCACGCGACGTGCGGCGCGACGTGCTTGCCCGACTCGGCGTGCGCCGCCTGGATCTGCGCCTGGTAGATGCGCTGCTCGACCTTGTAGTCCAGCAGGTATGGAACCCTCACGAGCTCCATCCGCCCCTTGAAAGATTGAAACTCGGGGATCTCTTTGAACGCCGCGAGGTAGCCCTCGTTCGAAGAGCCGATGAAGATCGTGTCGAGCTCGAGGCTCGCGACGTCGAGCGACACGCGCCCCTGCTCGACCGTGCTGAGCAGGTACTTGTAGGACTCGAGCGGGCGCTTCAGCAGATCGGCGAAGTCGATCACGCCGCGGTTGCCGTCGACGAGCTCGCCCTGCACCTCGTAGAGCGTCAGCGACTGCAGCGCGGGCGGCAGCGACGCCAGCGAACGATCCATCGTCAGCTGGCGCGAGCGCGCGTCGACGGCCAGCTGCGGCTCGACGGTCGCCGCCGCTTGGCGGTAGCGCCGCGACACGAAGAAGCGCTCGACCTGCACGTGCCGCAGCACCTTCGCGAGATCGCCGTGGTACGAGGACAGCAGCGCCTCGAAGATCTGGCGGTTGCGGTGCGAGAGATCGCCGCGCAGCAAATAGTCCGCCGGGCGGAAGCCGCCCTTGATGTCGGCGGCGAGCCGCTTCTCGATGAGCTCGCGGCGCTTGGCGCGCGGGATGAGCAACAACGGGTGGTCGCGCATCTCGTCGGCGATCTTCGACTCGATGAGCTCGTCGTCTAGGTAGGCGTAGGTCTCGGGCGCGCCGCCCGCGCCTTCGTAGCCGGCCCCGCCGCCGCCGAAGCCGATGCCGCCTTTGCCGAGCTTCTGCGACGGAAAGATCCAGTTGAAGCGGTAGAGCGCGCCCTCGTCGAGCGTCGAGTAGTGCTCCATCGCGCGTTGCAGAGACGCGACGAACGTCGACTTCGCCGACCCGTTCGGCCCGTGCAGCAAGATGAGGCGGTTGGTGCGCCCTTCCCGCGCGAAGTTCGAGACCAGGCGGTAGACGGCGGCCTGGACCTCCTCTTGTCCCGCGAGCGCGTCCTTGCCGGCGTCCCACGGGCAATCGAAGAGGCGCCAGCGCGTCATCGCACCGCGCGGCGTGCGGACCGTCTCCGTGCCGAAGTGATCGAAGACGTCGCGCACGTACTGGGCGGCCGACCGCACCTGGCGATGCGTGTCGCCCCCGAAGAGCGAGAAGTACTCGCCGAAGGACATGACGCGGCGGTTGCGCGCGAAGCTCTCGCGCAGCTCCCCGGCGGTGCTCGCCAACCACCCCTTGGCGTCGAACCCAGAGCCGGCAGGCGGCGGCGGATCCTCGATCCCCATCGAGATCCACCGTAGCACGTCGCGACGACCACGACGACGGGACCGCTTGCATCACTTTCCCTGAGCGCCCGTCCACAGTAACGTTCCCGGCGGCCCGCCGCTTACCTTCCCAATTGGAGACACCCTCGATGCCGACCTCGCGCCTGCTCGCCACGTTCCTGACGGCCACGTCCTTGACGCTCGTGGCCCTCGTCGCCGCGCCCACGGCGCACGCCGAGGCCGCCGCCAAGAAGTCGAAGAAGGCGGCCGCCGCGAAGACCGAGGGCGATGCCGCCAAAAGCGACGGCCAAACCGACGCGCCCGCGACCGGCGGCTCGACGGCGCTGCCCACGGCCAGCCCGATGGCCGAGCTGAAGAAATCGAACCTCGCGCTCGACAAGGTGCTGACGAAGAACGTCCCCAACTGGACGCCCGAGGCCGAGCTGCAGCGCACGGAGGTCCGCAAGATCGTCGGGTCGTTCCTCGACTACGGCGAGCTCGCGCGTCGCTCGCTCGCCAAGCACTGGGACACGTTGACGCCGAAGCAGCGCGAGGACTTCTCGAACACGCTGCGCGAGCTGGTCGAGCGCAACTACCTGCGCCAGCTCCACGGCAACGCCAACTACAACATCAAGTACGAAAAAGAAGAGAAGGCCGGCAACGAGGCGACCGTCGACGCCACCCTCCACACGATGTCGCGCGGCAAGAAGGTCGAGATCGCGATGCAGTACAAGATGCTCGCGAAGAACGGCCAGTGGGTCGTCTACGACGTGCTCACCGACGAGCAGAGCATGCTCGAGAACTACCGCGCCGAGTTCAACAAGATCATCACCAAGGACGGGTTCGACGCGCTCATGAAGCGCATGAAGAAGAAGCTCGACGAAAAGGAAGAATGACGGACGCCCGGCGGCGGCTCGCGCTCGCCACCTTCGTTTCGTTCGCGGTCCTCGGTGTCGTCGGCTGCGACGAGGACTGCTGCACCGTCGACTCGCTTCCCGTTCCGCTCGCGCGCGCGCCGCTGGGCGGCGCCACGGGGCCCGGCGCGCTGCTGACGCGCGCGCGCCTCGCCGGATCGACGACGTCGTTCCCCATGGTCGTCGACACGGCGTCGCCCATCACCGTCATCACCGAGCCCAAGCAGTCGACGACGCCCGCGCGGCGCGACTTCGAGGTGCTCGACGCGGTCACGCTCGATCCGGTCAGCGTGCGCGGGCGCTTCCACGACATCGGCGTGTTCTCGCTGCCCACGGGCACGGCGGGCGACGCCGCGACGACGACGGGCGGCGTGTTCGGCGGCGATCTGTTGCGCTCGTTCTCCGTCGAGATGCGCTTCGCGCAGGCGTGCGCGACGGACACGTGCTCGTCGTGGACGTTCTGGCGGCATCAAGGCGCCGATCTCGGCGTCCTCGGCACGGCGGGCTACGCCGTGCTGCGGTTCAACCTCGCGGGCGGCGGTGAGACGACGGCGCTCAACTCGCCCGACGACTTCGGGATCCACGCGCCCGTGACCCTGCCGGCGACGCGCGTCCTGCTGCGCGCCTGCGCCAAGCCGGACGCGTTCTCGGTCAACGACACGCCGCAGACGTGCTGCACGCGCGGCGCCGAGGTCACGCAGTCGTCGGGCGTAGACCTCGCGCTCGTGCTCGCGACGGGCACGGGCCCGCTCGTGCTGAGCCAGTCGGCTTGGAAGCGCCTGCTGCCGAAGCTCGACGCCGCGCCGGCGATGTCGTCGGGGCCCCTGCTCATCGCGTCGTGGCCCGTGTCGATCGCCGCCAGCTGGACGACGATCCCGCGCCTCGCGCTCGTCGACCTCGAGAGCGCGACGACGTCCGACCCCGGTCCGTGCGTCGAGCTGGCGCGCGCGCGGCGCATCCGTTGGGTCGCGAACCAACAGGCCATGAACGCGCAGACGGCCGCCTGCGTGCAGGTCTGCGACACAGACCCCAACGAGCCGGCGCTCGCGCAGAACAGCGCTGCCTACGTCGAGCTGGGCGGCGCGATCCCCGTGGCCGTCATCGCCGACGACGAGGATCTGTTGCAGTCGCTGCGTTTCGACGTGCGGCCCGTCGGCCCCGAGATCGACGGGCTCATGGGCGCGGGCGCGCTCGGCCCGACGCGCATCGAGCTCGACTACCTCAGCTCCCCGGCGCGCGCGATCATCTCATGTGAGGAGGGCACGCCCGAGGCCACTTGCTACGCGACGTCGCGCTGCCCGCGGCTGCCCGACCACACGCAGAAGCATGTCTGCTTCGGGTTGCCCCCGACCGGGCTGCCCACGATGTGTGCGCCGTCCGGATGCTAATGCGCGCGGCCCGCTAAGGCGCAACGCTCCAACCTCCGATACAATGGCGACTCGCATGCGCTTCGCGCTCGTCGCGCTCGTCCTGGGGCTGGCTCTCTTGGCTTCGTCTCCGCGCGCGCGCGCCGCTGCGCCGGCCGCGCCCGCGCCGCACGTGCGGCTCGCGATCACGGAGTTTTTGGTCGACGGCGGCGGCTCGCCGGCGCTCGCGAAGCAGCTGGAGGAGGGATTCGTCGCCGGGCTCGAGCGCGGCGGGCTGCAGGTGCTGGCGGGCGCCGAGATGACGAAGCGCTTCGAGCCCCACCCGGAGCTCCAGCACTGCGACGCCTCGGCCTGCTTCAAGGCCGCGGGCCAGCTGCTCGACGTCAAATACCTGGTGAACGTCAAGGTCGACGTCGCGGGCAACACGTACAAGACGATCGCGCGCGTGTTCTCGACCGAGGGCACGGCGCCCGCGGCGCTGCCCGTCGCGACCAAGCAGAAGACGTGCGACGTCTGCACCGTGGACGAGGCGCGCGAGACGCTCGTGCGGCTCGCCGACATGTTGCGGCCCAACCTCGAAGAGGCGCCGCCGCCTCCCCCGCCGCCCGTCGCGCGGACGGTGCCGTCGCCCAGCGTCGCCGGGCCCGTCGTCGCGGCGCTCGCGGGCGCCGTCGCCGTCGCGACCGGCCTCGCCGTCTGGTCGTCGAACGGAACGTGCACGGGCATCAGCTGCGGCGAGAACCGCACGCGCACCGCCGTCGGCGGCGTGCTCGTGGGCGCGGGCGCAGCCTTCGCCGTCATGGGCACCTACGTCACCGTCGTGCGCATGCGCGGCAGCGAACCCGTCACGGGCGTCTCGCTCGCGTTCAATTTTTAGAGGTTTTTGCGCTTGGCTTTCTGTTTTTGGGTCGCAGCGTTGTCTGTGGAGGGACCATGACCCCGATCTCGAAGACGATGGCGGCCGCCCTGCTCGCGCTCGTGGCCGCGTCTTGCGGCAGCGTGAGCACCTCGCGCGAGACGGCGCGCGACCAAGCGACGACGGCGACCTGCGACCGGCTCATGCAGTGTGGAAACATCGGCGACGGGAAGGCCTTCTCGTCGTACGACAACTGCAAGATCATGGAGCAGTCGTTCTGGGAAGGACACTGGGACGCTGCGACGTGCGACAACAAGATCGACGGCGCGAACCTGACCGTATGTCTCAGCGCCATCAGCGCCACGGATTGCGGGAACGGCTTGGACCTGTTCGCGACGCTCGCGAAGTGCGACGAGGCGAAGGTCTGCGACGCCGCTTCGTCGCCCGACGGCGGCTGATCAGTCGAGCGCGGCGCCGAGGGCGCGCAACGTGTCGGCGAAGGTCGGGAACGACGTTGCGATGTCGTCGGCGGGCGTCGTCGTCTCGTCGGGTGACGACAGGCCCATGACGGCGCCGGCCATCGCGATGCGGTGGTCGTGCTCCGGCAGCACGACGCCGCCCCGAACGTGGACGCCCGCGCGCCCCGCGAGGCCCTCGACGAGGAGCCCGTCCTTGCGCTCCTCGACGCGAACGCCCGCGCGGCCGAGCTCGCGCGCGATCGCGGCGATGCGATCGGACTCCTTGATGCGCAGCTCCTCGAGATCGGAGAACACGGTCTCGCCCTCGGCGAGCGCCGCCGCGACGGCGAGCGCGGGGATCTCGTCGATGGCGCGCAGCGCGAGCGTGCCGCCGACGTGCGTGCCGCGCAGCCGCCGTGCGCGCGCGCGCACGCGGCCCACGGGCTCGCCCATCGCCTCGCCCGTCGGCTCGACGACCAGCTCGGCGCCCATGGCCGCGAGGACGTCGAGCGCGCCGGTGCGCGTCGGGTTGAGCCCGACGTTCTCGACGACGACGTCGCTGCCCTCGACGGTGAGCGCCGCGACGAGCAGGAACGTCGCCGACGACAGGTCACCCGGCACAGTGATGGGCGCCGCGCGCAGGCGGCCGCCCCACCCCGTCGGGTCGACGACGATCGTGTTGGTCGTCGCATCGGCGGTGATGGGCGCGCCGAGGTTTCGCAGCATGCGCTCGGTGTGATCGCGCGAGGTCGCGGGCTCGCGCAGCACGGTGCGCCCTTCGGCCTGCAGGCCCGCGAGCACGAGCGCGCTCTTGAGCTGCGCGCTCGCGACGGGGAGATCGTACGTGAGCCCGCGCAGGCTGCCGCCGCGCACGCGCAGCGGCGGGAAGACGTCGTTGGGGCGCGCGGGATCGACGCGGCCGTCGATGGTCGCGCCCATCTTGCGCAGCGGCTCGGCGAGGCGGCGCATGGGGCGCTTCGTCAGGGAGGCGTCGCCTTCGAGCGTCGTCTCGAACGGCCGCCCCGCGAGCAGGCCCGTCATCATGCGGATCGTCGTGCCCGAGTTGCCGCAGTCGAGCGCCGACGTCGCGGCGCGCAGGCCCGCGAAGCCGACGCCGCGCACGATCGCCTCGGTGCCCGTGGGCGCGATCTGGATGTCGACGCCCAGCGCCTGCAGCGCGCGCGCCGTCGACTTGTTGTCGCCGCCCTCGCCGAGGCCGCGCACCTCGACCGTGCCGTCGCAGAGCGCGCCGAAGAGCAAGGCGCGGTGCGAGACGGACTTGTCGCCGGGGACGCGGCAGGTGCCGCGCAGCGGGCCGGAGCGGCGCGCGCGCAGCGTCGGTGAGGGAGAGCCAGAGGGCGTCGACATCGGCCCGCGTTCTATCACGGCGCCGCGGGCGCGGCGCCCTGGGCGCGCGCCGCCGCGAGCGCCTTCATGAGCGCGAGGAACCGGTCGGAGATCGCCTCGCGCTTGTCCTCGGTGAGGCGCAGGCGGCCGTGGACGCGCGCGCCCTCGGCTTGGAGCGCGACGCCCCCCACGACGGGCCCGAAGCCCATGACGCGCACGAAGCGGTTGGCCGTGAGGTCGCGCAGCGACGCGCGCCAGCTCTCGGCGGCCGTCGCCGCCGCGCCGCCGTCGGAGAAAAGCGCCTGCGCGTCGAGCTCGAGATCGGCGCCGAGGTCGAGGCGCGCGGCCGCGCGCCTCAGCGATCCCGGCAGCTCGAGCGTGCCGTCGGCGCGCGCGCGAAGCTCGTCGGTGACGAGCACGGCGAGCGTGACGGCGGGCGGCCGTGCCTCGGCGTCGACGGCGCGCGCGAGCTCGCCGAGCGCGCCCGCGCGCGCGCTGGGCACGACGCCCCACGCGGCGTCGATCGCGGCGCGCACCGTCTCGGACGTCCCGTGCACGAGCGCGCGTCCCACGAGCGCGACGGCGCGTCCGGGCGCCTCCCAGATCGGGCAGTCGCGCCAGCGCGCCTCTTTGGCGTCGGGCGCCGCCGCCGTGAACGCGTGCGCGACGCGGGCGGCGTCGATGCGGCCCAGCACGACGACGACCTGCTGCGACTGCCCCTCGACGTCGAGGCCCGCGACGACGAGGCGGTCGACGTCCGTGAACACGTCGTAGCCGAACGTGCGCAGCCGCTCCTCGCGATCCTCGGCGAACCCGCCCGTCACGAGCGACTGCGACCACGCCGAAGCGCGCAGCGCCGCGAGGTTCAAATCGACGAGCGCCGAAGCGGCAGCGGGAACCAGGCTCCAAGCGTCGGAGTCGTCGGGGCCAATGCGCGCTTTGGCGACGGTGGCCGCGGGCGGCGGCGGAAGCTCGCCACACCCGACGACGAGCGCCGCGGCAAAACCGAACAGCGCGCTAAGAAGCGACCGAGCGATCACGGCCCGACTTTCCTTCGACGAGCAGCGCTTCGATGCGGTCGGCGTCGCCGGCGGCGATCGCGGCGTGCAGCGCGCCCAGCTTCGCGAGCAGGCGCTCGACCAGCGGCGCGACCTCGCCCTTGTTGTCGACGAGGATGTCGCGCCACATCTGCGGGCTCGAGGCGGCGACGCGCGTCGTGTCGCGCAGGCTGGTCGTCGGCATGCGCTGCAGCGCCGCGACGAGGTCGGCGTCGAGCCCGTCGAGCACGGCGCCGAGCGCGTAGGCCGCGACGTGCGGCAGGTGGCTGCCCGCGGCGAACACGCGATCGTGCAGCCCCGCGTCCATGCGCGTGGTCTCCGCGCCCATCGCCACCCACAGCGCCTCGATGGCCTCGAGCGCGTCCTCGCGGCTCTGAGGCGTCGGACACACGACGCAGCGCCGCCCCTCGAAGAGCAGCGGCGTCGCGGCGTCGGGTCCGTTGCGCTCGGTGCCGGCGATGGGGTGACAGGCGACGAACGCCCCCGCGGGCAGGTGCGGCTCGACGGCGTCGATGGCCGCCGCCTTGACGCTGCCGACGTCGATGACGATCGCGCCGGGCGCGAGCGCGGGCGCGACGGCCTTGGCGAGCGCGCCCAGGCTGCGCACGGGCGTCGCCAGGACGACGATCGCGGCGCCGCGCACGGCGTCCTCGACCTCGGCGGCGATCGCGTCGACGACCCCCAGCGACCGCGCGCGCTCGACCGTCGCGGGCGTGCGGCCCCACCCGACGACCTTCGTGACGGCGCCCGCGGCGCGCGCCGCGAGCGCGACCGAGCCGCCGATCTGCCCGACGCCGACGACGGCCATCGCGCCGAGCGGCGCGGCCGTCCACCGACGCGCGCTCACGGACGGCCCGCCGTCGTGTCGCGCGGGTACGAGCCCAGCACCTTGAGCAGCGGCAGCTCGGCCGTGAGCGCCTCGAGCACGGCGGCGCACGCCGGCTCGGCGCGGTGGCCGTCGAGGTCGACGAAGAACAGATCGCGCAGCCCGCCCTCGCGGCCCTCCGGGGCGCGTTGACGCACCGTCGGGCGCGACGAGATGCGCCGCAGGTTGAGCCCGGCGGCCGCGAGGCGATCGAGCAGCTCGGCCAGGCGGCCCGGCTTGTCGTCGAGGCCGACGAGCAAGCTCGTCGCGTCGGCGCCCGTCGCGGGCGGCGCCGTGCGGCCGAGGATCAAAAAGCGCGCGACGTCGACCGGCCCGTCGTCGAGCCGCGGCTTGGCGACGACGAGATCGAACAGCTCGCCGGCGAGCGCGGGCGCGACCGCGGCCCCGCGGGCGTCGTCGCGGGCGGCCGCCGCCGCCGACGCCGCCGAGGATTTCGCGACCATGGCCGCGCCGCCGACCGCCTCGACGAGCCCCGCCGCGCAGCGCGCCGCCGCGACCGGGTGCGCGTAGACGCGCTCGACGCCCGCGGTCTGTCCGGTGTGCGTGAGCAGCGCGTGCGCCGCCTCGACGAAGATCTCGCCGACGATCATCAGATCCGAATCCAGGAAGTAATCCAGCGCGTGCGTGACGAGCCCCTCGGCCGCCTCTTCGACGGGGACCACGCCGTACTCCGCGCCGCGCCCCACCTCGCGGAACACCTCGCCGAGGCTGGCCGCCGGCACGTAGCGCGCCGACAGCCCGAAGCGCGTCTTGCCCGCCAGGTGCGAGAACGTCGCCTCGGGCCCAGGGTACGAGATCACGAGCGGGCTCTCGAGCGCGAGGCACGCCGACATGATCTCGCGGAACACAGGCCGCACGGCCTCGCGAGGGAACGCGCCGTTGGCGGCGCTGGTGAGGCGCTCGAGCACGGCGCGCTCGCGGTGCGGGACGTGGAACGTCGGCTCGCGCCGCGCGCGCTTGAGCTCGCCCACGCGCTGCACCACCTCGGCGCGGCGGTCGAGCAGCGCGAGGATCTGGTCGTCGACCTCGTCGATCGCCGCGCGCAGCGCCGCGAGCTCGGGATCGGGGGGGCTGCCTGGGGGGCGCGGCGGCGTCGACATCGGAGAAGCGACCGACGCTAACCGCGCCGCCGTCTATAATCAATGCGATGAGCTCGTCACCCAGCGTCGCGCTGGCCCTCGGCTTCGGCCTCCTCACCGCGCTGACCCCGTGTGTCTACCCGATGATTCCCATCACCTTGGCGATCTTCGGCGCCAAGGGCGTGAGCCGGCCGCGCGCGGCGGCGCTCGCCTCGGCGTACGTCGCGGGCATCGCCATCCTCTTCGGCGCGCTCGGCACGACCTTCGGCCTCCTCGGCAAGGCCTTCGGCGCCTACCTCGGCAACCCGTTCGTCGTCGTGCCGCTCGCGGTCTTCTTCGTCGCGATGGCGCTGTCGATGTTCGGCGCGTTCGAGCTCGCGCTGCCGCAAGGCCTCCAAGAGCGCCTGTCGCGCATCGGCGGCCGCGGCTTCGGCGGCGCGTTCGGCATGGGCCTCGTCGCGGGGCTCATCGCGGCGCCGTGCACGGGACCGCCGCTCGCCGGCCTGCTCGCGTACATCTCGACGACGCGCGACGCGGCCTTCGGCTTCGTGCTGTGCGCCGTCTACGGCCTAGGCGTCGGCCTGCCTTTCCTGCTGCTCGCGGCGTTCTCGATGTCGCTGCCGCGCTCGGGCGCGTGGATGGAGTCGGTGAAGAGCTTCTTCGGGGTCGTGCTGCTCACCGCCGCGCTCTACTACCTCAAGAACGTCGTCCCCGCGCTCGAGCGCTTCACGTCTCGCGAGGCGCGCTTCTTGGGCGTCATGGCCGCGCTCGTCGTCGCGGGCGTCTTGCTCGGCGCGATTCACCTGTCGTTCCACGACGGCGGCCTCGCGCGCGCGCGCAAGGGCGTCGGCGTCGCCCTCGCGGTCATTGGTTTGTTCGGCGCGACCAACTACGTGCTGACGCCCAAGGGCACGACGGAGCTGACCTGGCTGTCGGACGAGGCCGCCGCCGTCGCCGACGCGCGCGCCTCGAGCCACCCGATGCTCGTCGACTTCCGCGCCAACTGGTGTCTGCCCTGCAAGGAGTTCGAGGTGAAGGTCTTCTCGCGCCCCGACGTCGCCGAGGCCATGTCGCGCTACACGCTCCTGCGCGTCGACCTCACGCACGAGGACGACGAGCCCGCGCTCGGCGCCATCAAGAAGAAGTACGGCGCCGACACGCTGCCCGCGATCCGCCTCGTCTCGAACGACGGAGCCGTCCTCGCCAAGACCGACGAGCTCATGGACGCCGACGCGTTCCTGAAGCTGATCTCGCGGCCGTAGGCCCCGTCACATCCCGAGCGCTTCGTAGTCGCCCGCGGCCGCGGGCGCGCTCGGCGCGACAATCCCGTGGGGCGGCCCGAAGAAGGCGATCGCCGCCAAGGCCAAGCCCACCGCGACGTTGTTCCAGAGCGTCACGTGCGACGAGTGCGGGAGCGCGATCGCGGCCGCCGCGAGCAGCGCGCCCGCCGTCATGACGATCTTTCGCACCCGTGGCGACGCGACCTGAAACGGCGCCACGATCGCGACGAGCACGCCGACGACGACGGTCGCCAGGAACTGCGGCTCCGAGTGTCGCCACAGGAACACCGAGAGCAGCGCCCAGCTGGCGAGCCCCAAGTTCATGTCCCGCGCGGCCCCGATGTCGAGGTCTCGCAAAGCCCCCCTCACAGACAAAGCCGTAGTCTTCATCGAGCACCGTCCTTTCGGCTCCAATGTCGATGAAAACGTAGGTCGTCAGTATCCCAGGTGGAAGGTCAGGGTCGCGAAGCCATCGAAGTTGTAGCCGGCGCTGAAACCGTGCATCGAGGGCGCCGCCATCGAGGCGCCGCCGCCCACGAAGTAGTGGTAGCCGAAGTCGGCCTGCGCGCCGATGCCGAGGAACTCGTTCAAGAAGTGCTCGTAGCCGAGGCCGACGTAGGTCACGAGGCCCTTGTCCGAGATCTGCGCCTCGTTGAGCGGCGGCGACACCTTCTCGGGCGTGCCGGCGGCCACGCCAACGGTCGCGAGCGGGCGCAGCAGGTTGCGGCTGTGGCCCTTCTCGATGCCCTCCCGGAACACCTGGTTGCCCACCGGCAGGTCGATGTTGATGCCGAAGAGCAGCTGGCTCAGCGTGCCGCCGTCGAGCAGCTGCGTGAAGTTCGCCGACAGGTCGAAGATGAGCAGCTTGACGCCGACGTCGACGCCCGCGCCCGCGCCGCGACGGCGGTCGAAGAAGTCGGGCGTGTTGGGCGTCGTGCCCCACCCGCCGACGCCGCCCGCGCGGACGCCAGCGTGCAAGTCGATGAGCCGCGCCTCGGCGGGACGCGCCGCGCCCACGAGGATGATGACGAGCCCCAGCGCGACGACGAGCAGGCGATGCTTCATGTCGGTTCTCCCAGGAGCGCGTCGATGCGCGCCCGATCGAAGCCCTGGAGCAGGCGGCCGCGCACGTCGATGACGGGCACGCGGTCGGTGGGGATGCCCATCTTGCTGGCCTTCTCGGACAGCTCGCGCGCGGCGGCCGGGTCGCGCTCGACGTCCTTGTCGACGAACGGCACGCGCCGCTGCGTGAGGTACTCGCGCGCCGCGCGGCAGGCGCCGCACCACGAGGTGCCGTAGATCGTGACGACGGGCTGCCCCGAGGGCGCGCCCGCATCACCGAGCGCGAGCGGCGGCGGCGGCTCCGCACCCGACGGCGCGCCGTGACCGGCCAGCGCCGACGACTCGCCCGGGGGCAGCTGCGCGATGGCTGCCGTCTCGAAAGCCTCGCGCGAGACCGGCTTCGCCGTCGCCTTGCCGGACTTCACGAGCACGTTGAGGTCCGCGACGTAGACCTGCCCAGGCGCATCGGTTTTCGCCGGGTCCGAAGGATCGAACACGCGCACCATCGCGCGCGATCCCTCGGGCACGGTCTCGGGCTTGTCGGTGGTCGAAAACGTTCCCGACGGCTCGATGTACGTGAAGAGCCAGCGGCCGCCCTTGAGCACTTCGACGACGGCGGGCGCGGCCTTGGGCGCAGGCGGCGCCTCGGGCGCCGAACGGCGGCACGCAGGCGCGGCGGCGAGCATCGCGAGCAAGAGCGCCGCGCGGCGCGCGGCAAGCGAGACAGATGACGACATGGCGCTCCAGTTTACGGCAGGACGCCCGCTCACTTCTTCTTCTTGTGCTTGGCCTCGTTCATGGGCGCCGACTTGCCGATCGAGAGCTTCATCACGGCCTGATCGACGGCCTGTTTGACGGCGTCCTTGATGGCGTCCTTGGCGAGCGACGCGCCCTCGGCCTCGATCGCCTTGTCGGCGACCTCGGACTCGGTCGCCGACTCGCCCTCGCCGCTGAACGCGAGCTTGGCGTCGGGGATCGTCGTCCCGAAGACCGACAGCCGCACGTCGACGGCGACCCGTTTGCGGCGCGCCCCCTCGGCCGGCTCCTTCACGTCTTTCTTGAAGTCTTCGAAGCGCACCGTGACCGAGAAGCCGCGCAGCTTGCGCTTCTGCAGCTCGGCGACGAGCGCGTCGGGGGTCGCCGCCTGGACGTCGGACGCCCACTCGGGGCGCGACGCGAGGTCGGCCTGCACGGCCTCGCGCGCGAACGTCTTCGTCGCCTCGTCGACGCCCGGCCCCGCCTTGACCTCGACGATCTGGAAGAAGAACTTCGGCGCGGCGGCGACCGCAGCGGTCGTCACGAATGCGACGACCACGACGCCAAAGACAGCGGCGATTCGCGACTTCATCTCGATATACTGCGCCGGATGCCCGCCCCGCCCAAGGACAATCCCGCCCCGCGCGCGCCGCGCGCCGACCGGACCTCGACCGTGGTGACGACGACGATCATCGGGCTCGCGCTCGTGGGAATCGGCACGATCTTCTGGGAGCCCATCGCCGCGATCGCGGTCGGCGCGCCCGCCGCCGACGGCGTGAGCGACACGCACCCCGTTTCGAATCTACCCGCGACGACGAACTCGACCGACGCCGGCGCGCCCGCCGACGCGTCGGGCAATTCTTGACCGCGGGGATCCTGAAGGAATACCTTCTTTCAGCCGCGGATCTCCCGTCGACGAGGCTTCATGATCAAGCTGACGATGACTGAGAAGGGAGGCGAGCCGAAGGCGCTCTCCTTCGACAAGGACGAGGTCACCATCGGGCGCGTGTCGGGCAACGACATCGTGCTGCCGAAGGGCAACGTCTCGAAGCGGCACTCGAGGATCACGCTCAAGGACGGCCACGTCGAGATCGCCGACCTCAAGAGCACGAACGGCACCTACGTCAACGGCAAGAAGATCCTCGACGCCACCGTCCTCGTCGCCACGGATCGCGTCTACGTCGGCGACTTCCTCATCACGATCGACGGCCTGGGTGGCGAGGTGGTCGCCCCGCGCCGCGCGCCGCCGCCGCCCCCGCCGCCGCGCGCGCACGGCTCGAGCTCGGCGAAGCTGCCGACGCTCGACGAGCGCACGAACACGGGCGACGCGGGACCGCCGCCCGACGACGACGACGACGAGCTCGGCCTCGCGGCCAAGCCGCCGCGCGCCGGTCGCGTGCCGCCGCCGCCTCCTCCGCCGCCGCGTCGTCCGCCGACGCCGATCGCGACGAAGCCCCTCTCCGACGACGACGACGACCTCGGCGAGATCGCGCCGCCCTCACCCGCCGAGCTCGCAGCCGCCGACGACTCGACCAACAACATCGGCCTCTTCGAGCGCCGCAAGACGGCCGACCACGCGACCTTCGAGGGCGATCGGCCGGCGACGGGCAGCCGCCCGGCCGCCGTGCTGCCGCCCGAACCGCTGCCGGCGCCGCCCGGCCAGCCTTTCGCCGCGCCGGCCGAACCGGCCGCCATCGCGACGGGCGCCGACGGCCTCGACGGTCTGCTCGGCGATCCGAGCGTCGTCCAGATCGTCATCGCGAGCGACGCCGCCTACGCCGATCGCGGCGCGGGCCTCACGGCCGTCGCCGGCGGCCTCGGCGATCCCAACGCCGTCGCCGACGCGCTCTGGCGCCTCGCCAACATGGCGTCGCCGCCACCGTCGTCGGACAACCCCGTCGTCGACGTGCGCTTGCCCGACGGCTCGCGCCTCGTCGCCGTGTTCCCGCCCGTCTCGGCGGGCGGCGTCGTCGGCTCGATCCGCCGCGCGCCGCAGACCGAGCAGGCGCTCGTCGATCTGATCCCGCCGGGCGCGAAGGATCTGCAGACGCTGCTCGACGCGGCCGTCGTCGGTCAGCGCAACGTGCTCGTCACGGGCGACGCGGCGGCGCTGCCCGCGCTCACGACGGCGCTCGCCGCGCTCGTGCCGTCCGACCGTCGCGTCGTCTCGATCGGCGGCGCGCTCGCGCGCGGCCGCGCCGGGTGGATCGAGCTCCAACCCGCGGGCGATCCGACGGCGATCGTGCGCGTCGCGGGCTCGTTTCGCGCCGAGCACCTCGTCGTCGGCGAGGTCGTCGGCGCCGAGGCGGCCGAGCTCGTCCTGTCGGCGGCGCGCGGCCAGGAGGGCCTCGTGTTTGCCCTGCCCGCGCGCTCGATCGCCGAGGCGCTCCTCCGCGTCGAGGCGCTCGCGTCTCCGGCGTTCGGGGGTGCGGGCGCGGCGGCGCCGCTCGTCGCGAGCACGATCGATCTCGTCGTGCAGGTGGTCGCGGGCACCGACGGCGCCGCGCGCGTCGTCGAGATCGCCGAGCCGAAGGTCGAGGGCGGCCACGTCGGCGCCGACACCGTTGCCAGCTGGAAGAGCGACGGCCCGAAACTCGGCTCGGGCAAGCTGCAGGTCACGGGCGTGTCGGCGCGCCTCGCGGCAGCTTTGTCGACGGCTGGTCAGTCGCTTCCGTCCAGCCTGACCCGCCGCTGACGCGGCTTCGCGGAAGGGGCTTTCGCCCCTCCCGCGGGCCCTCCCCGGTTTGGTTGCGAGCCGGCGCGGCGACGCCGCGCCTCCCGTCGACAAACACGTTCGCTTCGCTCACTCTGGCGCACCAGATGGCCGACAAGTTCTTTCAGCGGTTCCGGGAAGCGATCACCCGGTTGCCAGACGGATTGGTCCGACTCTCGCGGCCGGCGACGGACGCGGAGCTCGCCGAGGCGTCCGCGAAGGTCGGGGTGCTGCCGGCTGACTATGAGTCGTTCTTGCGGTCGTTCGACGGCGCGGATCTCTTTCACGAAGCGATCGTGCTCGCGGGCGTGGGGCTGGACGCACCGCGCGCGCTCGTCGAGTTGAACGAAGGCGCCGACGCGTTCGTGTTCGGCGAGGCGGTCGTCGGCGATCGGTTCGCGATCGGCGGCGATGGGCGCGTCTTGCGGCTGCGCGCAGGGTCCGACGAGCGCGCGATCGCTGGATCGAGCTTCGAGAAGTGGCTCGAAGCGACGGTCGCGCGTGAACGTGTGCTCTACGGCGCCGACGGCGAGTTCGCCGACGACGTGTTCGACGAAGACGGCGAGGAGCTGCGCCCGCTCATCGTGCTGCGCCAGACCGAGCGCGCGCTGAAGATCGACGCCGGCGCGGCCGAGGCGCTCCACGAGCGCGGCGTCGCCCTGCGCCGGCTCGGACGCGTCGAAGACGCGATCGCCGCCTTCGCCGAGGCCGCCGAGCTCGACGCCGAGAACCCCTGGCCCTGGTTCGACCTCGGGCGCGCGGCCCTCGCCGACGATCCAGCGCGCGCGCTCACGGCCTTCCGCGAGGCCGCGGCACGCGCGCGCGGCCCCGAAGGCGCGCAAGTGTTGGCGTGGGCGGCGCGCGCGGCCCTATCCGCGCACGACGAGGTGAGCGCGGCAGCCGCACGCGCCGACGCGCTCTCGCGCGATCCCGAACTGCTCGATTCGCTCCTCAGAGCCGAGGCGCAAGCTGCCCTCGAAGAAGACGATGACGCGCGCTCCGAAAACGAAGCCCTGCGCTTCGCCCTCGCCCCCGACTCTCGACCGCGTCGCGCGCTTCCGGTGCTCACGAGCGCGGCGGTAGCTTTGCCGAGGACCCAAAGGCGCGGCTCGGCCGCGCCGGCCCCAATTACCGATCGGGGAGGGCCCGCGGGAGGGGCGGAGCCCCTTCCGCGACAGCCACCAAGTCCCCCGCGTCGTCCTTCCCAACCAAAGCCGCCGCGATCCGACGCGTCCCCGCGGGCAGCGCGCCCGAAGGGATCGCGACCGAAGCGACGCTAGCGCCGCCGTCGCCGGCCGCGAGCGGCGCGGCCCCGAGCTCGGTGCGCAGGCCCTGGGCGTCCTCGGCGAACACGCGCACGCGGCCCGTCGCGGCGCCGCGCGCGCCCGCGACGCGCACGACGACGGCGCCCGCGTCGACGCTCACGAGCAGCTCGGCGCGGAACAACAGATCGACGAGGCCGGTCGCGTAGGCGCCGACCTCGGGCAGCAGCGCGCGCGCCGTGTCGGCGTAGACCGCGTCGTCGAGGAAGAAGCGCACGCGCCCCGCGACACGCTCGTAGGCGAGCAGCCGGCGGCCCTCGTAGCTCGCGTAGCGTTTGCGGCCCAGCGTCGCGAGCTCGAGGCGCGGCAGCTTGGGCAGGCCGTAGACGAGCGAGGCGCGCGCGTCGCGCATGACCTCGGCGGGCGTCGTGTCGCGATCGACGATGGCGTCCTCGGGCACCGTGCCCGCCGAGAAGAACCGGCGCTGCGTTCGATCGGCCAGGCCCTGGCGGTCGGCGGCCGTGATGTACGCGAGGACGTTCGGGCGCGAGACCGCGGGCGCGGGCGACGGCACGGCGGTGCGGCCGTACGTGTCGGCGACGAACCGCTCGAAGGCCGAGCCGCGATCGAACGGCGTGCCGCGATCGCCGCGCCCGCGCGAGAGGAACGCGCCAGCGAAGTCGTTGCGCACGTGCGCCGGCTCGCCCGCGTCTTCGAGCACGGCGAGCGTGCCGCCGAGCGCGAGCAGGGAACGCGCGAGCGCCGTGCCGCGCGCCGCGGGCTCGGGCGCCGCGACGGAATTTTCGAGCTCGCGCTGGAAGGCGACGAGGCCGACGTCGTTGTCGGGCGAGAGCAACCACTCGGTCGCGGGCAGGCCCGAGCCGTTGAAGTCGGTCCCGGTCGCGAGGTCGCGGAAGCCGCCGCCGTCAAAGAGCTGGCGCAGCGACTGCCCGAACGAGACGTTCTCGCCGCCGAGGCCCGTACCGCGCGACGGATCGTAGAAGAGGTTGCGGCCGCGCTCGGCCGGCGTGTTGGCGATGACGGCGCCCGCGACCACCCACGCGAGCGCGGGCGCGGAGCCGTCTTCACCGGGGCGGTAGCCGCCCGCGGGATCGAGCGCGCCCAGCCGCGCGCCCAGCGACCGCGCCTCGTCCGTCGGCAGCAGCTCCGAGCGCAGCGCGACGGGCTCGAACACGCCGAGCGGCCGCGCGAGCCGACGCGCCAGCACCTTGTGCAACGACGACGCGAGCACGGCGCGCGCCGTGAGTCCGGCGTGCGTCGTCGCCGGATCGTAGGCGCGCGCCGCATGCGCACCGAGCGCCAACGACGCTGCGACCCCAAACGCGACGATCCGCTTCACGGCGAGCTCCCTTCCGACGGCGTGGGCGGCATGAGCGCCGGCACCTCGACGGGCAGATCGGGCAGCCGGGACTCGACGAGCTTGGCGAGCTTGAGCAGCTGCGCCGTCTCGGGGCACTGCGCGGCGCCGCACGTGAGCGACGCCACGACGCCGCGCTCGCGCACGAGGAACGCGAGCCCGTTGATGGGCCCCGACTTCGCGCGCAGCGAGGCGTCGCCGACCTCGTCGGTCGTGTGCGCGCCCGGCAGCTCGTCGAGCAGCTTGCGGTACTGCGCCTCGGCCGCCGCCGAGCCGAGCCGCCACACGCGCAGGCCGACGTCGTAGCTCTCGGCCTTGCCGACGGCCTTGAAGTGACGGCTGTCGTAGAACTCCGTCGTCGGCAGGTCCGTCAGCTTTCCGTCTTCGAACTTCCCGACGTAGCCGGTCACGCCGCGGATCTCGTCGTCGGACAGCAGCTTGGCGATGTCGAGCGGGGTCACGCGGCTCGCCGCCGGCGCCTCCCGCTCCTCGCCCGCGCCCGCGGGGCGCTCGCCCTCGAGCTCGAGCGCCGCCGGCTGCAGCTCCCACGCCGCCGCCTCGCGCACCTTCGCGCCGCCGCCCAGGAACACGAGGTGCTCGGCGTGCCGCCACTCGGGCTGCCACTTCTCGAGGCGCACGCGGTTGCCGTGCTGGCTGAAGTCGTGGCGCGCGCTGCCGTCGGGGAACAGCCGATCGCTGCGCCACGCGACGTGCCCGCGCCGGTAGACGACGAGCGTGAAGCGCCGCAGCCGCGTCGAGGCGCCCGCCGGCATCTCGGCGATGCGCGGGATCGCGTAACGCCCGTCCGCGCCCGACTCGACGACGATCTCGGTCGCCGCGAGCGGCGCCTGCAGCCCGACGCCGCGCTCGAAGGCCCACGAGCCCGCGACGACGGCGCCGGCGATCGGCCGATCGGTGTCGGCGTCGACGACGATGCCGTCATAAGGACCGAACGGATCGGCGGGCCGAACCGAGTCGGGACGCACGGGGAATCGCGCCGTCTCGACGATGGGACCACACCCGGCCCCGAACGTGAGCGCGCCAACCGCCGCAGCGACGTAAGCAATCCACGCCCGCGACCGTGACGGAGCACCCCGTCGGGAATTGACCCTTCCGTCGGAAATTGTTATTGATTGACCCAAGTCAGGGTTGCTCGACAGCGTGCTTGGAGGTTGATCGAGCACGACGTTGGGCTCGCCTGTTATCAAAGGATTCCGCCGCTTGCAAACCCCTTCGACATGACCAAGTGCGGGCGGTGCGGTAATTCGAACGGGGACGACGTCCTCTTTTGCCAGTACTGTGGGACTCGGCTGGCGGGCGAGGCGTTGCCCTTGCGCGGCCAGGACATGGGGATGGGAATGGGCGCCGTGCCCGGTGCGGGCGGCGGCGGCCGCCCCGGCTACGAGCCTGGCTTCCGTCTGATCGTCGTCCACCGCGACGGCTCGGACGGCATCACGTACAACCTCCTGGGCGATCAGATCGACGTGGGCCGCACCGAAGGCGATCTCCTCTTCGACGATCCCCACCTCGCGAACCGGCACGCGCGCATCTCGGCCAGCCTCTCGGGGCGCGTGCTGACGCCGCTGGAATCACGCAACGGAATCTACGTGCGCCTGCGTGGGCCGATCGATCTTCAGGACGGCGACCAGATCCTCGTCGGCAAGCAGGTGCTGCGCCTCGAGATCATCCCCGATGCCGAGCGCGTGCTTCGCCCGGCGATCGAGCACGGCATGGTCGTCTTCGGGACGCCCGTGCGGCCGCCGTGGGGTCGACTCCGCCAGCTGACCCCGGCCGGCCTGACCCGCGACGTGTACCACCTCACCCGACCCGACCAGATCCTAGGGCGAGAAACCGGCGACATCGTGTTCTCCGAGGACGAATTCATGTCGCGGAGACATGCCCAGATCTCGTACCGTAATGGGCGGGGCCGCTTGGAAGACCTCGGCAGCTCCAATGGTACGTTCCTCAGATTGCGAGGCCCGCACGGCCTCATGCCCGGCGACCTGATCCGGCTCGGCGACGAGCTTCTCCGTTTCGAAGTAGGTTGAGTGCGCGGAAGATCCAGTCGAATTCAACGTAAGATGAAACGCGGGATGAATCGCTAGGAAGGCGTGATGTCCAACGGTGCCGGCCCCCAGATCGACATCGAGATCTTCGGAAAGACCGATGTCGGTCTGATCCGCGAGCACAACGAGGACAACTTCCTCGTCGCCGACGTGACGGCGGGCGTGCGCACGAACGACGGCAAGACCAAGCTCAAGGTCCCCGTCGGCGAGAAGGGCGCGCTGTTGCTCGTGTGCGACGGCATGGGCGGCGCGGCAGCCGGCGAGGTCGCCTCGCAGATGGCCGTCGACTCGATCTACGACCAGCTGATGTCCGCCGAGCCGAGAGAGCGCGACGCGTTCGCGCGCCTCGTGCGGCGCGCGGTCGAGCGCGCCAACGAGCGCATCTTCATCCAGTCGCGCGACAACCAGAGCGAGCGCGGCATGGGGACGACGTGCACCGTCGCGGCCCTCGTCGATTCCACGCTCGTCGTCGGCCAAATCGGCGACTCGCGCTGCTACATCCTTCGCGAGGGGCGGCTCGCCCAGGTCACGAAGGACCAGTCGCTCGCGTGGCAGCTCATCGAGGCCGGCGCGATGACGCCCGAAGAGGCGAAGGCCTTCGAGCACGCGAACATCATCCTGCAGGCGCTCGGCGTGCAGGAGCGCGTCGAAGTCGTCCTATCGCAGGTGTCGCTGCGCAAAGGCGACGTCGCCCTGCTCTGCTCGGACGGCCTCCACGGGCCCGTGAGCGACGAAGAGCTGCTGGCGATCCTCGTCGCCGAGCCGGACCTCGAGAAGGCCGCGAGCATGCTCATCCAAAAAGCGCTCGACCGCGACGGTCCGGACAACATCACGGTCGTGCTGGCGCGCTTCGACGGCGACGGCCTGTCGCCGCCCGCGCCTGAGGATCTGGTCGGATTCGTCGCCTACGACCCGGGAAGCGATCCGTTGCCCGAGGGCGCGAGCGTGCCCGACGCGCCCACCGTCGAGATCCAATCGGGCCTGCCGCCCGGCCTCATGAGCAGCGGCGACGACGTCGTCACGAAGGCTGATCCCGGCGAGCCCATCGGCGGTCGCGCGTCGAAGCGCGGCTCGCGCTCGCTGCTCGGCTTCTTTTTCTTGGCGCTCGTCGCCGCGGCGGCGGGCGGCATCTTCGTCATGCAATGCGAGAAGGATCGGGCGGCGCACAGCGACAGTCCGACGGCATCCCCCTGAGGTCGCGCGCATGACCCGTTGTCCACACTGCGCGACCGAGCTGGAAGAAGGCGCGCGGTTCTGCGGCGCGTGCGGCAAGAAGGTCGACGCGCGCCCGGTCTCGCCGCTCGAAGAGACCGACGTCGCGCCGCCCACGGCCGGGCGCCGCGCCGACATCTCGGGCACGATTAGGCCGTTCGTTCGCTCGTCGGACGGCGCGCAGGCCGGCAACCCGAGCGGCGGGCTCGAGTCCGCGGCGATGACCCTGTTTCAATCAGCCAAAGGCGGTTCGCCGGCCTCGCCCGTCAATTCAATCGCGCCGGTCGCGCCGGTCGCGGCCAACGCCAACGCGCTCACGGTGCCGGGTGGCGGCGCCGCGAGCGCGGCGATCGCCCCCGCGCCTTCACCGGCGGCGATTCGCCCCGCGTCCCACGGCGCCGCGAACCTCATCGGCCGCACGCTCAACCACCGTTACCTCGTCGAGGACAAAATCGGTGAAGGCGGCTTCGGCGCCGTGTTCCGCGGCAAGCAGATCGCGACGGGCCGCGAGGTCGCGCTCAAGATCCTCCACCCGCACAACTCGTCGGACCCGACGATCATCGCGCGTTTCAAGCGCGAGGCCGAGGCCTGCTCGAAGCTGCGCGACGTCCACACCGTGACGACGTACGACTTCGACGAGACGGAGGACGGCGTCCTCTACCTCGCGATGGAGCTGCTGCGCGGGCGCAGCCTGCACCACCTGCAGAAGTCCGACGGACCGCTGCCGGCGGCGCGCGTCCTCGGCATCGTCGACCAAGTCGCGCAGTCGTTGGGTGAGGCGCACGCCAACGGCATCGTCCATCGCGACATGAAGCCCGAGAACGTCTTCGTCGAGTCGCGCCAAGTCGGCGCCGGCGCCGGCTCGTCGGCGACCGTGGAGGATCACGTCAAGGTGCTCGACTTCGGCATCGCCAAGATGATCTCGGGCGAAAAAGAGGTCCAGGCGCTCACGGCCGTCGGCCAGACGCTGGGCACGCTCGAGTTCATGTCGCCGGAGCAGCTGCGCGGCCAGACGCTCGACGGCCGCTCGGACATCTACGCGCTCGGCATGATGTCGTACGAGATGCTCACGGGCGTGCTGCCCTTCCAAGGCGCGAAGACGCCGATCGAGATCATCAACTTCCACATGAAGCAGGCGGCGCCCGCGCCCTCGAAGCTCAAGGAAGGCATCAAGATTCCGTCGGCCGTCGACGACATCATCCTCAAGATGGTGGCGAAGAACCGCGACGATCGCTTCGCCGACACGGGCGAGCTGCGCGAGGCCATCGCCAAGGCGCTCGCCTCGCAGGACCGAAGCGCCGACAAGTTCGAGGCCAAGCGCGTCGCGCTCGTCATCGGCGCGACGATCCTGGTCGTCGGCGTCTTGCTGGCGATTCTGGCGCACTGACCGCACGCGCCGATGTCTTTGCCGTTGACCGCGCCCGGTTCAGTAAGCTATTGCTTACGTAAGTGACGCCTAACGCGCAGGCCATGCTCTCGGCGCTCGGGGACCCGACGCGGCGGCTCGTGTTCGAGCGGCTCGCCACGGGGCCGCGCTCGGTCGGCGAGATCCACCGCGGCCTGCCGCACGTGTCGCGCCCCGCCGTCTCGCAGCACCTGCGCGTGCTGAAGGACGCCGCGCTCGTGCTCGACGAGGGCGTCGGCACGCGCCGCTACTACCGCCCCAACCCGGTCGCCGTGCGGGCGCTGCGCGCCTACTTCGACCGCCTGTGGGGCGACGCGCTCGATTCGTTCTCGACGCACGCCGAAGAGACCGCCGCCGCCCCGCCCCGCCCGAGGAGAAAGAAGCCATGACGACGCCCGTGCCGCCCGTGAAGAAGGAGCTCATCATCCGCGCCGCGCCCGCGCACGCCTTCCGCACGTTCACCGAAGGCATGACGCGCTGGTGGCCGCCGCAGCACCACATCGGCAAGTCGCCGCTCGCGCGCATGGTCGTCGAGCCGCGCGTCGGCGGGCGCTGGTACTCCGTCTGCGAGGACGGCTCGGAGTGCGACATCGGCCGCGTGCTCGCGTGGGAGCCGCCCGCGCGCCTCGTGCTGTCGTGGCAGATCACGTCGGCCTGGGCCTTCGATCCCGCGTTCGTCACCGAGGTCGAGGTGACGTTCACGCCCGTTGAAGCGCGCCGCACGCGCGTGACCTTCGAGCACCGCCTGCTCGACCGCTACCTCGACGCCGCCGAGGCGCTGCGCAAGCAGCTCGACGATCCCAAGGGCTGGCACGTCACCCTCGAGCGGTTCGGCGCCGCGGCCGCGCAGAAGGCCGTCGTCATCTATGAGTCGTCGCCCGACGTCCTCGCGAAGGCGCCCGTCCACTACCCCGCGCACAAGGCCCGCGTCGACGTCTTCCACGCGCGCGGCGATCTGCTGGCGACCGGTCTCTTTGGCGATCCGCGCGAGGGCTCGATGGCCGTCTTCGCCTCGCGCGAGGCCGCCGAGGAGTTCGTGCGCGACGATCCCTTCGTGGTCGAGGGCGTCGTCGCCCGCGCGACGATCAAAGACTGGAACGAGACGCTCTTGCCGTAGCTCTAGCGAACGGCTTGGAAGAACCGCTTCCAGCGGATCGACTTGAACCAGTTGCCGATCGAGCCGAAGAAGCTGTCGCTGTTCTCGGCCGTGCCGCGCGACCACCAGACGATGAGCGCGCGGCCCTTGATGAGGTCGCGGTCGACCGTGCCCCACACGCGCGAGTCCGACGAGTTGTCGCGGTTGTCGCCCATGACGAACACGTGGCCCGCCGGGATGACCTTGCGCTCGAAGTCGCGCGAGCCGCGCATGGGCTCCTGGATCGTCTGGTGCTTGCGCCCGTCGAGCGTCTCGATCCAGCGCTCGCACTCCCGATCATCGATCGAAGCACGCCCCGACTCGGAGTAGTGGCACTCGCCCGGCACCTGCTCACGCGGCACGATCGTGCCGTTGATGTAGAGCTCGCCCTGGCGCATCTCGAGCACGTCGCCGGGCAAGCCCACGACGCGCTTGATGTAGTCGGTCGACTGCTCGAGCGGGTACTTGAAGACGATGATGTCGCCGCGTTTCGGCTCCGCGTACTGGAGCACCTTCATGTTCGTGAAGGGGATGCCCAGGCCGTAGGCGAACTTCGACACGAAGATGTGGTCGCCCACCTCGAGCGTCGGGATCATCGAGCCCGACGGGATCTGGAACGCCTCGACGACGAACGCCCGCAGCAGGAGCGCGATCGCGACGGCGACGCCGATCGACTCGGCGTACTCGCGCATCGTCGACTTGCGAGCGAAGGCGAGGTGCTCGTTCATCGTGTCGTCGAGCGCGCCGATCGCGCGGCGCACCTGCTCGAGGTCGTTGCCGCGCAACGCCTCGTCGACGTTGTCGGCCTGCGCCGACACGAGCGCGGCCGTCGCCTCGGGGATGCGGAAGCTCTTCTTGCGGAGGACGCGCCGCGCTTCCTTCGAGAGGTGCTTGCCCTCGGCGCGCGCGCGGCTCCAAGCGCCCCGCTCCCGCCACCATCCCATCAAACCCTGTCCCGCTTCGGCCGACATCTGATGTTCTCGCTAGTCGACCTTGAGGATCGCGAGGAAGGCCTCTTGCGGGATCTCGACGTTGCCCACTTGCTTCATCCTCTTCTTACCTTCCTTCTGACGCTCCAGCAACTTGCGCTTGCGCGTGATGTCGCCGCCGTAGCACTTGGCCGTGACGTTCTTGCGCAGCGCTTTGACGGTCGTGCGCGCGATGACGCGCGACCCGATCGACGCCTGCACGGCGACCTCGAACTGCTGCTGCGGGATGAGCTCCTTCATCTTGTCGCAGAGGTCACGCCCCTTCGTGTACGCGCTCTCGCGGTGCACGATGAGCGACAGCGAGTCGACTCTATCCCCGTTGACGAGCAAATCCATGCGGACCAAATCAGCCGGCGCGTAACCCTTGGGCTCGTAGTCGAGCGAGGCGTAGCCGCGCGACGCCGACTTGAGGCGGTCGTAGAAGCCGAACACCATCTCGGTGAGCGGCAGGTCGTATCGAATGATCACGCGCTTTTCGCCGGCGTAGGTGAGGCCCGTCTGCTTGCCTCGTTTGTCCTCGCACAACTTGAGGACGGCGCCGACATATTCCGGCGGCGTGTGAATCGTCGCCGCGATGATCGGCTCCTCGATGGTCTCGAGGCCGCCCTCGTTGGGGAACTTGGCGGGGTTGTCGAGCTCGATGATCTCGCCGCCCTGCATGACGCATCGGAACCGCACCGTAGGGGCGGTCGTGATGAGGTCCAGGTTGTACTCGCGCTCGAGCCGCTCCTGGATGATCTCCATGTGCAGCAGGCCCAGGAAGCCGCAGCGGAAGCCGAAGCCGAGCGCCGCCGACGTCTCCGGCTCGTACGAGAACGACGAGTCGTTGAGGCGCAGCTTGTCCAGGGCGTCGCGCAGATCCTCGTAGCGCGCCGTGTCCGTCGGGAAGATTCCGGCGAAGACCATGGCCTTCGCCGGCTTGAAGCCGGGCAGCGCCTCGGCGCAGGGACGCGCCGACTCGGTGATCGTGTCGCCGACGCGCGCGTCGCCCACGTCCTTGATGGCTGCCGTGAAGAAGCCCACCTCGCCCGGGCCGAGGTCCGGCACCTCACGCGCGAACGGCGCGAACGCGCCCACCGTCTGCAGCTCGTACTCGCGCCGCACGCTCATGAAGAGCACCTTCTGCCTCGGGCGCATGACGCCGTCGACGACGCGCACGAGGATGACGACGCCGCGGTAGGTGTCGTACCAGCTGTCGAGCAGCAGCACCTTGAGCGGCGCCTCGGGGTCGCCCACGGGCTGCGGCACCTTCTTGACGATCTGCTCGAGGATCTCGCGGATGCCGATGCCCTCTTTCGCCGAGGCGAGCACGGCCTCGGACGCGTCGATGCCGACGACGTCCTCGATCTCGCGCTTGGCGTTCTCGGGATCGGCCGCCGGCAGGTCGATCTTGTTGATGACCGGCACGATGACGAGGTTGAGGTTCACGGCGAGGTAGACGTTGGCGAGCGTCTGCGCCTCGACGCCCTGGGACGCGTCGACGACGAGCACGGCGCCCTCGCACGCCGCCAGCGAGCGCGAGACCTCGTAGTGGAAGTCGACGTGCCCGGGCGTGTCGATGAGGTTCAGCTCGTACGTGAGGCCGTCGTTGGCCGCGTACATGAGCCGCACCGTCGCCGCCTTGATCGTGATGCCGCGCTCGCGCTCCAGGTCCATGCTGTCCATGAACTGCGCGCGGCGCTCGCGGTCGGTCAGTGCGTCGGTGGCGTCGAGCAAACGATCGGCAAGCGTCGACTTGCCGTGATCGATGTGGGCGATGATCGAGAAGTTACGGATCAGGCGCGTCGGGGTGGACATGGGAAATCGCGGGTCGGGGCCGAGGTGGGAGCGGCGCGAGACTACTTACGCGTCGCCGGCATTCCCAGCAAGAGCTGACCTGGGAGATGTTCCTTCTGCTTCTCGAGCACGAGATCGATCCCCTGACGGATGTACTCCGCGACGGGCACCTTCGTCTTGCTGTGAAGGAGCTTCAGCTGTTCGCTCTGTTCGGGCGTGATGTAGATGGTCGTCGAGACCTTCTTCCTCGCCATGGCGTGTGACGATGCATGACGATACGTGGGCGGTCAATCTCGAACACACTTGATGGCAAAGGGTTTTCGCCTTACCGTTAGGCACCATGCGTCTAGACGACCGCGCTCGGGCCCAACGTAAGTCCACGCTTCTGCTGACGGCGTTGGTCGCCGTTTCCGGCGCGCTGACGGCGTGCGGCAGCACGCAGCGCCCGGCCGAGACGACGCCGATGGCCGACTCGAACTCGCCGAGCGCGCCTCAGATCGACCGGTCGAAGTGCAGCGACAAGGGCAAGGAGATCGTCACCGTCGACACGAACGGCGACAAGAAGCCCGACGTCTGGAAGTTCTTCTCGGTGTCGGGCTCGGGCAACACCAAGACGCAGACCCTCACCTGCAAGCAGGTCGACCTCAACCACGACGGCAAGCTCGACATCGTCTACTACTACGACGACAAAGGCGCGCAGACGACGCTCGAGGAGTTCGATCTCGACTTCGACGGCAAGTTCGACCTGACGGTCTACTACGCGCAGGGCAAGAAGGTGCGCGAAGAGCTCGACACGAACTACGACCAGAAGCCCGACCTCTTCAAGTACTACGAGGACGAGAAGCTCGTGCGCATCGAGCGCGACACCAACAACGACGGCAAGATCGACGAGTGGCAGTACTACGAGGCCGGCAAGCTCGACCGCATCGGTTACGACACGACGGGCTCGGGCAAGGTCGACAAGTGGGACCGCGCGCCCGAAGGTGACGAGGCCGCGCC
The DNA here is from genome assembly GCA_035549075.1 of Polyangia bacterium. Taxonomy (GTDB): domain Bacteria; phylum Myxococcota_A; class Polyangia; order Fen-1088; family Fen-1088; genus DASZFV01. Next base: position 3,962 of record DASZRT010000144.1, on the reverse strand, counting down.
GCCGCCCGAGCAAGGCGACAAGGCCGCCGCGCCGCCCGCCGCGGCCGGCGCCAAGCCCGCCGCCACGACCGAGCCACCGAAAGCCGCCGCCGCGACGGTACCTCCCCCGCCTGCCACGGCCCCGCCGCCCCCAGCGACGGCCCCGCCGAAGGCCGCCGCGACGCCGCCCGCGACGACCGCCGCGAAGAAGTAGCTCGAGCGCGCTCTACGCGCTCTTGCCCAGCTCGAACGCGTCGTGCAAGGAGCGCACGGCGAGCTCGCCGTACTTCGCGTCGATGACGCACGAGATCTTGATCTCGGAGGTCGAGATCAAGTGCACGTGGATGTTCTCCTTGGCGAGGGTCTCGAACATCTTGAGCGCGACGCCCGCGTGCGAGCGCATGCCGACGCCGACGACCGAGACCTTCGACAGGCCCGACTCGCTCTTGATCTGCTCAGCCGCGCAGACGTCGCCGCACTGCTTGACGAGGATGTCCCGCGCGCGCGGCAGATCGCCGGCCGGCAGCGTGAACGTCAGGTTCGTGCGCCCGTCCTGGACGAAGGCCTGGACGATGACGTCGAGCGAGATGCCCGCGGCGGCGAGCGGCTTGAACACCTTCGCCTGGATGCCGGGCGCGTCCGCGATGCCCAGCAACGTGATCTTCGCCTCGTCCTTCGTGGCGGTGACGCCGGAGACGACTACAGCTTCCATGGCTTTCTCCTCAGGCACGACCCAGGTCCCTTCGTTGTCGTTGAAGCTCGAACGGACGTGGATGCGCACGCCGTACTTCATGCCGAACTCGACCGAGCGAATCTGCAGCACCTTCGCCCCGAGCGACGCGAGCTCGAGCATCTCTTCGTAGCTGATGCGGTCGACCTTGCGCGCAGTCGAGACGACGTTCGGATCGGCCGTGTAGACGCCGTCGACGTCGGTGTAGATCTCGCACGAGTCGGCCTTGAGCGCCGCGGCGACCGCGACGCCCGACGTGTCCGAGCCGCCGCGCCCGAGCGTCGTGATGTTGCCCGCCTCGTCGACGCCCTGGAACCCGGCGACGACGGCGATCTTGCCCTCGTCGAGCGCCTGGTTGATGGCGCGCGCGTCGATGTCCTTGATGCGGGCGCGCGCGAAGGCGCTGTCGGTGAGCACGCGCACCTGCTGCCCCGTGAACGAGACGGCCTTGCCGCCCTCGGCCTGGATCGCGAGCGCGAGGAGGCCGATCGTGACCTGCTCGCCCGTCGCGGCGATGACGTCGAGCTCGCGCTCGTCGGGCAGCTCGGTGATCTGCTTGGCGAGGCCCAGCAGGCGGTTCGTCTCGCCCGACATCGCCGACACGATGACGACGACGCGGTGGCCCTGGCGCTGCGTCGCGAGGCAGCGGCGCGCGACGTTCTTGATGCGCTCGACGCTTCCGACCGACGTGCCGCCGTATTTCTGTACGATGAGCAAGGCGCGGGGACTCTGCTTCAGAGCGGCTCCTATCGTCAAGTCGCGCGATGCTAGAGTGGCCCCGTGGCGGACGCTCTAGAGCTTCACATCACGGCGCCGAACGCCGACGTCGCGGCCACGATGGCGCGCGCCCTCGTCGAAGAGCGCCTCTGCGCGTGCGTCAACATCGTGCCCGGCGTGCGCTCGGTTTATCGCTACGACGACAAGCTCTGGGACGAGCCCGAGGTGCTGTGCATAGCCAAGACGCGCCCCGTCTTGTTCGAGCAAGTGTGCCAGCGCGTCTTCGAGCTGCACCCTTACGACGTGCCCGAGATCCTCGCGTTCAACGTCGACGACGGCAGCCCCGCGTACCTCGCGTGGCTCAAAGACGCCACGCTCGCGGGTTAACGCAGCGGCAGCTCGACCGTTTGACGGGGTCCGGCTCGCTGCCGCTCGCGAACCCCGGTCCCCCTCGCTCCGCGAGGCAAAGCCGCGCTGCGCTCGCCTCATCTAAGCGGCAGCTCGACCTTCCAACTGTGTGCCTCGCGCACGACGCGGACGCTCTGGCGATCGCCGCCGCCCGAGTAAACCTCGACCTCGGCGTCGTCGCCGTCACGGCGCAAGAGACGCGTGCCCGCCGACTCCCAGGCGGGCGGCACCCAGCCGACGGTGACGAGGTCCTCGGGCCGCAAGACGCGCGTCGCGCCCGTGCGCCGCGCCGACGCGAGCATCTCGTCGATGCGCGCGCGCGTGCGTGGGCCGAAGCGCTCGTAGACGGCGAGGCGATCGCCCGCGCGCGCCGCCGCGATGAGCGCGTTCACCGACGCCTCGGGGCTCGAGCCCGCGTCGTGGCCCGAGCAGGCCGACAGCGAAACGGCGAGCGCGGCGGCGAGCGCGGCGCGCCCGGTCATTCTCGTCATGGTGCCGCCGCGAGCCCGAGGCGATCGCGCACGCGCGCCATCGTCTCGCGCGCGACGGCGCGCGCCGAGGCGGCGCCCGCCGCGAGGATCTCGTCGACGCGCCCCGGAGCGGCGCGCAGCTCGTCGGCGCGCGCGTGGATGCGATGCAGGTCGGCCTTCACGCCCTCGAACAGGCGCTTCTTGCAGTCGATGCAGCCGATGCCCGCCGTCGTGCAGCCCTCGTGCACGGCCTTCTGCTCTTCGGGCGTCGAGAAGAACTTGTGCAGCGTGAACACGTTGCACTTCTCGGGCGTGCCCGGATCGGTGCGCTTGGCGCGCGCCGGATCGGTCGCCGCCGTGCGCAGCTTGTTCCAGATGGCGTCGTCGGACTCGCGCAGGCCGATCGTGTTGCCGAGGCTCTTCGACATCTTCGCCTGCCCGTCGAGCCCGAGGATCTTCGGCGTCGTCGAGAACAGCGGCTGTGGCTCGACGAAGGTTTCGCCGAAGCGCGTGTTCCACCGGCGCACGATCTCGCGCGCGAGCTCGAGATGCTGCCGCTGATCTTCGCCCACGGGCACGCGCGTCGCGCCGTACAGAAGGATGTCGGCCGCCTGCAGCACGGGGTACGTGAACAGGCCCGCGTTGATGTTCTCGGGGTGGCGCGCCGCCTTGTCCTTGAACTGCGTCATGCGCTCGAGCTCGCCGTGCGGCGCGACCGCCGAGAGCGCCCAGGCGAGCTCGGTGTGCTCGGGCACCGACGACTGCACGAACAGCGTCGCGCGCTCGGGCTCGATGCCGCAGGCGAGGATGTCGATCGCCATCTCGCGCACGCGCTCGCGCATCTGCGCCGGCTCGTAGGGCTGCGTGATCGCGTGGTAGTCGACGATGCAATAGAAGCAGCGGTAGCGGCCCTGCAGGTCGACCCAGCTGCGCACGGCGCCGAGGTAGTTGCCGAGGTGCATCTCACCCGACGGCTGCATCCCCGAGAAAACGGTCTCCATCACCTCGCGTGTTTAGTCGTGGGCCGGCGGGCGGTCAAGTCGGCGAGGTCCCGTCCAGGGCCGTTCGCTTGCGACGGTTTGAATTGACCGGTAGCGTGTTGCGTCCCGAGACGGAACCACCCTCCGAAGGAGACACCCTCATGCGCCCCTCGCCGCGTACGTCCTGGTTGTTCACGTCGCTCCTCCTGGGCTCACTCTTGGGCTCTGCCGCGCTGACCGGATGCGTGGTCCGCGCCCAGCCCGCGCCGCAACCCGTCGTTTACGAGGGCGACCCCAACGCCGGCACCTACGCCGAGGCGTACCCGACCGAGCCGATGCCCGAGCCGATCTATGAAGTGCGTCCGGCGCCGCCGGCCTACGACTACTTCTGGGTCGACGGCTACTGGGACTGGACCGGCGCCGCCTGGACGTGGAGCGGGGGCTACTGGGCGCCGCCGCGTCAGGGTTACGTGTTCATCGGCCCGCGCTATGTCTACGAGGGCGGCCGCCCGGTCTATTACCGCGGCTATTGGCAGGGCTCGAACGGCTACCGTGACTACAACTACCGCGTGCAGCCGCAGCCGGCCTGGCGCGGCCGCCCCGCCAACCCGCCGCCGGGCGGAACGTGGCGCGGAACGGCGGCGGCGCCGCCCCCGTCGGGCGGCTGGCGCGGCAGCC
>DASZRT010000143.1:0-142889 GCA_035549075.1 Polyangia bacterium | reverse complement strand
CTTCTTCGGCGAATCGCCGCGCGATCGCGCGCCCGATGCCGCTCGCGCCGCCGGTCACGAGCGCGACCTGACCCGCCAGCTCACGCTCGATGGATTTCAGCTTGGCCATCTCGAGCGACCAGTACTCGATGGCGAGCCCGTCGGCCTCGTCGAGGAACTGAAAGCCGCCGAGCCCTTCGGCCGCCGTCATGACGCGCGCGCCGTGGCGGTAGCAGAGCGCGCCCAGCGCGGCGTTGGCCTTGTCCTTCATGGCGGCGACGACGCCGAGGCCCGGCAGCAGCACGACGCGCGGCACGGGCGGCAGCATCTCGGCCGCGGGCCGGTGTCGCGCGAACGCGGCGCGCGCCTCTTCGGCGTAGCGCGCGAGCGCGTCGTCGAGCGCGCGCGCCGACGCGTCGATCGGCCGGCGCGCGAAGTCGCCCTCGATCAAGAGCGGCACGCGCCCGCAGCGCAGGATGTGCTCGGGCGTCACCATGCCGCGCGCGTGGATCGCGCGCGCCTCGGCCGAGCCCGCGAACGCGCGCGCCTCGGGCGAGTCGTCGAGGTGCAAGATCGCGGGGCGCCCCGCCGAGACGCCGCGCCGGAGCCGCGGCAGCACGGCGCGCGCGGCGGCGCGACGCTCGTCGGCGGACGCGGGCGGCGTCATCGACACGAACGCGCGCCGCGCGCCGCGCGCGAGGAACGCCTCGGCGCGGTTCACGAGCGCGTGCAGGTTCGCGTAACAAGCGCGCGGCGTGTCGCCCCACGCGACGAGCCCGTGGCGCGCGAGCACGAGCCCGCGCGGCGCGCGAGACAGAGCGCCGATGGCGTTCGCGAGGGCGCGCGCGAGCGGGAACCCTGGCCGCACGTAGTCGACGTAGGCGACCTCGTCGGCGAACGCCTCGCGCACGTGTGCCGCGGGATCGGCCGTGTCGGTGAGCGCCTGCGTCGCGAAGTCGTGCGTGTGGACGACGCAGCGGTGGGGCAGCAGCGCGTGCAGCGGCGTCTCGACCGACGGCGCCGGCTCGCGGGCGTCGAGCATGCACGCGCGCATGAACGCCATCATGTCCTCGTCGGTCATCTGATCGCGCCGCTGCAGGAGCGCGAGGTCGTCGAGCCGCAGCGTCGTGAAGCCGCCGCGCGCGATCGTCGCGAGGTCGGTGCCGCTGCCCTTGACCGACAGGACCTCGACCTCGCGCCCCGCGAAGTCGCGCGCGCGCCGCTTGATCGAGCTGTTCCCTCCGCCCGGCTGCGTGAGCGTCGCGTCCGCGCCCACGGCGTTCGAGAGCGCGACGAGCGCATCGAGCTCGTCGCCGTTCGTAAGAAGGCTTTCGTCGAGTCGGTGGTCCAAGCGCGCCGACGTTATCACCAACGCACACGCGGCTCCGCGCCTCGGGTGTATGCTGCGCCCCATGAGTGACGCCGCGTCCGTCCTCGCCTACTGGTTCGGCGACGAGCGCGACCCCATCGACGGCGTCGCGGCCCTCGAGCGGCGCGGCGCCATGTGGTTCTACGGCGGCGCCGAGGTCGACCGCGAGATCGCCGCGCGCTTCGGCGCCGAGCTCGAGCGCGCGCGCCGCGGCGAGCTCGACGAGTGGGCCGGCACGCCGCGCGATCGCCTCGCGCTCATCGTCTTGCTCGATCAGTTCTCGCGCAACGTCTTCCGCGGCACGCCGCTCGCGTTCGCGCAGGACGGCGCCGCGCAGCGCCTCGCCGTGAGCGGCCTCGAGGCCAGCATGGACCGCGACCTCGCGCTGCACGAGCGCATGTTCTTCTCGCTGCCGCTGTCGCACGCCGAGGACCGCATCCTCCAGGAGCGCGGCCTCGCCTACGCCGAGCGCGTCCTCGCCGAGGCGCCCGTCGCCGTGCGCCCGTTCTACGACCGCGGCGTCGCGTTCGCGCGCCAGCACCACGACGTGGTCGCGCGCTTCGGCCGCTTCCCCTCGCGCAACGCCACCCTCGGCCGCCCCTCGACGCCCGAAGAGATCACCTACCTCGAAGAGCTGAAGATCACCGGCGCGGTGATTTGATCTGACGGGGTACGGCTCGCTGCCGCTCGCGCACCCTGGCCCCCCTCGCTCGCGTGGCGAAGCCACGCTACGCTCGCTTGGTTCGTGAACGTCAGTTCGCCGTAAAGAAGCTCTCGCCGAGGCGCGCCGCGAGGGACTTGGGGGTCTCGCCGTTCTTGTTCTTGGCGTCGTCGCGCGCGCCGGCTTTGCGGAGCAGGGCGACGACCTCGCCGCGGCCGCGCGCCGAGAAGACGGCGCGGTGGAGCGGCGTGTTGCCCTCCAGATCGCGCGCGTCGACCTTGGCGCCCTTGGCGAGGAGCAGGCTCGCGTACTGCGGCAGGACCTCGTCGGCCGTGAAGTGCAGCGGCGTCCAGCCGTGCGCGTCGGGCGCGTCGACGTCGGCGCGCGCCTCGAGCAGCAACCCGACCAGCGCGACCGAGTTGCCGAGGATCGCCGAAACGATCGGCGGCCGGCCGTCGCTGTCGCGCGCGTCGGGGCTCGCGCCGCGCGCCAGCAGATCGCGCACGCGCAGCAAGTCACACACGAACGCCGCCTCGGCGAGCTCGCGATCGAACGGACCAGGAACGGAAGACGACGCGGAAGACATGGTGCCGAGCATACCCGACGACGCAGCCTTGGTATGCGCCGTGCTCCAAGGGTCGGCATGCGTGAAATTCACCGGAATTCAGGGGTTCCGAGCTTCGATCCAAGGCAGGCGTGTCGTGTTCTCGTCGTCCTCGCGCTCGCGGTTGGCGCGGGCTGCGGCGAGCCGACGCAGCTCCAGGACCTGCCCACACCCGTCATGATGTGGACGCAGGCTCGGAACCTGTGCGGCAAGAGCGTCGCGATCGACGCCAACCGAAACGTCTGGCTCGATCACGGCTGCGAGGACGGCGGGCCGAACTTCGCTCGCGCGGGGACGGCGACCGAGGCTCAGGCGAGCGACATCGCCGCGAAGCTCGCGGTGTTGCCGGCCGCCTCGCCGACCATCACGAGCTGCTCGGGGCGCATGGACGAGTTTGCGATCATCGGGGGCTCGTCGCCGAAGACGACGGCGGCTTGCTCGACGTCGGCCGTCTACGACGATGTGACGGCGTTGCCCGCCGCGTTTCAGCCGGCGGCGACGGCCTTCAAGGCCCTCGAGTGAGGGCTCACCCGCGGTAGGCGATCGCGCCGAAGCTGACGACGCTGGCGTCGTCGATGTTCCATTGCTCGTAGTGGAGGAGCTGACCGCGCGCGGCGGGGACGGCCTTGTGAAAGGCGTAGAAGGGCGCCGAGCCGCACCACTTGAGATCGTCGTAGCCGCGCTCGGGCGTGCCGCGCTCGCGCACCTGCTCCCAGAAGCCTTCGGCGTCACCGGCCTCGAGGCTGGCGATGCGGCCGCGATCGCGCGCGGCGACCTCGACCAGCTCGCCCTCGTCGGCGCGCGCCGCCGCGGCGTCGCCGTAGCGCCGGCCGACGTGCGCCATGTCGACGCCCAGCACGAAGAACAGCCTGTCGCCTTCGCGCGCGGCGAGCGACGCGAGCGCGTCGAGGGCGCGCGCGGCGGTGTCGTTCGCCTCGGGTGGCTTGCCGGCGGCGGGGCCTTCGACGAACGCGCCGCACAGCACGGGCAGGATGCGCACGCGCGGGCCGAAGAGGTGCTGCAGGAACACGACCTGGAATTCGATCGAGTGCTCGACGGCGTGGCAGTAGTCTTCGACGAGCGCGGCGTCGCCCGCGTCGCGCGCGAGCGCGTCGACGAGGCGCGCGTCGGTTTGCGTGACGCCGAACGGCGTCTCGAACGGTTTGCGCGTGAGGCCGAGGCGATCGGGCGCGCCGTAATGTGACGTCCCCAGAATCACGAACGTGCGCTCGGCGAGGCCGTCGTCCCTGTCTTCGCGCGCGCCCGACAGCGCGCGGTAAGCCGCGGCGTAAGAGGCGACGCCGCCCTCGGGGCTCACGTGCGGCGCCGCGATGCCGACGAGCGGCCGCTTCTTCGCGGGCGGGCGCTTCGTGGGCGTGCGCGACAGATACTCCGTCAACGTCGTCGCGAGCGGCGCGGGCTCGTCGGGGTAGCCCGAGCCGGCGTGCGCGGGCGTGCGCGTGGGCGCGGCGGCGAAGGCGGTGTGTCGCTGCTCGCGCAGCTCGGCGAACTTTTCGTCGTCGAGGAAGCCGGCGTCGTGGAGCGCCGTCACGAGGTGGCGCGCGGGCTCGCTCACGTCGACGCGGCCGAGCCGCCGCGCGAGCACGGCGCGCAGGTCGAGCTCGGTGTTCTCGCCGTCGAAGCAGCCGAGGCCGCGCGCGAGCCCCGGCGGGATGATGAGCGTCGCCTCCGAATAGTGAAACGGGTCACGTACGAGCAGCCCAGGCTGCTCGGCCACGGGCGACGGCATGATGTCGAGGTCGGGGCGCAGGCGGGGCAGGGGGGATGCCATGCGGCCCAACTAGTTTACTCTCCCGGCATGGTTCGCGGTTCTGGTCTCATCTGGCTCGTCGCGCTCGCGACGCTCTCGTCGCTCGCCTGCGCGCGCCCCAAGCCCGCGATCGCCAACGCGACGGTCGAGCGCGGGCGCCTCGCCTTCACGAAGTACTGCGCGACCTGCCACGGCGCCGCGGGCAACGGCTACGCGGCCGACAACTCGCCGTCGCTCAAGACGGCGACGTTCCTCGCGTCGGCGACCGACGAGTTCTTGCGCGCCGGCATCGGCCGCGGCCGTCCCGGCACGGCGATGGCCGGCTACGCGCGCGCCCTGGGCGGCCCGCTCGTGCCCGAGGAGATCGACGCCATCATCGCCTTCCTGCGCGACGGCGGTCCGCCGCGCGCCGCGCTCCCCGCGCCGCGCCCGCCCGGCGACGCCAAGCGCGGCGAGGTCTTCTACGACGCGACCTGCTCGCCCTGTCACGGCACGCCCGCGCAGCGCAAGACCGCCGTGCACCTCGCCAACCCCGTGCTGCTGCAGACGGCGAGCGATGGCTACCTGCGCTACGCCATAGAGAACGGCCGCGCGCCCACGTCGATGATCGCCTGGAAGGCGGTGCTCAAGCCCGAGCAGATCGACGACGTGCTCGCCTACCTGCGCTCGATGGCGATCCCGCCGCCCGCGCCGCCGCCACCACCGCCGCCGCTCGCGCCGCGCACGGCGCCCGTCGTGCTCAACCCGCGCGGCCGCACGCCGCAGTTCACGCTCAAAGAAGATCTCTACGTCTCGATCGATCAGGTGAAGCAGGCGCTCGACGAGAAGCGCCGCATCGTCATCTGCGACGCGCGCGCGCCGTCGGACTGGGCGAGCCTGCACATCACGGGCGCGATCTCGACGCCGTACTACGAAAAGCGCTCGCTCGACGACATCCCCAAGGACGGGACGTGGGTCGTCGCGTACTGCGCGTGCCCACACCACGTCTCCGGCGAGGTCGTCGCCGAGCTGCGCAAGCGCGGCTACAAGCACACGGCCGTCATCGACGAAGGCATCTTCGCGTGGCAGTCGAAGGGTTACCCGGTCGTCACGCCGCCAACCGCTTCTCCATCTGCACAATGGGCACCGAAACCCCCGCCGCGCTGAGCGCCTCGACGGGGCCGCGCGCGCGGAAGCCGGCGTTCGCGTAGAACGGCACGGCGTTGAGCGACATCGCGCCGCGCAGGCTCCGGCCGCCGTGGCGCGCGACGCGCGCCTCGATCGCCGCGAGCAGCGCGCGGCCGATGCCGCGTCGTTGCGACTCGGCGTCGACGAACAGCGCGCGCAGCTGGCCGCGAGGACGATCGAGCTGCGCGAACCCCACGAGCCGGCCGTCGAGCTCGGCGACGAGGCTGTCGAAGGCGCCGACGACGTCGACGAACAGGTTCGAGGCGTAGACGGAGAAGACGGCCTCCCGTTGGAGCGCGTCGTAGTGGTCCCGGCAGTCGCGCTCGATCGCGCCGTGCACGAGGCGCAGGACGGGCGCGACGTCCTCGAACCGCGCCGCGCGGATCGCCAGCGGCGGGCGGCCGCGCACGAGCGACGTCGGCTCCGACTTCATGCCGTCAGTATGGCCGACGCACGGCGATCAAGCGCCGCCGCGGTAGAAGACGTAGTCGGCGGTGTAGTTGGCGCGCGTCTCGGCGCCGACGTTGTCCGCGCCGCAGCCGGTGGCGGGCGCCTTGCCGCCCGTCGTCGACACGCGCTGGATGAACGTCACCCCGGCGAACACGCCCGTGCCCGTCGTCGAGACGCCGCGCACGAGCAGCCACGGGATCGCGGCGGCGTCGGGTGAATCGGCCTGCGCGAGCTTCTTGCCGACGACGGCGCTGCCGTCGGTCGACGTCCACGAAGGTCCGGCGCCGTGCGTGCCCGCGGGCTTGCCGTCGGCGTCGGTGAGGGCCGCGTCGGGACGCTTCAACGTCCACGCGGGGGCCGCGCCGACCGTCGCGGCGGCGCACACGTAGACCTGCGCGCCGGTGGCGTGGAAGCGCGCGACCTGCTGCGCGCCCGCGGGCACGGCCAACGCGGCGGGAACGGCGGGCGCGCTCGGTGCCGCCGTGGGCGCCGCCGGGCTGGTCGCGGTGGTCGCACAGGCGAGTGACGTCAATCCCAACAGTCCCATCGACACGAATCGGTTCGTCATGGGCGCAAGCATAGTCGTCTCGGACGGCAACGCTTCTTTACAATTCGCCGGCGAGCGTGTCGCGGGAGGGCTGCTACATTCGGCCGCGTTGCGCGCGATCCGCCCCTCGCTCGTCGTGCTCGCTGCCGTTGGTTTGTCGGCGGGCGTCGCGCGCGCGCAGTCAGACATGCCGCTGCCGCCGCCGCCCGGCAAGCCGAGGCCCGCGCCCAAGCTCACGAAGCCGCCCGCGATCACGAAGCCCGTCGAGCCCGTGTACCCGCCGGACGCGCTCGCGGCGCAGATGTCGGGCGACGTCACGCTCGCGCTGGATCTCGACGCCGCGGGGCACGTCTCGGCGGCGACGGTGACGAAGGGCGCGGGCCACGGCTTCGACGAGGCCGCGATCGAGGCGGCGAGGCAGATGGAGTTCTCGCCCGCCGAGGTCGACGACAAGCCCGCGGCGATCCGCATCGCCTACACGATCCACTTCGTGCCGAAGGTCGTGCCCGTGAGCGCCGTCGACGGCGGCGACGCCGACGGCGGCGCCTCTGATGCGAGCGCGACCGACGACGGCGAAGCGAGCGCCGACGGTGGCGCGTCCGACGCCGCGCCGACGGCGGCGACGCCACCCCCGCAACGTCTCGTGCTGCGCGGCCTCGCGCGCGAGCGCGGCACGCGCGAGCCGCTCGTCGCCGCCGACGTGTCGATCGCCGCCGGCGGAAAGGCGCGCACCGAGGTCGTGGGCGCGACCGACGCCGACGGTCGCTTCGAGATCCGCACGACGGCCGTCGAAGGTTTGCGCGTCGTCGTCTCCGACACGACGCACGAGCCGTGCTTGCGGGATCTCACGGCCGCCGAGCTGGCCGCGCCCACGCCGATCGAGTGGACATGCTCGACCGCTCGTCGCGCGGGCATGCAGTACGAGACGCGCGTGCGCGCCGATCCCTCGCACGCCGAAGAGACGAAGCAAACGCTCTCGCGCCAAGAGCTGACGACGGTGCCCGGCACGCTGGGCGATCCGTTGCGTGTCATCCAGAGCCTGCCCGGCGTCGCGCGCGCGCCCTACGGCCTGGGCGTGCTCATCGTGCGCGGCGCGAACCCCAACGACACGGGCGCGTTCATCGACACGCTCGCCGTGCCGCACATCTATCACTTCCTCGTCGGCCCTTCGGTGCTGTCGCCGAACCTCGTCGACAAGATCGACTTCTTCCCGGGCGGCTTCGGCGTGCGCTACGGCCGCTTCTCGGGCGGCCTCGTCGACGTCACCACGCGCACCGAGGTCGGCCGCGAGGTCCACGGTTCGGTCGACCTCAACGTGCTCGACTCGTCGGTGTTCGTCGAAGGCCCCGTCGGCAAGACCTGGCGCGTGAGCGCGGCCCTTCGCCGCAGCTACATCGACCAGCTCCTGCCGCTGTTCATCCCCAAGAAGGTCGGCAGCAGCTTCGTGACGGCCGTGCCCGTCTACTACGATTACCAGGCGCGCGCCGAGCGCGATCTCGCCCACGGCGGCCGCCTCGTGCTCGAGGCGTTCGGCGCCGACGACAACCTGCACGTGATCTCGTCGGACCCGTCGCGCGTCGTCGACATCGATCAGCACTCGGGCTCGCATCGCTTGCTCGCGACGTTGACGACGCCGCTCGGCCCGTGGCTGTCGAAGTTCCGCCCCGCCTACGGCTACGGCGTCGACGCGTTCTCGTTCGCGACCAACTCGGGCACGATCTCGTACCACCGCCTGTTCTTGCGTGAAGATCTCACGCGCACGTTCGGGCCGCGCTTCACGCTGGCGGCGGGGCTCGACGGCCTCATCAGCTACGACCTCGCCGACTTCGACGTGCCGGCGCCGCGCGAGGGCCGCAGCATCGGCCAGGCGACGGCCGAATCGGTCGTCGCGCGCCGGCGGCTGTTCGACACGGCGCCGGCGGTCTACGTCGAGGGCCAGTGGAGCCCGCGCGCCGACGTGCGCATCGTTCCCGGCGTACGCTTCGATTACTTCTACGTCGTCGACACCAACAAGTACGACGTCGACCCGCGCTTGTCGGGGCGCTGGGCCATCACGCCGCGCCTCGCGCTCAAGGGCACCGTGGGCATCTACCACCAGCTGCCGACGCCGCAGTTCCTCGACAAGGAGTTCGGCAACCCGAACCTGTCGCTCATCTGGGCCGATCAGTACGAGCTCGGCGTCGAGCGGAAGCTCACCGACGCCATCAACGCCACGCTCACGGGCTTCTTCGTGCGGCGGCACGACATGCCCGTCGCGACGCTCGATCACTTCGCGAGCTCGGGCAAAGGCCGCGCCTACGGCCTCGAGCTCTTGCTGCGCCACGAGATCACCGAGCACTTCTACGGCTGGCTCGCCTACACGCTGTCGCGCTCCGAGACGGCGGGCAACCTCGTCGAGGGCGTGCCCATGGGCGGCAACACGGGCATGGAGCGCAACGGCGCGGACATGTCGTGGCACCCGAGCCAGTACGATCAGACGCACAACCTCAGCCTCGTCGGCAGCTACAACTGGCGCGCGTGGACGTTCGGGGTGCGCTACCGCTTGGTCACGGGCGCGCCGACGACGCCCGTCGCGGGCTCGTTCTACGACGCCGACTTCAACGGCTACACGCGCGAGAACGGCGCGACCGGCAGCGCGCGCGGGCCGACCTTCAGCCAGCTCGACGCGCGCGTCGAGCGCGTCTGGACGTTCGAGGCCTGGACCTTCGGCGCCTACCTCGACGTGCAGAACGTGCTCAACTCGAACAACCCGGAGGGCACGATCTACGACTACCGCTTCCAGCAGTCGGCGCCGCTGCGCGGGCTGCCCATCTTGCCGGTCGTCGGGCTGAGGGGGCGGTTTTGAAGCGCGCCGGCCTGCTCCTGTTGCTGGGGCTCGCGCCCGCGTGCGGCAACTTCGCCGACCCGAGCACGGTCGTCGATCTGCGCGTGCTCGCCGTCGAGACCGATCCGTCCGAGGTCGTGCTGAAGGTGAACGGCCTGCCGGCGGATCCGTTGAACGCGAGCCTCGCGACGCTCGAGGCGATCACGATCGATCCCGCGTCGATCCCCACGATTCATCTGACGCCGCTCGTGCTCGATCCGCGGCCCGCGGCGGCTGGGGTGCCCATCACGTACAGCCTCACGGCTTGCCCCAACGATCCGTACGGCGCGGCGCCGCCCGCGGGCGGCGGCGGCAACGTGGATCCGTCGGGCGGCGCGCACACGACCGTCGGCAGCACGCTGTGCGACGGCGCGCGCGTGAGCTGGCCGCTCGGCGACCACATCCCCGCCGACGGTCCGCACGACGTCACGCTCACGCCCGCGCAGTTGCTCCAGGCCTTCCAGACCGACATCTACCTCGATCAATACGGGCGCCCGCACGGCGGCTTCGATCTCGGCTTGCCCATCAACCTCGAGCTGACCATCACGAGCGGCGCGGGCACGACGGTCGCGATCAAGCGCGTGCTCTTCTGGGCGCAGCCGCTGCCGGGCCAGAAGGTGAACGTCATCCCGACGATCCCGCAAATCGTCACGTACCCCGATCGCACAGAAGATTGGGCGCCGCTCGGCACGCAGGGCACGCTCGACGCCGGCACGCCCGCGCACGTGCCGCTCGGCGGCCAGCTGTGGCTGCAGCCGATCCTTCTGGACGCAGAGCGCGAGAGTTACGTCACGACCGTCATCGAGCGTGACCCTCCGTACCTCGCGGTGCCGGACGTCGTCGCGCACGAGCGGATTCGCTACGCGTTCTACACGACGGCGGGGCACTTCGATCCCGCGCGCACGGTGAGCGAGCTCGCGCCCGGCGTCACGGGCACGGTGCACCTCGAGTCGCGCTACGTGCCGCCGTCGTCGCTCGACGGCGTGCGCACCGACGCGAGCGGCGCCGCCGTCGCCGACGTGTGGATCGTCGTGCGCGACGATCGCGGCGGCGAGAGCTGGGTCCAGCGGCAGATCGTCGTCGATCCTGGGCCCTGACCGCTTCCCGCGGCTGAAACCTGGCTGTGACTGGCGAAAAAGCTGCGGTGCGTTCAAGATCCACGCCATGTGGAGCTCCGCCAAGATGAGGCTGCCGGCGCCGGACGAGGCGCTGCCGGGACGCGCGACGCGGATGCCCGTCGCCAAGCGGCACTTCGTGAACGGCGCGCCGATGTCGCCGCCGTTCCCCGCGGGCCTGCGCCTCGCGACGTTCGGCATGGGCTGTTTCTGGGGCGCCGAGCGAAAGTTCTGGGAGCGCGAAGGCGTGTTCTCGACGGCCGTCGGCTACGCGGGCGGCTCGACGCCCAACCCGAGCTACCGCGAAGTGTGCTCGGGCCTCACGGGCCACACCGAGGTCGTGCAGGTCGTCTACGATCCGCGCGTCGTCTCTTACGACGATCTGCTGAAGGTGTTCTGGGAGAACCACGACCCGACGCAGGGCATGCGCCAGGGCAACGATCACGGCACGCAGTACCGCTCGGCGATCTACACGCACGACGCCGAGCAGCTCGTCGCCGCCGAGGCGTCGCGCGACGCGTACGGCGCCGCGCTGAAAGCCGACGGCTACGGCGCGATCACCACGGAGATCAAGGCGGCGCCCGAGTTCTATTACGCCGAGGACGACCACCAGCAATACCTCGCGAAGAACCCCGACGGGTACTGCGGCATCGGCGGCACGGGCGTGAGCTGCCCCGTCGGCCTCGCGCGGTCCTCCGCTTCGCGCGCGTGACGGCGCGCTCGTCGGCGTAGATCCGTTACCATGCATCCGGCATGGCGCTCCTCGTCCGCGACGACGTCCCGCTCGCGCCGCTGACGACGCTCGAGCTCGGTGGCCGCGCGCGCCACCTCGTCGAGGCCACCGACGACGCGACGTTCATCGACGCCGTACGCTGGGCCGACGCGCGCGGCGTGCCCGTGTTCGTCCTCGGCGGCGGCTCGAACGTCGTCGTCGGCGACGCCGGCTTCGACGGCCTGGTGATTCGCGTCGCGACGCGCGGGTTCCAGTTCGACGACGGCGGCGCGGGCGAGACGCTCGTGACGGCGGCGGCGGGCGAGCCGTGGGACGCTCTCGTCGCCGAGACGGTCGCGCGCGGTCTCGCCGGGCTCGAGTGCCTCTCGGGCATCCCCGGCCTCGCCGGTGCGACGCCCATCCAAAACGTGGGTGCCTACGGCCAAGAGGTCGCCGAGACGATCCGCGGCGTGCGCGTCTTCGATCGACATTCCGCCGCGCTCGAGACGCTCGCGCCGGACGCGTGCGCCTTCGCCTACCGCGACAGCGCGTTCCGCCGCGCGCCCGAGCGCTGGCTCGTCCTCGGCGTGACGTTCGCGCTGCGCACGGACGGCGCGCCCACGCTGCGCTACCGCGAGCTCGCCGACGCGCTCGCGGGAACCGCGACGCTCGCGCAAACGCGCGATACGGTGATCGCGCTGCGCCGGCGCAAGTCGATGGTGCTCGACGCCTCCGATCCCAACCGCCGCAGCGTCGGCTCGTTCTTCACCAACCCGATCGTCGACGCCGCCGTCGCCGACGCGCTGGCGTCACGCGCCGTCGCCGAGGGCCTCGTCTCGCGTCCCGACGACGTCCCGCGCTGGCCCGCCGGACCCGGCCACACGAAGCTCTCCGCCGGCTGGCTCATCGAACGAGCCGGCATCAGCAAAGGCCTCCGCCGCGGCCCCGTCGGCGTCTCGTCGGCCCACGCCCTCGCTCTCGTCCACCACGGAGGCGGCACGACCGCCGCCCTCATCTCCCTCGCCCGCGAAGTCCGCGCCGCCGTCCAATCACGCTTCGGCATCACGCTCACGCCCGAACCGATCTTCGTCGGTATTACCATCTAACCAGCGTTGCTTTGTGCCGCAGCGCCAGAGCGAGCGCAGCGAGCGCGTTCGAAGACGAGAGGCGCGGCTCTGCCGCGCCGGCCCGCATCAGCAACCGGGGTGGGCACGTGGGAGGGGCCTGCCCCTCCCACGCTCACTCGTTTGCCGGCATGATGATGACGAACGCGTTGCCCGGGTTCGTGCCGGCGAGGTGGGCTTCCCAGGTGCGCGCGTCGCCCGTCGGCGGCACGACCGTCCAGTTCGCGACCACCGAGACCGCCGCGCCGTTCACGAGCTTCGGCACCATGAGGAAGATGCCGTTCGACGACGTCGACGTGCCCACGCCCGAGAAGTCCGCCTTCGGGTAGACGACATCGAACATACCCTGCGCCATGACCGTCGCGCCGGCGACGCCCGCGGGGCCGGCCGGCGTCGTCGCCGTGCTGAGCTTGTCGAGGACGTGGCCGATGAGGAAGCCGCGCGTCTCGAGGTCGCCCGGGGCGAACGTCGTGCCGAGCGCCTGGCCCAAGAACACGCCCAGCGCCGCCTCGAGCTTGCGGCTCACGATGAAGCCGCGGCGATCGGTGATGGGCGCGGGCGCCGCGCGCACGCCCTTGAGGAAGTTCGCCGTGCCCATGCCCGTGCCCGTCTTCACCCAGATGCGATCCGCGCCCGTGCGCGTGTCTTCCACGGTGCCGACGAGGCCGAGCGTGAGGTTCGTGATGTCGACGCCCGTGAGGCTGAAACCGCAGCCCGCCGCCGTGCAGTTCGTGGACGACGTGTTGAGCGCCGCCGAGGCGAGCGGCGCCGCGTTCGGGTCGGCGATGACGGCGGTCGGATCGACGATCGCGACCTTGAGCATGCTGAACGACGCGGGGAACATGAACCCAGCCGTCGCGCCGTCCGACGAAGCGTCCGACGAAGCGTCCGACGAAGCGTCCGTCGTCGCGTCGGTCGCACCGTCGGACGAAGCATCCGTCGTCGCATCAGATGCCCCGTCGCTCACCGTCGCGTCCGTGGCCTCCGCGTGCGAGGCGAGATCCGACGAAGCATCGGACGAAGCGTCCGCCGCGCCGTCGCTGGTGGCGGCGTCGCCCGTCCCGCCGTCGGTGCCGCCCGTGCTCATGGCCGCGACGAGCGCCTCGAGCGGGTGGGGCGCGATCGCGCCCGAGACCGTGACGAGCACGTGACCGCTGCCGCCCGAGCCCGTCGTGCCGCCCGAGCCTCCCGCCGCGCCGCCGCTGCCCGCGCCGCCGTCCGGCGTCGCCGCCGGCTTGAGCTTGCCGCAGCCGTTGGCGAGGCCGAACAGACCGAGGCAGACCACGAGGGCGAGGGGACCGAAGGCGAACGAGGCTTTTCGCATCACGCCACGCTAAGGATGCGCGGCGATCTCGTCAAGGCCCCGCGTCGTTCGAGGCGCCAAAGGCCAGGCGCAATGAAAGGGACAGGATGTCGAGCGACGCCTCGTAACGTCCGTTGCCGACGGGCGTTGGAGCCGGATCGGTACACCCGGGCGACAAGCACGGCGTGACCACCTGAACGATCGCGCTGTTCGTGACCGTGCGCGTGGGCAGGAAGTGGTGGGCGTAGGCGACGTCGACGGTGACGGGCGTGCGCGGGATCGCGAACGACGCGCCCGCCGAGACGGCGTCGCGCTGCCAGTTGGGAAAGTCGACGCTCGTGCTCGCGAGCGGCACGGCCGACGTCTCGTGCAAGTAACCCGCGCGCACGGTGAGCCGCCCCGGCAGTACGGCGTAGTCGCCGCCGACGCGCACGCTGAACGCGTCGGTGAAGCTCTTCTGCAGCACGATGTCGGGCAGCGGCTTGCTCGTGCCGAGGTTGGGGCTGTCGATCGTGATGCCGTGCGGGACGATGCGGAGCGCGTCCAGCGTCGACCAGCGCTCGACGACGACGTCGCCCTCGACGAGCCAGCGCGCCTGCGGCTTCACCTGCACGCCTGCGCGGATGACGTCGGGCATCGGCAAGAGGAAGCTCGCGCTCGTGCCCGTCTGGTGCGCGCCCACGGCGCGCGCCGTGGCCGGCAGCTCGGTCGTCAGCGAGCCCGCGGCGTCGAACGTGAAGCGCGGGCGGTACGAAACGCCGATCGCGACGCGCGGGCTCGGGCGTGCCGTCACGCCGAGGACCGCCGTCGGGATGAGGCCGCTCGTGACGTCGACGTGCGCGACGGTGTCTTGCGCGGCGTCGGTGCCCATGACCTCGCCGCTCCACACCGCCTGCGTGAACGTCGCCGTGCCTTTCACCAGCTGGAACGTCACGCCCGCGTCGAGCCAGCGCGCGAGCGTCGCCGCCACGGCGCCCGAGAGGTACGCGATCGTCGTGTCGCTCGACACGAGCGCGTAGCGCTGCGTGCCCGCCGCCGGGTAGCTGAGCTTGCCGATCGCCGCCGGGCCCGTCGCGCCGAGCGCGAACGTGAGCGCCGGCAGCGGCCCGACGCGGCTCAGGCCCCAGCTGACGACGGCCGCCGGCGCGAGGAACGGCGGCGCGGCGTTCGAGACCGGGGCGCCCGACACGGGCGAGAAGCGCAGCTGCTGCCAGGCGAGGTTGGCGTCGAGCGTGACGCGCAGGCCACCCTGGCGCGCGAAGCCGGCCGGGTTGTATTGCAGCGCGAGGCCGCTGTCGGGCGCCGCCGCGTCGGCGCCGCCGCGGCCGATCGCGATCGTGCCCACGTCGGGGTGCTCGACGCCCGCGGCGCGCGCAGCGGGGGCCCCGGCCAGCGCGCCGCCGCAACAGACGGCCAGCGCCGTCCAGCATCGTTGGCCCATCCGACTGCCGCCTCGGCTGCGCACGCGCCCCCGCCCCGCACGGTACGCATTCGCGCGCGCCCCCGCCAGATCCCGTGTGCGTTTCTTGGTTTCGGCGCGCGTAGGTCCACACCCACATGTGCGGGAAATCCCACGTCAATGTTTGCGCGTGGCCGCCGATTCCCCGGTCGGCTCGGAGGCGCTCGTTGCATCCGCCGCTCGACGAATGCACGGCCTCAAACCCTCTCACCGATATCTGCTACGGAAGGGCACCGAATTTCTGGCAGCCCGGAGATCCCCCATTGAATAGCTTCCCCCGGGCTTTGCTCAGAGCCGCGCTCTTCGCGGCGTCGTCGGTCGTTCTCGCGGCGTCGTGCACCGACGGCGGCAGCATCGGCGACTCGTACAACCCGAACCACGGCGACATGGGCCCCGTGCCTCCCGAAAATTCGGGCGGCGGTGGCACCACGGCCGCGGCCGGCGGCACGACGGGCTCGTCGACGCCCACAGGCGGCACGACGTCGCCTCCCGACACGGGCTCGGCGGGCGGCAACCCGGGTTCGTCGAACGGCGGCGGTGGATCCACGTTGGGCAGCGGCGGCACGTCGTCGACGGGCAGCGGCGGCACGACCGCGAGCGGCGGTCGCGGCGGCTCGACCGCCTCGAACGGCGGCACGGGCGGCGCGCCCTCGACGGGCACCGCGGGCGCGGGCGGCTCGACGCTGCCGCCGGTCTCGCTGTCGCACTGCAAGCGAGGCGAAGCCTTCGACAAGAACTCGCTCGGCGATCTGCAGGCGCTCTCGAAGGGGATCAGCTGGTGGTACAACTGGTCGACGGCGCCCGAGAAGACCGCGGCGGGCTACGCGATGGCGGGCGTCGAGTTCGTGCCGATGGTCTGGGGCATCAAGGGTGGCCTGCCCGACCCGGCGACGATCGAGAAGCAGATCCCCGCGGGCGCGAAGTACATCCTCGGCTTCAACGAGCCGAACTTCGGCGCGCAGTCGAACATCCCGGCGGCGCAGGCCGCTTCGTTGTGGCCGCGCATCGAGCAAATCGCCAAAGACCGAAACCTCAAGATTGGCTCGCCGTCGCCCAATTACTGCGCCGGTGATTGCAACGACACCGATCCGATTCATTACCTCGACACGTTCTTCGCGGCGTGCACGGGTTGCCAGGTCGACTTCATCGCCGCGCACTGGTACGCGTGCACGGGCGACGCGCTCAAGAACTACATCGGCAAGCTCAAGAAGTACGGCAAGCCGATCTGGATCACCGAGTTCTCGTGCATGGACCAGGGCGATCACTCGGCGGCGGGCGAGCTCACGTACATGAAGACCGCCGTCGACATCCTCGAGAACGATCCCATGATCTTCCGCTACTCGTGGTTCACGGGCCGCTGGCCCGATCAACCCGGCATCAACCTGCTGGGCGCGTCGTCGGGCACGCTGACCGATCTGGGAAACCAGTACATGTCGCTCCCTGCTTCGAACACCTGCGGGCAGTAGCCCGCTAGCTTAGCTAGGTGCCGAGCAGCGCGCAGAAGCCGAACACGACGGCGAGCAGCACCGCGGTCGAGACGATCAACATGACGTTCGCCTTTCGGCGGCGCCGCTTCGTCTCGTCCTTGATACGGGCGTGCTGATCCTTACCGAAGCGGCGGTATTTCTTCGCGCGCTTGTAATAGATCGCCCACTCGGGAGCGGTCGGCTCCATGTACGTCGGGATCTCTGTTTGCTCAACGTCCATCCGGTCGCCTCACTCCCGAATACGGAATGGACATTAATACGCGGTGGGAAAACGATCCAGCGTTGTCGGTGACGCGCCGTTCGGGCTCACCGGCGGCGCCGTCGCCTCCCGGCCATGCCCGCGACGAGCGCGAAGACGGCGAGCGCAGCGGCCGAGCTCGGGTGGGACGTCGGCGCGAGGGCGCAGCCGCCGCTCCGGCTCGTGGAGTGCGAGCCCGTCGTTCCGCCCGACGACCCAGTCGCGCCGCCGACGGAGCCGCTGGTGCCGCCCGTGGGCGTCGAGCTGCCGCCCGCGCCGGTCGCCGTGTCTCCGCCCGCGCCAGTGACGCCGCCCGTGTTCGTCGCCGTGTCTCCGCCCGCGCCGATGACGCCGCCCGTGCCCGTCGAGGTGTCTCCGCCCGCGCCCGTCGCGCCGCCGCTGCCGCCGGTAGCGGGGCTGCCGCCCGTGCCCCCGGTCGGCGTCGATCCGCCCGCGCCCGTCGATCCGCCCGCGCCGCCCCCGCCGCCCGCGCCGGGATCGAGCGAGCCGTCGGCGTTCACGTACGTGAACTGGATGTAGTCGTAGTTGATGTGCATCGACTTCGAGTTGAACTGGAACACCTGGACGCCGGCGTCGAGCTGAACCGTCGCGAAGTCGGGAAACGCGACCCAGTTGTGGTATCCGCCCGTGCCGGGCAGCGACACGTCCGCTTTCATCACGTTGTTGAAGAGCAGCTGAAAGTGGATCGCGCCGGCGCCGCCGGGATCGGAGGCCCACACCGAGCTGAGCTTGTACATGCCGGCCTTCGCGACGTCGACGGTGATGCGCACCCAGTCCGCGCCGTGCGTGTAGCCGATGTAAATCGACTGCGGCATGGCGTCGCTCGGGTAGTGCTGACCCATCATGGGCCCGGCGCTGTAAAGGTCCACCTCGCCGGGGTTCGTGTTCGTCTCGCACAGCTGCGGGTGCGGCAGGTCGTTGCGGTAAGTGTTGGCGGGGCAGCCGCCGACGCCGAAGTTCCCGGTGTGGTCGTCGACGCGCCACGAGACGCCCATGCCGCCCAGGTCGAAGTTCTCGAAGTCGACGCGGCCGGGGATCGGCCACGGTGTGCCCATGAACGGCGTGCCGGTGTAGTCCGCGGGGACGGCGGCGCGCGTGGGCTCTGCGGCGAAGATCAACCCCATCGCCGACAACGCGGCGGCGACGCTTCCAAAGCGATGGTTCTTCATGAGGGGGCCTCCGGAGAGGTTCGAGATTCTGGAATGCACTACTGCATCGCGGTGACGCGAGCCGTGCATTCGTCGCCTGACCGACGCCCCAGGGCCGCGCGTGGCGGCGATAGCGTCCCGTTTCCACCGAAGGAGACGCCGTGATCAAGTTGCCGCTCGCGTTGACGTCGTGCCTCGCCGGCACTCTTCTTTTCGCCGCGTGCGGCAACGCGCCGACGGGAGGCACGCCGGGCACGGGCGGCTCGACCGCGCAAGGTGGTTCGGCCGGGGCGTCGGCGACGGGCGGCGGCGGCTCACCGGCCGCGAGCGGCGGCACCGGCGGCGACACGACGCCGCCCGAAACTGGCGGCACGGGCGGCACGACGACGCCGCAAGGCGGTTCGGGTGGCGCGTCGGCGACGGGCGGGAGCGGCGGCGCCGGTGGCTCGTCGACGGGCGGCGCCTCCGGCGGCTCGACGGGCGCGGGCGGCGTCGGCGACACGCCGCCGTGGCGCGAGATGATGGTGCTCGATGCCAAGCGCCACTCGGTGAAGTTCACGGCCAAGCAGCTCGACCCGATGGTGTCCGATCCGACGAGCCACCCCAACGACATGGAGAGCGCCGACGTCGACACGTCGAAGCCGCTCAAGAAAAAGCTGTGCGTCGTCCTCACGGGCATCGGCACGGGTCCGGGCCAGGGCATCGGCTTCTGGGCGGCGAGCCAGGGCTACCACGTGTTCTCCGTCGCGTACTCGAACGCCATCGGCGCGGGCGACGGCAGCCCCGACGCCATGGGCAACACGCGCATGAACCAGTTCGACGGCGGCGGCCGCACGCCCGCGGCCACGAACACCACGCGCGCCGACAGCATCGAGGGCCGCCTGCTCAAGGCCATCGAATACCTGAAGACGAACGATCAGGGCGCGGACTGGGGCTGGTACCTCAACCAGGACGGCACCATGCGCTGGTCGGACGGGTGCTTCATCGGCTACTCGTACGGCGCGACCCACCTCGCGGTCATCGCGCGCTACGTGCGCATCGGCCTCGGCGTCTCGACCTCGGGGCCGCAGTCGGAAGGTCACCCCGACTCGACTTGGCTCAAGATCCCGTCGGCGACGCCGGTCGAGCGCATGTGGGCGATCTGGGGCTCGAACGACGAGCCCGCGCCGACGGACAACGGCTACAAGAGCCACTACACCGTGACGACGGGGTTGCTCGGCTACCTCGGCGACGTCGTCCACACGATGCAGGACGCCCCGGCCGGCACGCCGCCGTACAAGGGCTCGCACCGCCTGTCGGTCGACGGGCAGGGCCACACCGAGTTCTGCGCGTCCGGCCACCCGTACTGCTCGTACATGTTCGGCCTGTGAGTCGGTAGACTCGCGCCGTGACGACGGCCGAACGCGCGCGCCACCGCAAACGACTGCTCGAGATCAAAGACGCGCTCCTTCAGGGGGGCGACATCGAGATCGAGCCGGGGCGCAGCGACGACACGGCCGTGGGCACCGACGAGGACGCGCAGCCGCTCACCGAGATGAGCCAGGCGATCGCGTCGAACCGCAACCGCGAGCGCGCGACGATCCTGCGCCTCACGACGGCGGCGCTGGCGCGCCTCGACGGCGAGCCCGAGATGTACGGCCTCTGCACCGAGTGCGAGGAGGACATCCCGGCGAAGCGCCTCACGCTCATGCCCTACGTCGAGCTCTGCGTCGAGTGCCAGGCCGCGAAGGACGGCAAGCGCGGCGGCACGCGGAAGAGCCTGCGCGATTTTCGCTAGCGCTGCGCGGAAGGGGAGACCCCTCACCCCGACCCTCTCCCCGCTTCGCGGGGCGAGGGGACGGAATTGCTCCTCTCGTATTCGGGTGGAAAAGAAAAAGCCCCGGTCGATTTCTCGACCGGGGCTTCTTTGTCGCTGGGGGCCGGGCTAGATGTTCGCGAGGAACTTCAGGAGCGCGGCGCGGTCGGCGGCGGGGAGGGCGATGAAGGCAGCCTTGACCTTCTCGGCCTCGCCTCCGTGCCAGAGGACGGCCTCGAGCGGCGACTTGGCGCGGCCGTCGTGGAGCAGGCCGAGGCTCGTCGCGCGGCCCATCGGGTCGACCGTCGTGAGGAGGCCGATGCCCCAGAGCGGAGCCGTGCGCCACTCCGAAGCACCCGCCGGCGCGAGGGCCGCCGTCGAGCTCGTGTCGGTGTCGCTGGGCGCCTGGATGCCGCTGTTGTCAGCCAGGTCCGGACCCATGTCGTGGAGCAGGAGGTCCGAGTAGGGCTTGATGGACTGGTTGCGGAGCTCCGTGAACGGGTGGTTCGCGCCCGTGATCGCGTCCGTCATGTGGCAGTTCGCGCAGCCGACCGTCTTGAAGATCTGCGCGCCCTTCTGAACGTCGGGGTCGTTCGCGTTCTGCTGCGGCGGCACCGAGAGCAGGCTCATGTACGTCGTGATCTTCGCGAGGTCCGCATCCGAGAGCTCCGCCTTGCCGGCCGAGTCCTTGAAGATGCTCGTGCCGACGTCGATGTCGTTCACGAGGGCGTCGGCCACCTGGTGCTTGACGCTGACCTTCTCGGCCTTCCAGCCGAAGCGGCCGATGCGGAGCGCGCCGTTCTGCGGATCCGAGACGTAGAGCGGGCGGCCCGAGATGCCGTCCTTGTTGCAGTCGAGGCGGTCGGCGCGCGTGAGGAGCGTGCGCTCGTCGATGGCCTCGAGGAGGCCCATGCCGACGAGCTTACGCGCGATGCGGGCCGAGAACGCTTGCGCGCCACCGGCCATCGTCGTCACCGAGTAGGCCGGCTTCGACAGCGTGACCGACGTGCCGTCGCTCAGCATGACCGTCTTCGTCACCTGCGCGCCGACCGTGACCGAGCCCGTCTGCTGGTGCAGCTGGCCCTTCGCGCCCGGGAACTTGAAGACCATCGACGACTTCGAGTCGAGCGCGCCCGTGAGCTGGAAGCCGGGGCCGTTGCGGAAGTGGCAGCTCTCGCAGGAGTTCGTGTTGTTCACCGGGCCCGCGAAGCCCGCGACGGTCGTGAGGGCCGGGTTGCCCGGATCCGAGTGAGCGCCCGTCGCGAAGTCCGTGTGGAACAGCCGGCGGCCGCCGACGAAGTTCTGCACGTTCTCCTGCTGCATGTTGAGCGCCATCTCGCCGTAGTAGTTGTACGGCTCGATGCGGAGCCACGAGGCCGTCGTGTCGCCGCCGAAGCGCGCGTCCGGGATCGGGCCCATGGCATTGAACGGCGCCATGCCGTTGTCGTAGTCCATGTTGTACGGCGTGAGACCGCCGATGCCGATCTGGTAGCGGAACGTGTCCGTGTAGTACGAGTCGCGCGACCCGGGCGTCACGAGCTCGGACGGCGTGATGAAGATGCCGAACTCGAACTCGAAGTTCTGGCCCTGCGTGAACGTGCGGCCGCCCGGCGGGTTCACGTCGTCGAAGTACTGCACGAACGCCGTCTTGCCCGTCGGGGGCATCGGCGCGTCAGCCATCGTGCCGTCCTTCATGTAGTCGTTCTGCATGAAGGTCGCGTTGTCGCCCTGCATCTTCCAATGGCGCCAGTTCGTGATGCGGTTGCCGTTGTGGTCCGGCGTCGAGACCGGCTCGTACGTCGTCTTGATGTGCTTCGTCGCCGTGTTCGTGTAGTCCTGGACGATGAAGCCGTACGTGCGGTTGTCGAAGTAGTTCTCGAGGAACTGGCCGAACGAGCCTTCCTTCTCGTGGCGGCCACGGACGCGGCCGGCGCCGCGCGTCCAGATCGAGCCGTCGTCCTTGTGGATGACGATCGGGCCGTTGACCATCGCATCGGTCGCCGAGTAGAGCGGCATGACGCCGTTCAGCTGGACGCTGTCGAGCGTGGGACGCTGGCCGTTCGCGCCCGTGAAGTAGCGGTAGATCGCCGAGATGTCGCCGTCGCTGATGAGCGCGGTCGAGTAGGCGGCCATCTCCTTGCCGCCGTTGCGCACCTGGGCCGCGAACGCGTCCTCGGTGCCCATGAACTTGTAGAGGTCGGGGTAGCGCGAGTTCGCCTGGCCGGCCTGGTTGTGGCAGGCGCTGCAGAGCGTGACGTAGCTGCCCGGCAGCGAGCCGTTGCAGCTGTCGCTCGGCGGCATGCCGTTGCCCGTGTACGGAGGAGGCGTCGTCGTCGTGCCGGTGCCGTCACCCGGGTTCGTCGTCGTGCCCGTGCCGTCACCAGGCATCGTGTTGACGACGCCCGTGCCGCCGTTGCCCGACGGGTTGTTGTTGGTCGAACCGGGCGTCCCGTTGTCGGTCTGACCAGCGTTGTTGTTGCCGGTCTGTCCGTTGCCGGTGCTGCCGGGGCCCATCGTCTCGCCGGTGCAGGCTCCGAGAGCCAGCAGGCCGACGAGGCCTCCGCGGGCGAAAACTTGGCTCAATGAACGCGGTGCAGACATCGTGACTCCTCCTGTGTCGTCGATTGCCGGGCGTGGATGGACCACGCTGCGATCGGTTCGGCTCAGTGCCCGAATAACTACGGTGGCGGCCCAGGCGGCGAGTAGATCGAGCCGAAGCGCCTCCTCGCGAGAGGCGCTTCGCCCAAACGAAAAGCTACTCCGCCCCCCACTACTCCACAATGGAGGACGTGTGCGTTCTGTTGCATCCGGTGTGGGAAGAATGCAGCGGTCAAGCCAACTTGGCGCGCTGATCGTTCGAGCCGATCGCGACTAAGTCAGCAGAACCCGAAGATCAAAACCGGAACTTTGTGTGACGCCGCTCGCGGCGTGAGCCCGACATGTGGGTGCGGTGCGGGCGTGGCCAGCCGATGTAAGCGCCGACGCGAGTCATTTGTATTGGGCCCATTGAAGGAATTTGGTCTACGGTCAGCCGCGATGCCGAAAACATCTGACCGTAGATCTTCTTCACGCGGGCTTTCGTTCGCTGGGCTCGGGATGATCGCGACGCTCGTCCTCGCGCCCCTCGGCTGCAGCTCGAGCACGAAAGGTGGCAACGACGCGGGCGCTGGCTCGGGTGGCTCGACCGGCGGCTCTGGGGGCTCGAGCGGAGGCTCCGGCGGTTCGA
This sequence comes from Polyangia bacterium, assembly GCA_035549075.1. Classification (GTDB taxonomy): domain Bacteria; phylum Myxococcota_A; class Polyangia; order Fen-1088; family Fen-1088; genus DASZFV01. Next base: position 119,850 of record DASZRT010000143.1, on the reverse strand, counting down.
GCGGGGGCAGCGGGGGCAGCGGGGGCAGCGGGGGCAGCGGGGGATCGACGACCGACGGCTCGGTCGATTCCGCCGACGCGCCTTCCGACGTCGCCGACGCCTCCGATGCGTCGGACGCGCCCACGCAGACGGCGGAGCAGGCTCGTGGCCAATATCTTACGGGCGTGCTCGGCTGCGTGAATTGCCACTCGCCGAAGGCGAGCGGCGCCATCGACACGACCAAGCTGTTCGGCGGCGTCGATTGCACGGCGGCCACGAACGGCGATTGCCTCAGCACGCCGAACCTCACGCCCGACGCCACGGGGCTCAAGGGCTGGAGCGATCAGCAGATCATCGACGCGTTTCGCATGGGCAAGGATCCGGAGGGCTCGAGCGCCGACGGCGGCGCCGATGCGGGCGCCCCGGCGTACCTGTTCGCGAACATGCCGTACTACCAGTACGCGAACCTCACCGACACCGACGCTCAGGCGATCGTCGCGTACCTGCGCTCGCTCGAGGCGGTCGCGCACGAGGTCAAGGCCAACGCCGGCGTGTACGCGACGCAGCCGACGTCGCCGCAGTGGACGCCGGCCGATCCGGCGAAGCTGCCGTCGCCGGGCGCCGACGCCTCAGCCGATGCCAGCAACGGCAAGTACCTCGCGACGCTCCTCTGCGTCACCTGCCACACCGTCAACACGGGCACGACCTCGCCGCTGCACATCGACGAGACCAAGGCGTTCCAGGGCGGCAAGACGTCGTCGATCGCGTTCGACGGCGGCACGATGATGTTCCAGGCGTCGAACCTCACGCCCGACACCACCGGCATCAAGACCTGGTCGGTTGGCGACATCGTCACGGCGATCATCGCGGGGCAGGATCAGCTCCTCAACCCGCTGTGCTCGCCGATGCGCGCCAACACGGTCATCACCGTGTCGGACGCGACGGCGATCGCCGACTACCTGAAGTCGCTCGCGCCGATCGCGAACCCGATCAACGCCTGCACGGCCCGCTAGTCTAGTGTCCCGAAGACGGCGGGCGATGTCCCGCCGTCTCGAACCGACACCCGCTACGGGTGAGCGGCGTAGTACGTGCCGATCTGCACGGCGAGCGCGTTCGCGCCCGTCGTCGTGTAATCGCTGTCGTTGGCGAAGATGTACGACGTGTTGCAGTCCGGAACGTAGTACTTCGGGCCGACCGTGACGAAGCCGTTCGACGCCGCGGCGACGGCCTCGAAGGCCGCGTCTTCGAACGCCGGGATGATCGTGTCCGGGTCGTTGTTGTTGGAGCAGAGCATGTTGTTGGGCGCGCGACCCATCGTGAGGATGTCGATCGCCTTCACGCTCGGGAACTTCATCTTGATGGTCGAGATGACCGAGTTGAGCGTCGCTTCCCAGCTCGCCTGATCGGCGCCGCCCGGGTGGTACTTCGCGTAGTCCTGATCGGTCGCGGGCGCGTAGGGGCTGAAGCCGACGAAGACGACGCGATCGGGCGTCGTCGAGTTCGTCGCGCACGGCTGCGTGACGGCGGCGCTCCAGACGCTGTTGGTCGGATCGGCCCACTTCTCGGCGTAGGAGTACTTCTGCGTCTTGCCCTCCCACTTCGAGGCGTCGATGCCGGGCTGCTGCAAGAACGTCTTGCTGGCGCCGCCCGGGTTCGTGCCGTTGAACCACTGGCTCGTCGTGAACAAGCCGATGACGAGGCTGCACGTGTACGGATCATGAGCCGTCGTGCCGCCGGTGCCGCCCTGCGGGGTGCCGCCGGCACCGCCCGCGGACGAGCCGCCCGAGCCCGTCACGCCACCGGAAGCGGTGGTGCCGCCGGTGCCGCCCGACGAGCCGGTCGTGCCGCCCGTGGATCCGGTCGTGCCGCCCGTCATCTGACCCGTCGTGCCGCCGGTGCCGCCCGGGTTGGTCGTGCCGCCGGTGCCGCCGGTGTTGCCGGTTCCGCTGCCCGAGCTGCAGCCAATCGAGAGGAGAAACGAGAGAACCAACATGCTTTGGCGGCGAGGCTTCATTTGCGCCCGAACTGACCACAGATGACGGGCGCCTGCAAGTGCACGGGACCCTGGGCGACTGCACCGGAAGGCTTGGCCGCGAGAGATCGAGCGTGTCAATCTGCGAAGCGCCTTGAAGAAGCTGCGGGTCATTCCTCCGATGCGCTGCGACGACGGCTGCGGCGACTGTTGCGGCATCGTGCCCGCCACCGACGACGAATTTCGCAAGATTCAGCGGTTCATCGCCGAAAACGGCATCGAACCGGCGGCTTCACTCGACGGCACGTGCCCGCTGTACCAAGGCGGGAGGTGCACCATTTACGAGGCGAGGCCGCTCATCTGCAAGCTGTTCGGCCACGCCGCTGACCCGATGATGACGTGCGTTCGCGGCTACAACGTAAACGTTCCCGAGCACGAGATCGTTGCGAGGTTGAGGGCCAACGGAAGGACGACGCACCTCCTTCACGAGCTCGCGCCCAATTACGAACAGATCAAGCACCTGCTCCCGAAACGCGGGACGCCGGCTCGTTAACGGCGCTGCTTGCCGGCGCGCGTCTTCGCGCGAGGTTTGGACGCCGGTTTGGCCTTCGCTTTCATCGCCTCGTAAGCCATCAAGGCACGACCTTGATCGTGCGGCTCGACCACGTCTGCCCGGCGCGCTCGTCGCGCGCGGTGACCCAGATCGTGACGACCCCGCTCGCGGGCACGTCGGCGATGCCTGGCATTCCGTACTTGCTGTCGGTGCGCAGCACGCTGTCCTTGTCGAGGAAAGGCGGCAGCTCGCTCGTGCGATCGGCCGGCGAGAACGTGCCCGCCGTCGCGAAGAAGTTGAACGTCAGCTGCTCGTGGTGGCACTGCGTCGTGATCGCGCCCGTGTTCCCGTCCTTCGAGCGCAGGTAGTACTTCTCGATCGACGCTGGATCCCACACCGGCTCGACGTAGAGCTCGTCCTTCGCCGAGAGCGACACCGTCGGCACGGCGTCGGCGTAGAGATCGGTCGGCTTGCCCTCGACGAGGTGGCGGTAGAGATCGACGCGCGTGAGCACGGGGTTCTGGTTGGCGACCTGCGTGTCGGGGCAGTCCTTGCGCGGCGGATCGTCGGGCTGGAGCGGCGTGACGTTCGCGGTGTCGGCGTCGGGCAGCAGCGGCCAATAGACGATGCGCTTGAGCGCCGTCGCCTGCTCGGTGCCGAGGCCGAACGTGAAGCCGACGATGGCGTCCATGCCGAAGTCGCGGTTGTACTGGACGCTCTGGCGGAAGGTGTCGCTGTCGAGCACCGGGTCGTTCTTCGTCGCCAGCGAGAAGAAGTCGTCGAGCTTGTCGGCGCTCACGCCGTAGGTCGCCGTCGGGCCGTACTCGATCGGCGAGCCCGTCATCGAATCGATGGGCATGGCCGTCGAGTCGGGCAGGTCGCTCGTCGCGAGCAGCGTGTCGAGCGGCTTCGGCAGCGCGTTCGTCGTCGCGGCGTCGGGGCACAGCTTGCTGCCCTTGCCGCTCGCCGACGTGATCGTGTCGATGAAGTCGGGGCAGCCGACGGCCGTCACGTCGAGCGTCATGGTTTGGCCCATCGGATCGACGACGAGCGCCGTGAGCTTCGCGTCCGTCGTCGTGAGCGACTTCGCGTCGTCGGGCGGCACGAGGAACCCCGCGGGCTCGGCCTTGACGGCGAGCACGCGCAGGTCCCTGACCGTCGTCGGGTCGGGGAGGCTGCCGCAGCCGGCGCCGAGCACGACGAGCGCGAGCGCCGCGAACCGAGATCCCTTCACGCGCACCATCAGAACATGCCTCGCACGCCGAAGGTCGGCAGGAAGGGGATGCCCTGGACCTGAAGCGAAGTGCGGCAGCGGTAGTCCGGCACCGTGAGCTCCGGGTTCTTGGCGTTGTAGATGTTCTGCACGTCGAGGTAGGCGCCGAGCTCCCAGGCGTTGAACGTCCACTTGCGCTCGAGCCGCCCGTCGAGCTGGTTGAACGTCGGCTTGCGCGCCGAGTTCGTCGGGCCGTTGGGGCAGGCGTACGTGCCCATGTCGGCGTCGTACGTGCCCTCGAGGACGGGCGTCGTCGGCGTGCCCGTCACGAGGCGGAAGCGGCCGCCGAGCCGCCACTTCCCCCAGTTGTAGCTCGCGATCATGTTGAGGTTGTGGGTCTGGTCGAAGTCCGTCGGGTACCACGTGACCTTCGACGTCGCGTTCGGGTTTTGCAGCGCGCCGTCGCCGCCGTTGCCCAGCGACGCGCCGTTGACCGAGTACACCGTCTGCTCCGAGCGCGAGAGCGTGTAGGCGACCCAGCCGTAGAACCGCTCGGTGAAGTCGTGCTTGAGGATGACCTCCATGCCGTACGAGCGCGCGCGCCCATCGGGCGTGAAGCCGCCCGAGACCGACACGGGCTCGTTGTGGCGGCTCACGTAATAGAAGGTCGTGTCGAGCGTGAGCTTGTCGGTGAGGTTGCGGACGAAGCCCACCGAGTACTGATCGGCCCAGATGGGCGGCAGCGACGGGTTGCCGTACTGAGCGTTCAGGAGCTGCGGCTGCTGCATCTGGTGGAAGATGCCGACGCCGCCCTTGAGGGCGAGCTTGTCGTTGATCTTCCAGCGCGCGACGACGCGTGGGTCCCACGTGAAGCGATCGCGGCCGACGTAGCGAAAGTAGTCGCCGCGCAGGCCCGGCGTCAGCGTGACGCCGCCGCCCGGCTCATACGTCGCGTCGGTGTAGAGCGCCGAGCCGAACGTGCCGAGCGGGATCGTCGTCTGCTGGGGCGTGAGCATCTGATCGCCGTAGAGGCGCGTGTTCTGCGCGAGCGGCAAGTTCACGTAGAGGTTGTCGAAGGTCTGGTCGACGTCGAGGCCCACGCGCCAGATGAGCTTCTTGTGCAGCTGGCGCGACAGCTCGTCGCGCAGCGACAGCTCGTGCTGTGACTGGTTGATGCCGACCTCGCCGGCGCCGAAGGTCAGCTTCTCGTAGCCGTACGCCGGCGACAGGCGGTTGACCCAGCCGTGCGCCGCCGCCGACCACACCGCGAACACCTTGTGGAAGCCCGTCGACGTGCCGAGCGACAGGTTGCCCGTCGACGGGCTCTTCGAGATGATCTCGAGGCTGTCGTTGCTGCCGAAGGCGAAGAAGGCGAGGCGGCCGCCCGCGAAGTCGCGGTGCACGCCGGCCTGGTAGTCCCAGTACACGGGCGAGACCGTCGTCGAGCTCGACGGCAAGACGAGCGGCAGCAACAGGTCGTAGTACGACCGGCGCGCCGAGACCGAGCCCGTCCAGCCCTTGGCGAGCGGCCCTTCGACGTAGGCCGACGAGTCGAGCAGGTTGATGTCGGCCTCGCCGTGCAGGTGCGGCGTCGCATCGGTCGTGATGCCGACGTCGACGATGCCGGCCGTCACGCGGCCGTACTTCACGCCGAAGTTGCCCGGGTAGAAGTCGATGTGGTCGATGAGCCGCGGCGTGAGCACCGACGGCCCGACCAGGAAGTGATACAGGATCGGGATCTTCTGACCCTCGACGTAGATGCCCGAGTCGTCAGGTGAGGCGCCGCGGATGACGAGCAGGCCGAGGCCGAAGGGCGGACGCGCGACGCCCGGCAGGTTCTGGATGACGCGCAACGGATCGCCGAACGTGCCCGGCACGGTCGTGAGCTCGCTCTTCGCGAGCGTGTAGCGCGTGACGGCCTGCGCGGGCGGCGGCGCGCGCACGGTGGTCTCGTAGGTCGCGCCGGCGCGCTTGGCGACGAGGCACTCGATCTCGGCGGGCGACTCGGCGCTGACCTTCGAGGCGTCGAGGTCGCGGATGCACGGGTCGTGCTGCGGGTCGGCGATGATCACGCGCAGCGAGACGCCGGGCTGGCCCTTGATCTCGAAGCGTCCCTCTTCGTCGGTCGTCGCCGCGAGGACGCCGGGCTTCTCGGGCGCGTTCGCGGGGCGCTCGATGACGGTGACCTCGGCGTCCCTGATCGGATCGCGGCGGCCCTTCGCGCGCAGGCGACCGCGCGCGACCACCAATGCGGGAGGCGGCGGCGGGGGAGGCGGCGGCGCGGGTTGCGCGTCGGGCGTGCCGCCGTCGGTGACGTTCATCGGGCCGCCGTCGACGTCGGGAGCTCCGTCGACGCCGCCGTCGACGTCCGTCGCGACGGGGACGACCTTGGGCACGAAGTGCAGCGTGTACTCGATGCGGATCGCGCCGGGCTTGCCGTCGATCTCGGCGGGCGAGAACAGGTACTTCATGACGGCCGCTTGCGCCGCCTCGTCGAAGCCGTGGCCCGCGGGCTTCGTGATCACGACCCTCGAGACGTGCCCCGTGGCGTCGATGTCGACGAACATCGTGACGTCGGCCGAGAGCTTCCCGGCGAGCGCGTCGGCCGGGTACTCGGGATCGACGGTCTGCAGGAGCTGCGGCGCCTTCGTGAGCTTCGGCTGCGCCGCCGGCTCCTGCTCGCGCCGCCGCGGCATGGAGTCGCCGAGGCTCTGCGCGCGCGCGGGCGCGGCGAACGCGAGGGCGATCGCCACGAGGACCCACGATGTTCGTCGAGGCGACATCACCGAGCGCGCGTATGCATACGAGACCCGTCGTCCCGCCGCCAGGTTGCCCGCCGTCATCGTTGCTTCGGATCCCACCACTTCGAAAGGTTTCCGCGCGCGTGGCGAGGCTGGTCTTGGTAGTGGGACACGTCGTTGAAGAGCATGAGGCGCGCGCGCACCGGATCTTTGAAGTCGACGACGTTGAGGCACGCGGGCGACTGGTCGAGGCGATCTCGGTACCCGCGCGCGTCGAACCCGAGAAGGCTCGACAACAACAGGCGCAGCGTCGCTTTGTGGGACACGACGAGCACGTTCGTGCCCGCGTGCGCGACGACGACCTCGCGGATGACGGGCAGCGCGCGCGCGAGCACGCCCACGCCCGACTCGCCGTCGAGCGGCGCGAACGTGAACGGATCGGCCTCCCACGCCGCGTACTCGTCGGGGAAGCGGCGCTCGACCTCCTTGCGCGTGAGGCCCTCCCAGCGACCGTGGCTGATCTCGCGCAGGCCGTCGCGCGTGACGACCGGCAGCTCGTGCGGCTCGGCGAGGATCGAAGCCGTCTCGAGCGTGCGCGACAGCGGGCTCGCGTAGACCGCCGAGATCTTCTCGCCGGCGAGGCGCCGCGCGAGCGCCGCCGCCTGCGAGCGGCCTTCGTCGGACAGGTCGACGCCCACGGCGCCCGAGAACCGGTCCTCGGCGGTGAGCTTGGTCGCCCCGTGGCGCACGAGGAAAAGACGGGTCGCCTTCATGAGGGCGCCATGATGCCGTCGGCGCGCGCCCGAGTCCATGTGTTCGCGCACGGACGCGGGCGACGGTACAGTCGTCGCGTGGCCCTCACGATCTGGTGCAACGCCAAGCTGCCCGATGGCGCGCGCCGCGCGCTGGAAGCCGGCACGCGCGCGCACCGGCTCGTCGTGCCCGAACAGGGGCTCGTCGCCGCGAGCGGCGAGGGCGTGCCCGACGAGGGGCTCGCGACGGCCGACGTCGCCTTCGGGCAGCCTGAGCCGACGCAGCTGATCTCGTCGCGCGCGCGCTGGGTGCAGCTGTCGAGCGCCGGCTACAACCCCTACGACCGCGACGATTTGCGCACGGCGTTCGTCACGCGCGGCGCGATGCTCACGAAGAGCTCGCTCGTCTACGACGCCCCCTGCGCCGAGCACGCGCTCGCGTTCATGCTCGCGCACGAACGGCGGTTGCCCGACGCGATGGAGAACCAGCGCGCGCCGCGCGCGTGGCCGCAGCACGCGCTCCGCGCCTCCGCCCGCCGCATGGGCGCGCTCACGATCGCGCTCGTGGGCTACGGTTCGATCGGCCGCCGTCTCACGGCGATGCTGGCGCCCATGGGCGCGAACGTCGTCGGCATCCGGCGACGCGCAGGCGGCGACGACCCGGTGCCGACGTTCGTGTGGGGCACGCCGGCGGCGGCGAAGGCGCTCGCCACGGCTGATCACGTCGTCGATCTGTTGCCGGGCGGGCCGGGCACGCGCCACGCGTTCGACGCCGCCGTCTTCGCGTCACTGAAGCCAGGCGCCATCTTCGTCAACATCGGACGCGGATCCACGGTCGATCAAACGGCGCTCGTCGCGGCGCTCGCGTCGGGCCAGCTCGCGGCCGCCTACCTCGACGTTACCGACCCCGAGCCGCTGCCGCCCGACCACGCGCTCTGGACGACGCCCAATTGCTTCGTCTCACCCCACGTGGCAGGCGGCCACGCGGACGAGAGCGAGCGCCTCGTCTGCCACTTCCTCGACAACCTCTCGTACTTCGAGAGGGGGTTGCCGCTGCTCGACCGCGTCTACTAAGAAGGGGGGACCGCCCGGCGCCTTCTGCGTTGGCCTGCTCGGCACACCTACGCTGGCGCCTCTGCGTCCCCCCTTACCCCCGCTGGTCGCCGCGGCAGAGCCGCGTCGCCCAGCCATTCCCGTACGCGCCCCCTTCATCGCAATGTGGGTGGGCACGTACGCCAATGGGGCCTACTGAATCAGTGGCAGATGATGTCGAACTCGTGGATCGACATCCAACTGGTAGGTCCGTTGCCGGGGCCCGGCGCTCCTTTGTTGATGTAGCGAATGTAGCGGGCGGTGGTCGACGCGAAGTTGATCACCTCTGTGGGCGCCGCGTTGTACGCGCACGACTTGACGACCGTGAAGTTGGTTCCATCCGTCGACACGCTGACGTCATAGCCGTTCGCGACGTCCATCGTGTCCGTGCCGACGTTCGTGTCGACCGTGATGCCCGAGACCGTCTTCGCGACGCCGAGATCGACCTGGAAGTAGAAGTTGGCCGCCAATGTCGCGCCGCTCGAATAGCGGGTGGCGGCCATCCCGTCGATCGCGTACTGCGGCTGCAGGTACATGTTGTTGATGCCGTCGAAGTTCGACGCCGGCGTCGGGTTGGCGGTCGCTTTCCAAGTCGTCTTCGCGGGACAGTTGGCCTCGCTGCCGCCGGCTGAGACGACGACGCTGTTCATACAGACCATCGAAGCGGAGCCGCCGGTGCCGCCCGAGCCCGTCGTTCCGCCGGACGCGGTCGTGCCGCCCGCGCCGCCGCCGCCCGAGCCCGTCGTTCCGCCGGCGGCCGTGGTGCCGCCCGAGCCGGTCGTGCCGCCGTTGGCGGTCGAACCGCCGCTGCCCGTGGTGCCGCCGTTTGCCGTCGAGCCGCCCGTGCCCGTCGAACCGCCGTTGCCGGTCGCTCCGCCCGTCGCGGTCGAGCCGCCGGTTCCCGTCGAGCCGCCGGTGTCGGTCGCGCCGCCGGAACCGCCGAGGTCGGTCGCGCCGCCCGTGCCGCCGGTGTCGGTCGCGCCGCCGGTGCCGCCCGTGTCGGTCGTGCCGCCCGTCGGTGTGCCGCCGTTGCCGCCACCCCCGATGTTGCCGGTGACGTTCTTGAGGCTCTCGGGCGCACCGCAGTCGATCCCGACGAGGGCGACGCTCGCGAGCACCAAGAACACAGCCCCGCTTCCCAGCCTCCAGTGAACCTTACGGAACATGGCAGACCTCCGAGAAACCTGCGGCGGAACCGCTGAGACCTACCCGGGCGCCCTCACCGTGTCGCGCTGCCGCTGGCTACCGAAGTGTAACACCGTTCGTAAACAGTGGCGCCTTTTCGCGTGAGACCGCGCGCACGTAATCAAAGATCTAAAAGCGGTAAACGACTCATTCCTTGGGACCTCGCACGTCGGCCTGCGAATCTGACCGCGTGTGGGACAATCCCTGGACAACGCGGGACGACCCTGCTCTGATGCGCCCCGAAAATCGCCTCGGATTCAGGTCAGCCCCCGCCGCTTCACGAGTAGGAGTTTCACCCATGAAGATTTTCACCCTTGGTCTCTTCATCGCCGCGGCCGGCTTCGCAGCGGCGGGCTGCAAAGTGCCGAACTACAGCGACTCGACGTGCTCGGGTTACCTCGGCTGTTCGTCGGGCCAGCAGGTCGGTCCGATTCGCAACGACGAGTACGGCATCAAGTACCTCGGCCCCGACAACAGCGTGAAGGCGGGCCTCGGCTGCGGCATGCCGGTGCCCGACGGGACGCCGCGAACGATCCCCGGCTCGGCCAAGGGCTACATGCAGTTCACCGTGATGGGCACGGGCGAGAACCTCACCGACACGCCCGACCCGGCGAGAAAAGGTCCGCGCTCGTTCTGGGTGCGCGTGCCCGCCGACTACGATCCCAGTAAGCCCTATCCTTTGATCTACATCGGCCAGGGCTGCGGCTCGTACAACGCCGCCAACACGAGCACGCTCCCGCTGTTCAAGGGCAACGAAGAGGCGATCTACGTCGCGCTCGACATCCCGACGGACGGCGCGAACATGAACTGCTACGACAACGAGGCCGGCCTCAAGTCGCAGGAGTGGGAGGCCTTCCAGCTCTTCACCGACTTCGTCGACTCGCACTACTGCGTCGACACGAACCGCATCTACGTCGCCGGCTACAGCACGGGCGGCTGGCTCGCCAACATGTGGGGCTGCGCGTTCGGCGGCGTGGTCGACCCGAAGTTCTCCAACCCGCGCAAGTTCGCGCCGAACTACCACGTGCGAGCGCAGGCGTCGGTCTCGGGCGGCGAGCCGTCGGAGCAGCCGCCGTGCGGCCCCGTCGCGGCCTTCTGGCTCAGCGACACGATGGACAACGCCAACAAGATCGCGCTCAACAAGAGCGCGCTCGCGCGCGTCGGCCGCACGAACGACTGCCCGACCGACTACGACGACAACTCGATCCAGACCGACTGGCACGACGAGAACACGGCGATCGGCGCGGGCATCTGCAAGCGCTTCACGAAGTGCCCGGCCGATTACCCGGTCGTGTTCTGCACGTCGGTCGGCCTCGGCCACGCGAGCCAGGACGATCGCGCCACGGCGGCGATGACGCTGTTCTTCGGTCTGCTCGCGCCGGGCGCGAACCCGAACAACAACGGCATGACGGTCACGCCGACGGGAGGCACGACCGGCTCGGACGCGGGCGCGGGCGGCGCGACGGGCACGGACGGTTCGGCGGCGACGGGCGGCTCGACGGGCACGGGCGGCTCGACGGGCACGGGCGGCAGCGGAGTCTGAGCACGCGACGGCGACGCAAGACCTCAAGTCGGTTCCACGTTCGAGGAGACGAAAGGCACGTGTGTATATGAAGACAGGGCTCGCAGGGAGCGCGCTATTCGCATCGGTCATCGGGATCGCCGGCCTTTCGGGGTGCAAGACACAGCCGTTTTGTGAGTCGCTGAGCGCGTGCGGCGGCGACCTCATGGCGGGCGCGGCGATGGTGAGCGGCGTGCCGACGAAGGCGTGGACGGTCGTCGGCCAGCACGACGGCGTCGTCGACGAGTCGGCCTTCTGCCAGGACCAGCTGCAGACGCCGCCGGTCCCCGAGACGCTGTTGCGCCAGCCGCCCGTGACGGCGACGACGCGGCCGCCCGACAACGTCACGGCCGACTGGTGCTCGAACATCGTCTTCAAGCCGACGGGCGAGATTGCGCGCTTCGTCGTGTGGGCGCCGCCGATCCCGCTCAAGGTGGGCGCGTTCACGCTCTCCGCCGACTCGGCGACGCAGCTGAACACGGGTCACTACCGCATGCAGATCACCTACCTGCAGACGCGCGACCTCGAGTTCACCGAGAGCTGCCTCACGGCGCAGGGCGTGCGCCTCTCGTGCCCGGCGCTCGGCCGCCGCCTCGGCGAGTTCCTCGCCGCCGAGGCCAACATCTACAGCGTCCGCTGCTTCGACCCGGCCGACCCGAGCCAGGGCGGCTGCGACTGCCAGTATGACGTCTCGTTCATCGGCGGGCCGTCGGGCCGCTGGTTCTCGGACAAGGGCTCGACGTCAATCACGCTGTTCGACGACTTCTACAACCCGGCGTCGGTCGCCGACTACTGCGTCAAGGGCGACGGTTCGATCGACCTCACGGGCCACGACACGACGGCGCTCTTCAACCAGACGTCGTACCGCACGATGCACCTCGTGCCGGCCAGCTGCCACGACGGCGTCCAGAACATCGGCGAGGACGGGGTCGACTGCGGCGCGGTCTGCGGCAACGCCTGCGGCACGTGCAGCGACGGCATGCAGAACGGCGACGAGGACGGCATCGACTGCGGCGGCTCTTGCTTGGGCGTGCTGTGCGAGAACCCCGATCAGGTCTACACGGCCGAGCAGAAGAAGACGCGCAAGGCGGCCTGCGCGAACGGCGTAAAAGAAAAGTGGGAAGAAGGCGTCGACTGCGGCGGCCCGTGCAAGACGGCGGACGGCCCCAAGCTGTGTACCCAGTAGCCGAGCCGACGGAGAACGCGAAAACATGATCAGCCAGCGCACCCTCGGGATCTTCCTCGCCACCGCCGCGCTCGTCGCCGGCGGCGGCAACCAAGCGCTCGCGAAGCGCAAGCCCAAGCCGCCCGTCGACGACAGCGCCGCGTGGGGCGAGTCGTCGTCGGGCTCGTCAGGCTCGTCGGGGACGTCCAGCACGCCGGCGCCCGCCGAAGACAAGCCTTGGGACAAGCCCGCCGAGAAAGCGGACAAGCCCGCCGCCGAGACGACGACGAAGTCGACCGAGGTCGAGTCGTCGCGCGCCGAGGCCGCGCCGCCGGCCGCGCCTCCCGAGGTCCCGCCGCCCGTCGAGGCCGCGCCGCCGCCGCCCACGCACAAGAAGAAGGGCGAGGTCGTCGTCGAGGCGGGCGCGCCGCCCGAGGGCATCCAGAAGTCGAACGGCAACGCCGACTCGCCCGAGGGCATCACGTGGCACGCCTCGGGCTGGGACGTGACGTTGTACGGCTACGCCGCGCTCAACGTCATGCAGGACTCGACGCAGAGCTTCGGCGCGCAGACCGGCAACACGATCATCCAGCGCCGCGGCACGATCCGCGGCAACCGCCTGCAGGCGCAGGCCTCGTCGCGTGACTCGCGCCTCGGCTTCCGTCTCGCGGCGCCGCAGATCGGCGAGGTGAAGTCGTCGGTCAACATCGAGACCGACTTCAACAACACGCCGCCCATCGAGTACACCGAGGCGAACACCGTCACGAACGCCGGCTTCCGCATGCGGCACTACTACATGAAGGTCGAGACGCCCGTCGTCGACATCATCGCCGGCCAGTACCACGACCTGTTCGGCTGGGGCGGCAAGGGCTTCTACCCGAGCACGCTCGCCTTCATCGGCATCACGGGCGAGGTCTATCACCGCCAGCCGCAGATCCGCCTTTCGAAGATCCTCAACAGCGGCGGCGGCGTCGAGCTCGAGATCGCGGGCGCGGCGCTCCGCCCCGTGCAGAAGGCCGGCGGGTACCCCGACCTCGAGGCCGGTCTGCGCCTCGCGTTCAACGGCTGGACGGGCGCGCGCCAGCAGGCCTACGGCCAGCCGGGCATCGGCGCCGCGGGTATCGGCGTCTCGGGCATCTACCGTCACTTCGAGGTCGCGCAGTTCCTCGAGCAGCCGGGCGACACCGTGCCGGCGGATGGCTACGGCGTCGTCGCGAACCTGTTCCTCCCCATCATTCCAGCGAAGAACAACAAGAAGCGCGGCAACTCGCTGTCGGTGACGGGCGAGTTCTCGATCGGCACGGGCATCAGCGACATGTACAACGGCGACCTCACGGGTGGCCTGCTCTTCCCGGCGCTGCCGAACCCGACGGGCCGTGACTCGGCCGCGAACGCGCCGCCCGTCTACACGCCCAACATCGACAGCGGCATCGTGACGTTCGACGGCGACAACCGCCTGCGTACGTGCAACTGGCAGGGCCTCGTCGCGGGCTTCCAGTACTACCTGCCGATCATGAACGGCCGCGTGTGGATCTCGGGCGTCCACGCCCAGGCGAAGTCGACCAACATCGTCGAGATCACGCCGCTCGCCGGGCGCGGCGGCGTCTACGACCACGCGTACTACTACGACGGCTCGCTCTTCGTCGCGATCACGGACCAGATCCAGATGGGCGTGTCGTTCAACCGCATCGATCAAACGCTCGGCGACGGCGTCAAGGTTCAGAACTACCGAACGGCGTTCGGCGCGCATATGTTCTTTTGAGCGTGGGGGGCCTAAGAAGGCCCCCCACGGGCCCCCCTCGGATCCAGGGTTCGCGCCGGCGCGGCTAAGCCGCGCCTCCCGATGGCTTAGACTCGCTCGCGATGCTCGCTCCGAGGCTGCGGTGGACGATCGCCGTCGTGATGATGGCGGGCTGTCGATCGCCTTCGCCGGTGGCACACGATGCGGCCGTTGCGCTCGTCGATGCGGCGGTCGACGCTGAGCCGGCGCCGCCGCGGGGGAGGTTTCTCGCGATCGCGTATTCGTCGAACGATCAGGCGGAGTACGAGCGGTGCGGGTGTCCGGTGCGGCCGCTCGGGGGGCTCGCGCGGCGCGCGGCGGAGATCGACAGGGCGCGCGCCGAGGCGGACGGCGTGCTCGTCGTCGACGCGGGCGACCTGTTCTTGCCGGCGGACGACACGCCCAAGGGCTGGCGCGCGCCGGCGGCGAGCGAGATCGATCGGCGCGCGCGCTTGCTCGCGGCGGCGTACGCGCGCCTCGGCGTCGAGGCGTTCACGCCCGGCGAGCGCGATCTGGCGCTCGGGTTGCCGCGGCTCCGGAAGGTGCTGGCCGACGCGAAGGTGCCCGTCGTGTCGGCGAACCTCGTCGACGTTCGCGGGCGCGCGCCGTGGGCGGCCGATCGGCTGCTCGACGTCGCGGGCGTGAAGGTCGGCGTGTTCGGCGTGACGGCGTCGGCGGACGGTTCGAAGATGCGCGCGTGGGGCTTCGTCGCGCGCGATCCCGCGGCGGCCGCGCGCGACGAGGTGGCGTCGCTGCGCGCGCGTGGCGCGCGGATCGTCGTCGCGCTCGTGCACGTCGGCCCCGTCGAGGAGAGCCGCCGCTTGCTCGCGGCCACGCCCGGCGTCGACTGGGCGGTGCTGGGCCACAGCGCGAGGAACTTGGAAGATCCCGAGCTCGTGGGCGACGCGCCCAACGGCCCGCGCATGCTCGAGGCGATGGCCATGGGGAGGTACGAGGGGCGCCTCGACTTGCACGTCGTCGACGGCGGTGCGGCGTTCGTGTCGCGCGGCGCGCGCGCGCAGCTGCGCACGATCCTCGCGGACCACCGAGAGCAGGTCGCCGACTACGAGAAGCGCTTGCCGACGACGACGGCGCCGAAGCTGCACGACTACTACGCGCAGCGCCTCGTCGAGCTGCGCAAGGCGATCACGCGCGAGACGGCGGCGATGGAGGCGATGCCCCCGCACGTCACGGGCAATTGGTTCGAGAACCGCATCATCCCGCTCGACACGTCGGTGCCCGATCAGCCGGGCGTCGCGTTGCTCGTGAGCGCCTACAACCACGAGAGCGAGCGGCTCGCCTTTCTGCGCCGGCCCGTCGGCGTCAAACCGCTCAACCCGCACGTGCCCGCGCCGCCCGCGCACGAGAAGCCGACCGACGAAGCGCCTACGGCGCCGCAGGCGCACTACGTCGGCAACGACGCATGCAACCGCTGCCACCCCAACGCCGTCGCCGTGTGGAACGGCACGAAGCACGCGCACGCGCTGGCCGCGCTCGAGGACGCGCACCGCGCGCGCTCACCCGAGTGCGTGCCCTGCCACGTCACGGGCTACCTGCGCGCCGGCGGCACGACCGACATCGTCGCCGCGACGTCGCCGACGTTCGCCAACGTCGGCTGCGAAAACTGCCACGGCCCCGGCTCGATCCACGTCGACGCCGTCTCGAAGCGCGACACGATCGCGCGCAAGGTCCCCGCGACCGTCTGCCTCGGCTGCCACACCCCCGACCAAACCGACGACGGCTTCGACTACGACGCGTTCCTGCCCAGCGTGATCGCCCCCGGCCACGGCATGTAAACCGCGAGCGCAGCGAGCGCTCTTACATGATGATCTTGCGCTTGCAGGTGTTCGAGCAGCCTTGGCCGCCGTCGCACTCTTCGCCGTTCGCGGTCTGGATGCGGCCGTCGCCGCAGTAGGGACCGACGGTGCAGCTCTTCGTGCAGCTGCCGGGGCCGTAGGCGGTGTCGGAGTTGTTGGCGCCGTTGTCGCACTTCTCGGGGCCGTTGACGGTGCCGTCGCCGCAGTGGGGCGCGAGCGTGCAGTCGATGTTGCACGTGCCGTACGAGCCGTCGTTGACGCCGTTGTCGCACGCCTCGCCCGTGTCCTTGACGCCGTCGCCGCAGGCGAAGCGGCAGTGGATGTCGCACTTGTCGCCGGTCGTGCCGTTCTTGGCCGTGCCGTCGTCGCACTGCTCGGGCGCCTGCGTGATGGCGTCGCCGCACGACGCGAGCGGCACGTACGACTTGCAGTCGGTCGTGCACGAGCCGGGCTGGCCGCTGTTGACGCCGTCGTCGCAGCCTTCGCCCGAGTCGACCGACTTGTCGCCGCAGTACGGGGCAGGCAGGCAGCGCGTCGTGCAGACGTTCTTGCCGTAGGCCGTCGCCGCCGGCTGGTTGTTGGCGCCGGCGTCGCAGAGCTCGCCCGCGCCCGTCTGCACCGTGCCGTCGCCGCAGCGCGGGCCGAGCACGCAGCCCGGTGCGCACGTGCCGTACGAGCCGTCGTTCTTGCCGTCGTCGCACGCCTCGGCGCCGTTCTTGATGCCGTCGCCGCAGCGGGCCGCGAGCGTGCAGTCGGCGTTGCACTTGCCGTAGCCGCCCGTGTTGTTGGCCTTGCCGTTGTCGCACTGCTCGCCGGCGTCGAGCGTGCCGTTGCCGCACTTGGGCTGGCAGTCGGCGCCGCACTTGCTCGACGAGTCGCCGTTGTGGATGCCGTCGTCGCAGCCCTCGGGGCCGTTGACGACGTTGTCGCCGCAGCGCGGGCCCAGCTGGCAGTTCGTGCCGCACTTGCCGTAGGCGCCCGTGTTGTTGGCCGTGCCGTCGTCGCACGTCTCGCCGTGGCCGCCGTCGATCTTGGCGTCGCCGCAGTAGGGCGCCCACACGCAGCCGGCCGCGCACTGCTTCGTGGTGCCGCCGTACTGGCTCATGTTGACGCCGTCGTCGCACTGCTCGCCGCCGTTGACCTTGGCGTCGCCGCAGCCGGGGGCCAGCGTGCAGTCGGCGTTGCAGCCGCCGTAGGCGCCCGTGTTGTTGGCCTTGCCCAGGTCGCACGCCTCGCCCGACGTGACGATCATGTCGCCGCACACGGGCCCGCACGAGCTGCGCACGCCCGAGAACTTCGACAACGTCAGCTGGTAGTTCGACGCGCTCGTGTGGCGCTCGGCCTGGAACACGACGATCTCATAGACGCCGCCGATCGTGAGGCCGAGGTCGACGACGTGGCCGCCGCCCGTGTTGTTGACGGAGCTGCAGCCGTTGAGCGCCGCTTGCGTCGTGCCAGGCGCGATGAAGTCGCAGACGTAGGCTTTCCCGTCCGTCGGGTCGAGCGTCATGCTCGTGAGCGAGCCCTGGTGCAGGCCGCCCAGATCCATGGCGAGCTTCTTGTTGATGAAGACCCAGACGTCGTCGTCGCCGTTGAAGGTGAGCGTCGCCGAGCCCTCGTACTCGAACCAGTAGCGCGTCTCCGACGTGAAGCCGAAGTTGTGGTTGTTGGGCCCATTGCCCCAACCCATGCCGTCGATCGGGTACCAGCCGTTCTGCTTGAACTGGAAGCTCGTGCAGTCGGGGTTCGTGCCCGTGTTGCAGGCCGTCGCGGCCGGCGGCGCGGGCGAGTTCGCGCCGTTGACCTGCGCGCCCAGCGTGAGCGTCTGGACGATCGGGATGTTGTACGTCGCGTTGTCCGTGTACCACATGCCGTACCAGTCGATCGTGTCGTCGTAGGTCGTGTTGACCGTCGTGCCGGGGTTGCACGTGTGCTGCGTCGTCGTGCACAGGTTCGCCGTCTGCGGCTCGCACATGTTGACGTGCACGGGGACACCGCCGTTCGTCGTGCTCAGCATGCCCATGGCGATGCCGGGCTCGCCCGCGCCCATCGAGCACTCGAAGTCGGGGTGACCGCCGACCTCGTTCCATCCCTTGAAGTCGTGGAAGACGATCGGGAGGATGAGCGGGTTCGGCTTGATCGGGAGGTTCTGGCACTGGTAGCCGGGCTCGACCTTGCAGTTCTTCGAGCAGCCGTCACCGTCGACGGTGTTGCCGTCGTCGCAGTTCGTCGGGTCCGCCTGCTCGGACGGCAGCAACAAGCCGTCGCCGCACACGCCGCCGCACGCGCCGCCGCCCGCGGGGCAGGCCGGCTCGAGGCGGCAGAACGGCGTGCAGCCGTCGCCCATGTCGTGGTTCATGTCGTCGCACTGCTCGCTGCCTTCGACGATCTTGTTTCCGCACGTCGTCGTCTTGCACGTCGTGGGGCCGATGCAGGTCGTGCCCGCCGCCGTGGGCGAGCTGCACGTCCAGCCCTCGGCCTTCGTGACGGGCTGGCTCTCGAGCGTGCACGTGGGGCTGCACCCGTCGCCGGCGACGTTGTTGCCGTCGTCGCACTGCTCGGCGCCGGCGACGAGGCCGTCGCCGCACTTCGTGGCGCGGCAGCGGCCGCCCGCGGGGCACGTCCAGCCGCACTCGAGCTCGCAGCCCAGCGTGCAGCCGTCGCCGTTGACGAGGTTGCCGTCGTCGCACTGTTCGGTGCCCGTGACCTTGCCGTCGCCGCACACGACGGTGCTGACGCACTTCTGTCCCGGCGTGGGGCAGGCGTAGTTCGCTTCGATCACGCACGTCGCCGAGCAGCCGTCGCCGCCCACGGCGTTGCCGTCGTCGCACTGCTCGCCATCGGCGACCGTGAGCACGCCGTCGCCGCAGTAGGTGACGAGCGTGCACTTCTGGCCGGCCGTGGGGCAGGTGTAGCCGGTCTCGACGGTGCACGTCGACGAGCAGCCGTCGCCCGACGCCGTGTTGCCGTCGTCGCAGTACTCGCCGAAGCCGAGCGCGCCGTCGCCGCACTTGGGCATCGCGACGGGCTGGCACGCGCCGCCCGTGCCGTTCGCCGTCGGGCACGTGTAGCCGCCCTCGACCTGCTTGCAGTCGGCCGAGCAACCGTCGCCCGCCTTCGTGTTGCCGTCGTCGCAGGCCTCGTCGCCCGTCACGAGCAGATCGCCGCAGACGATCGTCGTGACACACGGCTTGCCTGCCGTCGGGCACTTGTAGAACGGCTCGAGCTTGCACACGCCCGTGCAGCCGTCGCCCGGCGTCGTGTTGCCGTCGTCGCACTGCTCGCCGAGCGTCGTGTTGACGATGCCGTCACCGCAGTACGGCGTCTTCGAGCACTTGCCGCCCGTCGCGGGACACGTGTAGCCGTTCTCGATCGTGCACGTCGCCGAGCAACCGTCGCCCGGCGTCGTGTTGCCGTCGTCGCACTTCTCGCCCGTCTCGACGGTGCCGTTGCCGCACGGCGGAGGCGGAATGATCGTGCACGCGCCGCCCTTCGCAGGACAGGTGTAGCCCGTCTGGATCGTGCAGCTCGGCGTGCAGCCGTCGCCGCCCGTCGTGTTGCCGTCGTCGCACTGCTCGTTGCCCTCGACGGTGCCGTTGCCGCAGACGATCGTCGAAACGCACGCCTCGCCGGCCGTCGGACACGTGTAGTTCGGTTCGATGTGGCAGGTGCCGTCGCAGCCGTCGCCGGGCGCCGTGTCGCCGTCGTCGCACTCCTCGCCGGTTTCCTTGATGCCGTTGCCGCACACGGGGCCCGTCGGGACGTCCGAGCCGCCGCCGTCGGTGCCGCCCGTGGCCGTCGTGCCGCCCGTGCCCGTATCGCCGCCCGTGTTCGACGAGCCATCGCCGAACGGGTTGTTGTTCGTCTCGCCGCCCGAGCCGCCGTTGCCGCCGGCGCCCGTGTCGCCGCCTTCGCCGGTCTCACCGGCGTTTCCCGACGAGCCGCCGGTGTTGCCGGTGCCCGGGTGAGTCCCGGCGCAACCGAGCGCGCCCCCCAACACAAACAAGATCGCGAAACAAACGGATTGCGGAGCGAACTTTAAGCGATGCGCGGTCAGCAAGATGAATCCCCCCTGAGACGAAAAGCGTGCAGCGAAGCCGTAGCCGGTTCGGAGCTTCGGCGCAGACATTTTCTTCGCGATCGATCGTCGTTTCAATTGCCGATTTAACGTGTCTCCAGAAATTTGGGTTCCGGGTCGTCTCGCTCGTGACCGGGACGACGACTTAGACACGCTGCGCCTCGCCTGGACTCAGGACAAGGGCGCGCGTGCAGGCTTTGCGCACCGGCCGCACAGGGCCAGACGGCGGCCGATGGTAAAAGGCGGTCATGAAAATCGCTTCGCTCTCGCGCTGGATGGTTTGTGTGGCGGTCGCGTCGGCCGCGGCCGTGGGGTGTGGGTCGTCCGACTCGAAGGGCGGAGGCGGCGGCACGACGGGCGGCGGCGGCAATGCCGGCTCGACCGCGAGCGGCGGCACGACCGGAGGCGGCGGAACGACCGCGTCGGGCGGCGACACGGGCGCGGGCGGCACGACGGCGAGCGGCGGCACGACCGGAACGGGCGGCACGATCGGAAGCGGCGGCGATACGGGCGCGGGCGGCACGACGGCGAGCGGCGGCTCGACGGGCACCGGCGGTACGACGGCGAGCGGTGGCTCCACGGGCGCGGGCGGCGGCACGGGTCTTCCCGGCGCGGTTCGCAGCGCGGGCTGCGGCAAGGTCCCGACGCAGGCGCTCAAGACCTTCGTTCAATACCAGGAGACGATCACGGCCAGCGCGCTCGTCACGCAGAAGTGGCAGGCGCGCGACTACTGGGTCTACCTGCCCGAAGGCTACAACCCCGATCGCGCGTACCCCGTCGTGTACGTCGCGCCCGGCTGCGGCGGCAAAGGCAACAGCGCGCAGCCGATCCAGAACGCGTCGGGCAGCGACGCGATCGTCATTGGCCTCGACTACAGCTCGTCGGCCACGGGCCGCGACTGCTTCATGACCGAGGCCTTCCCCGACCCCGAGAACAACTACGTCGAAGAGACGGCCGGCCACGTCGCCGACAGCTTCTGCGTCGACAAGAGCCGCGTCTTCATCGAGGGCTTCAGCAGCGGCTCGTGGATCTCGTACATGAGCGGCTGCGTCGACGGCGGGCCGAACGGCATCTTCAAGGCGCACGGCAACGCGACCGGCAACTGGCAGGGCTCGCTGCCGCTGTCGGCGTGCAAGGGCGCGACGGCGTACTTCGGCGCGCACGACAGCGGCGATCCGCAGTCCTACAACTCGTATCCCGGCGGCCGCGACAACGTTCTCAAACAGAACGGTTGCACGTCGCCGCCCGTGACGACGACCTTCGATCCCGGCCCGATGGTCAAGGCGCCGAGCGGCAACGTCACGATCAAATGCGTGCAGTACATGGGCTGCATGGCGCCGACGGTCTTCTGCACGACGACGGGCCTCGGCCACAACGATCAGGTCAGCACCGGCATCGCGACCTACGGCTTCTGGAAGTTCTGGATGTCGTTGCCGTAGCGGAGTGGTTATCTTCCGCCGCGATGAAACGATTCGCGGTGGTCACGGGGGCTGGTTCGGGGATTGGGCGCGCGGCGGCGCTCGCGCTGCTGGGCGACGGCTACTCGGTCGCGCTCGCGGGGCGCTCGCCGGAGCCTTTGCGCGCGACGGCCGAGGCGAGCGGGGCGCCCGATCGCGTGCTCGTCGTGCCGACGGACGTTCGGAGCCCGCTCGAAGTCGAAGCGTTGTTTGCGCGCGTGCGCGCGGAGTTCGGGCGGCTCGACGTGCTCTTCAACAACGCGGGCGTCGGCTCGCCGCCGGCGGCGTTCGAAGATCTGACGTTCGATCAGTGGCGGGCGGTGATCGACGTCAACCTCACTGGCATGTTCCTCGTGGCGCAGCACGCGTTCCGCTTGATGCGCGATCAGGCGCCGCGCGGCGGGCGCATCATCAACAACGGCTCGCTCTCGGCGTACGTGCCGCGGCCGAGCTCGGCGCCTTACACGGCGAGCAAGCACGCGGTCACCGGGCTCACGAAGAGCATCTCGCTCGACGGCCGCAAGTACGACATCGCGTGCAGCCAGATCGACGTCGGCAACGCGGCGACGCCGCTCACGGAGCGCATGGTGCGCGGCGTCCCGCAGGCGAACGGCTCCATGGCAGCCGAGCCGCGCATGGACGTCGCGCACGTCGGCGCGAGCATCCTCCACGTCGCGAACCTGCCCGTCGAAGTGAACGTGCTGTTCATGACGATCATGGCGACGAAGATGCCGTTTGTCGGGCGCGGTTGACACAGCGGCCTCGTGCATCTCCTGCTCGCGGGATGCGCGGGGGATGGTCAGGCCTCGTGCTGCAATGGTATTCACCATGCGTATGAGCCCTCGTTCTTCCTTCGCTTCTTTCTCGATCGTCTTCGCGGCTTCGATCGGCCTCGCGGCCTGCGGCGGCGGCTCCAGCGGCGCGAACAACACCGGCGGCAGCACCGGCTCGGGCGGCACCACGAGCGCGGGCGGTAGCACCGGCAACGGCGGCTCGACGGGAAGCGGCGGCACGACGAACGCGGGCGGCACGACCGGCAGCGGCGGCTCGACGGGCACCGGAGGTTCTACGAGCACGGGCGGCACGACGGGCAACGGTGGATCGACCGGCAGCGGTGGATCGTCGAGCGCGGGCGGCAGCGGCGGTGCGAGCGCGGGCGGCTCGGGCGGCACGACGAGCTCCGGCGGCACGGGCGGTTCGACAGGCCCCGACCTCAGCGCCGGCTGCAACAAGGACACGAACGAGCAGCGCGGCAAGTGGAACGCGCACAACATCATGGTGACCGTTCCCGCGAAGTACACGACGCCGTACGCGAAGCGTCTCTACTGGACGCAGCCGCCCACGAAGTACGACCAGACGATGCCCTACGCCCTCTACATCTGGGGCCAGGGCTGCGGCCTCGGCACGAACCCCGAGCCGATCCCGCCGATCGAGAACCCCGAGAGCGCGGCCGCCTCGATCGTCGTGCTGCTCGATCCCTCGCAGTCGAACCCGACGGGCAAGAACCAGTGTTTTTCGGCGGGCCCCGACGGCGACAACGCCGACTCGCCCGAGATCCCGTTCTTCGATCAGGTCGTCGCCGAGGTCGAGAGCGCGTTCTGCATCGACAAGAAGCGCGTCTTCATGGGCGGCTACAGCAGCGGCGGCTGGGAGTCGGGGCTCATGTCGTGCGTGCGCTCGAACGTCATTCGCGGAACGGGCTGGGCGGCCGCGGGCCTGCAGAAGAACCACGACGCGTGCGGCGGTCCGGTCGCCGCGCTCATCACGCGCGCGACGCAGGACAACGGCACGCCGCTCGACCAGACGATGGCAGCCGTCGAGAGCTTCCGCATGCGCAACGGCTGCGGCACGACCACGCACGCGTGGACGCCGACGTGGACCGCGGGCGAAGAGCACGCCGACACGTCGTCGTGCCTCGAGTACGACGGCTGCAAGGCGGGCTACCCGCTGGTGTGGTGCCCCACGCAGGGCGGCCACACCAACACCGAGAACGACACGCACCTCACGCGCGACGGCCTCTGGAAGCTCTGGACGTCGTCGCTGTAGCCGGTCGCGTCGACGCGCGGCACGCGTTTTTCGGCTCGCTAGAAATGCGCGCTCCGGTGCAACGGAGCGCGCGCTCACGCACGGACAGCCCCTGAAGACCAGTTAGCGTTCCCGCTGGTTTCAAGGAGGCCCCCATGTCGTTGCGACGTCCTTCGCTCACCTCGCTCCTCGTGCTCGGCTCGGTGCTCGCGCTGTCGGCGTGCGGCAACGGCGACGCGGGCCCCGCTCCGAACGGCGGCTCGACGGGCAACAACAACCCGGGCGGCGGCACGACGGGCTCGAGCACCGGCGGCAGCACCGCGTCCGGCGACACGGGCGGCGACACCGGCAGCACCGGCAACGGCGGCAGCACGGGCACGTCCACCGGCGGCGACACGGGCGCCGGCGGCTCCACCGTCGTCGCGACCGGGGGAACGACCGGCTCGACCGGCACGGGCGGCGCCGCGGCGATGGGCGGCTCGACGGGCGCGGGCGGCTCCGCACCACCGACGAGCACGCGCAGCGCCGGCTGCATGAAGGACATCGGCGCCAGCGACAACCCCGGCACGTACGTGAAGCGCAACATCACGGTCACGGGCGTGACGTTCACGAAGCCGGCCACGCCGGGCGGCAGCTGGACGAACCGCGTCTACTGGCTCGACCTGCCGAAGAATTACAACTCGAGCATGCCGTACCCGATCATCTTCGGCGGTGGCGGCTGCGGCGGCAGCCTCGGCGGCGGCAGCGGCGCGTTCGCGACGTTGCCCACCAGCTCGCCGCTCGCCATTCAGGTCGGCCTGTCGTACGTGTGGCCCAACCCCGGCGGCGCGTGCTTCGCCGACGGCTACGCCGACACGCCCGACCTCCCGTACTTCGACGCCATCCTCAAAGAGATCGAAGACAACTACTGCGTCGACACGAGCAAGGTCTTCGTGGGCGGCTACAGCAGCGGCGGCTGGGAGTCGTACATGCTCGGCTTCGCGCGCGGCGGCGTCGTGCGCGGCATCGCGCCCGCGGCCGGCGGTCTGCGCGCGATGGCCGATCGTCCTCCGCCTTCGAACAAGCCGTTCGCGGCCATCATGGTGACCGGCGCCGGCGACACGACGAACCCGGCGACGGGCGCGACGGGCTCGATGGCGGCGCGCGATTTGATCCTGCAGATCAACGGCTGCACCGGCACGGCGACGGCGCCCTACACCAACTACAACAACGGCAACTGCAACCAGTACACAGGCTGCCCGGCCGCCTATCCTGTCGTCTACTGCCGACCGCCAGGTGACCACACCGACGGTGGCGCGGACTATCAGAAAGCCCGCTGGGCTTTCTGGATGTCGTTGCCCTAGGCGGGCGAGCATCAACCCTCTCCCTTGTGCGCGCGTTTCAATCGTGGTGTCGTCGCGCCGCATGTCGAGAGCCGTCGTGATTGCTTGTTTGCTCTTCGCCGCGTGCGATGGAGCTTCGTTGCTGGGCTCGCGCGACGCGAGCCCGCTGGGAAGCGGGAGTGGTGGCGCGGATGGCGGGATCGATTCGGGCGCTGACGCGGCTCCGCTCTCGCGCAGCGCGGGGTGCGATCAGTTCCCGAATGACACGCTCGGGCACTATGTTGAGCACATGATCTCGGTGCCGGACGTCGCGGCGGCCTACGCGCCCACGTACGTGAACCGCGTCTACTACGTGCGCCTGCCCAAGGGCTACGACCCGGGGCGCGCCTACCCGACGGTGCTGCTCGGGCCGGGCTGCGGCACGAGCGGTGACTCGGCGATCCCCATCGACGAGGCGTCGAGGGACGACGCGATCCTCATCGGCCTCAACGGCATCAACAACTGCTTCAACAAGGACGCGGCCGACACGCCCGAGCAGCCGTACTTCGACGCGACCCTCGCGCGTGTCGAGCAGGACTACTGCGTCGACACGAAGCACGTCTTCGTCGCGGGCTTCAGCAGCGGCTCGTGGCTCACGAACTACCTCGGCTGCACGCGCGGCAACCTCTTGCGCGCGACCGCCAGCGTCGCGGGCGGCTTGCCGCCGATCCCGGCGACGTGCACGGGGCCGATTCCCGCGATGTTCGCCGCCGACACCGACGACACCAAAAACCCGCCCGACGTCGTCGCGAAGGCGCGCGATCGCGTGCTCGCCACCAACGGCTGCGGCACGGACACGGAGCCCTACGACTTCGGCGTGCCGTCGCCGTGCGTGCAGTACAAGGGCTGCATGCCGGGCTACCCGGTCGTCTGGTGCGTGACCTCGGGCTTGGGTCACGCCGACCAGTCGGCGACGAAGATCTCGACGACGGGCTTCTGGCACTTCTGGACGTCGCTGCCTGATCGGTAGGCAACGCGCGCCAACCACGTTCGGTCGAACGGCCGTGAAGAACGAGACCGCCGGGCGCGCCGTCGCTTTCGCGTTCGTTTCCAGGCTCGCGCGGGCCGCGATCGTCGCGCTCGCCTTTCTTTTGGCTTCGTTCCTCACGGGCTGTGGGCCGTCGTTCGTCGCCGTGCGCCCGACGGAGCCGCTCGTCGCCGACGCCGGCCATGTCCACGCCGAGGTCGGGCGCGTGTTCCTCACCGACGAGGTCCGCCGCCGCGGGCTCGCCGACGACGTCGACCTCGTCGTCGAGCTGTCGTTGAAGAACGGCACGTCGGTCGCAAGGCGCGTCTCGCCGGGCTCGTTCTCGTGCCTGCTCGCGCTCGACGCGCGCCGCCCCGCCGAGACGCGCGCGCTGCTGCCCGGCGGCGGCGGCGAGGGCGCCTTCCCGGGACAGCCGCCCGACGAGGGCTCGCTGCTCGCGGCGATCACCGTGCCGCCCGGCGAGACGCGCGCGGCGTGGGCGCTCTTTCACGGCTACCGCTTCGACGGCAGCGAGATCCCGCGCCGCGTGACGCTCACGATCCCCGTCGAGGGCGCGCCGCCCGTCGACCTCGAGCTCGCCGATCCGGCGCGCGGCGCGCTCCGCTGGGAGACGCCGCCCGAGCCCAGCACGTGGTCGATCGGCGTCGACACCGGCTCGACGCTCGCGAGCGGCCTGCGCGCCAGCCTCGCCACGACGGAGATCACCCGCGTTCAACGCTCGGGCCGCGTGCTGTGGGATCTCGGCCTCGCGTCGACGCTCATGGTCGAGACGCAGGGTCCGCTCGTGTCGGAGACGTCGGCGTTCTCGGGCACGGGCTTCACGGGACATCTGTCGCTGCCGCTGCTGTCGTGGGGCGCGGCGCAGGATCCGTCGCAGCTCGGCGTGTTCGGCGGCGCCACGGCCGAGCTGCTCGCCGAGGTCCCGAAGCCGCGCGCCGCCGACGACATGCGCAAGCTCCACGTCTACGGCCTGCTGCAGGCGCAGGCGGGCCTCGAGCTCACCTTCGGCCGCGCGCCCTTGGCGTCGACGCCGTTCCCGCTGACGCCGAGCGCGCCCGCGCTGCCGCGTTGGGGCTTTCGCCTCGGCTACCAGCAGACGTGGGTGGGCGGCGTGACCTCGGGCGGCTTCATGACCTCGCTGCGCTTTCTGTTCTGAGCGCACCTGGGCATCGCCGCCGAACGCCTTAAGTTTGGTGGCGAACATGAATCGAAAGCTCACATCCGGGATCGCGGCGCTCGGAGCGCTTTGTTTCTTCGCGTCGCCAGCCGCCGCGGCGACCAGCGTCGCGTGTGTCGGCGACAGCCTCACGCAGCTGTCGGCGTGGACCAGCTACCTCCAGGTGCGCCTCGGTCCCGGTTACGCCGTCGAGAACGACGGCCTCGCCGGGACGACGCTGCTCAAGCAAGGCGAGCACCCGTACTGGGGCACGCCGCCGTTTGAAGCAAGCCACGCCGCGAGCCCCGAGATCGTCGTCATCATCCTAGGCACGAACGACAGCAACCCGTTCAACTGGCGTGGTCACAAAGACGAGTTCGTCATCGACTACGAGACGCTGATCGATTCGTACGCCTCGCTGCCGAGCCACCCGAAGATCTTCCTCGCGCTGGTCCCGCCCGCGGGCGCGAACGGCTATCACATCTCAGGCGCCAACATCGAGCACGGCGTGAACCCGAAGATTCGCCAGATCGCCGCGGCGAAGGGCCTGCCCGTCATCGATCTCTTCTCGGCGTTCGGTGGGCGCCACGTCGACCCAGCGCTGTACGGCAGCGCCGAAGATCACGTTCACCCGAGCGACGAGGGCGCCCGGCGCATCGCCGACACCGTCTACGCGGCGATCACGGGGCGTCACGTTGAAGCGCGCCGATCACCGAGCCGGCAGCGTCCCGCCCGGTGATCGCGCGCGGGCGCGCTACGGCTCCTGATACTCGATCGAGTTGATCGTGCCGGCGTAGACGACGTTGCACTGGATGTCGTACGCGCCCGAGCCGTTGTCGGACTGCGTGAGGTTCGTCCACGTCATGGCGCTCGAACCGGTCGAGGCGGCCGTCTGCCACGTGCCGACCTTGATCGACCCGTACATCGTGTGCGTCATGCCGAAGCACTGGGTCGCGCCCGAGAAGCCCGACGCGACCGTCGTGCGCACGACGAGCTTCTGCAGGCCGCCCGTCGTGCCCGTGTTGTCGCGCAGGACGGGGCACATCACGAGGCGCACGCCCTTGTTCGACGAGATGTTCTCGGTTCCCGAAGTCGTGTGGTACACGCCCTGGCCGTCCGGCACGACGTCGGGCGGGTAGAACGCCTGACACTCGTTGCCCGAGAGGATGTTCGTGGCGGCGCGCGCCGCGCCGACGCCGCCCGCGAGCGCGAGCGCCAGCGCGATCGCGCCGGCGACCTTCTTTCCGATGTTCGTCTTCATGTCGTCGTCTCCATTCGTTTCGGTTCAGTTGGGATGGTTGTGAGGAATCACGGGAGGTCGGCGACGAGGTCTTCGGCCGAAGGCATGGGCGGCAGGTCGGTCCCGGGCCGCGCGAAGTAGCCGGTCATGCGGTTCGAGCCCACGGGGACGAACACGCTGACTTGCGGGAGCTCGGGCCCGATCGCCTGCAGCAGCTCGGCGAGCGCGAGGTCCTTCGTCACGGCGTCCGTGCTCGCGAGCTCCATGCGGCACAGCGTGCGTCCGCACTCGACCGAAGGAATCTGCAGCGTTCCGATCGCGCGCCCGCCTCCTGAAAGGCTCTTGCGCACCGACGCCTCGATGCCGCGCGCCCACGGAAGATCGACACCCTCAGCGCGACGAACCTCGTCGAGGCCCGCGAAGTACGACGTGAACAGCTTCGCCTCGAGCTCGGGCGTGTAGTACTTGCGGACCTTTTCTTGGCGGGCCGCCTCGTCCTGTTTGTGGGCTTCGTCCTCGACCTGCGCGCCGAGGGTCTTCCCCTCGGCTTGGCCGCGCACGCGTTCCGAGCGCTCCATGTTGGCGACGCGCTTGCGCAGCGCCTCGAGCTCTTCGGTCAGCGCGGCGTTCGCGGCGTCGTCGGGCGAAGCGATCTGCGCCGAGGGTGCGGCCGTTTGTCGCGGGCGCGAGAGACGCGCCGCGAGCACCCCGATCCCCACGCCGCCCACGAGGGCGAGCACCACGATTCGTTTCTTCATTCGATGTCCCTCGTGAGGACAACCCGCGGACCCCGAGCGAATGGCAAAGCGTCCATCGTTCTTTTTTTTGGCGTGCCGAGATCTCGGAGCTCACGTGTTCCTTCGACGAGGCCACAACGGCCGCGACCCACCCACGAGGCAAACCATGACGACCTTCAAGAAACGCGCGCTCTCCCTCTTTCTCGGCCTCTGCACCGTCGCGATCGCGACCGAAGCGCACGCGGGTTACGTCTGGAGCGGACCCGTCGTGATCTCCAAGGTCGACGTCGAGGCGGACGCGGCCGCGACCTACCTGACCTTCGCGTCGACGCCCGTCTCGGCGTCGTGCTCGGCGACGAACGGCCAGTGGGTCGTGACCGGCAGCGCCGACACGATCAAGTCGATCGTGTCGCTGGCGCTCGCCGCGAAGCTCGCGGGCGCACCGGTCAAGGTGCTGTTCAACAACTCGTACTCGGGCACGGCCTCGTGCGACGGCTCGGGCCACACGGGCTACCCCGTCCTCCGCGGCCTCGAGATCCAGTAGGCGCGCGCATGCGACGTTCTTACAGGCCGCTGCAAGTGGCGGTGGTCGCGCTGCTCGTCGGAGCGGGCGCGGGCGCGCGCGCCGAGCTGACGACGAAGTCGGGCGCGGACTACGCGGCCCAGTGCAAGCAAGAAGGCGTGCCCATGCCGCCCGCGTGGGGCTCGTCGGCGTGGCGCTACAACGGCAAGTTTCGCCAGTCGTTCAACCTGTCCGACAACTGGAGCTTCATCTACTACTACGTGAGCCCGTTGATCGTGGACACCAACTTCACGATCCTGAGCAACCCAGGCATCTGCGTCGCCAACCCGCGGCCGTGGATCGATTGGAACCACAAGGACGCGAGCGGCGAGTACCTCGTGGGCACCGACACCCCCGTCCTGGGCGTGATCTGCCAAGGCTCGAACGGCAAGGCGTGTTTCTGGGACATCCCGAACGACGTCTCGTGGAACCCCTCGAACGGCCAGACCATCTACGGCCCGACGCCCACGGGCCCCATCGTCCCCGACGGCAGCGGCAACTCGATGTGGGTCGGCGGCGCGGCGATCAGCGGCTCGGGCGGGCCCTGCACGTCGTGCCACATGGGCGAGAACGTGTTCATCAACCACCCGGGTTCGGCGACGGACATCCCCGCCGTGTTGAACGCCATCGACAAGAAGAACTGGTTCCCGACGAGCTGGCCCGACCCGATCGTTCGCGCCGACGATCCCGCGTTGGCGGACAACCAGTACGGCCTCGGCCGGCACTGGCCCGAGAACCCGCCGCCGCTCGCCGTGCCCGCGAACATCGCGTCGCTCCCCGCGGCCCAAAACTGCGGCACCTGCCACGTCGCGGGCGGCCCGGGCGGTCGCTTGCCGCAGGTGTCCATGGCGTATCAGTACAGCTACTGCAGCACGATCCTCGGACAGGCGATGAGTCGTCCGTACGACTCGAGCAACCCTGCTCAAGGCGAGATGCCGCCGTTCGCGGCGCCGGCCGGCTCGTTCGACGCGTGGTGGACCTTCCTCTCTCCGTACACCGACGGGACGACCACGACGGGCTGCAACGCGCCGCCGACGAAGATCGTCACGAGGTCCGACATCGGCATTTTCTCGGCCTCGATGTCGCGCTTGTTCTGACGCGACCTCGTAAGATGTCGGCGTGAGCGCCGCCGACACCGACTACGTCCGCAAGATCCTCGACGCCCGCGTCTACGACGTCGCCGTCCAGACGCCCCTCGATCGCATGCCCCGCCTCGGCCAACGCCTCGGCCGCGAGGTGTGGCAGAAGCGCGAGGACCTGCAGCCGGTCTTCTCGTTCAAGATTCGCGGCGCCTACAACCGCATCGCGCGCCTGGGCCCCGCCGAGCGCGCGGCGGGCGTCATCTGCGCGTCGGCCGGCAACCACGCGCAGGGCGTCGCGCTCTCGGCCAAGCGCCTCGGCATCGCGGCGACGATCGTCATGCCGGTGACGACGCCGCAGATCAAGATCGACGCCGTTCGCTGGCTGGGCGGCCAGGTCGTGCTCCACGGCGACACGTTCGAAGAGGCGCACGAGCGCGCGCGCGCCCTCGAGAAGAGCGAAGGCCTCACCTTCGTGCACCCGTACGACGATCCCGAGGTCATCGCGGGGCAGGGCACCGTCGGCATGGAGATCCTCCACCAGCACCCCGCGCCCATCGAGGCCGTGTTCGTGCCCATCGGCGGCGGCGGCCTCGCGGCCGGTGTGGCCTCGTACGTGAAGTTCCTGCGGCCCGAGACCAAGGTCATCGGCGTCGAGCCCGCCGACGCCGCGTCGATGAAGGCGGCGCTCGCGGCGGGCCATCGCGTGCTGCTCGATCGCGTGGGCCTGTTCGCCGACGGCACGGCCGTCAAACAAGTGGGCGTCGAGACGTTTCGCGTGTGCCGCGAGCTGCTCGACGACGTGCTCGTCGCCGACACCGACGAGATGTGCGCCGCGATCAAAGACATCTTCGAAGACGCGCGCGTCATCGCCGAGCCGTCGGGCGCGCTCGCGCTCGCGGGCCTGAAAAAGTACGTCGCGCGCGGCCCGATGCGCCTCGGCGGGAGCTCGCTCGTCGCCATCAACAGCGGCGCGAACATGAACTTCGATCGCTTGCGCCACGTCGCCGAACGCGCCGAGCTGGGCGAGGCGCGCGAGATCCTCCTCGGCGTCACGATCCCCGAGGTGCCGGGCAGCTACCGCCGCTTCGTCGACGTGCTCGGCCCGCGCACGATCACCGAGTTCAACTACCGCTACGCCGAAGAAGGCGCCGCGCACGTCTTCGTCGGGTTGAAGTTGGCCGACGCTGCGCGCGACAAACCGGCGCTGCTGGCCGAGCTGGGCGCGCGCGGCTACGAGGTGATCGATCTGTCGGCCGACGAGACGGCCAAGCTGCACATCCGCTACATGGTGGGCGGCCGCGCGCCCGCGCTGCGCGACGAGGTCGTGTTCCGCTGCGAGTTCCCCGAGCGCCCGGGCGGCCTCGCGAAGTTCCTCGACGCCATGGGCGCCGACTGGAACATCACGCTCTTCCACTACCGCAACCACGGCGCCGACTACGGCCGCGTCCTCGCGGGCCTGCGCGTGCCGCTCGAGGATCGCGCGCGCTTCACGGCGCGGCTCGACGCCCTCGGCTACCCCTGGGAAGACGAGACCGAGAACCCGACGTACCGCATGTTCCTCGGGGGTTGAATTCCCTGCCTGGCCCGAGGCTGTGGGTCGTCTAGGGCCACATGCGCAGGGCGCTCGTCGTCGTGTTGGCGTTGGCGGCGTGCAGCGGCGCGAAATCGGGATCCGTCGTCGACGCGGGAGATGGTGCGGCGGGCGGGATGCCTGCCACGGCTGGCGCCACCGGCGGCGCCGCGGGCGAAACAGCCGTCGGCGTCGACGCGGCCGCGGGAACGACGACGCTCGACGCGCCCGTCGAAGCCGCGCCTGACGTGCCGTCGACGATCCCCGACGGCGGCGGCGCGCCCGCGTCGGCGTGGCCGAACCGCGCGCGGCTCTACCAAGGCACCTTCACGGCGCCGCCGAAGCTCGTCGACACGGATCAGACGACGGACGCGCCGCTCCTCGGCAACGGCGATCTCGGCGTCGCGATCCTGGGCGGCGTCGACGCGATGACGTTCATCCTGCACAAGAACGAGTTCTGGTCGCTGGGCGAGGGCAAGGTGAAGGCGATGGCGCGCCTCGCGCTCGCGATCCCCGACCTCGCGGGCGCGTCGTACGCGATGACGGAGGACATCGGGCGCGGCGTCGTCACGGGCTCCTTCAGCTTGGGCGGCCGCACGATCGCGCTCGAGAGCTGGGTGCAGGCCGACGACACGACGCAAAACCGGCTCATCACGAAGCTGACGCTCACGGGCGGCGGCGCGCTCGCCGCGAGCGCGTCGCTCGCCGTCGGCCACGAGAACGCGAACGCGAGCACGGGCGGCGCGACGGGCGACGTGCTCACGCGCGACGTGCGCGCCGACGGGGCCGACACCGTCGGCGGCGCGGCGACGCGCAAGGTGCGCGTCGCGACGCGCGTCGTGGGCGCGAAGGGCACCATCGCGAACGACGCGCTCTCGTTCTCGCTGACGCCGGGCACGCCGGTGTTTCTCGTGACCGGCGTCATGAGCGATCGCGACGACGCCGGCTACCAGACGCGCGCCGTCGCCAGCGTCGCCAACCTCGCGCCGGCGGATCTCGCGCCGCTCGAGGCCGCGCACGTCGCGTGGTGGGACGCCTTCTACGAAAAATCGTTCGTCGAGCTGCCCGACAAGACGCTCGAGAAGTTCTTCTACGCGTCGCTGTACTTGCTCGCGAGCGCGTCGCGCGCGGGCGAGCAGGCGCCGGGCCTTTGGGGCAACTGGGTCATGCGCGATCCCGGTTGGAACGGCGACTACACGCTCAACTACAACTACGAAGCGCCGTTCTACGCGGCCTTCCCCACGAACCACCCCGAGCTCGCCGACAGCTACGACCAGCCCGTGATCGATTGGGCGCCGGTCGCGGCCGCGCAGGCGAAGGCCAACGGGTGGACGGGCGCGTACTACCGCGTGCACATCGGCCCGCCGCCCAAAGGCAGCGGCGACACCAACGAGTGGAACCAGAAGTTCAACAACGCCTTCGCGGCGTCGGTGATGATCGCGCACTGGAACGCGACGCGCGCCGCGGCCTACGCCGCGCGCATCTACGACACGCTGAAGCAGATGTCGACGTTCTGGTCGGGCTACCTGCGCAAAGACGGCGCGCGCTACGTGATCGACGACGACGCCCAGCACGAGGGCAACCCGTACCCGCAGATGAACGGCGTCATGTCGCTCGGGCTCGTGCGCTACTTGCTGCAAGGGACGATCGACGTCGCCACGGCGCTGGACGCCGACGCGTCTTCGCGCGCGACGTGGCAAGACCGCCTCACGAACCTGTCGGCGTTTCCGACGTTTCAAAAAGACGGCAAGACCGTGTTCCGCTACACCGAGGTCGGCCTCGACTGGAACGGCGGCAACGCCATCGGCATCCAGCACATCTACCCGGCGAGCCAGATCGGCCTCGGCAGCGACGCGACGACGCTCGCGACGGCGCGCAACATGGTCGACGAGATGGCGCGCTGGAACGACGACAACGGCACGAACACGTTCTATCCGGCGGCGGCGCGCGTGGGCCACGACGCCAAGGACATCCTCACGCACCTCGATGCGTGGGTCACGGGCCACTCGTACCCGAACCTGCACATCCACACGGGCGGCGGCGGCCTCGAGAACGTGAACACCGTGCCGTCGACGATCTGCGAGATGTTGCTGCAGTCGTTCCAAGGCAAGCTGCGCGTGTTCGCCGATTGGCCCGCGGCGCAAGACGCGCGCTTCGGCGATCTGCGCGCCGTGGGCGCGTTCCTCGTGTCGAGCCGCATCACGGGCGGCGTCGTGCAGTTCGTGCGCTTCGCGAGCGAGCAGGGCTTGCCCGCCGTCGTCGTCAACCCGTGGCCCGGCCAAGCCGTGCAGGTGTTCCGCGACGGCGCCGACGCGGGCACGATGTCAGGGACCGAGGTCACGTTGCCGACGGCGAAGGGTCAGGTGCTGACCTTGGTGCCCGACGGCGTTTCGTGGGCCGACGCCGTGACGCGCATGGCGATGTAGTCGTCATCGCTAAAACGCATCGCAGGCGGTGAGGGCGTGAGACAGTATTCGGGCATGGGCCGGCCCCCCCGCGTGCGCATCGCTTTGGCATTCGTCTGTTCTGGTTTCGCCGCGTGTGCGCCTGGCGCAACCGACGTCGGGAACGTCGGGGAACAGCAGGCGCCGATCCTCGGCGGCGCCGCCGACACGACCGACACCGCCGTCATGGCGCTCATCCACCAGATGGGCACCTCGAGCTCGGCGGCGTGTACGGGCACCGTCATCGCGAAGCAGGGCTCGTCGGGCATCTTGATGACGGCCGGTCACTGCGTCGTCGCCACGGCCAACGGGATGGTGTCGCAGCCCGTGAAGGTCGCGTCGCCGGCTGATCTCTTCGTCATCCCCGGCAACGACTGGCAGACGGCCATCGCGTCGAACCAGTACTTCGACGTCTCGGCCGTGCAGGTGCACCCGAGCTACGACGGCACGGTCAACAGCTTCTACGACATGGCGCTCGTGCGCTTCGTGGGCGCGACGAACGCGATGCCGACGATCCCGGCGATGGCGCCCGCCGAAGACAAGCTCACGACGGGCTCGGCGTTCACGCTCGTCGGCTACGGCGAGACCGAGACGAACAAGGACAACTCGCAGCGCCGCGAGGTCGCGCGCACGATCGAGACGATCTCCGACCACCAGTTCGAATACAACCAGACCGACATCAAGGGCGCGTGCTCGGGCGATTCGGGCGGCCCGGCGCTCGTCATGACGGCGAACGGCCTGCGCGTCGGCGGCGTGACGTCGTACGGCGACCAGAGCTGCATGCAGATCGGCGTCAGCGTGCGCGTGTCGCCGCTCAATTCGTTCATCACGTCGTTCATCAACGGCACGCCGCTCGTGCTGAACTGCGACGAGTGCACGTCGGCGGCCGTGTCGCCCGGCAACACGTGCACGACGCAGGCCGACGCCTGCGGCACGGCGCAGACGGCGTGCGGCCAGTTCCTCACGTGCGCCGACGCGTGCACGACGTCGGCGTGCGTGCAGAGCTGCACGAGCAAGAACCCGTCGGGCGCCGCGGCTTACGACGCGCTCGCGAAGTGTCAGTGCACGAGCTGCGCGTCGCCTTGCTCGACCGACTCGGCGTGCTCCTCGTACCTCGCGGGCACGACGACGCCGCCCGTGAGCACGAAGTGCGGCGGCGTCACGAACGCGGTGGCCGCGTGCAACTCGTGCATCACCGGCACGTGCTGCTCGCAGGCGTCGACGTGCGCCAACGATCCGATCTGCTCGAGCTGTCTCACGCAGTCGTCGATATCGTGCCGCGTCGACTCGGCCTACGCGGCGCTCATCACGTGCGAGGCCGGCTGCCAAGGCGCGCCGTGCAGCGGCGGCGGCACGACGACGGGCGGTACGACAGGTGCGACGGGAGGCTCGACGGGCGCGGCGACCGGCGGCACGACGGGCGCGACCGGTGGAGCGGGCGGCGATGCGACGACCGGCGCGGGCGGCGACACGACGGCTGGCGGTGGCGGCTCGAAAGGCGGCTGCTCGTGCGACGTCGGCGGCGGCCCGATGTCGCCGCTCGCGAGTGCGCTGTCGCTCCTCGCGCTCGCGTTCGTGCGGCGGCGGCGCTAAGCGGTCTTCGCGGGGCGCATCCCTAGAATCAACCCCGCGAGGACGAGCGCGGCGCCGGCGGCCGTCGCGGCGGGCAGGTGCTCGCCGCGCACGACGGCCCCGAGGACGAGCGCGATCACCGGAACGATCACGGTGACGTACGCCGTGCGCGTGACCGGCCACTGGCCCACGAGCCACGACATGAGCACGTAGGCACCCAGCGAGCCGGCGATCGTGAGGTAGACGAGCGGCCACGCGGCGGCGAACGTCGTCGGCAGCGCGTGCGCCTCGCCGAGCGCGACGCTCGCGAGGCCCGCGATGACGGCGCCCGCGGCGCTGCCGACGGCGTTGGCGGCGAACGGGTCCTGCCGGGGCCCGCGCTTGAGCGCGATCGTGCCGACCCCGGCCGCCGTGGCGCCCGCGAAGATCGCCAGCAAGCCCGAGGCGGGAATGTGCGCGTGAAAGCTCGACGAGAACAGCAGCGCGACGCCCGCGAACGCGACGAGCGCACCTCCGAGCTTCGCGGGCGTGAGGCGCTCCATGCCGAGGGCGCGCGTCATGAGCGCGCTCGTCAGCGGGATCGTCGCGTAGACGACGGCCGACAGCCCCGACGGCACGCGCGCCTCGCCCCAGTACAGCAGCGGAAAGTTCACGCCGAACTGAGCGACGCCGTAGCCGAGCGCCGCGCGCAGCGCCGCCCCGCGCGGCAGCGACTGCCCGCGCGCCCACATCCACGCCGTCAGCAGCGCCGCCGCGAGCACGAGCCGCAGCGTCGCCGCCCACAGCGGCGCGAGCGCGTCGTTGCCGATCGAGATCACGAGGAACGTGCTGCCCCAAATCGCGCCGCACGCCCCGAACGCGAGCCACGGGCGCGCGTCGTTCGAGGGCGTGGCGGGCGACGTCACGCGCGCACTGTAGCGCGTCGGTGCTAGATCTCGTGCATGGCCGACGCGCTCGTCTCGACCGTCTCGGACACGGCCCGTTGGGTCGCGCAGTACCGCGCCGACGAGAGCGCGCGGCCCGATGCGATCTTCCGCGATCCGCTCGCGGCGCGCCTCGCGGGCGAACAGGGCCGCGCGATCCTCGCGTCGTCGCCGCGCGCGCTGCGCAGCGGCTGGTCGATCGTCGCGCGCACGAAGCTGCTCGACGATCTCATCGCGACCTGCGTCGCCGACGGCTGCGATCGCGTCGTCAACCTCGCGTGCGGCTTCGACACGCGCCCCTATCGCCTGCCGCTGCCGCCGAAGTTTTCGTGGTTCGAAGCCGATCTGCCGGCGCTCATCGACGAGAAGGAACGGCTGCTCGCGGGCGAAACGCCCGCCTGCGCGCTCGTACGCGAGCGCGTCGACCTCGCCGACGAGGGTGCGCGCCGCGCGTTTCTCGCGCGCGCGAGCGAGGGCGCCAAACGCACGCTCGTCGTGACCGAAGGTTTGCTCGGCTACCTCGACGCCGCCGTCGTGAGCGGGCTCGGGCGCGATCTCGCCGCCGTGCCGTCGCTGCGCTGGTGGGGCTTCGACCTCTTCTCGCCGGGCGCGCTCGCGCGCATCAAGAAGATGCGCGGCCACCGCGCCGCCCCGATGCTCGGCTTCGCGCCGTCCGAGGGCGTTGCCTTCTTCGAGGCGCTCGGCTGGCGCCTCGTCGAGGTTCACTCGATCGCGCGCGCGGCGCGCCGCTTTCGGCGGCTGCCGCTCCCGCTGCT
Source organism: Polyangia bacterium (assembly GCA_035549075.1). Taxonomy (GTDB): domain Bacteria; phylum Myxococcota_A; class Polyangia; order Fen-1088; family Fen-1088; genus DASZFV01. The sequence continues at coordinate 82,069 of DASZRT010000143.1, read as the reverse complement.
CCCGGCGGCGTGGATCGAGCCCGACCCACGCCGGCTGGGGACCGCCGTGTGGTTCGGGCTCGTCCGTCTCGAGAACGTGGCCTCGGCTTGAGCAGCTTGATCAGCCGACGCGCGCCGTCCGCGTGATCTCTCCCATGCGTCCCGTCTGGTAGTCGCGGAACGCCGTCTCGAGCTCGGCGCGCGTGTTCATGACGAACGGGCCGTAACGCGCGACCGGCTCGTTGAGCGGAACGCCCGCGAGCAGCAAGAGCCGGCCGCCACCGGGCGCGCCGCGCAGGCGAACCGCGTCGCCGTCGCCGAGGATCGCGAGCTGGCCGCTCGTGACGTCGCGTCCGTCGTCGGCGACACGCACGGCGCCCTCGAAGACGTAGACGAGCACGCGGTGATCGGCGCCGAGCGGCAGCGTGACGTCGGCGCCGTCGTCGAGCGACCAGTCTTGGTAGACGATCGGCGTGTGCGTCTCGATCGCGGCGCGCACGCCCAGTGCCTCGCCCGCGACGAGCCGCACGCGCGCGAGGCCGTCGGGCGTCGCCGCCGTTGGGATGCGCGCCGCCGGGAGCTCTTGGTACCGCGGCTGCGTCATCTTCAAGCGCGCCGGCAAGTTGACCCAGATCTGGAAGCCGTGGGCCCTGCCGCCGTTCTTGCGCACGCGCGCCGTCGGCATCTCCGAGTGGATGATGCCCGCGCCCGCCGTCATCCACTGCACGTCGCCGGGGCCGATGACGCCGCGGTGGCCGGCCGAGTCCTCGTGCTCCATCTCGCCGTCGAGGACGTAGGTGACGGTCTCGAAGCCGCGGTGCGGGTGATCGGGAGCGCCGATCGCTTCGCCGGGCGCGTAGTTCACGGGGCCCATCTCGTCGATGAGGAGGAACGGGTCGGCGGCCTCGAGGCCGGCGGTCGGCAGCGGGCGGCGCACGACGAAGCCGCCTCCCTCGGTCTGTGAGTGAGCGGTCACGAGCTTACGAACGGGTCTCACGGTCCTTGCGGTGGTCATGGCGTCTGTCTCTCTCTCCTGGGCGCGCCCTTCGCGCCCACGTCGGTGTGAGATGCCGCGCCCGCACCCCGAGGTTCGGGGCACAGATGAGAATGATCTTGATTTTCAAATTCATAATGTGCGAAGAGGATCGCCATGCAATTGATAACGACATTCAATTTCAAGATCGCGGTGGCGACGTTGGCGGCGGCGCTTCTCGTGACGGGCGGCTGCGGATCGTCGATGCCGAGTCCGCCTGGGCAGACCGGCAGCGGCGGCTCGACCGGGACCGGGGGTCAGACGGCGGCGGGCGGCTCGGCCGGCACAGGCGGCACGACGGGCACGCCGGCGCCGATCACGATCTCGCTCTCGCCGACGGGGCCGGGTCGCTACTACGGCATCACCTACGACGCTGCGGGGCACCTCTACGCCGTCGGCCAGGTCGCGAGCTCGAATGATGCGAAGGCCGACGTCGCCACGGTCGTCGCGAAGCTGACGCCTGCGGGCGCGCTCGATACGACGTTCGGCACGGGCGGCCTCGTCGTCCGCAACCTCGCGAACGGAACGAACGGCGAGCTGTGCCGCAACATCGTCGTACAGTCGACGGGCAAGATCGTCGTCGCCTGCACGGTCGAGCACGCGGCCGCCGCCGACGCGCGCGATCGCGACATCGCCGTCGCGCGCTTCAACGCCGACGGCACGAAGGACACGACCTTCGGCGCCGACGGCATCGCGCTGTTCGACTTGTCGACGGGCGTCCTCGTCGGCACGACGTTCCTCACCGACAGCGCGTGGGGCCTCGCGCGCTACGACGACGATCGCCTCGTCGTGCACGGCGGCCAGGTGAGCACGCGCGGCACCGACACCGACTTCGCGCTCATGCGCCTCACGGCCGACGGCGCGCGCGACACGACCTTCGCGACCAACGGCGTCTTCAACCTCGACACGCTCGCGAACGGCGCGAGCAACAACGCGAGCCCGCGCAACGCGACGATCCTCCCCGGCACCGACGGCATCATCGGCGCCGGCTACCAGCCGCTGCCGGGCGGCGACACGCGCCCCGCGCTCTACAAGGTCACCGACGCGGGCGTGCTCGACACGACCTTCGCGACGGCGGGCGTGTTCAGCACGACCGTGCTCGCCGAGCAGACGGAGACGTACCAGGCCGTCGTGCAACCCGACGCGGCGCCCGCGACGACGTATCACCTCGTGACGACCGGCTACGGCCGCTCGCTCGACACCGAGACCACGGACCTCTTGTCGCTGCGCTTGTCGTCGGAGGGCGTGCTCGATCCGACGTGGGGCACGAACGGCTACGTGCGCATCGACGTCGGCGGCTTCGGCGACAACTCGCGCAAGCTGGTCGTGCTGCCCGATCGGCGCGTCGTCCTCACGGGCGGTGGGCGTCCGACGTCGGCGAACGTCGATGGCGTCGTCGTGCTCCTCACGCCCGACGGCAAACCCGACCCGACGTTCTCGTCGAACGGCTTCGAGCTGTTCGACCTCGGCGGCCCGGCCGACTTCTTGTGGTCGGTCGCGCTCGCGCCCGGCGGCAAGACGCTCGCGTTCGCCGGCATCAAGGGCGTGGGTACGATGCCGACGCCGGCGACGGCGCACGACGACGCCTCCATCCTGCTGTTGCCGGTTCCGTGAGGGGGGTAGGACACGCGGCGGTGCTCGCGGTCGCGGGCATCGCCGCGTGCGGGGGTGGCGAAAACACCGCCGGCACGCGGCCCGATCCGTTCGCCGCCCATGTAGACGCCGGCTGCACGAGCGGGATCCTCTCCGACTCGAACGAGTCCGAGAGCCCGCGCATGCAGCCGGGCCGCGCGTGCAACGCGTGCCACGGCGACTTCAACGCGGCGATGGGCGAGTCGGCGCCGATCTTCACCTTCGCGGGGACGGTCTACGCGACGGCGCACGAGCCCGACCTCTGCCACGGCGGCGGCGGGCCCACGGATCTGAAGCCAACCGACGGCGGGCGTCCGCCGCTCGAGCCGCCGCGCGATCCGACGGCGGCGCGCGTGGAGGTGCTCGACGCGACGGGGCGGTTGTTCGGCGCGCAGGTGAACACGGCGGGCAACTTCATGGCCGAGGGGCGCTACCCGATGTTCGTGCCGCCCTACACGGCGAAGGTCACCTACCAGGGGCGCGAGCGCGCCATGCTCGTGCCGCAGACGAACGGCGACTGCAACGCGTGCCACACGGAGACGGGCGACATGGCTGCGCCGGGCCGGATCGTGTTGCCGTGAGAATGAGGCGTTTCGTCGCGTCTTGACGCCGCGGGGGCGTCCCCCGATGCTCGCGTCTCCCTGTGGCGTTGGACAACACAGTCGAGGTCGAGACGCCAGAGCTCGTGCGCTTCCGCTACCGCGTCGCGGGGCCCGTGCGCCGTGGCTTCGCGTACTTCATCGACTTGCTCATCCGAGGCGTCGTGCTCGTGGCGCTCGCGACGGCGCTCGCCGCCTTTGGCCTCTCGGGCACGGGCAAGATGAACGGCATCATGGCCGTCTCGGCCTTTGGGCTCGAGTGGCTCTACTACGTCGTGTTCGAGACGTCGGGCGACGGCCGCACGCCCGGTAAGCGCGCGTTCAAGCTGCGCGTCGTGAAAGAAGGCGGCTTCCCCGTCGGCTTCATCGACAGCGTCCTGCGGAACTTGCTGCGCGCGGCGGACTTCTTGCCCGTCGGCTACGCGCTCGGGCTCGCCGTCATGGCCGGCGACCACCGCTTTCGGCGGCTCGGCGATCGCGTCGCGGGCACGCTGGTCGTCATCGACGACGAAACGCGCGTCGTCGCGCCGCTCGTGCTCGCGCCCGCGCCCACGGCCGACGAGCTCGCGGCCTTCCCGCAGCGACCGCCGCTCACGGCGTGGGAGCGCGAGACGCTCGAGCTGTTCTTGCGTCGCACCGATCTCACCGAGGGCCGGCGCGAAGAGCTCGCGCTGTCGGCGGCGCCCGTCTTCGCGCAGCGTATGTCGATGTGGTTCGAGGATCCGGTGCGGTTCCTCGCGCTGCTGCACCACCGCGTGACGACGCCCGCGGCGCCGGGGAGCGAGCGCGCGTGACGCCGTCGCAGGACGAGTTCGTCCACGCGCGCAACGGCGAGTGGACCGAGCTGCGCGCGCTGCTCGATCGCGGGCGGGTGCTGCACAAGCTCGCGCCGGCGCACATCTCGCGCGTCGCGGCGCTCTACCGCGCCGTGTGCAGCGATCTCATGCGCGCGCAGGCGAACGGCTACGGGCCCGACGTCATCGGCCTGCTCGACGGGCTCGCGGCGCGCGCGCACAACGCGCTCTACGACGCGCCTCCGTACCGGCTGCGCGCCGTGTGGGAGCTGCTCGCGGCCGACTTCCCGCGCGCGCTGCGCAAGCACGCGCGCTTCTTCGCGCTCGCCGTCGCGCTGTTCCTGCTGCCGGGCGCGCTCGGCTTCGTGGGCGCCTATCGCTCGCGCTCGTTCGCGCTCAGCGTCCTGCCCGAGCAGACCGTCGAGATGATGGAGAAGTCGTACGCCAAGGGCTTCGACGTCGGCCGCGACGCCGACACCGACGTCGGCATGGCGGGCTTCTACGTCTACAACAACGTCGGCATCGCCTTTCGTTGCTTCGCGACCGGCATCCTGTTCGGCGTCGGCAGCGCGTTCTTCCTCGTCTACAACGGCCTGACGATCGGCGTCGTCGCGGGCCTCGTCACGGCGTCGGGGCACGGCAAGAACATCCTGACGTTCACGTCGACGCACGGCGCGTTCGAGCTGACGGCGATCGTCATCTCGGCCACGGCGGGCATGGTCATGGGCTACGCGCTCATCGACACGGGCGGGCGCACGCGCACGGGCTCGCTGCGCGCGAAGGCGCGCGACGTCGCCAACCTCGTGTTGGGCGCGGCGGCCATGCTGCTCGTCGCCGCGTGCCTCGAGGGCTTCTGGTCTCCGTCGGCGGCGCCCGCGCCCGTGAAGTGGGGTGTGGCGATCGTCGCGTACACGCTCGTGACGACGTACTTCCTGCGCGCGGGCCGCGAGCCGCGGGAGCCGCGCCCGTGAACCTCGCCAACGCGCGCGTCGTCTTGCGGCCGCGCACGCTCGCCGATGTCGTCGACCTCGCGCTGCCGTTCGCGCTCGCGGGGCGACGGCCGCTCTTCGCGACGGCGGCGCTCACGCTCGGGCCCGTCGCGGCGCTCGTCGCCCTCCTGCGGCTGTGGGCGCACTGGCGGTGGCCGGCGCTGTGGCTCGTGGTGTTGGGTGCGTGGTGGTTCCTCGACGGCGCGTGCACGGTCGTGGTCGGCGAGCTGTTGTTCAAGGACCCGCGCGAGGTGCGCGCGCGCGCGTCGGTGCGCCGCTTCTTCGGGCGGTGGCCCGCGCTCGTCACGGCGATCTCGTTGCGCGCGATCGTGCTCGGCCTCGCGGGCAGCCTCGTCGTGCTGCCGCTCTTCGTGGCGCCCGGCACGCAGTTCCTGCGCGAGGCGATGCTGCTCGAGAACGCGAAGATGGGGCGCGCGTGGACGCGCAGCCGCTCGCTCGCGCGCCACCGCGGATCCTTCTGCTTCGGGCTGTGGCTCGCGACGATCCTCCTGCCGCCGCTCGGCGCGCTGCTGGGCGACGGCCTCGGCAACTCCGTCGTCGCCTTCGTGCTGCAGCTCGGCTTCCCCTTCGGCGAGCTCTTCAAGGACGGCGGGTCGGGCTTCGCCGTCGCGGGCGCGCTCCTCGCCATGCCGATCGCGGCGTCGGCGCGCTTCCTCGGCTACGTCGACCTGCGCACGCGCAAAGAAGGCTGGGACGTGCAGCTGCGCTTCATGCACCTCGTCGCCGAGTCGGCGACCTCGGGTGCGAGGGTGAACGCCGGTCGGAGGGTCGCGTGAAGGGGCGCGTCGCGCTCGTCGCTTCGATGGTCGTCGCGATCGCTGCCGCGGCCGCGCGCGCCGACGAGCCCGTGTCGACGCCGAACCGGACGACGTCGTCCGTCGACGGCCCGCCGCGCCCGCCCGCGCCGCCGGCGCGGGACGCCGGGCCGCTCGTGTCGGAGGTGTACGCGCGCGGGCCGTCGTTCTGCAAGGACGCCGAGTTCCCGCTCGCGCCCGAGGAGGTCGCCTGGTGCGATCTCGTCCCGCAGAGCGCGAAGGCACCCGATCCGCGTTGCCCGCGCCTCGTCGAGGCTTGCGCGCACGGCGCGCGCGCGCAGCTCGCGGGGCGGCAACGGGTCACGATGAAGCAGCTCGAGCTCCCGTTCCTCGGCGGCATCGGGACGTTCGTCGGCTACGCCCTCATCGCCTTGATCGTCGTCGGGGCCGTCGTCCTCGTCATGCGCCTGCTGGGGCAGCTCCGCGCGGCCGAGGTCGGGCGCGCCGCCGACGAGCGCGACGACGACGGGCCGAAGCCGGACTTCGCGGCCCGCGAAGCGGCGCGGCGCGTGGAGACCGACGTCGAGCGATTGCTGGCGCGCGCGCGCGCCGCGGCCGCCGCCGGCGATTTCTCGCGCGGCGTCGCCGACGCCTACGCGGCGCTCCTGCGCAAGCTCGAGGGCACGGGCGTCGTGCGCGTCGAGCCCAACCGCACCAACGGCGATCACCTGCGCGACGTCGCGCGCCGGTTGCCGGCCGCCGAGCCCGACATGCGGCCCATCGTGCGCGCCGTCGAGCGCGCGCAGTTCGGCGGCGTCGCGCCCGACGAGGCGGGCTTTCGCTTCGTGCTCGACGGCGTCGTGCGGTTGCTCGCCGAGCGATTGTCGTCGGCGCTTCCCGCGCTCCTCGTCATGGTCGGGCTCGCGCTCGGCGTCGCCGGGTGCTCGTCGATGCGCGAAGCCTGGGACGACTCGCCCTCAGGGCAGGCCGCGGTGCTCCAGCTGTTGCGCAAGTACGGCTTCGAGGCGCACGAGCGCCTGTCACCCCTCGCGAAGCTCGGCGCGAAGTCCGGCGACGCGGCCGCGGCGGGAGACCGGAGCCGTGGCGTCGACGTGCTCGTGCTCGAGCCCGACGTCGAGATGCAGAAGGAAGACTGGACGACGCTCGACACGTGGGTGGCCGACGGCGGAACCCTCGTCGTCGCGGGCGCGGGGCGCGAGCTGCCCGATTGGATTCCCGCGAAGCTCGCGGCGGGCGCCAAGGTCTCGGCGCCGCTCGAGGTGTCGGCGGGGCTCGCGCCGTGGTTCACGGGCCACGGCGCCAGCGTCCCGCCCGGACCGGCGCTCGAGATCACGCGCGCGGCCGCGCCCCCCGCGACGTCGGGGGACGCGCCCCAGGACGATCGGCGCTACCAAGCCGGCGACGTCGGCGATGACGACGACGGCGACGACGACGACGACGACGCGCCCACGGGGCTGTGGCCGTTGCTCGAGCGCGCCGGCAAACCCTACGCCGCCGAAGGCTTCCACGGCGACGGGCGCGTCGTCGTGCTCGCCGACGATCGCTTGTTCACGAACGTGGCGCTGCTCGTGCCCGACGACGCCGCGCTCTTGACGGACCTCCTGCGCCGCGACGGCCAGCGCGTCGAGATCGCCGACGATCTGACGGGCCTCGTGTCGCCGAACCCGCTCGCGTCGGTGTCCCGCGGGCGCCTCGCGGCGCCGCTGCTGCAGCTCGCGCTCGTCGTCTCGTTGTTCTTCGCGGCGCGCGGCGCGCACTTCGGGCGGCCGCGCGATCCCGTCGTGTCGCGGCGGCGCGCCTTCGCCGAGCACGCGCGCGCGCTGGGCGTGCAGTATGCGCGTGGGCGCGCCGCTCGGTACGCGCTGTGGCTCTACGGCGGCTTCGCGCTCGATCGCCTGCGCGAGCGCCTGCACCTCGCGGGCGGCAAGAGCTTGTCCGCCGTCGCCGAGGCCGTCGCGTCGCGCGCGGGGCGGCCCATCGGCGACGTCATGCGCGTGCTCGTCGACGCGCGCGATCCCGAGGCGCCCGCGTCGACGGGGCCGGGCGTCGGCTCGTCGCGCTCCGTGCGCGAGGACGCGATCGCCGCGCAGAAGCTGTCCGACTTGGCAACGCTGCGCGAGATCGCGACACTGCTTTCGCAAACAGGAGGAGCTGGTGAACGCACCCGGGTTCAGGGACAAGGTTGAACGCATCGAGGCCGAGATCGCGCGCGCCGTCGTCGGCCAGCGCGAGGTCGTGCAGCACACGCTCGTCGCGATCCTCGCGCGCGGCCACGTGCTGCTCGAGGGCGCGCCGGGCCTCGGTAAGACGCTGCTCGTGCGCACGCTCGCGCGCGTGCTCGGCTGCGAGACGAAGCGCATTCAGTTCACGCCCGACCTCATGCCGTCCGACGTCACGGGCGGCAACGTCTTCTCGCAGGCGCGCGGCGCGTTCGAGTTCCTGCCGGGCCCGGCCTTCACGCAGCTCTTGCTCGCCGACGAGATCAACCGCGCGCCCGCCAAGACACAGTCGGCGCTGCTCGAGGCCATGCAAGAGCGGTCGATCACCGTCGACGGCGTCACGCGCGCGCTGCCCGATCCGTTCTTCGTGATCGCGACGCAGAACCCGCTCGAGTCGCAGGGGACGTACCCGCTCCCCGAGGCCCAGCTCGATCGCTTCTTCTTCAAGCTCGACGTGCGGCCGCCTAGCGTCGAGGTCGAGAGGCAGATCCTCGCGAGCCACCTCGCGGGGTTCGACGCGGCGGCGCTCGATCGCGTGGGCCTGCAGCGCGTGGTCGCGCCCGCCGAGCTGCTGGCGATGCAGGCCGAGCTGCGCCAGGTGCGCGTCGACGACGGCTTGCTCTCGTACATCGCCGACATCGTCGGGCGCACGCGCGGCCACCGCGCGCTGTACTTCGGCGCGTCGCCGCGCGCGTCGATCGCGCTGCTCGCGGGCGCGCAGGCGCGCGCCGCCGTCGAGGGCCGCGACTTCGTGATCCCCGACGACGTGAAGTCGCTCGCGCCGGCCGTGCTGCGCCACCGCGTCGGCCTGCAGCCCGACGCCGAGATCGAGGGCCTGTCGGCCGACGACTGCGTCGAGGAGATCCTGCGCGAGGTGCGCGTGCCCGAGACGATCGCGGCCTGATTCGTGCCGCTGGTTCCCACACGTCGCCTCGTCCTGCTCGCGCTCGTGCCGCTCGGGCTCGCGGTGGCCGTCGCGATCCATCGCGCGCTCACGGCGCCGATGCTCGCGGCCGACGGCGCGCTGCTCGCGCTCGCGGCGCTCGACGCGTGGCTCGCCCGCGCGCGCGTCGTCGTCGTCGAGCGCGAGACGCACGCCGTGTGGTCGGTGGGGCGGCCCAACGCCGTGCGCCTGCGCGTGCGCTCGACGGCGCGCCGTCGCCTCGACGTCGCCGTCACCGACGATCTGCCCGACGGCGTCTCGGCGCCCGAATTGCCGCTGCACGTGACGCTGCCCGCGCGCGGCGCCGCGACGCTGACCTACCACGCGCGCCCCGCGCGCCGCGGCCTCGCCGAGCTCGGCGACCACGCCGTACGCCACCCGTCGCCGCTGGGCCTGTGGTTGCGGCAGCTGCGTCTGCCCGCGCGCACGCCGGCGAAGGTCTACCCGGACGTCACCGCCGTGCGCACGTGGGAGCTGCTCGCGCGCCAGAGCCGCGAGAACTTGCTCGTGCGCGCCGTGCGGCTGCGCGGCGGCGAGAACGAGTTCGAGCGCCTGCGCGAGTACGGCCGCGACGACCAGTACCGCGACATCGACTGGAAGGCGACGGCGCGTCGCGGCCGCCTCATCGTGCGCGAGTACCAGCAGGAGCGGAACCAGACGATCGTGTGTCTGCTCGACTGCGGCCGCCTCATGACGGCCGAGAGCGACGGCCTCGCGCAGATGGACCACGCGCTCAACGCCGTGCTCATGCTGTCGCACGTCGCGGCGCGAGCGGGCGATCAGCTGGGGCTGCTGGCGTTCGACGCCAAGGTGCGCCAGTACCTGCCGCCCGCGGGCGGCCGCCGCGCCGCCCAGCGCGTCGCGCGCGCGACGTACGATCTGCACCCCGCGCTCGTCGAGACCGACTTCGAGTCGGCGTTCGCGCACCTCGGGACACGCCTGCGCAAGCGCGCGCTCGTGCTGCTCTTCACGCAGGTCATCGACGATCAGTCGGCGCGCGCCCTCGTGCGCCAGGTGCGCAGCCTGCCGGCGCGCCACCTCCCGCTGTGCGTGATCCTCCGCGACCCCGAGCTCGATCGCCTCGCCGAGCCGCCGGGTGGCCTCGGCGCCGCGCCCGACGCCGCCCTCTACGTCGGCGCCGCCGCCGCCGAGACGATCGCCTGGCGCGATCGCCTCGTGCGCGACCTCAAAGCCAGCGGCTCACTCGTGCTGCACGTGCCGCCGAAACAAGCGACGCCCGCGGTCATCGACCGCTACCTACAAATCAAAGCGCAACACTTGCTCTGATCATTGAGCGGGGCAGCCCAGCCTTTGCGTCCCGATGGCGAACATGTCGAACTGTACGGGCGTGCCCCCGGCGTCGTTGCCGTTGATCTCCCAGCCGAGATCGAGCTCGGTGAAGTGCTCGGGGCCCGTCCACGTCGTGGCCGTGCCGGTCGAGCACGTGCCGCCTGCGCCGCTGACATCGAGCGCAGAGGTCGCCGCGCCGTCGAGCCAGACGTGCAGCTCGGGCTTCGTGCGATCGACCATCCACTCGACGCACACCCACTTGCCGGCCGTGATCGTCGCGGCGGTCGCCGTGGCCGTGCAGTAGGTCGTGGGCGCCTCGCTGGCGTTCTCCCAGTTGCCGCCGATCCGCTTCGACGGCGTGGCGACGTCGTTCTTGAAGGGACGCTTGCGCTGCATGTACGAAAACGACAGCTTGCCGTTCGTGGCGCCGAGCGTGTACTGCGCCGTATCCGTCGTCGACCCGGGCTGGAGGCCGCTCTCGGTCATGATGCCGACCGATCCGGTGACGGGCAGCGACTTCAGATTGATCATGAAGCGGCCGTAGTGCGCGGCGGGCCACAGGTCGACGCCGTCGGCCGACTCCTTGATGATGTCGGTGGCCACGGGGTGACCGACTTCGTGGTCGAGCTGATAGACCTGCTTGCCGCCGAACACGTTGGAGGCGACGAGGTAAGGAGGCCCGTGGAAGTGGTACGAGAGCCAGGTCGGCATCGTCGCGCCCATCGCCGTGAAGTCGCACAGCGTGGCCGGCGAGGCGGGGCAGTTGAACGCCGACTGGATTTTGTACGACTCGAAGTCGTCCGAGAACATCGTCGCGCCGCCGCCGGTTCCACCGGACGATCCGCCTTGGCCGGTCGTTCCGCCGCCGCCCGTGCCGCCTTGGCTCGTCGTGCCGCCCGCGCCGCCCGATGCGGTGGCTCCGCCGGATCCGGTCGAGCCGCCGTTGGATCCCGTCGTGCCGCCCGTGACGGTCGAACCGCCGCCGCCGGTGGTGCCGCCCGTGGCGGGGCCGGTGGTGCCGCCACCACCGGTGGTTCCGCCGGATCCGGTCGAGCCGCCGTTGGATCCCGTCGTGCCGCCCGTGCCCGGGTTGTTCGACCCACTCGATCCGCACGCGGCGAGCGTGAGAGTCAGCGATAACGAGGCGATTCTCAGGCCGGCGCGCGTCGGTGTGTCGAGCATCGTCAGTCGACGCTGCCCGAGGAGCCGGACGCCGTCAACGAAGAGCGGGCCGTCGTGCAAGACGGCCTCGCCCCGTGCAACACGCCGAAACGATCGGTGTTACTTGCCTTGCAGCATCTCGCCGCGGCGATCTTGGCGCTCGCCGCGCCGCTCTTGCCGTTCGCCGCGCGCCTCCTTGCGCGCGCCCGCGTTGACCTGGCGCTGGCCGTTGATTTCTTTGCGCTCGCCACGCGCGACGTTCGCTTCGCCCTTGGCCTCGGCCCGCGCCGCTGCCGCCGGGTGCCCCGAGGCTTCGAGCGCCGCGGCGCGCGCCTCTTGGCGCTCGCCCTTCTGCTCTTGCCGCGCGCCCTTCGCCTCCTTGCGCTCGCCTCGCTCTTCCTGGCGCTCGCCGCGAATCTCTTTGCGCTCGCCGCGGATCTCGTTGCGCTCGCCGCGCCGCTCGAGCTGCTCGCCCTCGGCGTGCGCGACGCCGAGCGAGCCGAGCAGCAGGGCACCGAGGACCGACATCTTCAAGATCATCTTCGACATGGGGGCTCTCCTTCGTTCGTTGAACAAAACCGAGCCTCCGACGGCGAGGCCGGCCCGGGCATTCATTGTCGCCCGGGCCGAGGCCGCCGTCTCGCTTACCACTCGTTGAAGCCGGTCGCCTGCTCCCACACCGACGCCGTGGGCGCGCCCGCGAAGGCGCCGTCGAGGCCCGACATCGCCGCGGGATCCGCGTAGTGGGTCGAGAGGCCTTCGATCGTGGCCCACGTGTCGACGCCGAGGATCTCGACGGGCTCGCCGGGGGCGCCCATGCGCACGAACAACTCGTGCGAGAGCTGGCCGCGCGTGCGCGCCGTGCGCAGATTCTTCGACACGAGGCCCGCGAACGCCGCGATCGCCTTTTCGGGCGAGGTCACGGGCGCGCGCAGCAGGCCCACGAAGCGCGGCGGCTTGCCCGCCGTCGGGTAGGCGTGAAAGCCAAACGACCCGCGCGCGCTCATCCACAACGAGCCGTCGCGCGATGAGAACAGCTTGCCGGCCTGCGCCTGCACGTCCTTGTGCGCGAAGAACTGCTGCAGGCCCGCGGGATCGAGCCAGTGATCGAGGAAGAGCAGCTCGCCCGGCTTCGCGCCCGACAGCATCTCGGCGCCGCGCGCCGGCACGTAGACGGTGTGGCTCACGTCGCTGAGAGCGCGCGCCGCGGCCATGCCCTCCGCCGAGCCGGCCGTCGCGTTGTGGAGCGTGCGCGCCTCGTCGATCGACTTCGGCACGAGGGTGCCGCGCACGGTGAGCAGATAGGGGGTGGCGAGATCGGTGTTGCCGTCCATGGTGTCTCCTTTGTCGTTTGCGATTCGAAAGGGCAGACGGCGGCCGCGGGCGAAACTCATCGATCTTTTTTCGCGTATCCTGTCGCCCCGTGGACGTGGTCGACGAAGACGCTTTCAAACGCCTCGTCGCGCCCTACCGTCGTGAGCTCGCGGCGCACTGCTACCGCATGGCGGGATCGCTGCACGACGCCGAGGATCTCGTGCAGGAGAGCCTCCTGCGCGCGTGGCGCGGCCTCGGCGGGTTCGAGCAGCGCGCGAGCCTCCGCACGTGGCTCTACCGCGTCGCCACCAACGCGTGCCTCGACGCCCTCGAACAAAAGGGGCGCGCGCCGCGGTTGATGCCGATGGATCTCGCGCCCGCGAACGGGCCGATGGAGGCGCCGCGCGCCGAACCGATCTGGCGCGAGCCGTGCCCCGCGCCGTTCTGGGCCGACGCGCCCGCGTCGCCCGAGGCGCGCTACACGGCCAAGGAGAGCGTCGCGCTCGCGTTCCTCGTCGCGCTACAAAAGCTGCCGCCGCGCCCGCGCGCGATGCTGTTGCTGTGTGACGTGCTCGGCTACGCCGCGAGCGAATGCGCCGAGCTCATGGGCACGAGCGTCGCCGCCGTCAACAGCGGGCTGCAGCGCGCGCGCGAGGCGCTCGCCGACGGTTCGCGCGCGCGGCCGCGGCCGCCCGCCGACGCCGAGACGCGCGCCTTGCTCGCGAAGTACGTCGACGCGTGGGAGCGCGCCGACGTCGGGGCGCTCGTCGCGCTCTTGCACGAGGATGCGACGCTCGCGATGCCGCCGATCCCGACGTGGCTGCGCGGCGCGCGCGAGATCGGCGCGTCGCTGCTCGGCATGGTGCTGCCGCCCGAGGCGCGCGGGCGCTTTCGCGGCACGATCATCGAAGCGAACGGCGCGCCCGCCGTCGCCGTCTACGAGCGCGCGCGCGAAGCAAATGGGACCGATGGATGGCGCCCGGCGAGCCTGCACGTCGTCGCGATCGACGACGCGCGCATCACCGACGTCGCGGCGTTCCTCGACCCGACGCTGTTCGCGCTTTTCGGCCTCGCCTGAGCGCCATCGCGCCCATCGCGAGCCCGAGCAAACCGAAGCTCACGGGCGATCCCGACGACGCGCCGCCGACCGAACAGCCCGTGCGCAGCGGTCCGACCTCGGCGGGCGCGATCGTCGTCGAAGACGAATCATCCACGGTCGACGGGGTGGCGGCCGCGCCCGTGACCGGTGTCGGTGACGGCATCGCCTGACCGGTGACCCGCATCGTGAACAAACGAACGCCTTGCCCGTCGTCCGCGTTGAGCGTCCAGACGTCTTCGCTCGCGGCGCGATCGACGGGCGCCGCGATGACGGGCTGGTTGATCGATGCGCCCGGCGCGATGACGGTGCCCTCGGCGACCGGCGAATCGATCTCGAACGCCGTGCTCGTGGGCGGCTTCGACTTCTGGATCGTAATGGGCGCGTCTCCGTCGTTGTAGAGCGTGAACGACGACTTCGCCGATTCGCCGACGGTGACGGCGCCGAAGTCGAGCACCGCGGGGACGAGATGCAGGCGGCCGCCGATCATGCCCGCGCCCTCGATGGCGACGGCGGCGACGGCGCCGCTCGCGTCGACGCTGAGGAAGCCCGCCGAGCTGCCCGCCGTCGTCGGCGCGAACGAGATCGCGACCGTGAACGAGCCGCCGGCGGCGACGGAGGTGCCCGCGGCGGGCAGACCGGTCGCCGTGAAGGGCGCCGCGGGCGCCATGACGTTCGAGATGACGACGGCCGACGTGCTCACGTTGGTGAACGTCACGCTCGACGAGGTCGTCGTGCCGATGATCTGCGACGCGAAGGTCACGAGCGCGGGCGACGGCGCCAGCTTCGGCGTCGCCGACAGGCCGACGCCCGACAGCGGGATCGAGAACGTGCCCTTGTCGGTCGTCGTCTGCAACGCGCCGCCGAGCGGTCCCTCGACGCTGGGATGGAAGTCGATCGGCAGCGTCACCGTGTCGCCCGCCGCGAGCGACAGCGGCGTCGCCGGCGCCGAAGGATCGAGCGAGAAGTCGCCCGACAGCCCGAGGGCCATGATGTTGACCGCCGTCGAGGCGGTGAGCTTCACCGAGGACGTCGAGGTCGCGCCCAAGAGCGTCGGCGCGAACGCGACGCCTTCGGCGCGCACCGGAGGCGCGCCGCTCACGCCGAAGCCGAGGATGTGGCCGTCGCGCGCGCCGACGTAGACGCGGCCGTTCGAGACGACGGGCGTCGTGAACTTCGAGGCCTGACCGATGCCGGTGACGAAGCGCAGGTTGAGCGAGCCGTTGCTCGGGACGGCGTCGTAGGCCCGCAGCTGCGCGCCCATGCCGTCCCAGGTGTTGAGCCACGTCGACCACAAGAGCGCGGACCCTGCCTTCGTGCCGTCCGACGTCACGACGACGGCGCTCGAGCCGTAGCCGAAGCCGTCCTTCGAGGCCGCGACGCTCGCGAGTGTCGGCGTGCCGTCGGCCGTCGCCGCGATCTTGAACGCGCGCAGGCAGCCACCCATGTTGGTCGAGTCGTTGCACCCGTTGACGACCGGATCGTAGAGGTAGCCGCCGTCTCCCGGCCACACGCTGGGCTTGCCCCACACGCCGCCGTACGGCCCGAGGCGCTGCAGCACGCGATCGCTGCCGTCGGCCGCCGACTTGAAGCCGCCGAGGTCGTCGCGGTCCATCAGATAGATGAAGCCCGACTTGCCGATCTCGACGAGCAGGTTCGGGTGCGTCTTCGTGCCGAACGTCGACGGCAACCCCATGGGCGCACCCGAGCCCAGGTCGACGTCGCCTTGGTTGAGCGCCGTGCTCTCGCCGGGCGAGAAGAAGTCCGTCGCGGAGAGCGAGCCGTCGTCGGCGACGCTGAGGCGCACGACCGACTCGCCGAGGTTGCCCGGCGGCGTGTGCCCCGCGATCGGCGTCGAGGCCGCCACCCAATCGTTGCCCGTCGCGAACAGCATCTGTCCGTCGCCGTCGGAGACGAGGCCGCCGCCCGCCTGCCAGATGCCGCCGCCCTTCGTGTGCGCCGGACCGGCCTCGGTGCTCCACATCGTCGTGATGGCGCCGTTCGTCGAGATGCCGACGATCCAGCCGTAGTACGTGCCCTCGTCGCAGTGCGCGCCGAAGCCCGCATAGACGACGCCGTCCATGAGCAAGAGCCCCGGGCGCTGCATCTGGTAGGTCGGGTCGAAGACCTCGTCGGGTTGGTTGCTGGCCTTGCCCGCGATCTCGACGGGGAAGCCAGGCCGCTCGGCGCCGGTCGCGAGATCGATCGCGTGCGCGTACCACGCGCCGGGGCCGCTCGTGCCCGACGCGTACGTCTTCGAGACCATGTACGCCGTGCCCGTCGACTCGTCGATCGCGGGCGTGCCCGTCACGCCGATCGTGGGCGTGAGGTCACCGCAGTTGAGGTCGGCGGCGTTCCACGGCGTCGCGAGGCGGCGGCTCCACTCGAGCGAGCCCGTCGCGGGGTCGAGCGCGTAGATCCAGTTCGACTCGGTCGCGACGAAGAGGACACCGTTGGCGACGAGCGGCTGCGCGTAGACCTGACCGTCGATGAGCGTGTCGAAGATCTGCCCGAAGTAGGGGCTGCCGACGGTCGTCGGATCGAGCATCGGCTCGTCGGGGTACCAGCCCGTGCGCAGCGAATCGCCGGCCATCATCGAGCCGGGATCATCGAGGACGGCGGCCGCGCGCGTCGTGCCGATGGTCGACGAAGGGCTCGACGCGGCGTCACCGCACCCGACGGCGGGCGCGACGAGACCGAAAAGAAAAATCAGACCGAAGCTGGCGTTGCGGGGGGCAGGAGCGAGTCCCACGCCGCGCACCTTCGCAAGCGACGTGCCGAGCGAAAACAGCGATTGCACGCCGCGATCCATCGGCAGCGCTGCGCAGAAAATGGACAGCTGCGCACGATTCGTCGCGCGCGCGACCCTTAAGGTCCGCGCGCGCGATCACACGGCGCGGCCGCCGCCGAACGCGCGCACGACGTTGCCCACGAACGACGACATCGGCACCTCGGCACGAGGTAGGCCCGAGATGGGACGTGTGCTGGGCTCGCCGAGCGCTTCGAGCAGCTGAGCGAGCTCGAACGGCTTCGCGAGGATCGTGATGTCCTCGAGGCCGGCGGCGTCGAGGCGCTCGCGCGCGTAGCCGAGGTCGCTGCCGGTCATGAGGATCGCGCGTCGGCGATCGCCGCGGCGGCGCAGCGCCGAGATCAGCTCGACGCCGTTGCCGCCGGGGCCGAGGTCGAGGTCGGTCACGACGGCCGTCGGATCCTCGGCCTCGACGAGGGCGAGGGCGCTCTCGACCGTCGTCGCCGTGCGCGAGGCGTGCCCGAGGCGGACCAGCGGGCGCGCGAGGGCGCTGCAAACCAGGACGTCGTCGTCGACCAACACCAACTTCATGAACATCAGTGCCCCCGCAGCTCGAAAAGGATGCGGCGAAAGTCTAAGGACGAACCGAGGGTCGGGAAGGGCAGGTGCGAGTGCGAAAAGGGCGCACAGGGGCGCCGCGTCGTGAGGTGCGATGCACGTTCGTTGCATCTTTTCCCCATCCCCCACCCACCAACGCTGAGATGATTCAGGCCGTGCAACCCCGCGAGCGCCAAGACGCGGAGAAAGACCTCCTTCGGCGGTGCGCCGAAGGTGATCGCGCGGCTCAGACGCAGCTGTTCCGCGACGAGGTCCGGCGCGTCCACGGTCTTCTGTACCGGGTGCTGGGGCCGAACGTGGGTGTCGAGGACCTCATTCAAGAGACGTTCATCCGTGTGTTCCGCGGGCTGCCGAGCTTCCGCGGCGACGCGCAGCTGTCGACGTGGATCGGCGGCGTCGCGCTCAACGTCGCTTATGGCCACCTGCGCTCGAACCCGCCGCCCATGGTTCGGCTCGAGCTCGTGCCCGACACGCGCGCGGGCGGGCCCGACGCCGACCAGCAGCTGGAAGCGCGTCACGGCTTGCGCCGCGTCTACCAGATCCTCGATCGCATGGACCCGCGCCTGCGCATCGCCTTCACGCTGCACGTGATCGACGGGCGCTCGATGCGCGACATCGCCGACCTCACGCAGGCGTCGCTCGTCGCGACGAAGACGCGCGTGTGGCGCGCGCGGCGCGAGCTCGAGAAGCGCGCCCAGCGGGATCCGCTGTTGAAGTCGTTCATCGAGGGCGGGGCGCGCGAAGAAGATGCGGGCGAAGGCCCCGACGAGGAGGGTGCGTCGTGAAGCGCCTGCCGCCGTCGCCCGTGCCTCCGATCAGCGACACGACGATCGCGCGCCTCGAACGCAACGTGTTCGCGGCCCTCGACGCGCGCGGTCCCGAGGTCGTGGCGCCCGCGCATCCGATTCGTCGGCGCGTCGTCGCGCTGTCGATGGCGGGCGCCGTCGCGGCGATGACGGTGCTGGGCGTGCGCGAGCTTCGCCGCGGCGACGGCACCGCGCCCGCGCAGATCGCGACAGCGCCCGCGCAGATCACGACGGCGACGAGCGGCTCGCGCATGGCCATCCCGGGCGCGTCGCTCGAGATCGCGCCCGAGTCGGCCGTGAGCTTCGGCGCCGGCAAAGACGGCGCGACGGTCGTCGTGCTCGATCGCGGCGCCGTCACGTGCGAGGTCGCGCCGCGCACGGCGCGCGCGCCGTTCGTCGTCGAGGCGGGCGCGACGCGCGTGACGGTCATCGGCACGCGCTTCACCGTGCGGCGCCTCGGCGCGCACGCGACCGTCTCGGTCGAGCACGGCCTCGTCGAGGTCGCCGACACGAACATGACCGAGCTCGTCCATGCGGGCGAGACGTTCCGCCCCGGCGAGCCCGTCTCGCGCGAGCCGCTCGCCTCGGAGGTGCCGGCGGCACCCGTCGTCGCCGCGCCGGTCGTGCCCGTGGCGGTCGCGACGCCGGTTCATCGCGCGCACGAGCGTCGGGTCGCGCTCGCGTCGCCGGTGATCGCCGCACCGCAGGCCGCTCGCGCTCCCGTCGAGGCCGCGCCCGCCGAGGCGCCGGCCGCGCCCGCCGAGGCGCCCGCGCCCGCGGCGCCGGCGCACGAGAACGTCAACCGCGGCTCGGTCCAGGTGCTGTTCGAGCTGGCGGCGCAGCTCGAGGTGCGCGATCCGCCGACGGCGCTCGGCATCTACGGACAGATCGCCGCGGGCGACGACGCGTGGGCCGCGAGCGCGCTCTTCGCGTCGGCCCGCCTCGAGGCCGAGCGCAGCCGCGCCCCCTCGGCGCGCGCGTTGGCCGAGGCATACCTGCAGCGCTTCCCGCGTGGCCCGAACGCCGACGACGCGCGCGCGTTGCTCGCCGCCGCGCGCTGATCGCTGTAACGTCCGGCGCCACGTGAGGCGGCTCTCGACGCGAAGGCTCGTCGTTTCGGTGATCGCGCTCGTCGCGGCGCTG
The DNA here is from genome assembly GCA_035549075.1 of Polyangia bacterium. Taxonomy (GTDB): domain Bacteria; phylum Myxococcota_A; class Polyangia; order Fen-1088; family Fen-1088; genus DASZFV01. Next base: position 62,907 of record DASZRT010000143.1, on the reverse strand, counting down.
GCGGCGCCGCCGGTGCAGGCGGCCGCCGACCGTCTCGTCGTCGGCACGCCCGACGCCGCGCTCGTCGCCGCGCTGTCGGTGGCGTTCTCGTCGCGCGGCCTCACGATCGTCGAGCTTCCGGACGCGCTGCTGCACGCGTCGGACGTCGGGACGGCCCGCCAAGAGCTCGCGTCGCACGACGGCCTCGCGCTCGTGTGGTTGTGCGACGACGACGCGGGCGCGCACGCGCTGTGCTTCCTCGCGCACGACGGCCGCTTCGTCGCGCGGCCCGTCACCGCGACCTCGCCCGTCGCGCCTCCCGACGCCGCGGCGCTCGCGCTAACGGTGAAGATCTTGCTGTGGGGCGCGGCGCCCGCGCACGTCGAGCCCGCGCCCGCGCCGTCCGTGCCGGCTGCTCCCGTCGCGCCCGCGCCGCCGTCCGAGCCGCCGCCGACGCTCGAGGTGACGCGCGAGCTGATCGCGCCGACGGTCGCCATCGAGCTGACGGCCGGCACGCAATTCCAAGCCGTCTCGTCGCAGCCCGCCGCGCTTCGCCTCGGCGGCCGCGCCGTCTTTGCGCCGGCCGCGTTCTCGGCCGATCGCTGGCTCGCCGTCGGTGCGGGCGTCGAGGCCGGGCCCACGATCGCGCTCGGCGGGGCCCACGTCGAAGACGTCGCGCTCGAGGTCATCGGCCGCGGCCGCGAGCGCGCCGGCTCGACGTGGCTCGAGGTCGATCTCGCGCCGACCCTGCACGTCGTCGACGGCGGCGGCCGCGCGACGGCGTTGGGCTTCGACGCGCGGCTCGGTTGGGTCGTCCCGCTCGGGCGGATCTTCGTCGGCGCGCGCGCCGACGGCGCTCACATCCTGACGTCGACCGTGTTGCCACGCTGGAGCGCGACGCTCGCCCTCATCGGCGGCATCGCGCTCTGGTAGCGCTCAGTAATGCGCGCAGGTCGCGAGGTAGCAGTTCGGGTCGCCGCCCGACTCTTCGTAGCAGCGGTCGAGCGCGTCGTCTTCGACGGTCGTCATGTTCTCGAGGCCGAAGCCTGCGAACGTCGACAGCGAGACCGGGTACTGATCGCCGTACGAATCCTCGGCCGTGCACGTCACGCCGTGGATCGCGTTCCAGTCCCAGTAATAGACGGGGCGCGCGAACTCGGCGTGGACCCAGTGGTGCCACGGGTGCTCGCCCCATCGGTAGGCGCGCGGGCGGAGGACGCGCACGGCGTGCGGGCGCACGACGGGGCCGTGCGGGTGCGCGCCCGGCGGGTGCGCGCGCCAGGCGGGCGGGGGCGTGCGCGCGGGGAGGCGCTCGTCGTGGCGCTCTTGCCGAACAGCCTCGTGGTGCTCTTCGTGCCGCTCGGCCGGCGTCTCGCGACGCACGGGCTGAGCGGAGGCGGGCGAAGCGAACGACAACAGCGTCGCCGACAACGTGACGGACATCGCGAACGTCAGGGGCCTCTTGGTCGTCATGCGCGACAGGTTAGCCACGTGTTCCCTCGCGGGAAAGGGGCGGTTTGCCTTAGGGCGCACGCCCGAGGTCGCCCGCCGCTTCAGAACTCGCCGTGCACGCCCACCGAAGGCAGGACGATGCGGTACGAGCTTTCGACCACGGGGAGGCCGGGCGCGCTTTGATTGAGCCCGACGACCTCGCGGTTCAGCGTCGCGTTGACGAGCTCGGCGTAGACCTCCAGCCGGAACTCGTCGAACGAGATGCGCCGATCGCAGCGCAGATCGACTTGATAGAAGGCGGGCAGGCGCTGAAACTCTTCGCCGTTGTTGCCTTCGACCAGGACGGGCCGGCCCGTGTTGAGGTGGAAGCGACCGCCCAGCTCGTATTTGCCGGCGCGGTAGCCGAGCACGAGGTTGAGGACGTGGCGTTGGTCCCAATCGGACGGCCCGATGACGCCGCCGCCCAGGGCGCGCTCGCTCCACGACAGCGTGTACGACAGCCAGCCGTGGAGCCGCTCGGTCGCGGGCCGCCGCGCGAGCAGCTCGACGCCCGTCGACAGCGCGTCTCGCCGCACGAGGAAGTCGTCGGCGAGCGGATCGATCGAGCGCGACGGTACGGGATCGCGCACGTCGGTGAGGACGTAACGTTGAAAGTAGCCGGTCAGCTCGAGGTCGAGCCCGGCGAAGGGCACGCTTCCGACGGTGAGCGAGCCTTGCCACGAGGTTTGCAGGCCGAAGAGCGCGAGGCCGAAGTTTTCGACGCCGGGGATCTGCAGCGGCAGGCTCGACGGTTGGGTGAACCGCCCGCCCATCACACGAACCCACGTCGCGTCGCCGAGCGCGACGCGCGCGCTGAGCCGCGGGCCCAGGTCCGAGCGCTCGACGCCGCTGATGGCATAGGTGTCGAAGCGCAGCTCGGGCGTGATGAGCACGCGCGGCCCCGCGTGAACGGTCAGCGACGCGTAGGGCGCGAGCAACCGCGCCGTGCGTTCGTGGCCGAGGTCGAGCGCGCCCGGACGATCGAACTACAGCGGCGCGTAGTGCACGAGCTCGCCGTCGAGCCCCACCTCGGACTCCGTGCGCGCCGTGTGATGCGTGTAGCCGACGCGCGGGATGACGCTCTTCGCGTCGACGGCGAGCGCGACCCCCGTGGTCTGGTCGAGCGGCACGTTGCTGTGGTCGGTGCCGGCGCCGACCGACGCGAAGAACCGCCCGCCCGCGAGCGGTGCCTCGGCGCGGAGCTTCACGCGATGGAACTCGAGGGCCAGGCCGTTCAACGACGACGTCGTCGAGAGGACGTCGCTCGACCCGAACGCGAGCAGCGTGAGCCGCCACGCGCCCACGGGGCGGTCGGCGCGCAGCTGGTAGTCCCAGTACGAGAGCTTGACGCTGCTGTCGAACAGGCCGACGACGGTGCCCGTGTACGAATAACGAGCCGCCGCGGCGACGGAGCCGCCGCCCGGGAGCGGCGACGTCACCATCGCGCCGGCGTCGAACAGCCGCACGTCGACGGTGGCGTGAACCATGTCGTCGGGCGCCTCGCGCGTCCGCGCCGCCACGAGGCCCGCGACGTAGCGGCCGTAGCGCGCGGGCGCGCCGCCCGACCAGAAGTCCAAGCCCTCGAAGAAGTACGGATGAATCACCGACGGGCCGAGCGCGAAGTGGAACAGCGTCGGCACGCGGAGGTCGTCGAGGAGAAAGCCCGTGTTGCCCGGGTTGCCGCCGCGCACGGCGTAGACCGGCGCCGGCCAAGCGACGGCGGAGACGCCGGGGAGCGACTCGACGGCGCGGAACGGATCGCCCAGCGTGCCGGCCGTGTGGACCAGCTCGTCGCCCTGCAAGCGAAACTCTTGTCGCGTCGTCACGCCGCGGACCGTCGTCTCGTACCGGGGCGCGTCGTCTCGCTGGTCGAGGCGCGCGACGATCGGAGACGCATCGACGCAGGCGTCGCGCTCGATCCACTGCGACTCATAGCCGGGCGCGTGGACGCCGATGCGCCGCGTGCCGCAGGCCACCGTGACGGTGAGATGGCCGTGCTCGTCGGTTTCGCCGACGGTCGCCAGATCGACGACGACGTCGGCGTGGGTCAGCGGCTTGCGGGAGCCGCGGGTGAAGGCTTGGATCTCGAGCGGCGCCGTCGCGGGCGGTGGCACGTCGGCGGAGAGCAGCGCGAAGGCCAGCGCGGCGGACATCCAATCGATCATGGGGTCGTGGACCACAGACCATCGAACGGGGACGCGATGCGGTTGCGCACCAAATAGGAGATGGTCACGCCCGAAGGGAGGCGATCGAGACCGGCGGGCGCGGGCGAGATCGCGACGTCGTGGACATTTTCAGCGAGGACCGTCTTCGCGCCGTTCGCGAGGTCGATCATCGTGAGGTCGCCCGAGAGATCGCTCTGAATCCAGTTCAACAACGTGAGGATTCGGTTCGCCCCGACGGCGACGACGTGGCCGCCCGTCGCGAGGATCGACGACGTTCGCTTCACGGGATCGACGAGGTAGATGTCGTTGCGCAGCTGCGACGTCGGATAGACCTCGACGATCCCGCGGCCGTCGACGAGCGGCCAGCAGTCGCTCAGGTGCGTTCCTGGCGGCGTCAGAAGCAGCGGCGTCGCCGACGGATCGTCGGCCGAGCGCAGCGTCGCGGTGCCGTCGAGCTCGAACGAGATCCAGGACGCTCCGTCGGGCGTGAAGATCGTCTGGTACTCGGGAGCGATCGCCGTGTACGGGGATCGTTGATCGGCGACGGGCGTGAGCGCGCCGCCCGGCGTCCACGAAAACATCTCGGGGCCGAGATCGATCCAGAGCTGGTCATGCCCGGGCCGCCACGCCTGGAACAGGCTGGGCGCGTCGACCGTTTGCGTTTGCGCGACGCCGGTGTCGCGGTCGAACATCGTCAGCGGCTGTCCGGTGCTGGCATAGGCTTCGAGCAACAGGTACCGCCCGCTCGGCGACGGGATCACGAAGGGCTGGTACGTCGGCGCCGACTCTCCCGGCATCGGCAGCTCCGTCATCGTCGCCGGATCGAACAGCGCGTGACGGGCCGATCCGTCCATGCTCGTCGAGGTCTTGGTGAGGACGAGGAGCGGCCCGCGTGAGGTGTCGACGATGCTGAACGACGCGACGGAGGTCGACACCATCCGCGGCGTCGTGCCGAGCGCCGACGTCTGGAAGAGAGCGTCGTCGGGCGAAACGAAGTAGATGTCGCCGCCGACGAACTGCGCGTCGAGCGCGGGTGGAAGCGGCGTCTCGTCGTCGTCGAGGTCGCGGATGGTCCAGGTCTGGCCTCGCCTCGTCAACAGCCGCGTTCGATCGGGAGAAAAAAGAAAAGCATCGAAGCTCCCCAGATCAGTCGAAGCGTTCGTGGCCGGATCGACGCGAATCACGCTGCCCTCGAAGCCCGTCGAGGAGATCCCGAACACCTGCGAAAAGAAGAGCCGACCGCGCGCGTCTTCGGGGAAGCCGCATCCGATGCACGAGTCGCCGTTGTAGAGGGCGTGACTCGCGAGCAGGTTTGGCTGAACGACCGTCCCGCTTGCCGTCGGCGCCGGAACGTCGAAGACGGAGGCGGTCTGAACCGCGTTCGTCGGGGTGACTTCGTCCCAACGAAGGACGAGCAGGCGCGGCGGCGCTCCGGTGACCAACGGCTGATACGTCACGAACGAGTCGAGCCGCTCGGCGAGCAGGTGCTGCCCCGTCGGCGATGTGCCCGTGGGCAGGCATCCCACGGCCGACCAGACCGTCGCTGCCATCAAAGCGAAGCTTCGATGCACCAAGTCCCTCCTAACACGCGGTGAAGCCGCCTCGGGACCGATCAAACGTTTACTGAAAGAGATTCTTCAGGCCGAGGAGGATCTTGCTGTAAAGACCCTTGGCCTTCGCGCCGCCGGTCACTTTGGGGTGCGACAAAGTGCCGCTGGCGTGCAGATCGAGGTCGACGTGGACGTCAGGCGCGTGGGCGAGCTCGACCTCGACGGCGCCGCCGCGCGAGCGCACGTGCACGTCGAGGCGCGGATCGAGGATCTCGGGGCGCGGTTTGGTGGCGGCACCTGGCGCGCCGCCGCCGGACGCGGCGCTCAGCTGACTCGGGCGCACGTGCGCGCCCTGGACGTCGACGTCGCCCGCGAGCGTGAGCGGGTGCGCCGGGCCGCCGCCCGCGAGGCGCAGCGCGAAGGTCGCGCGATCGAGCGTGCCGGCGGGCGTCGCGAGGCCCTTCGCCGAGCCACGCACGGGAACGTCGACGTCGGTGAACGCGAGGCGCCCCACGTCGTCGAGCGCCCGCGGCAGCGGCCCCGAAAGCGAGGCGCGCGCGGCGTCGACGACGAGCGGCGCGGGCCCGACGCGAGGGACCTCGATCTCCGCGTGGGGAACCGCGAGGCGCGCCTTCACCGTCGAGGCCGGATCGTCGACGCGGCCGTCGAGCGTGAGCGCGCCTTTCGCGCGCGACACGAGAGCGCGCGCGCCGAGGTTCGCGTCGAACGTCGTCGTGAGCCCGCGCGCCTCGATGGCGCCGTCGGTGAACCGAAGCGCGCCCGCCGACGCGCGCAGCGAGACGGGCGCCGTGACGAGCGTGAGCGAGACGGGCGCGGCGATCACGACGTCGCCTTCGACGCGGATGGGCGCGCGCATCGAAGCGCGCGTCGCGCGCAGGTCGACGTCGAGCGCGCCCGACGACGACGTCATCCACGGCGCGAGCAACGGCGCGAGGGGCGCGAGCGCGAGCCGGCCGCGCACCGACGCATGCGCCCCCGCGAGCTTCGCCGACGCGCCGACGACGAGATCGCCGAGGGCGCCGCGCAGCCGCGCGGGTCCGAACGAAAGGCCCGTGTCGGCGCGCGCCGCGAGCTCGATCGCGCCCGTGGCTTCGAGATCGATGGGCCGGCCGCCGAGGCGCGCGGGCGGCGTGATCGAGAGCGAGAGCGCCGACAGCCGACCCTCGACGGCGCTGGCTCGGCCGGGCGCGATGCGTGCCGTGAGCGCGCCCGACGCGATCGCGCGCAGACCGACGCCGCCCGGCAGCGCGACGCCGAGCGCATCGGTGTCGAAGCGATTGAGCCGCAGCGTGGCCTCGCCGCTCGGCCCCGCGGGCGTCGCGCGCAGGGTTCCGTCGAAATCGACGCCGCGCATGAGCGCGCCCTTCGCGTGCAACGCGCCCGACGTCTCGCTGGCGATCGCGAGCGACGCGTGGCCCGCGTCGCGACCACGGAAGGTGACGGGATCGACCTCGAGGCGGCCTTCGAGCGCGAGATCTTCCAGCGCGCCGGCGAGGCGGAGCCGGCCCGAGATCGGCCCCTCGAGGCCCAGGCCCGTGTCGGCGACGCCCGGCAGGTGGCCGAGCGGGAAGCGGTCGATGTCGACGTCGAGCGTCGCGTCGCCCGCCGTCGACACGCGGCCGTCGGCGACGACGCGGGCGCGCGCGTCTCCTTTGAGGGCGAGGTGCAGGCGCGCGGCGCCCTCGGTGAAGACGAAGTCCACGGCGCGTGGCAGATGGAACGGCTCGCCGAGGATCGTGAGCCGCTCGCGGGAAGGAACGGCGAGCGTCACGTGCAGGTCCGAGGTTCGCCCGACGACGCGCGCGCGGAACGAGACGTCGCCGCTCACGAAGCGCTTGCCGAGCACGCGGTCGAGCCGCAGCCGACGCGCGTCGACGGTCGCGTCGACGACGGGCGACGCGAGCCAGCGCCCATGGACCTCGTTGCGCACGACGAGGCGGCCGCTCGCGTCGACGGTGCCGCCGAGCAGCGGCAGCGTGAGGTGGCGCGCCGTGATCGCGCCGTGCGCGAACGCGAGGGCGCCGACGCTCACGCCGACGTCGGCGCCGGGGCGGCGCGCGTCGGTCGCGTTTTGCGAGCCTAGATCGATCACGCGCGGGCCCGAGGCCGCGGGCGGGCGCACGAAGGCGAGCGACACCTCGCGCAGCGTCGCGCCGTCGCCGGTGACGTCGACGGCGACGCCGCCCTCGAGGCGCCCGACGCCTGGCCAGCCGATCGAGACGTTCGACAATTGATACCGTCCGGCGCGCGGCGCGGCCTCGGCGTCGAGATCGATCGGATCGAGGGCGAGCGGGCCGTCGCGAAGCGCGAGCGCGCGCAGCTTCAGCGTCGCGCGCAGGTCGTCGTAGGGACCGGCGAGCTCGAACGCGAACGTCGTCGCGTCCGAGCCGCCGAGCGTGAGGCCACGCGGCAGTCGGCCCGCGGCGGCGGCCGCGAGCGCGTCGGCGGCGTGGCTCGCCGTCACCGCGAGCGTCAGGCCGGGGCGAACGCGCGGGCGCGACACGCCGTAGACGCCGTTGAAGTCGGCCTGCATCGCCAGCGTCGACGCGCCCGCGGCGACGTCGCGCGCCTCGATGCGGATCGTGTCGGGCGCGGCGCTCGTCGTCGCGACGCGCGCGAGGTGCGCCTGAGAGAACGAGAGCGCCGCGCCGCCCACGCGCAGGTGCCCGCCTCCGCGCACGTCGGCATCGGCGACGGAGAACGTGAACCCGCCGTCGAGCTCCAGCGACGCGCGCACGACGTCGGCGTCCGTGAGCGACAGCTCCCACGCGGGGAACGACAACGTCGCGTCGAGGTGCGAGAGGCGCGCGTCCTCGATGGCGAAGCCGAACGCCGTGCCGGTCTTCGCGCGCGCGGGTCCGGTCGCGGCCGCGGCGCGCGCGCGAAACGCCGAGAGAAAGCGTATGCCGCCGCCGTCGCCCGCGTCGACGAAATGCCAGCGCACGCCGTCGAGCTCGAGCCCGTTCACGACGATGCGGGACGGCTCGCGCCGCAGCGTTCCCGTGAGGCGGTCGACGTGCAGGACCTCTTCGCCCGTGGCGTCGGTGATCGTGACGTCCTCGAGCGAGAGCGGCGTCGGTTGGTGCCGCGCGAACGCGAGCAGCCCGCCCCACGACCAGCGTCCGCCGCCGACTCGAACGTGCCCACGCATGGGCGGCAACGCCCGCTCGACGAGCGCCCCGAAGCGCCGCCCACGGATCACGAGCGGCGCCGCGGCGACGATCGCGAGCCCGAAGAGCGCGACCCCGAGCGCGACGCGGGCGGCGAGCCGTCGCGCGCGCGGCCGTGGCGTGGGTTCGGGCATCCGCCGCCAGTCTGGCACGGGATGCGCGGGCGACGGGCGGTGATCAGCCTCGGGCGCGACGCAGCTCGGCCTCGAGCTCGGCGATGCGTTTGTCGCGCGACGCGAGCGCCGCTTCGACGTCTTCCGCGTCGAAGCGCACGGGGATGTGCTGCGGGCAGTTCGCGTCCCACGTCGCGACGTCGACGACGATCGCGCGCTCGGGTCGGCCCTCGGCGCCCGGCACGACCAGCTTCGCGACGAGCGCGGGATCGTCCTCGACGACGCGCGCCGTCCCCCAGATTTTCACGCGCTGGCGATGCGCGTAGTCGATCAGGAACAAACAGACCTTCGGGTTCTCGGCGAGGTTGCCGAGGGTGACGTACTGACGGTTGCCGCGGAAGTCCGCGAACGCCAGCGTGCGCTCGTCGACCACGCGCAGGAACCCGCGCGCGCCGCCGCGGTGCTGCACGTACGGCTGGCCCGCCGCGCTCGCCGTCGCCAGGAAGAAGCTGCGCTGATCGGCGATGAACGCCGCGAGATCAGGCGAGATCGTCGTCTCCCAGCCGTCGCCCGTCTCGATCTTCGCGTAGGCGCGGCGCGACCCGAGCCGTGTCTGCACCGCCTTCACCGAATCGCTGAACGCGACGTCGCTCGGCGGACGCTTTTCGGTCTTCATGGCGGGCGGTTCGATGCCGGGGCGCGCGCCGGGTTTCGGGACGCACGGATTCGCGCGGGCGTGGTCACTCACGCCGCATGGTGGGAAGCCGCGGCGGCTTGGGCGTGATCGGCGTGTGGGCGTGCGTCGTCGTCGGCTGCTCGCACGCCGAGAGCTACGCCCCGACGCTCGACGACACCGGCGGCGCGGGGGGCTCGACGCTGCCGATCTCGACGGACGGCGGCGGCGGCGATTCGACGCCGGGAAACCCGTTCGGCGGCGCGCCCGCGACGGGCGGCAGCGGCGGCTCGCCTTCGTCGACGGGGGGCGCGACGGGAACCGGCGGCGCGACCGCGACGGGCGGCGTGACCGGCGCGGGCGGAGCGTCCGGCGGCGGTGGAACCGGCGGCACGGCCGTCGACGCCGGAACGAACCACGATGCCATCAGCCGGAGCGACGCGCGTGCCGATGCCGGAAGCTCGACCGACGCGCGCGTCGACACCAGCGGCGCGCGCGACGCCGCCGTCGTGACGCCCGCGTGCGTCGGCAAGGTGCATCACCTCGCGGCCACCGACACGCTCATCGCCGACTTCGAGGCCAGCGGCCTCACCAATTGGTACGAGTACCACGACGCCTCCGCGGGCACCGAGAGCCCGCTCGCGCTCGCGTCGCCCGGCGCCGCGAACACCGCGCACGCCGCGCACCTCGTCGCGACGGGCTTCACGGGCTTCGGCGCCGGGCTCGGCCTCGGCCTCGGCTGTTGGGACGCGTCGCCGTTCACGGGGATCGCCTTCTGGGCCAAGGGCACGGCCGGTCCCACCAACGTGATCGCCCTGCAGGTCGCGATCCCCGCGACCCACGCCGTCGCCGACGGCGGCGACTGCACGACGAAGTGTTACGACCACCCGTCGATGCACGTCGCGCTCAGCTCGGCGTGGCAGCGGTTCCAAGTCCCGTTCGACCAGCTCGAGCAGGCCGGCTTCGGAGCGCCCGCGACGTACCAGGGCATGATCATGGCGCTCAACTGGGTCAGCCTCGCCGGCCCCGACGTCGACTTCCAGATCGACCAAATCAGCTTTTATTGAAGCGCGCGCACGGACGCGGCCGCGCCCGGCCACACACGCAGATGACGCGTTCGTTGCTGGCGATGTCGTTCGGACTGGCCTTCGCGTGCCCGCTCGCGGCGCGCGCCACCGTGACCGAGCCGAACGGGTTGCAGGTGCCCATCGCGTCGGCGCCCATCGAGATTTCGCTCTCGCAAGGCACGACGCCGCCGTCGGTGGTGACGCTGACGGCGCTGTTCTCGGGCCTGGGCGAGGGCATCGACTGGCAGAAGGACGCGATGACGACGCCGGCCGTGTTCGCGCCCGGCTGCAGCCTCACGGGCACGATGGTCGACCACGGCGGCACCTGCCACGTCGACTTCGGTTGGTACAACGTCGACCCCGCGCGCAAGGGCCCGCCCAGCGACGCCGAGATCTATCCCATCATCATGGGCAGCGACCCGTTGATCTCGCCGTGGCACCCGGGCGTCGGCGAGGTCGGCCCGACGTTCACGACGTCGAACATCCGCACCGATCCCAACTACAAAGGCGGCCTCATCGGCTTCGCCATCAAGGCCAACCCGACCGACAACTGCCGGCAGACGCACTACTCGGAGCAGTCGCTCAACCCGACGTGCACGAACTGTTCGACGCCGGGCCCGTGGGCGGCGGCGCTCATCTGGCGCTCGACGAAGGTCCCGAACGCCTACTACATCGGCTTCGAGGATCTCGCGATGGGCACGACCTCGACGGGCATGTCCGACTTCGGCAGCCTGCCGGACCAGCCGTACAAGTGCGACGGCGACTTCAACGACATGGTGTATTTCCTGAGCGGCATCACCTGCGAAGGCGGCGGCACGCCGTGCGATACGGGCATGCCCGGCGTGTGCGGCGCGGGCCTCAACGAGTGCGCCGCCGGCACGACGCTGAAGTGCCGCCAGAGCGTCACGGCGTCGCCCGAGGTGTGCGACGGCCTCGACAACGATTGCAACGGCATGGTCGACGACGGCGCGACCTGCCCGCAGGGCCGCGTCTGCGACAAGGGCGTGTGCGTCCCTCACTGCAGCACGAGCGAATTTCCGTGCAGCACCGGCTTCGCCTGCGACGAGAACGGCTTCTGCGTCGAGAAGGCCTGCGTCGGCAAGGTGTGCGCCGCGGGCACCGTGTGTCACGCGGGCGTTTGCGGCGGTCCGTGCGACGGCGTGACGTGCCCGACGGGCCAGGCGTGCCACGTCGGCCGCTGCGTCGATCCGTGCGAAGGCGTCACCTGCGCCACCGACAGCGTGTGCGATGGCGGCGTGTGCGTCGCCATGTGCAAGTGCAGCGGCTGCGCCACCGGCAAGACCTGCCAAGCCGACGGCCACTGCGTCGACGACAAGTGCGCCAACAAGACCTGCGGCGCCACCGAGGTGTGCATCGCCGGCGCGTGCGTCGATCGCTGCAAGGGTGCCGTGTGCCCGCGCGCGGCCGCGTGTCAGGCCGGCGCCTGCGTCGACCCCAACACGATGACGAGCACGCCGCCCTCCACCGACGGCAGCACGACGACGCCCTTCGACGCTGGATCCACCGCGCCGCCTCCGTCGGGAAATGACGCCGCGCCCGGCGGCATTGACGCCACGACGCCCGCGTCGCCCGTCGCCTGCCGGTGCGACGCCAGCGGCGCCAGCGGCGGCTCGACCGTGCTCCTCGCCGTAATGATCGCGATCGCCTTCATTCGCAAGCGACGGAGCTAAGGACTACCTGCCGGGCAAACACCTTTTCCCGTGGAAGTCAGCGTGCAGGACCACGCCGATTGCATGCACGAACAAGACCACGTCTTGACGGGACCCACCGACCCATCGGCGCAAGGATCTTGCGTGAATACGCCACAACCCTGTTGAGCACCCGAACACGTCCCGGAGGGCAGGTCCGACATACGGAGGGGCTGCGTAGGCGAAATGTAGGGTGCGGGACACGTGGTATCTGGGCTGTCGCAAACGGACTTGCCCATTGACTGCACAACACATTGCCAGCCGGAAGCGCTGCAGCTGCACTCCCAATTCGTCAGAGGTCCCAGACCTCCCCCTGCGGGGCAGGCATCCCTCGTTGAGGCCGCACAACGTTGTAGACCACCGGAGCATTCGCCAGTCGGTAGGTCTGCGGAGGTCCCTGCCGCTCCCGAGTCCATCGGCCCCAGTCCGGGACATGACTCAACCGCCATATCATTCGCCTCAGTTCCATCGGTTGGCCCATCTGTCGAATCGATTTGCCAACTGTCACCGTCTCCACCGTCAGAAGCCCCGGCTTCTACGCGTAGGCCCGACGAACCACATGCTGCAAAACACGCGAGAGATATGAAAACGAAGTGCTTCATCGAACATGTGTCCTTGAGATCGCTTTTAAAACGCAAGTCTGTAAATTAATAGCCTCAGTTCTGGCGCTGAGACATGCTGGAACTTGCTGGGAATTGTGGCGTGAAGACCATTCGCATCGAGACAAGACATATTCGATACACTCAGGGGGACAATTCGATATGAGGTCCATTGCGATCTGTGTCCTCGCAACGTTGGTCTTCGCGGGGTGCAACAGCGCCTCCAGCGAGTGCAAGTTTGATGGTGCGACGTTGCAGCCCGGCGACACCGTGGTGTCCGGCTGCGTGTTCTGCGGCTGCGGTCCCGCGGGTTCGAAAAGCGCAGGTCTGACTTGTACGCCCATTTCGGGCTGCGACGGCGGCGCCGACGGCCGTTGAATCGGTCAGGCTTCGCCGTAGGATGGCGTCGTGGTTTCGCTCCGCGCGCTCTCCGTCGACGCCGTCGGGCGCGCGCTCGATTGGTACGTCGCGGAAGCCGCGCGCTCCGCTTCGGCGAGGCCGTTTCCGCTCGAGGCGGTGCGCGCGCTGAGAGCCGCTCTCGGCGGGAGCGTCGCTTGGACGCCGTCGCTGTTCGAGGCTTCGCTCGCGTTCGGCGCTGTGATGCATCGGATGGCGCAGGTCGCGCCCGAGGCGCCGGCGTGCAACGTCGGTGACGTGCTCGTCGCGTTGCCGCCGCCGAGCGACGCGCCGGCGTGGGCGTTCGACGCGCGCGTCGACGCGGCGACGTTCGCGAAGCTCGGGTTCGCGGCGACGTCGGCGGGCATCGCGCGCGTGCGCGAGAACAACGCCGCGGGATGGGCGTCGCACGCCGAGCAGGCGCGCGCCTTCATCGAAGCGGCGGCGCAGCGATGCCCGCGACGCGCGCTCGCCGTCGTGCTGGGCGCGGGCTCGGGCTTCGACGTGCCGATCGCGGCGCTCGCGTCGACGTTCGATCGCCTCGTGCTCGTCGACGTCGATCGCGCGACGGTCGAGGCGGCGGTCGCGGCGCTCGACGCGACCTCGCGCGCGCGCATCGAGATCCGGGCGGCCGATCTCACGGGCGTCAACCGCGCCTTGCTCGCCACCGTCGACGATCTCGTCGCCAGCGCCTCGACCGCCGCCGACGCCCGCACGAAGATCGAAGCGCACGTGCGCGCGTACCGGCTCGCCGAGCCGCCCGCGATCTTCGCGCCGGGCGAACGGCCCGATCTCGTCGTGTCGAGCTGTGTCCTCACGCAGCTCGCGTGGCCCGCGCGCGCTCACGCGCAGGACGCGCTCGCGCGTCGCTTCGGCGCGCCGTTCGACGACGAGCGCTCCTGGGCCCAGGCCTGGGCCGAGCTCGAGCTGCGGATGCAGCAAGATCACATCGCGTCGCTCGCCGGCGCCGAACGCGCCGCGCTGGTCTCCGACGCCGTGAATCACCTCACGGCGCTCGATGCATCGGGAACCGAACGAACGACACCCCGTAAGGTGAGCCCCCTCGGCGTCGAGACATTGCTGGAACGGGTTCCGCGCGCGTTCCGTGTCGAAGCGCACGCTCGCTGGTGGTGGCCGCGTCACCGCCCTCACGGGCACGAGCCCGGATCGCTCATGTCCGTAGAAGGAGTCATCCTTTTCCGTCATTCCCCGGCGCGCCGCTCGACTCGCTTTCTGGTGAGTGACTCGACGCGATCCGGAACGGGACCCCGGACACGCTCCAAGAATTCAGCCGGGTCTCGACCAATCCCGTTTGTGCACCATCGTCTCGGAGGCGCCATGAAACTCGGAGCCATAGCGATCGCCGTCGGGCTCGCATCCATCGGATGCACCGGCTCGGTCGGATCGAACGGCAGCGGCGGCGGCGCGGGGACCGGCGGAGGGCTGGGACAAAGCAACGGTGGCAGCGGATCCGCTGGCACCAACGGATCCGGCGGCACGACGTCGGCGGGCAACGGCGGCTCGAACGCCACCGGCGGTTCGACCGGGTCGACGCCCGACAACACGCCGCCGTTGCCCGGCACGTCGGTCGTGCCGCAGCCGACGTGGCGCCTCACGAACGTCGAGTACGGCAACTCCGTGCACGATCTGCTCGGCCTCTCGACGGGGCTCACGGTCCCGCTCGATCCCGACGGCGCGTCGGGCGGCTACAACGCCGGCCTCGGCGCCGGCGACGCCACGATCGAGGCGTACCACGCGGCCGCCGTCGAGATCGCGTCGCAGGCGATGGCGAACGTCGCGACGCTCGTGCCGTGCACGTCGGCGCAGATCACGTCGATGCCGGCCATGTGCGCCGCGAAGTTCATCGACGCGTGGGTGCCGAAGGCGTTCCGGCGGCCGATGGACGCCGACACGCGCACGGGGCTCGTCAACCTCTACACGCTGGTGTCGACGCAGTTCGGGTTCAACGCCGGCATCCAGTCGATCATCGAAGAGGTGCTGCAGTCGTCGTACTTCCTCTACCACCTCGAGCTCGAGGAAGAGGCGCAGCCGCCGGGCAAGGTCGCCGTCACGGGGTATTCGATGGCGAGCCGCCTGTCGTACCTGCTGTGGTCGTCGACGCCCGACGACGAGCTGCTCACGAAGGCCGGCGCGGGCCAGCTGTCGACGACGGCGCAGATCGGCGCCGAGGTCACGCGCATGCTGGCCGACCCGAAGGCGAAGATCGGCCTGCGCAACTTCTACCGGCAGTGGCTGCGCGTCGATTCGATGATGGTCTCGAAGACGGGCAAGTACGCGACGCTCTACAGCCAGGCGACGCAGTCGAGCATCCTCGCGTCCTTCGACGCGCAGGTCGACGCCGCGCTGTGGGCGACGAGCGGCGGCCTCACGACGCTGCTCAACGGCAAGCAGGGCTTCGCCGACGCCAACACGGCGTCGATCTTCGGCGCGGCCGCCGCGGGCGCCACGGGCGCCACGCTGACGCCGTTCACCTACGACGCGCATCGCGCCGGCATCCTCGCGCACCCCGCGATCATGTCGACGTTTGCGACGTCGAACGGCACGCACCCCATCAAGCGCGGCGTGTTCGTGTGGGATCAGGTGCTGTGCCAGGCGCTGCCGGCGCCGCCGCCCGACGTGCCCACGTTCGATGGCCCGCAGCCGAACGAGAGCGTGCGCCAGGCGTTCACGCGCTTCACGCTGCCGCCGAACTCGAGCTGCCCGGCGTGCCACACGAAGATCGATCCGGTCGGGTTCCTCTTCGAGAGCTACGACACCGTCGGCGCCTACCAGACGATCGACGACTACGGCCAGCCGGTGAACACCGACGTCACGGTCGTGCAGGCCGTCGACTCCTCAGGCAACCCCGACACGACGTTGAACGTCGAGACGCCCGACGCCGTCGCCTTCGCCAACAACCTGGCCAAGGACACGGCGGTGCCGATCCAGTGCCTCGTGCAGCAGCTCTACCAGTTCGCGCTGCACCGGACCTTGAAGGACGCCGACGCGCCCGTGCTCGCGGGCCTCGTGCAGGGCTACACCAAAGCGGCGCAGAGCTTGCCGACGTTGCTCGGCGGGCTCACGCAGACGGAATCGTTTCTCTACCGCGCGAACGTGCAGTGAGGACCAGGAACATGAGCAAGTCGATCAAGACGTCCTCGTCGAACCCCCACTACACGCGTCGACGGTTTCTGCGCGACATCGGCATCGGGGCCGCGGCGCTTCCGTTCCTCGGCGGCCTCGAGAGCCTCTACGAGAAGGCCGAAGCCGCGACGGCGGCCGCGGCCGTTCCGAAGAAGCGCTTCCTCTTCATGTACAGCCCGAACGGCGCCATCTACTACAACTGGCGCATGCGCGTGCCCGGGCAGGAGCACACGCTCGACATCGACATCAGCGACGGCGTCACGGGCTTCACGCCGACGAACTTCCTGCTCAAGCCGCTCGCGCCCAACGCCAAGAAGCTGCTGGTCGTCGACCGCCTGTCGTGGATCAGCGCGCGCCAGACGTACCAGACGTCGACGACGGCGCCCGATCACATCACGCACACGGGCGGCCACCAGAAGGGCATGGGCAGCCTGCTCACCGGTGGCGTGCTCATCGGCGGCGACGGCAGCTTCGGCAACGACGGCCTCGCCGACGGCGTCTCCGTCGACCAGGTGCTGGCGGCGCAGCTGTTCTCGAAGTCGCCCATCCCGTCGCTCGAGATCGGCGTCCAGGTCGACGAGAACCTCAAGGACCGCTACGTCGACAAGCGCGTCAGCTACAACGCGCCCGTGGGCAACGTCCCGCAGCCGCGCACGCCGCAGAACGATCCGTTCCAGCTGTTCGCGCGCGTCTTCGGCAACACGACGGGCAACGCCGGCTCGGGCGCGTCGTCGATGCGCGCGTTCCTCGACAAGAGCGTGCTCGACGCGACGGTGGCCGACTTCACGCGCGTGCAGGCGAAGCTGAGCAGCAGCGACCGCATCCTGCTGCAGCAGCACAGCGATTCGATTCGCAAGCTCGAGACGCAGCTGATGGCGCCCGCCGTGAGCTGTGCGATGGAGACGCCGCCTTCGGGCGGCGGCTTCACGCCCGCGAGCGATCCCGCGGCCACGAAGAAGTGGGCGATGACGCCCGCGAACTTCCCGACGGTCGGCGCCATGCAGATGGAGATCGCCGTGCAGGCGATGGCCTGCGGCATCACGAACATCGTGACGTTCATGTGGGCCAACAGCGAGAACGACCTGCAGTACCCGTGGCTGCCGATCCCCTACGGCAACGGCGCCGGCATGACGACGTCGGGCCACCACGGCATGTCGCACGCGCGCGACCCGAACCTGGTCACGATCGATCAGTGGTACGCGAAGCAGTTCGGCTCGATGATCACGGCGCTCGACGCCATCCCGGACTCGGGCCAGACGGGCAGCGTGCTCGACAACTCGCTGATGATGTGGTCGAGCTGCCTCGGCGACGCGTCGTCGCACTTCAGCGACAACGTGCCGATCGTGCTCGCCGGCAGCAACGGCGGCTACTTCAAGCAGGGCCGTCTCATCCGCATGAACGATACGTACACGGCGGCGCAGTGGACGGGCGATCCGCTCGGCCCCGAGTCGACGTACAACAACTTCATCGCGGCCGAGGACAAAGCCCGCCAAGGCGATCAGAAGACGATCGGCTCACCCGATCTCTCGAACAACGATCTGCTCGTCACGATCCTCGAGAGCTTCGGCCTCGATCCCGCGACGAACGCCGACGCGTTCAAGCCGTTCCAAGACGCGCGCTTCTACAAAGGTCCGCTCACGAACCTCAAGAAGACGTAGTTACATCGTCTCGCTGCAGTGATGGGCGGACGTGTCGCACGTCGCGCCCTCGCTGTTGCACCAGCAGTCTTTGTCGGCGGTGCACGAGCCCGGATCGCCGGTGACGGCGAGGACGCAGGTGTGACTCGTCGACGAGCAGACGTCGCCGCCGCACGCCTTGCCGCTCGCGTTGCAGTCGCTGTCCTTCGTGCAGCCCATGTTGCCGGACAGCGGCGGCGTCGACGTCACGTTCGAGCTCGCGACGGTGCCGCCGCCCGCGAGGTTGCTGACGCGGCCGATCTTGTTGGTCGACAGCTCGGTGAACCACAGGTTCTTGTCGGGGCCGAGCGTGATGCCCGTGGGATCGCTCGCGGCCGTGGGCACGACGTACTCGGAGATCGCGCCCGTCTTCGTCGCCCGGCCGATGGCGTTCGCGCCGGGCTCGGCGAACCAGAGGTTGCCGTCGGCGTCGGCGGCGATCGACGTCGGGCTGCCGCGTGAGCCGATCGAAAACTCGGTCACGACGCCCGCGGGCGTGATGCGCGCGATCTTGTGGCCGTCGTGCTCGGCGAACCATAGGTTGCCGTCGCCGCCTTTGACGATGGCGCGCGGATCGCTCGCGGTCGTCGGGATCGGGAACTCGGTGATCGTGCCCGTGGGCGTGATGCGGCCGATCTGATTGGCCGTCGTCTCGGTGAACCAGAGGTTGCCGTCGGGGCCCGCCGTGATGCCGGTGGGGCTCGAGGTCGCGACGGGCAAGTTGAACTGCATGAAGCTCGCTTGCGGCGTGACGCGGCCGATGCGGCCGTGGTTGGGCTCCGTGAACCAGAGATTCCCGTCGGGGCCGAGCGTGATCGCGCCGGAGTCGCCGCCGTTCGGCACGCCGTACTCGTCGATCGTGCCCGCGGGCTGCGCGCGGCCGATGCCGCTCTGCTTGGCGTACCAGACGTTGCCGTCGGGGCCGGGCGCGATGCCCGTCGGGCCGATGTTCGTCGTCGACGTCTTCACGAGGTTGAACATCGTGCCCATCGTCGTGAGGTTGCCGAGCGCGTTGGGCGCCGTGCTCTGGTGCGTGAACCAGATGCGGCCGTCCGGACCCGCGCAGATCCAGCCGGGGTTGCTCGACGTCGGGACGGCGTACTCGGTGATCGTGATGGTCGGGCCCACGACGTTCGTCGACGCGCCCGTCGAGCCTCCCGTGGACGTCGTGCCGCCGGTGCCGGTCGCCGTCGATCCCCCCGAGCTGCTACCGCCCGTCGCGGTCGTGCCGCCGGTACTCGACGGCGTTCCACCGGCGCCGCCTGTCGAGCTCGTGGTCATTCCACCGGTGCCGCCGGTCGCGCTCGTGCCGCCGGATCCCGTCGAGCCGCCCGTGGCGCCCGTCGTGCCTCCCGTCGGCGTGCTCGCGGGCGCACCGCCCCCGCTCGTGCACCCGAGCGCGAGCGCGCACAGCGACGCACCAACGAAACGACGCATCGTCAGGCCAGCAGCCCCGAGATGCCCGTCGAGACTTGCCCCTCGGCCATGCCGAACGACGTCGCGTTGCTGCCCATCGCCGTGAGCAGCGTGTAGGGCACTTTGCTGACGTTCTCGTCGAGCAGGCGCAGGTGCTGGTCGGTGCGTAGCTTGCCGCCCGCCTTGCCGGCGACGAGCAGCGGGAAGTCGACGCCGCCGTGGGTCTGCGACTCGGACACGCACGACGTCGTGTAGACGCACGAGTTGTCGAGCAGCGTGCCCGCGCCGTCGGGCGTCGCCTTCATGCGCCCGAGCAAGTCGGCGAGGTTCGACATGGCGTAACGTACGCCCGTGTTGAAGCCCGTCGTCGCGTACGTGACGCCCTTGGGCGAGAGGCGGTGGCCGTAGTCTTCGTGGAAGGTCGTCGCGTCGAGGCCGCAGTCGGCGTAGTTGCCGTGGCAGGCCGGGCACGTGAACATGAACGAGAAGACGCGCGTGAGATCGCTCGCGAGCGCGAACACGAGCAGGTCGGCGAAGGCCTGGCTGCGCTGCCGCGAGATCGCGCCGTCGGCGCCGCGCGCGGGATAAGCCTTGTCGGGATCGGTGATCGTGCCCGTCGCCTTCGGCATCTCGGCGGCGACGATCTGCTGCTGCAGCTGGCTCAACCCCGAGAGGTGCTGGTCGAGCCGCTGCTGATCGTCGGCGCCGAGGCGCGCGCGCAGCGCGTTCGCGTCGGCGAGGACGGCGTCGAGCACGAGCTTGCGGTTGAGCAGCTCGGGATCGGGCGGCTTGGGCGTGCCCGCCGTTGCCGCGAACTGAACCAAATTCTTGAAGAGGCCCGCGGGGCTGTAGTTCGGCGGGTTGGGCGCGTTCGGGCCCGCGTACGAGATCGCGAGGCCGAGCGCCGTGGCGCCCGACGTGTTCGAGATGCCGACGTGCAGGCCCGTCGGGAAGATCGCGCCCGTGCCGTTGACCTTGGCGACGAGCTGATCGACCGACGGCAGCGTGACGCCGCCGCCGCTCGTCTGCGCGCCCGTGAGCGCCGCGCACGGCATGCTCGCGTGCGGCGAGTTGTTGGGCACCTTGATCGTGCAGCCCGTGACGACGTTGAGCCACGGCTTGACGGCCAGCAGCGGCGCGAGCTGCTCGGACAGCGTCCACGCCGCGCCTTGCCCCGTCGAGGACGGCACCCAGCGCTCGGGGATGATGCCGTTGCCGAAGAACCAGGTGCCGAAGCGCACCGGCAGCGCCTTGCCGTCGGCGTAGGCCGTGCCGCTGTCGTTCAGCATGCTCGCGAGGCGCGGCAGCGGCACGGCGACGCTCGCGCCGCCCGCGATCACGCCGCGCAGGAACGTGCGGCGCTTGAGAAACGTGCGGCTCGGACGTGCCATGGCTTCCTCGCGTCCTCCTACTTGTCGGGCGTCACGAAGCGGAAGGCGTCGCTGCTCACGAGATCGGTGAGCAGCGCGTCCACCTTGTTGCCGTTCTTCGAAAAGCTCGTCGCGAGCGCGTCGAGCGCGGGCGCGTCGTGCTCGGTGGGCGCGCGTCCCAGCGCGAACGTGTAGACCTTGCTGGCGAGGCAAGGCCCGGCGACGGGCTGCGCGCGGATCGCCGACGACAGCTGCGCGAGCCCGTTGAACGAGCTCGTGCCGAGCATGCCCGTCGCGTCGATGGGGTGGCCGTTGTCCTGCGTGCGGTACTGCCCGGCCGTGTCGAAGGTCTCCATGCCGAAGCCGATCGGATCCATGAGCGCGTGGCAGCTCGCGCACGAGGCCGCCGCGCGGTGCATCTCCAGCTTCTGGCGCAATGTCTGTGAGGCGTCGCTCGTCGCGGGCAGCGGCGGCACGCCGGGCGGCGGATCGGGGATCGTGCGGCACAGGAGCGCGAGGTTGACGAACTTGCCGCGCGCCGTGGGCGACGTGCGCTGCGGCAGCGCGTAGGCCGCGAGGATCGCGCCCGCGCCCAGCAGACCCACGCGCGGCGAATCGGCGGGCAGCGTCGCCGCGCGCCACGAATCGATTGGCTGCGTCGGCAGGCCGTAGTACTTCGCGAGCTCGTTGTTCACGAACGTCGCGCGGCTCTCGTAGAGCGAGAGGTAGTCGCCCTTCTGCGTGAGCACGAGGTCGTCGATGCGGCGCTCGAGCTCCTCGGTCATCGCGTCCCGCAGCGTCGTCGTCCACGCCGGGAACATCGTCATGTCCTTCGTCGCTTCGTCGAGCTCGCGCCGGCCGTAGAGATCGTCGACGAAGGCGGCGAGCGCGCGGTGGGCGCGCGGATCGGCCAGCATGCGCGTCGCCTGCGCGCGCACGTCGGCGGCCGCCGAGAGCTTGCCCGCCGCGGCCGCGTCGAGCAGCGGATCGTCGGGCACCGAGCCCCACAGCGCGCCAGCGAGGCGCGACGCCATCTCGAAGTCGTTGTACTTGAGGCGACCGCCGTCGGCGGCGCTGGGCGCGCCGAGCTCGACGCGGTAGAGGAAGCTCGGCGATTGCAGGATCGCCCACGCGGCGTGGCGCATGCCTGCGAGCATCGAGCTGCCTTGCGCGCCGGCGATCGCGACGGCGAGGTTCACGAAGCGCGTCGTCTCGGCGGTCGTGAGCGGGCGGCGCCAGGCGCGCCGACCGAACGCCGCCAGCGCGCGGCTCGCGCACGCCGTGTCGGTCGCGCCCGTGGGCACGCACGGCAACACGGCCGCGGCGTGCGTCGCATCGGCGAAGGCGAACGTCGTCGCGCCGCCCGTCGCGTCTTCGTAGAGCCCCACGCCCGAAGGCGAGATCGCCACCGTCGACGCGCCCACGGCCGCGAACCCGGCGGCGACGTCGTCGGGCTCGACGGCCGACACGGGCGCGCCGGTGCCCAACAGATCGTGAAGGCTGTTCGTGAGCTCGGAGATCGTGAGCTTGTGCAGGCGCGCGAGCGGCTCGGCGCCGTCGGGCAGACCCAGCAGATCGCTGGGGCCCGTCGCCGATCCCGATCCCCCGGTGCCGCCGGTGGTCGAGACCGCGCCCGTGCCGCCTCCCGACGCGCCCGTCGTGCCTGCGCTGGGGGACGGCCCCGTGCTCGTGCCGCCGCGGGGGCCCGAGACCGTGCCCGTGCAGGCGCCGCTGCCGAAGGCGGCGAGCAAAATCAGCGCCGCGCGCTTCGCGTACGAAACCACCACGTCATTAGACGTGGGCTTTGCGGGCGGCAGGCAGGGTGGCTTCGAAAGTGATGACGCGCTCGATCTTGCCCGCGCCCGAGAGCGGCGACACGAGGTAGGGGCGGCTCTCCGATGTCGATTTTCCCAAATGAAATCCGTGGGCCGCCGTCAGCTCGGCGATCTCGTCGCGCGCGAGTCGCTGCGCGAGCGGACGCTCGGCCGGATAGAGGAGGGGGCCCTGGTTGAGCCAGCGGCCACCCGGCACGAGCAGGCCGCGCAGCGTCTCGAGGAAGGCCGGAAGATCGTCGGGCACGCGGTCGATGAACCACGGCGTGACGATCGTGTCGAAGGTCGCGGGCGCGAACGGCGGCGCGAGGCCGTTCGCGAGGAAGACGTGGAACGCGTCTGGCGCAAGCGGCGCGGGCGCGGCGAGCGTCCACGCGATCGCGACGCGGCTCGACTCGGCGACGTTGAGGCTCGCCTCGGTGAGGCGCACGGCGCGGCCGCGCACGACGGCCTCGGCGATGACGAGCAAGTAAGGATCGATGTCGAGCACGGCGGTCTCGGTGGCGCCGAGGGCGCGGTGCGCGTCGTAGGCGAGCCGGCACGCGCCCGCGCCGACGACCAGCGTGCGCCCGAGCGGGGCGCTCGCGACTTCGCGCAGCGCCGCGAGCGCCGCTTCGTTCTCGCGCGCGTCGGGGCCCGTCCAGCCCCAGTCGCGGTAGAGGTAGGTGATGTACTCGACGACGCCGCGGGGCAACCCCGGCGTCGGCTCGTCGAGGGGGCCGCCGAGCGCGGGGCCGAGCACGGCCGCGAAGTCGTCGACCTGATCGCTCACGGCGCGCGCGAGCGCCGCGAGACGTGCCGCCGCGAGGGCACCGAGCCCCGGCGCCCGCGCCTCGGCCTCGAGGCTCGTGCGCGTCGAGGCGCCGTTCGCGAGCAGCTTCGCGAGCTGCCGCCGCCACAAAGCAACGTGCGCCTCGGCTTCGGGGAGCAACACGGGGATCGCGCCCACGCGTGGGAAGCGCGCGCCGCACGCACCGCACGCCGGCGCGTGCACGTCGAGGGCGCCGCCGCAGCGCGGGCACAGGACGCGATCGAGGAGGCCGCTCACGTCACGACTGTCGATCCGATCGGCGTCAATACACAACCGCGACGTGCGAGGCGGTCGCGGCGTACGGCGCGACGACCGTGACGGTCTTCCTTCGCGCGTCCCACGTGAACGGGCGCGCGCTGCCGTCGACGGTGACCGACTTCGGCTTCGACGGCGCGCCGTACACCTCGAACGCGAGCTCCTTGAACCACGGCACGTACGAGCCCTGGGGGCGCGCGACGTCGACGGTGACGCCTTCGTGCGTCTCGGCGCACGAAAAGCCGAGCCGCAGGAACACGCCGCGCTTGTAGCCGAACGAGACGCCGTCGTCGGTGTAGAGCGATCCGCGACAATCGGGACCGGGGTAGACGCGCACCTCGAGCGGGCCTTTCGGCGTCTCGTGCGTCGATTGCACGAGCGGCGCGTGCGGGATGATCGCGCCGCCGCGCACCAGCACCGACAGCTCGTCGAGCGCGGGCTTCGTGCTCAGCTTTTGATCGCCGGCCAGGCGCGCGCCCGTCCAGTAGTCGTACCAAGGCCCGCGCGGCACGACGACCTCGAGCGGGTCGAGCGTCTCGTCGAGCTTCGGTTGCACGAGCAAATCGGGGCCGAACGAGAACGCGTGATCGTTCGTGGTGAACGTCTCGGAATCGGGATGATCGAGCCAGAACGGACGCATGAGTGGCACGCCCGTGCGCGACGCCTCCTCGGCCAGCGTGTAGATGTAGGGCAGCAAGCGGTAGCGCGCCTCGATGTAGCGACGGCGAATCGCCTCGTGCTCGGCGCCGTGCGCCCACGGCTCTTGATCGAGCGTGCCCTTCTCGGTGTGGTCGCGGAAGATCGGGTTGAACGCGCCCACCTCGATCCAGCGCGTGAGCAGCTCGGGCGTCGGGCTGCCGCGGAAGCCGCCGATGTCGTCGCCCACGAGCGCGAAGCCCGACAATCCCAGGTTCATGAGCATCGGGATCGCGATGCGAAAGTGGTTCCACGTGCTGGTGTTGTCGCCCGTCCACGAGGCGGCGTAGCGCTGGCCGCCCGCGTAGGTCGCGCGCGTGAGCACGAGCGGGCGGCGATCGCCTTGCAGCGCCAGCAGGCCCTCGTACGTCGCGCGCGAGTTCTGCATGCCGAAGACGTTGTGCACGGCGCGGTGCGTGGCCGTGCCGCCGCCGTCGACGCGGTGGACGTTGTCGAGCGGCATCGTCCTTTCGGGCACGAACACCGACGGCTCGTTCATGTCGTTCCAGAAGCCGGCGATGCCGGCGTCGACGAAGCCGCGGTAGAGCGTGCCCCACCACGCGCGCGCGGGCGCCCACGTGAAATCGGGGAACACGCTGTCGCCGGGCCACACCTTGCCGACGTAGACCGAACCGTCGGCGGCGTGCACGAAGTGATTCCCCTCGGCGCCTTCGTCGTACGGGCGGTAGCCCTGGCCCGGCGCTTTCGCGAGGTGCAAATCGGTGATCGCGATGACCTTGAAGCCCTCGTCGCCGAGGTCGCGCACCATCTGCTCGAAGTGCGGGAAGCGATCGTGGTCGACGGTGAAGGGGCGGTTGTCCTTCTGGTAGTCGATGTCGAGGTAGATGACGTCGGCCGGGATCTTCTTGTCGCGGAAGGTCTTCGCGACCTCGCGCACGCGCGCCTCGGGGTAGTACGAGTAGCGGCACTGCTGGAAGCCGAGCGACCACAGCGGCGGCAGCGGCGGCGTGCCCGTGAGCGCGGCGTAGCGCGCGAGCACGTCTTTGGGCGCGGGGCCCGCGATGAAGTACAGGTCGAGCGCGCCGCCCTCGGCGCCGAAGCTCAGCACGTCGCGCGCCGCCTTACCGAAGTCGAACCACGAGCGCCACGGATCGTCGACGAACACGCCGAAGGCGCGGCCGGCGCGCAGCGACAGATAGAACGGGATCGTCTTGTAGAGCGGGTCGGTCGACTCCTGCCAGGCGTAGGCGTCGGTGTTCCAGTTCGTGAAGGCTTGGTCGCGGCGATCGAGCGGGCCGCTCTTGTCGCCGAGGCCGTAGTAGTGCGCGTCGGCGGGCATGGCGCGCTCGACGTGGAAGCCACGCGCGCCGAAGGTCGTGGGACGATCACGCGCGTCTTCGTCGAGCACGCGACCCGCGGCGTCGAGGAACGCGAAGCGCAGCGGGTTCTTCTCGACGCGCGCGCGCACGTGCGGCGTCGCGACGACGATGGCCGCGCCGTCGTCGGTCACGGTGACGTGGCCCGTGGGCGCGTTCGCGCCGGGGATGACCGCCCAAGAGAAATCGAGCGCCGCGGCTTCCCGCACGCGGATGACGTCGTCGTTGACGGCGAGGATCGACAGCGGGCCCGCCGTCGTGTCGAGCGTCGCGCCGTGCGCGTCGGCGTGGAAGCTCGTCACGACCGGCGCGCCGGCGCGCGCGGCCGGCGTTCGCGTCGGCGGCGGCGCGACGGCGCAGGCGAGCGACGTCGAGAGGGCGAGCAGCGCGAGCGTTCGGGCGTGGGTCATCCAAGGTCCTCTCGTCTTCGTGGTCAGGGGAGGCGCGCGCCAGCGTGGACGACGACGGCCGAGCCCGCGGTGACCGCGATGTCGGCCGAGCCATCGGCGGCGACCGCGATCGCCGTGCCCGTGCAATGGCCGGCGTCGAGCGCGCCGCCGTAGACGTCGCAATACGATCCGGCCGGAAGGCTCGTCGTGAACGTCCGGTGCAGCGCCGCCGCGCCGTTGTTGACGACGACGAAGCCCTTCGCGCCGCGGCCGAAGGCGAGCGCGTCGGCGCCGTCGTCCCATTCGTTCGTGACCGTGGGCGCGTCAGCCGTCGCCTTGCGGAACGCGATCATCCGCGCGACGAACGGGCGCCGGTGCTCGCACAGCCAGCGGCCCGCGGGCTGCGGCGGCAAGGTCAGGACGTCGGCGTCCGTCGCGCAATCGGGCGCCGTCGCGCCCGCGGGCCACACGGGCCGCGTGTGCCCCGCGGCGTCCGACGGCGGCCCCTGATCGCGGCCGGCCTGCGTCGCGCGATCGAACGCGAAGCTCGACAAGATCTGCGGATACCCGTACGGCCATGCCAGCAGGAACACCGTCGCGAGATCGTACGCGGGCGCGTCTTGATAGAAGAGCGACGAGGCGCGCTGCGTGTCGTGGTTGTCGACGAACACGACGGCGCGCTCGCTCGGCAGGAAGCCGGCGCCGAGCGCGCGCAGACCCGCGATCGACTGCCCATTCACGCCCGCGAACGCGTCGGCGACGGCGCCGTATTTGAACTCGATGACATAGGCGGCCGCCACGGCGCCCTGGCCCGTCGGCAGGTAATCGCTCGAATGGATCGCCTCGCCGCCGTGGTCGATCACTTCGAAGTCATACGTAGGAAGCGCGTCGGGACCGACCGAAGCGGCGACATCGCGCAGGATCGCGTCGAGGTCGGCGGGATCGATGTGCTTGGCCGCGTCGATGCGAAAGCCGGCGACGCCCATCGCGACGAGCGACGACAGGTAACCGGCGATGCGCGCGCGCACGGCCGGCGCGCCCGTGTCGAGGTCGGCCAGGCCGAGGAGCTCGCAGCGGCGCACGCGATCGGGCGCGCTCACGTAGTCGGCGTCGGCGATCGCGCAGGGCGGGGCGTGAAAATCACCGGCGGCGTAGACGCCGGGGTAGGCGTACTTCGTGAAGCGCGTGCCGTGGCTGCCGACGCCGCTCGCCTGTGCCGTCATGTGGTTGATGACGGCGTCGACGTAGATCCCGACGCCCACGGCGGCGCAGCGACGGACCATGTCGCGGAACTCGTCGGCCGTGCCGCTGCGGCTCTCGTCGAGCGCGTAGCTCACCGTCTGGTAGCGCTGCCACCACGGGAAGCCCGCGAGCACGGCGTGCTCACTCGGCGGCGAGACCTGCACGGCGGAGAACCCCGCGGGCCCGAGGTACGCCTCGCACTCCTTCGCGACGTCGGTCCACCGCCACTCGAAGAGGTGCACGAACACGTCGCCGGGGCCGGGCGCGCCCAGATGCGCGTCCATGTTCGCCGTCGCGGCGCCGCGCCGGCACGCGCTCAACGCCAGCGCGCACACGGCGGCGCGTCCGATCATTTGATGAACGCGAGATCGTCGATCGAGAAGTCCCACGGCACGCCGCCCTTCGAGGTGAAGTTGAGCCCGACGATCGTCTTGGGGTCGAGCGGGACCTTCGTGCCCCAACCGCCCGGCCGCAGCTGATCCCACGTGAACGTGTAGACGGTGGGCGTCGCGGTCAAGTAGATGTCGACGGCGAAGTGGTCGTAGCACTTCGTGCAATGGTTGAACTCCGGCATCGTCGCCATCGTCGCGAGGCCCACGTGCATGGCCGAGCTGCCCCACGCCTTGAAGGTGATGCCCTTCCACTCGGACGCGTCGATGGGGGTGAGCGCGCCCGCGCCCTGGAAGTTGAAGCCGATGCCGCCGCCCCAGTCGATGAAGCCGCGCCCCGTCGTGTGGATGAAGCCGCCCGCGAGCGCCGTCGGGAACGCGTCGATCGTCGGCGGCGTCATGACGCCGCTGGGCGTCGGGTCGTGAAACACGAACCAACCGCCGCCTGGATCGAGGTTCATGACCACGGGCTTCGTGCCGTCTGAGATGATCGGCCCCGTCGGTTTCGCGGGCGCGGGGACATCGCCGGCGTTGGGCGCCGCGGCAGCGACCGGACCAGCCGCCGCGCGCCGCGCCTCGACGTAGCGCGCAGGCGGGTAGAGGCACGCGGGCATCACGCCCACGAGCGCGACCGGAACCAGAATCGAGAGCCAGCCGGGTGCGCGCGACGTTTGCACGACGGTTTGTGGCCGGACCGGTCATTAACCGTCGCCGAAGGGGGCTCATGCTCAAGAACTCCGCTCGCAGCGACTGGGCCTTCGGCCTGCTCACGGCCGCCGGCCTCGCACTCACGATCGACTGCATCCGCATGCCGCCCATGACGGAGACGGTGGCCGCGCCCGTCGTCGCCAAGGAATTCGAGCCGATCACGGCGCCGTTCGAGCTCAAGCCCGACTGGACGGGGCCGTGCGCGCGCGCCGAGGCGGTCGACGTCGACCTCGGCAACACGCCCGCGTCGTTCGTGCGCGCCGCGCTTTGCCAGATCACGGGCACGCCCGCGTCGGCCGAAACCGTCGCGACCTGGACCGGCCGCATGCGCGACGAGTACTACGTGCGGCGCATCGACGTCGTGCGCTCGCTGTGCGCCGAGGCCAAGCGCGACTGCAAGCTCGCCTACTCCGACCCGTGGCGCGACGAGCCCGACCTGCCCGCGGCCGCCCCCGCGCGCAAGTCGAAGCGGGACATCGGCGCCGTGCTGATGTTCTTCTTCGACTGCCCCGGGAAAACCAACTGCGCGATGGACTGGGCCAACACGCACGCGCCCGGCATGGACGGCCCCGTCGCGAGCCTCGCCGCGAAGCCCGGCGGCGCGCCGGCCGCGTTTCACCCGAAGGAGGTCGGCTTCTGGCGGCGCGAGCTGTCCGACGCGAAGTACGCGGGCCTCTCGTTCGTCATGCCGAACACCTACGGCCCCGACATCGAGAACGGCAAGCTCAAGCCGCTCGCCGAGGCGCTCGCGAGCATGGACGACCCGATCAAGATCGGGCTCTTCGACGACACGTGGACCTGGGGCCAGCACGAGTTCTCGGACTTCTGGACGCACAAGCCCGACCTCACCGACGCCGACAAGGCCGCGAAGACGATCTACGAGGCCAAGTGGAAGCCGTTCTTCTCGGCGATCGACAAGAAGCATTGGTACCGCTTCGCGGGCCGGCCGTTCATCTACTTCTACAACGCGGGCACGCTCGAGCCGCGCACACACGCCGCCGCCGTCATCGCGAAGCTCAAGGCGCTCTTCAAGGCCGACTTCGGCGAGGAGCCCTTCGTCGACGTCGACGTCGCCTACTTCGACGATCCCGCGATGCCCGAGGTCGCCGACGCGAAGTTCAAGTGGATGACGTTCGACGTGCCGCAACGACGCTTTCGCTCGACGTTGAACGGCCACGTCATCGACCACGCGATGGTGCGCTGGGACGCGATCGGCCGCGATCGCCCGGGCGCGCTCGCCAACAAGTTCGATCGCTGCGTGAAGGGCGGGCGCATCTTGCGCCGCGTGCTCGACGAGTCGCAGGACGCCGAGCTCCTCGTGCTCGCGACGTGGAACGATCTCGGCGAGGGCACGGGCGTGGACCGCAACTACGACTACTGGGTCGACGGTCGCTGGGCGCCGCCGCACTATTTCATGCAATTGATTCGCGACTCGCAGGAGCACCCCGCCAAGCGAGACGGAAAACCGTAGCGCCGGACATACATCGGCGATGCGCGCCCGCAACGCCGCCCTCGCGCTCGCGCTGACGCTGATTGCGTGCGACGGGCCCGGCAACGTCGGCAAGCCGACGCCCGATCCCACGCTCGTGCGCGACGTGCCGTGGCTCAACGGCGTGCTGCCCGCGCTCGACGCGACGGGGAACGCCGTCGTGCCCGACCTGCCCGTGTACCCCGAGATCGCGTCGGGCGAGATCGACGTCGGCTCGCAGCGCATCGATTGCACGCCGCTCGCGCAGGTCACGTTCTCGACCGGCTGGTTCGACACGTTCGAGCCCAACGACCCGAGCGACCCGACGCGCACGGGGCTCGCGCCCGGTTGGGCGTCCTACGACGACCTCACGAAGTATTCGTTTCACGTCCCCGGCGACGCGACTTGGTATCCCGGGCTCGCGCCGGGCGGCACGAACACGTTCGACTGGGCGTGGGGACTGCCCGCCGAAAAGACGCCCGGACCGTCGTGCAACGGCGTGCGCAACGACTGGGTCATGCACTACCGCGGCGGCCTCTACCGCAAGTGGGGCGGCGGCGTGAGCCACGCGTTCGTCGATCCCGTCGGCAAGTACTGCACGCTCGACAAGGACGGCACGCCCGACAACGACTTCTGCCCGCCCACGCCCGGCCCCAACGATCTCGTCGACAGCGCGGGCCTGCCGGTCGGCCCGCGGCCCGGCGTCGACTACCAGCAGTCGCACGGCTTCTTCGATGTCTCGAGCTACGACGGCATCGCCTTCTGGGCGCGCCGAGGGCCCGAGGGCTTCGACCGCGCGCTCGTGATCGTCACCGACAAGTTCACGTCGAGCCGCCTCGCGCGCGAGAATCAGAAGTTCTGCCGGCGCTACCGCGAGTGCCACACGAAATGTCTGAGCGGCTCGCCGTGCTCGCCCGACGATCCCAACTCGAAGACGCCGATCTACCGCTGCTTCGATCCCAAGCAAGGCCCGCTGCCCGCGATCGCGATCGACTCGCAGATGGACCTCATGTACCCGCGCTGCGGCCCGAGCGCGTGCACGAGCCCGCAGACCTACGTCGACCTCGACTTCGACGGCGACCAGTGCCGGCCGTACTCGTTCCCCGCCAACGACGAGAGCGGCGAGTACTGCTTCAACCCGGGTGATCCGCCGCCGCCCGATCGCGACGACCGCTGCCAGGACGGCTGGCAGGTCTCGGTGCCGCTCACGCCCGACTGGCAGTTCTACGCGCTGCCGTTCGAGCAGTTCGAGCAGGTCGGCTTTGGCAAGCGCGCGCCGTACATGGATTTGAAGTCACTCGACACGATCGCGTTCGGCGCCGTCATGGGCTGGTCGGACATGTACTTCGACAATGTCACCTTCTACCGGCGCAAAAAGTAGGCGCGCCGCGCGCGCGGCCGTCGTGATCGCGACGTTGGTCGCGGGCGGCGTCGCGCGCGCGCAGAACGCCGACCCGACGGCGCGCGACTCGCTCTCGGATCTCGCGAAGGACACGCCCGCGAAGCCCGAAGAGAAAGCCGCCGCGGCGGGCGCGGGCGTCGACAAGGCGGCCGAGAACACGACGCCCGGCTACTTGCCGGGCTACCGCCGCGCGCTCGGCCTCGGCCTGTCGCCTTACGCGCCCGAGACACCGGCGCTGCCGGGCGGGCTCACGGTGCCGTTCAGCGCGCCCGCGCCCAACGACGACTGGCAATTCAACTTCTGGGGCTACATGAGCGCGGCGCTGCGCGTGGGCCGCGGCGAGCGCAGCGACGCCTATCCCGGACAATCGTCGACGACGCTGCACACGTACCCGCGCGTCGTCGACGCCTACGGCCAGTTCGAGGGCACGAACGTCCCGCAGGGCAGCTGGGTCGACCTGACGTTCGAGTACGGCAACAGCCGCGTCACCTCGCACGTGAAGATCTCCACGTGGAAGCCGGCCGCCGGGTCGGACTGGACGCCGCTCGGCAGCCAGAACTTCTTCCAGGAGGCGTACCTCACCTTCCGCATCCCCGTCGACAAGGTGAACCTCAAGTGGAACGTCGGCGCGTTCCAGAACACCTACGGCGGCCTCGGCCAGTACGACGTCGGCCGCTACAACGCGCCCATCATCGGCAACCCGTTCGGCGTCGGCGAGACGATGACGGCGCAGTACGATCTGAACGCGCGCTACACGCTGTTCGTCGAGGACGGCTTCATGGGCCGCCTCGGCAAGACGCCCGTGGGCGCGCCCGCGATCGTCAGCATCGACGGCGCGTTCAACCCGTCGCTGCCGTCGTCGTGGGTGCACCACGCGCACGCCGGCCTCGCGCGCCACGGCACGGTGCCGCTCGTGCTCGGCCTTCACTACCTCCGCAACTGGGCGCAGGACGAGCGCGACCAGGTCGACGATCCGCGCACGGCGTTCGTCGACGAGTCGAACCGCCCCGACCCGAGCCTCACCGTCGTCGGCGCCGACTTCCGCATGATCGACAACTACCTCGGCAACTTCGCCGTCGCGGCGTCGTACGCCGACGCGCATGACGCCACGCTGCTCACGGGCCTGAACTTCTTCGGCGCCTACAACGGCGAGCAGATGACGAAGCGCTACTTCGGGCCGCAGGGCGGCGGCACGGGGCAGATGCTCGTCGTCGGCGGCGAGTACAACGTCGCCTGGGGCCGGCTGCTTCGTTACCCCGTCGAGCTGTCGCCCAACGGGCCCGAGGTCTTCACGAGCGTCTTCGTCGACTTCGGCCGCGTGCGCAGCCTCGATCCCGACAACGACGGGCGCGTCCTCTACAAGTTCGGCGGCGAGGTCACGTGGCGCTGGCTGCGCTGGCTCGCGTTCTCGGCGCGCGCCGACAGAGTCGCGCCCAACTCGAAGGACAAGCAAGAGAGCTTCACCGTCATCAGCCCGAAGATCCTCATCAAGAGCGACTGGCTGAGCCACGAGACGGTGACGCTCGCCTACACGCGCTGGTTCTACGGCGAGCACACGCACGCCGAGTTCCCCAACGACTTCACGCGCGGCCAGCTCGACACCGACATGTTCGCGCTGACCTTCGGGCTGTGGTGGTGACGACGTGACGACCAGAGACGACGACGAGAAAGCAGGCTCGCAAATGAAACCAACGGCTCGATTGTTGATGGCGTTGGGGGCGCTCGCAGGCCTCGGCCTCACGTCGCCCGCGCGCGCCGACGACGCGCCCGCGCCCGCGCCGCAAGATCTCTCGCTCGGCTTGGATCCCGGCACGCCGCAGGTGGGCGCGCTCCCGGGCGGCCTCACGCCGGCTTACGGGCAACGCACGGCCGACGAAGGCGACTGGCGCTTCGACTTCCACGGCTTCGTGACCATGCCGCTGCGCGCGGGCCTCAACACGCGCGCGGGCGCGGCGACGGCCGACCAGCACATCGACGTCTTGCACGCGCCGCCCGTCGTGCCCGACTACCGCGACTCGTTCACGTACACCTCGGTGATTCCGCAGCCGTACGCGCAGCTGAACTTCTCGTACGGCAACTCGATCGTCACGGGCAACGTCATCCTCATCGCGCGCACGGCCACGACGGCGGCGACGTTCTACAACCCGCCCGATCAGTCGGGCATCAGCGACGCCTTCGTGACCTTCCGCGTTCCCAACCTCGCACGCCACCTGCACCTCGAGGCCAACGTGGGCGCGCTGACGAACCGGTACGGCGTCATGGGCGAATACGACGAGGGCAAGTACGGCACGCCCGTCATCGCGCGCGTCAACGGCGTCGGCGAGAACGTCGTCGCGAAGCTCGCGCTGGGCGACGTCGTCGTCGCGCTCGAGCAAGGCTTCGACGGCCAGCTCGATCGTTTCCCCAACGACGTGCTGCCCGCGGGGTGGAACGGCTTCGCCAACGCCGACGCCGGCAGCGGCTTCGTCAACCACCTGCACGCGGGCTTCGGCTACCTCGGCACACTCACCGTCGGGCTCCACTACCTGGACGCGTGGACGCAGGACGACCGAGCCGAGCAGTCGACCGTGCCCGACGCCAACCTGCGCGTGCTCGGCGCCGACGTGCGCCTCACGACCGGCAACATCGGCCACGTGTATCTCGCGGCGTCGCGCACGACGGCGTCGCACGTCGGCTCGCTGGGCCGCGTCCTCGAGATCATGAACACGGGCAACGGCGCCGGCCTCATCGCCAACTACCTGGGCGCGAACAGCGACGGCGTGGGCACGCTGACGACGTTCGCGGGCCAGTGGGACGTCAGCCTCATGAGCGTCCTCGAGTACCCGCAGATCTACGCGGGCGATACGCGCGATCTCGTGCTGAGCCTGTTCGCGGTGCAGACGAAGGTGACCAGCAACGATCCGACGATCACCGCCGAAGGCGGCGTCACCATGCGCAAGCTCGGCGGCGAGGTCTCGGGCAGCTTGTGGTCGTGGCTCGCCGCTTCGGTGCGCGTCGACGGCGTCATGCCCGACGACCACGACGGCAAGAAGTCGTTCGCGATCGTGTCGCCGCGCCTCATCTTTCGGTCGAAGTGGCAGGCGCACGATCAGGTCGTCCTGCAGTACTCGCGCTTCATGTACGGTTCCGACGTCGTCGTGCGCAGCGGCTACCCGGCGACGCCCGACCCGACGATTCACCCCGACCGCGACGTCATCTCGCTGTCGGCGAGCATGTGGTGGTGACGTGAAAGCCGTCGCGCTGCTCGGGCTCGTGTGCGCCGGCTGCGCCGTCGGCGGCTACGGCACGGCGCACCCCGACGCGGGCGCGGGCGGAACCGGTGGTCACGCCACGAGCACGGGCGGCACGATCGCCGCGACGGCGGGCAGCACGGGCGGGGGCGGCACGACGACGACGCTCCCACCAGCGACCGCGACGCCGATGTTCGGCCCCCGCGCCGACTTCGACGGCCCGTGCGCGCGCGTCGCGGGCGCGATCGACGTCAACCTCGGCAACGCGCCCGAGGCCTTCGTGCGCGCCGCGTATTGCCAGATCAACGGCGCCGAGCCGCCGGCCGACGTCGTGAGCCAGTGGGCGACGCAGCTGCGCACCGTCGAGTACGTCCGCCGTGTCGACGTCGTGCGCTCGCTCTGCCAAACGGCCAAGCGCAGCTGCACGCTCTCGTATTCGGATCCCTGGCAGGCCGACATCCCCGTGACGCCGACGTGCACGCGCAAGACGACGCGCGATCTCGGCGCCGTGCTCATGTTCTTCAGCGACTGTCCGCGCGGCGTGAACTGCGGCATGGACTGGGCGAACACGCACGCGCACGGCATGGACACGCCGCACCCGCTGCTCGGCTTCGGCTCCGTGCCCGCGAACTACTACAACCCGCGCAACCCCGGCTGGTGGTCTCGCGAGCTCGCCGACGCGAAGTGGGCGGGCCTGCAGTTCTTCCTCGTCAACACCTACGGCCCCGATCTCTCGGGCAGCCCCGATCCGCTCGCGATGTTGGGCCAAGCGCTCGCGCAAGCGGGCGACGACAGCGTCAAGGTCGCGCTCTTCGACGATCCGTGGGCGTGGGGCCAGCCGTCGAGCTCGGGCGCGTTTCGCACGCGCCCCGATCTCAGCCAGACCGAGGCCGCCGCGCAGGCGATCTACACCGCGAAGTGGAAGCCGTTCTATTCGCGGATCGATCCGAAGCACTGGTACACGTTCCGCGGTCGGCCGTTTGTCTATTTTTACAACGCGGGCACGTTGAACCCGCTCAACGTCTCGGCCGCCGTCGTCGCGCGCCTCAAGGCGCTCTTCGCCGCCGACTTCAAGGTCACGCCGTTCGTCGTCGTCGAGACGGCGTACTTCCAAGACCCGGCGATGCCGACCGTCGCCGACTCGCAGTTCACCTGGAATTCGTTGACCGCCAACCCGCGCATTCGCTCGACGCTGGGCGGCTTCAAGATCGATCACTTCATGGTGAGGTGGGATCCCGTTGGGCGCGACAAGCCCGGCGTGATCGCCTCGGCGGGCGATCGCCTCATCAAAGGCACGTCGCTGCTGCAGCAGAGGCTCACCGACTCGAGCGACGCCGACGTCGCCGTGGTCGCGACCTGGAACGACCTCGGCGAGGGCACGGGCATCGAGCGCAACTACGACTACTACCTCGCGGGCGCGTGGAGCCCGCCGACGACGTTCATGTCGCTCACCCGCGCCGCGCAATGCGGTGACTGACGTCGCAACACGCACGGATTCGCCCGGCGGCGGACACACACCGCAAACCACCACGGAGCGAACATGCGCAACTTCAAGATCGGAATCGGTGTGTCTCTCTCGTCGCTCCTGGCGATCTTCGCCGCGACGGGGACGGGATGCAGCACGGGCTCGGGCTCGGACAACTCGACGGGCGGCACCGGCGGCACGATCAACTCGACGGCCGGCTCGACGGGCTCGGGCGGTGACACGAGCAGCACCACGGGCGGGACGACGGGCGCGACCGGCGGCACCGTCGGCGCGACGGGCGGCGTGACCGGCACGGGCGGCACGACGGTGTCGGGCGGCGGCGGCGCGCCGGCGACGACCGGCGTCTGCGCGGGCACGGGCACGCGCGCGCTCACGATCGCCGACGGCAAGATCGACGACTTCGAGGGCGACATGCTCTCGCTCGGCTGGTCGACGTTCAACGACATCATGGGCGCCGAGAACTCGGTGAAGATGACGCAAGACGCGGGCGGCGCCGTCGGTACGGGCCACTTCGGCCACTACGCCGGCACGGGCGCGATCACGCCCGTCATGGGCGGCTACGGCGTCGGCGCGATCTACAACGCCGCGATCGACAAGACGGGTGGCATCTACTGCGTCGACGTCACGGCGTTCGACGGCCTCACGTTCTGGGCGAAGGCGGCCAAGGCCGGCAGCAAGGTCGGCGTGAACTTCGTCGTCCCCGAGACCAACGCCGTCGCCGACGGCGGCGACTGCACGACGAGCTGCTACGTGCACCCGCAGAAGACGATCACGCTCACGACCGACTGGGTGCAGTACTCGATCCCGTTCGCGTCGGCGATGGGCGGCACGGCGAAGGTCAACGGCCGCGTGCAGGAGCTCGGCTGGCTCAGCCCCGACGCGACCTGGGACTTCTCGATCGACGAGATCCAGTTCTACAAGGGCACGCCGCCCACGGGCCCCGTCGGCGGCACCAACTAAGGATAGGGACAGTCGGCGGCGCCCACGTGCAAGCGCTTGTGGACGCCGCCGCAGCTCGTGTCGGCGTCGTCGTTGACGCCGGGGACGACGGCGCCACACGGGAAGACGTGGTTGGCGCCGCTCGCGATCCACAGCGGCATGGTCGTGAGGACGCCGAGCTCGTAGCGAAAGAGCACGTTGGCGCCCACGTCGTGGCCGTTGCTGCCCGCGCCTTTGAGCACGCTGGTCGCGGGCAAGTACACGAGGCAGCCGCCGAGATCGGACGCGGGCGGCGCCACGACCTTGTTGGTGACGTGGCCGTCGTCGGGCACGTAGTCGGAGACCGCGCCATTGCTGCTCGAGGCGGCGCAGTGATCGAACGACCAGTTGGTTTCGCCGTCGACGCGGAAGGCCTCGGCCTGCGAGACGGCGAGTGTGTTGGCGGTCATCGACGTCGACGCGACGCCCACGTTTTGATCCTCGGTCACGAACAGCAAGCCGTTGGCCGACGCGAGCACCGACATGTTCTGCACGTTCGTTCCGATCGCGCCGGCCGAGTCGAGGCCCGCGGCGGCGCCGACGACGACGTCGTCGATGAGCGTCGTGTTGCGCACGCTCCGCGCCGGCTCGGTGCACGGGCTCTCTTTTTGGCAGCGGCTGTCGAGGCGGATGCCCGCGCTCGACGGCGCGAGCACGACGTTGCCCAAGAGCTGGTTGCCGTCGAGCGGGTCGTCGGCGGGGACCGGCGGCGGATCGGTCGCGGACAAGCCCATGTAGCGGCCCACGACGCCGATGCCGATGTTGACGTCCTCGATGACGTTGTTCTCGAGCGCGACGTTGCGCGTCTCCTCGAGCAGGAAGCCGTAGTCGCCGCGCGTCTGGTCGTCGGAGACGTAGCCGCCCGTGAGATCAGGCGTGTCGCGCGAGTGGACGTAGTTGCGGCGGAACTCGAGGTTGCTCGTCCGCCAGGTCTCGAAGGCGTTGTGGTGGAAGTCGTAGAGCTCGCAGCCCTCGACGACGATGTCGTGCGAGCCGTCGCCGATGCGCACGACGTGCGAGTGCTTGTAGCGGTTGGGGTGCCGCGCGAGCAGGCCGGTCAGCCTGATGTCGTGGTTCGCGCCGAGCACGACGACCGAGCCGGCGTCGACGGTGTCGGGCGCGTTGGCGAGGTCGTCGGACTCGACGCGCAGGTCCTGGAACGTCCAGTACGAGCAGCCGTCGACGAAGAAGGGCGGGCCGCTCGCGTCGCCGCGCAGGAAGGCGGCGCGCGGGTGATCGGCGCGCACCGTGATGGGCGCGCCCGCGGCGCCGTTGGACGCGGTCGCGCCGGCGCCCGAGCACCGCGCGTCGAGGTAGCCCGTCGTGCCGCCGTCGTACGTGCCGTCGAGCAGCACGAGCGTCGTCGCGGGGCCGAGCCGCTTGAACGCTTTCGCGAACGTGCGCCACGGGTGCGTGCTCGTGCCCGCGTCGTCGTCGTTGCCGCTCGGCGATAGGTAGAACGTCGTCGCCGAGCCCGACGCGGTGGTCGCGCCGCCGAGCGAGATCTCGTCGGGCGGGTGACAGGCGCCGAGCGCGAGCGCACCCGCGAGGCCGGCGCCGAAGCGTCGGCGGCTCTCTACCTTTCGCACGAAGACCGGACGCGCGGCGCGAGCGGCGACGCCGCGTGGCGCGCGAGGAACGCGGCTGCGGCGCGGCGCGCGGTCGCGTCCGGCGCGGGGCCGGCGCCGACGCTCACTTGGCAGCGCGCGATCACGCGCGTAGCGAGCACCTCTTCACGCAGCACGCCCGACGGGTAGCGGCGCTCGTAGTCGTCGAGCAAGGCGAGCGCGTGGCGCGCGTCGCCGCCGCGCAGCTCGGCGTTCGCCGTCGCGAGCAGCGCCGTCTCTTCGGCGAGGCGGTTCGCCGGCACCTCGTCGCGCACGGGAGCCGCGACGTGGACGTGATGCACGGGCGTCGGCGCGCGCGGCGCGACGACGGGCAGCGGAGCAGGCGCCAGCGTCGGAGGCGCGGGCACGCGCGCAGGCTCATTCGTCGCGACGACCGCAGGCGCCGCCGGACGCGCGTCGCGCCGTGCCTTCCAAGCGAAGCCGCCGCCGACGCCGCCGCCCACGAGCGTGAGCGCCACGAGCGCCTTGACGACGGGCGCCGCCAGCACCGACGACGTCGTCGCCGTGCCCGTGGCCGCCGCGGTCGTCGTCGTCGCCGCCCCGATCGGCACCGGACCGCTCGCCGCCGCGCTGGACGCGGCGAGCGCCGTGCCACCGGCCGCGATCTTCGCGAGCAAGAGCCGCCGCACGCGCGCGCGCTCGAGATCGCCCGGGCCGTCGAGGTCGCGGCCCGCGTCGAGGATCGCGCGCGCCGCGCTCGTGAGCTCGTCTCGTTCGGGCGCGCTCACGACGCCTCCCGCCCCGCGGCCATCTGCCGCTGCGCGCGCGTCACGGCGTCGTTGAAGGCCGCGCGCGCCGCGCGCAGGCGCCCGTACGCCGTGTTGAGGTTGAGGCCCAGCGACTCCGCCGCTTCAGGAACGGTCATTTGCTCGAGCTCGATGCAGACCAGCATCGCACGCTTGTCGTCGTCGAGCTCATCGAGCAACCGGTGCAAGAGCTGCGAGGCCTCGCGCCGCTCGAACAGCTCGGCCGGCCCTTCGGTCGTCGTCGTCGGCACGTGCTCGAAGTCGCTCGCGGGCGCGTCGGTGAGCCGCGCACGCCGCCGCGTCGCCGAGCGTCGGTACGTCTGCGCCACGCGCAGCACGATGCCGAACAACCACGTCGTCACCTGCGCGCGCGCCTCGAAGTCGCCCAGCCGCCGGTGCACGACCAGGAACACGTCCTGAACGGCGTCGTCGATCGACGACTCGTGCACGCCGAGCCGACGCAGGTTCCGCCACACGAAGTCGGCGTGACGCGCGTAAATCTCCGGCAGCCCCTGGGGCTGCTCGTACGTCGGCGCTTTGCTCCTTCCGACCAGCACGGGCCTCCGATTATGAGTGTCCGCGGGGGCCCGAATCCGTCTTTTGAAGTTTCGTCAGGATCTCAGAGACTTACGACGACGCCTAGGGCGCCGGCCGCGCTGGCCCAGGGCACGCGGTAGATGGGGCCGATCTGATCGAGGCTGAACTGGGGGTGGTACGGCCGCAGCGCGCCGTCGAGCTCGAGCGAGATCCCGACGTGCGCGGCGAGCGGCACCGTCGCGATGACGCCGCCCGTGCCCGCGGCCATCTTCACGTTGGCCGAGCGCACGACGTCGACGCCCGTGCCCGTGGCGGTGATGCGCTCGAGCTCGGCGCCGAGGCACAGCTGCCAGCCGACGCTGCCCGCGACGTGACCGGAGAGTGCGCCGCACGCGCGCGCGCCGCCGATCGCGAGGTGGAACGTGCCGCCCTCGCCGGGGGCGCCCGCGGCGTCGGCGTGCCGCGCTTGCGTGGCGAGCGCCGTGAGCTCGACGGCGAGCCGCCCGCGGCGCGCGCCCACGCCCACGCCCCCTCCGAGCGCGGCCGACGGCAGCAGCGAGACGACACCCGCGCCGAAGCCGCGCACGAACGGACGCACGGGCCACGCGTCGCCGCTCGTGGCTGGCTGTGGCTTTGCTTCGATCGCGGGCGGCGCTTCGATCTTTTTCGGCGGCGGCTCTCGCGGCGGCGTCGGCGGCGCGCTCTCTTCGGTCGCGCGCTCCGCAGCCGTCGGATCGATCATGAGTGCGAGGATGAGCGCGGCCGCCGAGGCGACCGACGCGCACGAGTCGCCCGCGATCGTGCGACGCCCCTCGGCGCCGTCGAGATCCGTGGCGAGGTCCAGCACCCAGCGGCCGGTTCCGGCCTCGCGCACGAACGCCGTCGCCGCGATCTTCTTGCCCGACGGCGCGCGCGCCGCGCCGCCGAGCAAGCGCGCGAACTGCGCGTCGACGTCGCCCGCCGACGGACAGCGCTCGGGCGCGCGCCACGTGAGCGCGAGCTCGGGCGGCGCGTCGGCGACTGGTGCTTCGGCGGCGCGCGCGCGCGATCCCATCGACGTGGCGATCGCGACGAGGAGCCCCAACGCCGCGCCAGCCCGAGAGCCGCCCCGCATGTGCCGTCAGGATAAACACACGCGCCGCGCGCCGACACGGATTTCGATCGTCGAGGGCATTCACCCTCGCGTGCATTCCCGCGTTGTTTTCCGTCGGCATCGAGATCTGCGCTTCACGGTCGCGGCCTTCGCCGCGCTGATGCTCGCGGCGTGCGCGTCCGGCGCCGGCAAAATCGGAACCGACCACGACGGTGGCGCGGGCCACACCGGAAGCGGCGGATCCGGCGGCTCGGCGCCGAAGGGCGGCACGACGGGCGCCGGCGGTTCCGCAAAAGGCGGGCAGGGCGGCGGCGCGCTCGGCGGCGCCGGCGGATCTTCGAAGGGCGGATCGGGTGGCCACGGCGGAGCGGGTGGCTCGCCGCCCGTGGGCGGCTCACCCGATGGTGGCGCGCGCGACGCCGACGGCTACGACGCGCCGCCGCTCGTCCCCGCGGGCCGCGGCGCGACGATGCCGTGGACCGAGCTCGAGGCCGAGAGCGCCAACACGACGGGCGTCGCCGTCGGCCCCGATCGCACGTTCGGCTCGATCGCGAGCGAGTCGTCGGGCCGCCGCGCCGTGCGCCTCGAACAGCAAGGTCAGTTCGTCGAGTTCACGGCCCCGCAGCGCGCCAACGCCATCGTCGTTCGCTTCGTCACGCCCGACGCGCCCGGCGGCGGCGGCGCGACGTCGACGCTGAACCTCTACGTCGGCGGCACTTTCAAACAAGCGCTGACGTTGACGTCGAAGTACGCTTGGTCGTACGGCGGCGAGATGGGCACGGGCAACGATCCCGGCATGGGCGGCGCGCACCACTTCTACGACGAGGCGCGCGCGCTGATCGGCGACGTGCCCGCGGGCGGGAAGGTGAAGCTGCAAAAAGACACCGCCAACAACGCCGCCTACTACGTGATCGACTTCATCGACCTCGAGTACGTCGCGCCACCGCTCGCGCAGCCGGCCAACACGCTCTCGCTCGCCGATTGCGGCGCGACGCCCGACGACGGCCAAGACGACACGCACGCGCTGCAGTCGTGCATCAACGGCGCGAAGAACATGGGCAAGGGCGTGTGGATCCCCGCCGGCAACTGGGACATGACGAACGGCACGGGCGACGTCAACGGCGTCGAGGTCGCCAACGTCGCCGTGAACGGCGCGGGCATGTGGTACACGACGCTGCGCGGGCCATGGGCGCGCTTCCACTGCATCGGCAGCGGCTGCCACTTCGCGAACTTCGCGATCCTCGGCGACACGCAGACGCGCGACGACACCGCCGTCGACAACGGCTTCAACGGCGGCGCCGGCACGGGCTCGCGCCTCGAGAACCTGTGGGTCGAGCACACGAAGGTCGGCTTCTGGGTGGGCGAGGGCACCAACAACGTCACCAACGGCCTCGTCATCACGGGCTGCCGCTTCCGCGACCTGTTCGCCGACGGCGTGAACTTCTGCAACGGCACCAGCAACTCCGAGGTCGTCAACTCGCACTTCCGCAACACGGGCGACGACGCGCTCGCGACGTGGTCGCCCTCGCAGACGGGCGTCAACGCCAACAACGTCTTCCACTTCGACACCGTCCAGCTCCCGTGGCGCGCCAACTGCTTCGGCGTCTACGGCGGGCAAGACAACAAGGTCGAGGACAACGTCTGCCTCGACGTCGTGACCTACCCGGCGATCCTCGTCGCGCAGCAGTTTTCGTCGCACGCGTTCACGGGCACGACCAGCGTGCAGCGCAACTCGTTCATCCGCGCGGGCGGACGCTTCTACAACCAAGAGCACGGCGCCATCAAAATCTTCTCGCAGCAGGGGCCGATCTCGGGGCTGCTGTTCAAGGACATCACCGTCGACAGCCCCACGTATTCCGGCCTGCACATCCAGGGCTCGAACCCGATCACGAACGCGACCTTCGACGGCATCACGATCGACGGCGCCGGCAGTTACGGCTTGCTCGTGCAAGCGATGACCTCGGGCGGCGGGCAGTTCACGAACGTCGTCGTGACGCACGCCTCGGGCGGCGGCATCTACTACGAGCCGGGCGCGGGCTTCGATCTCGGGCGCGGCGCCGGCGACAGCGGCTGGTGACCGTGCGCGCGACGTGGCTGCTGTCGGCGCTCGCGTTCGCGGCGTGCGCGCCGCCCGCGGGCAGCAGCCGCGTCGACGCGATCGCGATCGGTGGCGACACCTCCGACGACGGCGGCGCGACCTACGAGCCTCCGACCTCCTTCACGCCCGCCGACATCGGCGCCTACGAACGCGGCGTCGCGCTCGCCGTCGACGCGACCTTCGGCCCCGGCTCGGGCCCGAAGATCTGCAACGTCATCTCGGGCGTCGTGCGCGACTTCAAAGGCGCGCTCGCCGCCGCGGGCGGCGCGCTCGAGCCCGGCGGCCACCCCGACTTCGAGGTCTTCGAGGGCCGCGGCTCGACCCACGGCCTCGTCGCGCCCGAGCTCGGCGCCGATCACAAGCCGATCTACACGTCGCGCTGCGAGCGCGGCGCGCCCGTGTCGGCGACGTGCCCCTTCGGCGCGATGACGACGTCGAAGGCCGCCTTCGATCAGTGGTACCGCTCGGTCGACGGCGTCAACAAGCCGTTCCTCGTCTACTTGCAGCTCGAGCCGGGCGCGGGCGTGTCGACGTTCAAGAGCAGCCACTTCTTCCCGATGGACGGCGCGGGGTGGGGCGACAGCGGCAAGGCGGGCGACGTCTGGCACAACTTCGGCTTCACGACGGAGATCCACACGACGTTCCGCTACGGCGGCGGGGAGCGCTTCAATTTCCAGGGCGACGACGACGTGTGGATCTTCATCAACGGCAAGCTCGCCGTCGATCTCGGCGGCCTGCACACGGCCGACACCGGCGCGGGCCTCGTCGACCTCGACGCCTCGGCCGCGGCCCTCGGCATCACCAAGGGCAACGTCTACCCCCTCGACCTCTTCCACGCCGAGCGCCACAGCATCGACTCGAACTTCCGAATCGACATGAACCTCGCCTTCGAAGACTGCGGCTACGTCGTTCCCTAAGTACTCACAATCCGCGTGAGGTCGTCGAGGTCGAAGGGTTTGACGAGGTGCTCGTCGAAGCCGGCTTCGCGGGCGCGGACGCGATCGGCTTCGCCGCTCGAGCCGGTGACGGCGACGAGCTTGAGCGCTTCGCCGGGGTGAGCTTCGCGCAGGCGCGTGGCCACTTCGCAACCATCCATCGAGGGC
Organism: Polyangia bacterium; assembly: GCA_035549075.1. Classification (GTDB taxonomy): domain Bacteria; phylum Myxococcota_A; class Polyangia; order Fen-1088; family Fen-1088; genus DASZFV01. The sequence continues at coordinate 18,940 of DASZRT010000143.1, read as the reverse complement.
AACGACAGGTCGAGCAGGCAGACCGTGGGGCTGAACGTTGCCGCGAGATCGAGCGCTGCGGGACCGTCGTGCGCGACCTCGACGGCGCAACCGAGCTCGTCGAGGTGCTCGCGGATGACGTCGGTGATGTCCTGGTTGTCGTCGATGACGAGGACGCGCGCCTGCGACGCGACGACGGGGCTATCCGGAGACGAGCTCATCGACGTCGTCACTATAGACGTTGAAGGCGACGGCGCCACGACATCCTGACGACATGTAGGCGTCATGTACAAGACGGGCCCGCAGCGTAACGTCGCGCGGCGCCAACGCCGCGCCTTGCCACATCTGTGCGCGCTCTTAGTTTCTGGGCGTCATGCCCAAATGGTTGCGCCGCACGCTGATCGCCGCGGCCGTGCTCGCCGCGGTCGTCGTCGCGGTGCGGCTCGCGCTCGACCCGATCGCGACGTCGGCGACCCGACGCGGTCTCGCACGCCTCCAGGGGATGCACGGCGACTTCGAGCGCGTGCACGTCACGGTGTTTTCGCCGGGCTACACGATCACTCGGCTCGCGCTCACGCCCACGGGCAGCAAAGAGCCGATCTTCTTCGCCGAATCGGCGCACGTGGGCCTCGACCTGGGCGCGTTGTTGCACCGCCGGCTCATCGCGCGCGCGCGCTTGGTCGAGCCGAAGTTCACGATCATCCAGCCCGCGCACGCGCCGCCCAAAGGGACGCCGGCGCCGCCCGATCTTTCGGCGCAGCTCTCGCAGATCACGCCGCTGCAGATCGCGCGCGTCGAGATCGTGCGCGGCGAGATCTTGTTCCGCGACGACGCGCTGCCGAACCACCCCGAGCTGTGGGTGCATCACCTCGCGCTCGCCGCCGAAAACCTCGCGACGCGCGAGCGCCTCGCGGGCGCGAGGCCGACGACGGTCAGCGCCGCCGGCGTGCTGGGCGACAGCGGCAAGCTCAGCGTCTTCGCGTCGGCCGACGCCTTCGCGAGCCCGCTCGAGATGGCGGGCCGTCTCGAGCTCGAAGACCTTCGCGTCGCCGAGCTGTACGCCTTCCTCGAACCGAAGACGAAGCTGCAGGCACCGCACGGCACGCTCGACGTCTTCGCGCAGTTCACGGTGCGCGACGGCCTGATCTCGGGCGGCGTCAAACCCGTGCTGAAGAACGTCGAAGTCAAGCCGGCCGAGCCGGGCGCGTGGGACCACGTCAAGGCGTGGCTCGCCGACACGGCGGTGAAGCTCGCGTCGGATCGCGTGCCCGACCGCAACGCCGTCGCGACGACCGTTCCCATCAAAGGAAAGCTCACGAGCCCCGACGTGCAGCTGTGGCCGGCCATCATCGGCGTCGTGCGCAACGCCTTCGTCGAGGGTCTCGCCTCGGGCTTCGCGAACGTGCCGCCGCCCGACGCGCCCAAGAAGCAGAGCAAGATTGAGCAGGCGAAGGCCGCGCTCGAGAAGAGCAAGGGACCGCCCAAGGCGCAGCCCCTCAAGAAGATGGAGAGCCGATCATGACGAGCGCGAGGAAGCTCATGACGGGCGCGATGCCGCTCGCTCTCGCGGCGTTGGCGGCGTGCGGGCACACGCGCTCCGTCGCGCCTCCGAGCGAGCCGGCGGCCGCGAGCGCCGCGCCGAAGCCGGCGGCGCCGCCGCACGAGCCGCCGCCGGGCGCGACGCCGCCGCGCGACCGCGACAGCGAGACGCAGACGGGCCTGCCGCTCGCGTCGTCGCCCGCGGGTCTCCTCAAGCCGGGCGCCACCAAGATGATCCAGCAGCGGCTGTCGAACGACGGCGTGCTGCCGGAGGAGCAGCAGACGGGTGAGCTCGACGCCATCACGAAGGCGGCCCTCGCGAAGTTCCAGACGGCGCACGACTTGCCGGCGACGGGCGATCCCGATTCGGCGACGGTGGTGAAGCTGGGCCTCGACCCGCGGAAGATCTTTCGCGGCGAAGGCGAGCCGGCGCCATGAGCCGCGCGCTCGTCGTCGTGGCGTTGACCGCGCTCGCAGCGTGTGGCGCGGTCACCCAGTCGTCGTCGTCGGGCGACGGCTCGGCCGCGACCGGGGGCGCGGCGGGTGAGATCTCGAGCGGACGCGACGGCGCGCCTTCGCGCGGATCCACGGTGTGCTACGACGGCGGCTGCGTCTACGTCGTGTGCAGCGGCCCGGCCTGTGATTCGTCAGACGCAGGCGCCGACGTCGCGTCATCGACCGGCGGTGCCGGTGGCTTCGGCGGTCAGAGCGGTTCTGGTGGGTCCGGCGGCGTCGCGAGCTCGGGCGGTCACGATGGCGGCGCTGCGACCGACGCGAGCAGCGCGACGGACGCCCACGAGAACAAAGATGCCACGACGGCCACCGACGCCCGCTCCGAGTCGAGCGGGGGCGGCAGCGGTGGCGCCGCGACGGTCGACGCCGGCCGCGACGCGCGCGGCACGGGCGGCACCACCGGTTCGCCGCACGACGCGGGCAGCACGGGCGGCGCGACGGGCATCGGCGGAGCGCCGGGGACGGGCGGCGCGGGCGGCGCGACGGGATGCAAAGCTGGCCAAACGTTGTGCGGCCTCAGCTGCGTCAACACGATGAACGATCCGGCCAATTGCGGCGGCTGCGGCTCGTTCTGCTTGATCGGCGCGACCTGCAACGGCGGTCGTTGTCGCCTGCTCGGCCTCTGACGCGCGTCCGGTATTTCCGAGAACGCGTCGCTTTTTCGGCTGCGTCAGCGTGTCGCACGGCGCGCGATCGTGATTGCGCGCGCGAGATCCGAATCCCACTATGCGCGGGCGCCGGGGCCACGGCGTGCCCTGCTCGCCATTCGCTGACGGAGGATTCGCATGCGCGCCGATCGTTTCTCGTGGGGGAAACCGGGACTGTTGTTTTGTTCGTTCGTGCTCGGCGCTGTTGGCTGCGCGCCCAACGACGCGCCTTCGCCCGCGCGCGCTGACGAAACCGCGCCATCGGCGGCTGCGCCCACCGCTGACGCGCACGCGCTGCTGCAGGATCTGCGCGCGCGCTTCGAGCCCGCGGCGTCGCCGATCGAGCCCGACGTCGGCTCGGCGATCGCGGCCGCGCGTTTTCAGCCGGCGCTGCTGCCGCCGTCCGATGCGACGGCGTTCGACGTCGCGGGCGGGCGCCTGCGCCCACGCCTCGCGGCGTCGGTCGCGCGTCACGCCGACGCGGCGTTGCCGGCGAGCTCGGGCGACGCCGCGAGCGTGCGCGCGCTCGACCAGGACGGCCGCGCGCAGATGTCGCTCTCGTTCCGCCTCGCGGCGGCCGCGGCGCGCGACGCCGAGACCGCCGACGGCTACGCCACCTACCGTGGCGTGCTCCCCGCGGCGACGTTGCTCTCGCGCGCGTCGGGCGACGGCGTCGAGGACTACGTCTACTTCGAGAAGGCGCCCGCGGCGTCCGAGGTTCGCTACGACGTCGAGCTGTCCGAGGACGTCGCCGGCCTGCGCCTCGTGGGCGGGTCGCTCGAGGCGCTCGACGCGAGCGGCACGCCGCGCCTGCGCGTCGCGCCGCCGTTCCTCATCGACGCCGCGCGCGCGCGCACCGACGCGACGCTCGCCGTCGAGGGCTGCGCCGCCGACACGAACCCCGCCGCGCCGTGGGATCGCCCCGTGACGGCGCCGGGCGCGCGTCGCTGCACCGTCGTCATCGCGTGGGACGGCTCGGCCGTGCGCTACCCGGCGCTGCTCGATCCGTCGTGGTCGACGACGGGCAGCATGGCGTCGGCGCGCGCCTACCACACGGCGACGTACATCCCGTCGACGGCGAAGATCCTCGTCGTCGGCGGCATCGGCACGGCCGGCACGCCCATCGCGACGGCCGAGCTCTACAACCAGACGTCGGGGACGTGGGCCGCGACCGACAGCGTGCCGACGACGGGCACGGGCCGCGCCTACCACACGGCCGTCGTCCTCAACGACGGCACCGTCTTCGTCGCGGGCGGCTACCGCGACGGCACGAACGTCACCAACACGAGCGCGATCTACACGCCGTCGACGGGCCACTGGACGAACAAGGCGCAGCTGACGACGGCGCGCGGGCGCCACGCCGCCACCGTGCTCACGACGGGCGAGGTCGTCGTCACGGGCGGCCTCTCGGGCTCGACGACGATCACGGCCGTCGAGGTGTACCGGCCGACGGGCGCCAACGCCAACACCTGGTTCCAGGCCAACAGCCCGACGTCGGCGCGCCGCGCCTCGCACCAGAGCGTCCGCATGCAGAGCGGTGACGTCATGATCATCGGCGGCCGCGACGGCACGACGACGCTCGACACCGTTTACTCGTACAACCTCGCCGCCAACGCGTGGACGGCGCGCGGCACGCTGAGCGCGGCGCGCGTCGGCCACACGGCGACGATCATGAGCAACGGCTACGTGCTCGTCGCGGGCGGCGGCCCCTACAACAGCACGACGGTCTACGCGACGTGCGACCTCTACAACCCGACGACCAACCTCTGGAAGCCGACGGCCGACATGATCAGCGCGCGCACGGGCCACGCGGCGACGCTCAACTGGGACGACAGCATCATCGTGTCGGGCGGCATCGGACCCGGCTCGAGCGCGCTCGCCATCAAGGGTGCCGAGCGCTTCAAGTCGGCCTTCGAGACCTGGATGGAGGAGCCGTCGTTGCTCACGGCGCGCGCCTTCCACACGGCGACGCCCACGCCGTCGTCAGGCACGATCATCGCCGCGGGGGGCATCACGAAGACCAGCAGCCCGACGTACCTCGCGTCGGCCGAGAAGGTCACGCCCGCGTTCACCTCGAGCTTCGCGAGCGACTACTTCGACGGCACGCACGCGACGTGGGGCCCGAGCGATCTGCCCGAGGTGAACCCCTCCGACGATCCGAACGCGTCGACGCGCTGGACCGAGCTCAAGGGCACGATGTACTACCCGACGATCGGCTCGGGGAAATACCCGGTCGTCGTCTTCCTGCACGGCAACCACGCGAGCTGCGGCCACGGCTCGAACCCGCACATCGACGACAACAGCCAGTATTCAGGCTCGACCGTCGATCCGGGCGGCACCTGCCCGTCGGGCTACAGCGAGGTGCGCAGCGACAAGGGCTTCGCCTACGTCGCGCACGAGCTGGCGCAGAAGGGCTACATCGTCTTCTCGATCGACGCCAACAAGGGCATCGCCAACCGCGACGACGGCGCCGGCCAGTTCGGCCTGGGCCAGCTCATCGACAACCGCGGCCGCCTCGTGCTCAAGACGCTGCAGCACATGAGCCAGTGGAACTCGGGCGCGCGCGCGACGCCGTCGGGTTTGCCGAACCTCGTCGGTCACCTCGACATGCACAACGTCGGGCTCGTGGGCCACTCGCGCGGCGGCGAAGGCGTGCGCGCCGCGCGGCGCTTCTTCGCCGACGATCCGGCGTGGCAGTCGGCGATCCCCGACCTCTACATCGCCGGCGTGTTCGAGATCGGCTCGACGGACCAGGTCTACTACACGCGCCAGATCGACTACGACGACGGCAACACGCCCTGGGCGCTGCTCATGGGCACCTGCGACTCGAACGCGCGCTACTCGGGCGAGGACACGCCCTACCGCAGCGGCTGGGACGTGTTCGACCGCATGATCCAGAACTCGGTGACGTTCGTCGGCGAGTACGCCGTGTGGGGCGCGAACCACAACTTCTACAACAGCGAGTGGCAGACGACGGACGTCAACGCCGCCGACTGCAAACCGACGCCGATCTACGAGCAGGGCGGCGCGGGCTCGGGCATCACGGGCTCGGCGCGGCAAAGGCAGACGGCCGTCTACACGATCACGCACTTCATGCAGGGCTGGGTCGGCACGTCGGCGAACCAGGCGAACCTCTCGATCTTCGACCCCGTGACGACGCCGCCGCCCGCGATCCCCGTCGAGCGGGCGCACCAGATGGGCGAGGGCAGCCGCCTCCAGCTCGAGGACTTCCACCTGCCCTTCGGCCAGAGCAGCTTCGGGTTCGACACGACGGCCTCGGGCGCCGTCACGGTCGTGCAGGACGCGTCGGAGAGCATCACCGACGTCATCGGCGCGCACGAAGGTGGCAACACGGGCGCGTACATCACCTGGACGTCGGCGTCGAGCGGCAACAAGTTCCAGGTCAACTGGTCGGGGCCGGGCGGCGGCTACGACTTCAGCTTCGACACCTACTTCGAGCTGCGGCTCGATCGTGACCCCACGAACACGGCCTCCGCGCCCACGAACTTCAGCGTCAAGCTCGTCAACGGCAGCGGCACGACCTCGAACGCCGTGCAGATCGCCAATTACACGACGACGTCGAACGCGGGACCGTCGGGCATGCAAAACAGCAGCGACTTCACGCGGCCGTTCCCCCTGGGCGCCGTGAAGATCCCGCTTTCGGCGTTCGGCGGCGCGACGCTGTCGTCGATCCGCGGCGTGCAGTTCGTGTTCGACCAGTCGTCGAGCGGCACGATCCTCATGACGAACCTGCGCATGAAGTCCGACTAGCCTCGCCACGGCCGAGTATCTCCGCCGCGCCTGCGCGGGCCGTGTAAGCTATGCCACGGCCTGCATGAGCGCGACGGAGAAGCGGGAGACGACGGTGGCCGTGGAGCGGCTGGCGCCCAACGAGGTGCCGGACCTGCTCGATCTCCTCATCGAGCAGGTCGTCGACTACGCCATCTTCGTGCTCGACCGCAACGGCAACATCGCCTCGTGGAACGCGGGCGCGCAGAGGATCAAGGGCTACACCCCCATCGAGATCATCGGCCAGCCTTACGCGCTGTTCTTCACGGATGAGGATCGCGCGGCCGGCAAACCCGCGCACATCCTCGCGAGCGCGCGCGCCCACGGCCGCTACCACGAGGAGGGTTGGCGCCGACGCAAGGACGGCACGCGCTTTTGGGCGTCGGTGGTCATGACGGCGCTGCGCGACGAGAGCGGCGCCGTGCGCGGCTACGCCAAGATCACGCGCGATCTCACCGAGCGCCGCCGCGCCGAGGAAGAGGCGCGCGTCGCCGCCGCCGAGCGCGCGAGCCGCCAGCAGGCCGAGCTCGACGAACGCGAGGTGCGGCGGTCGCGCGACCAGCTCGACCTCATCTTACGTAGCGTCGCCGAGGGCGTGACGGCGCAGCGGCCCGACGGCAGGCTCGTCTTCGCCAACGAGGCCGCGGCGCGCCTGTCGGGCTTCGACTCGGTGGCCGCCATGCTCGCGGCGCCGATCGACGAGATGCCGCGCCGGTTCGAGATGCTGCGCGAGGACGGGACGTCGTTTCCGTTCGAAGAGCTGCCGGGGCGCCGCGCCTTGCGCGGCGAGGCGACGACGGCGACCGTGCGCTTCAAGGATCGCCGCACGGGCGAAGAGCGTTGGTCCTTCGTGTCGGGCGCGCCCGTGTTCGACGCCGAGGGCCGCGTCGAGATCGCCGTGAACGTGTTCCGCGAGCTGACCGAGCAACGGCGCAGCGAGGCGGCGTGGCAGTTCCTCGCCGACGTGAGCGCCACGCTGGGCGCGTCGCTCGACTACGAGGTGACCTTGAAGAAGGTGGTCGAGCTCGCCGTGCCGCGCATCGCCGATTGGTGCGGCGTCGATGTCGTCGAGCCCGACGGCCACCTCGAGCCGCTCGCCGTGGCGCACGTCGATCCGGGCAAGCTCGAGCTGGCGCGCGAATGGCGCCGACGCTGGCCGCCACGCCCCGAGTCGCTGGCGGGCCGCGTGGCGCGCTCGGGCACGCCCGAGCTCATCAGCGAGATCACGACCGCCATGATCGAGGCGGGCACGCCCGATCTCGAACAGCGGCGCATGGCCCTCGAGCTCGGCCTTCGGTCGGTGATGGTGGTGCCGCTGAGGGTGGGCAACGAGACGATCGGCGTGCTGACGTTCGTGACGGCCGAGTCGGGCCGTCGCTTCGGCGCGCAGGATCTCGTGCTCGCGAGCGAGGTCGCGCGGCGCGCGTCGCTCGCCGTCGAGAACGCGCGCGCCTACACCGAGGCCCGGCTCGCCGTGCAGACGCGCGACAACTTCCTCGCGATCGCCTCGCACGAGCTGCGCACGCCGCTGTCGGCGCTGTCGGTCATGACGACGTCGCTCGTGCGCGCGGCGGGGCAGGGGCGTCTCCTCTCGCTCGGCGAAGACGCGCTCAAAGACCGCATGGTCAAGGCCGACCGCCAGACGCGCCAGCTCGCGCGGCTCATCGATCGCCTGCTCGACGTGAGCCGCCTGTCGACGCGCGACCTGCGCCTCGAGCGCGAGACGCTCGATCTCGTCGAGGTCGCGCGCGACGTCGTCTCTCGCTACGAGGACGCGGCCGCCGAGCGCGGCAGCCGCATCGAGCTCAAGACGAGCGGCGAGACGACGGGCTACTGGGACCGTGGGCGCCTCGACCAAGTCATCACGAACCTCGTGGGCAACGCCATCAAGTACGCGCCGGGCGCCGCCGTCACCGTGTCGGTCAGCGGCGGCGGCGGGCACGCGCGGCTCACCGTGCGCGACGAGGGGCCGGGCATCCCGCTCGAGCACCAAGAGCGCATCTTCGACCAGTTCGAGCGAGCGTCACCTTCCGAGGACCTTCCCGGCATGGGCCTCGGGTTGTGGCTCGTACGCCGCATCGTGGCGGCGCACGGCGGCGCCATCACCCTCGACAGCCGCCCAGGAACAGGCGCGACTTTCAGCGTCGTGCTACCAATGAGATAGAGTTGTACATGACGCCCGCGGAGGTCGACCCCAACGAACACATCCTCGTCGTCGAGGACGACCGCGATCTCCGCGACACGCTCGCCGAGGCGTTGCGGCTCGAGGGCTACGAGGTCGTGAGCGCCGAGCACGGAGAGGCGGCGCTCCGCCACCTGCGCAGCGGCGCGCGCCCGTGCATGGTGCTGCTCGATCTCATGATGCCTGTCATGGACGGGTGGACGTTGCGCCGCGAGATGCTCAAGGACGCCGCGCTCGCCGCGATCCCCGTCGTCGTCATGACGGCCGCGGGCGCGGGACGCGCGGCCGGCGTCGAAGCGACCGTCGTCGTCCACAAGCCGCTCGTCATGGACGACCTCGTCGCGCTCGTCGAGGCCCACTGCCCGCACGGCGCGAACTAGCGTCGGTTGACGGCCGCGCGATTCGGCTTCACGCTGGGGGCATGACCTGGCGGCAACGAACCGTGGCCACGGCGCTCCTCGCGCCCGTGTTGGTCATGGCCGTCGCCGCCTTCGGGTTCATCGGCCAGCGGTGCCGCATGAGCGGCATGGTGTCGGTCGACACATGCTGCCCGGCGGCCGATTCGGATCCGCCCGCGCAGAGCTCGGTCGGCGAGCCGGGCTGCTGCGAGCGCGTCGTCGTCGCGACGGCGACGCCGGCGGCCGACGTCGTGGCCGTCGTCGACGACGCGGTCGCACCCGTCGCGATCGATCTCCCGCCGGTCGTCATTTCGCCGCCGCCAGCGGCGCGCGCGCTCGAACCGCGCGCGCCGTTGCGCGTCTCGAAGCCTCCGCTGCCTCTCCTCAAGCGGTCGCTGCTGATCTGAGCGCCGGCGTCACCGCCGGTCCGTTCAGCCGTTCGATCATTGCTTCGAGATTGAGGAGAGAGCCATGCGTCCGTACCCATCCATTCAGGCCAGCGCGCTCGCGCTGTTGACGCTCGCGGGGTGCGCGAGCGTGTCGAAAGAGCGCGGGCATGACGACGTCGATCGCCTCGTGCGCGAGCGCGCCGGGCACCCGACGCGTTGGGCGTCGGGCTCGCCCGAAGACGACCAGGTCGATCGCTGGGTGGACGAGCTGCTCGCGCACGGCCTCTCACGCGGCGCCGCCGTCGAGATCGCGCTGGTCGCGAACCCGCGGCTGCAGGCGACCTACGAATCGCTCGGCGTCTCGCAAGCGGACATGGTCCAGGCGGGCCTGCTGCGCAACCCGGCGCTGGGCGCGCACGTCGCGTTCCCCGTGCGCGGCGACGGCAAGGAGATCCAGTTCTCGCTCGTGCAGGACTTCCTCGACGTCTTCGTGCTGCCGCTGCGCAAGCAGATCGCGCGCGAGCAGTTCACGGTCGACGTGCTGCGCGTCGCGCAGGAGGCGCTCGACACCGTCGCCGCCGTCGAGAAGGAGTACGCCGCCGTGCAGGCGGCCGCGGCGCTCGCCGATTACCAGCGCACCGTCGTCACCGCCGACGAAGGCGCGGCCGCGCTGTCGCGCGCGCAGTTCGCCGCCGGCAACGTCGATGCGCTCAAGCACGCCAACCAGCTCGCGAGCTTCGAGGAGTCGGCGCTCGACCTGACGCGCGACGAGCTCGAGCTCTTGCGTCACCGTGAGGCGCTCAATCGCCTGCTCGGCCTGTGGGGCCCCCGCGCCGACTGGAAGCTCGCCGAGGCGCTGCAGGCGCCGCCCGCGGCCGAGCCGCCGCTCGACGCGCTCGAGGCGCGCGCCGTCGCGCAACGCTTGGACGTCGACGCCGCGCGGAAGGAGCAGAAGCTGCTCGCGCGCGCCGTCGACCTCGCGCGCGACACGCGCCTCGTGGGCCGCCTCGACGTCGGCGTCGACGCGCACCAAGACGCCGACGGCCCGCGCGTCTTCGGCCCGAGCCTCGTCATCGAGCTGCCGATCTTCGATCAACGTCAGGCGACCGTCGCGCGGCTCGAGGCGCGCGAGCGCCAAGCCCGCCACCACGCCGACGCCGCCGCGCTCGAGGCCCGCTCCGAGGTGAGGCTCGCGCGCGCCGAGCTCCTCGCGGCACGCGCCATCGTCGAGCGCTACCAAGCGACGATCCTCCCGATGCGCGATGAGGCCCTCGACGAGGCGCAGCTCTTCTACAACGGCATGTTGCTCGGCCTCTATCAGCTGATCGAGACCAAGAGCGCGCAGGTCATGGCGCACGCGCAGCACATCGCCGCGCTCCGCGACTACTGGACGGCGCGCGCCGACCTCGAGCGCGCCATCGGAGGACAGCTCGTGCCAACGACGACGAACGCCGCGGGAGGTGCGCGATGAAGCGCAAGAGCAGCGAAGGCCTGAGCCGGCGCGCGTGGCTCGCGACGGGCACGGCCGCCGTCGCGGGCGGCGCCGCGCTCCTCGGCGCGCGCGACGCCGTCGCAGCTTCGAACGCTTTGCCACCGGGCCGTCCCGGCCACGACTACGAGCCCGTCGTCGTGCCCAACGGCGCGACGCTCCCGTTCCGCGTCGTCGACGGCGTCAAGGTGTTCCACCTCGTGGCGGGCGAGGTCGAGCACGAGTTCATGCCCGGCCTGCGCGCGAAGTGCTGGGGCTACAACGGCCACGTGCACGGCCCCGTCATCGAAGCCGTCGAGGGCGATCGCGTGCGCCTCTACGTCACGAACCGCCTACCCGAGGCGACGACCGTACACCTGCACGGCGTGCTCTTGCCCAACGGCATGGACGGCGTCGCCGGCATCACGCAAAAGCCGATCGCGCCCGGCGAGACGTTCAAGTACGAGCTCACGCTGCGCCAGTCGGGCACCATGATGTACCACCCGCACCACGACGAGATGACCCAGATGGCGCTCGGCCTCACGGGCATGATCGTCGTTCACCCGCGGCGGCCCAGGACGCACGTCGACCGCGACTACGTGCTCATGCTGCACGAGTGGAAGATCGACCCGGGCGCGGCGCGCCCCGACCCCATGGAGATGACGGACTTCAACGTCCTCACGATCAACGGCGCCGTGTTCCCGGCGACGGCGCCGCTCGTCGCGCGCACGGGCGAACGCGTGCGCATCCGCATCGGCAACCTGAGCGCGATGGATCACCACCCGATCCACCTGCACGGCCACCGCTTCCACGTCGTCGAGACCGACGGCGGCGCGATCCCGCCGTCGGCGCAGTGGCCCGAGACGACGGTGCTCGTGCCGACGGGCAGCACGCGCACGCTCGAGGTCGTCGCCAACGCGCCCGGCGACTGGGCCATGCACTGCCACATGACCCACCACATGATGAACCAGATGGGCCACGGCTTGCCCAACCTCGTCGGCGTCGACACGCGCGGGCTCGACGAGCGCGTGCAGAAGGTGCTGCCCGGCTACATGACGATGGGCACGTCGGGCATGGGCGACGACATGCAGATGCCGATCCCCAAGAACTCGGTGGCGATGCGCAACGCGCACGGCCCACACGGCGTCGTCACGATGGGCGGGATGTCGACGCTGCTCAAGGTGCGCGATCACCTGAACGGCGACGGCGATCCCGGCTGGTACCAGGCGCCCGCGGGCACGAGGGCCACGGTCGCGAGCTCCGCCGACCTCGCGCGCGACGGGATCGATCCGACGGCGGACACGCCTGTCAGGCCGAGTCCGTAGACTCGACGCGCGTGTGATTTGCGCTGGAACTCGCCCCCGATAGCCGCGAAAACAGGGGCGGGGGGATGCCATTGATCCGTGACGATCGTTTGCACGACCGAAAGATCCTCGTCGTCGAGGACGACCCAGCGATCCAGCGCGCGCTCGTCGAGATCCTCGGCGACGACAGCGGCTACGACGTCCACGTCGCGGGCGACGGCCGCTCGGCGCTCGCGCTGTTGAAGACGCCGCCGCCGCCGGTGCTGATCTTGCTCGACCTCATGATGCCCGACATGGACGGCGCGGCGTTCATCGCGCAGCGGGGCCGCGATCCCGCGCTGGCGGACATCCCGGTGTGCCTCATGACGGCGACCGGCCGCCACACGCCGCAGATGCCGGGCGTTGCGGGCGTGTTGCCGAAGCCCTTCGGCATCGACGCGCTCCTCGCCGTCGTCGAGCGTTTCGCGCGCAAGCCGTAACCGATCGCGAGGCCCGGCGTAGAGCCGGGATGCTCCCCGACCCCTCCTCGCGCCTGCGGCGCGCGCGCGCCTCGGACGTCCCCGCGCTCCTGCCGCTCATGCGAGCGTTCAACCGCGCCGAAGGCATTCCGTTTCGCCGCGCGCGCATCGAGAAGGCGTTGCGGTTGCTCTTGCGCACGCGTCGCCTCGGCACGGTGCTCGTCGCCGAGGCGCGCCACGAGCTCGTGGGCTACGTCGTCGGCACCTTCGGCTTCGACCTCGAGTTCGGCGGCCCCGACGGATTCATCACCGAGATCTTCGTCGCGCCTGAACACCGCCGCGCGGGCCTCGGACGCCGGTTGATCGACGCGATCGTCGACGACGCGCGCGACGCGGGCGCGGGCGCCCTCACGCTGCTCGTCTACCCGAAGAACGTCGCCGCGCGGGCGCTCTACGCGCGCGCCGGCTTCGAAGAGCTCCCGCGCGTCGCGATGACGCGGCGTTTGCCCATTCGACGCTGGCCGCGCACGCTCTGAGCCGGCGTTCGCTTGCAGGCGTTGCGGGACGACCCACGTTGTCTCCATGCCAACCAAGCAAACGGTGGACAAGGCGAAGAAGGACCTCTCGGCGGGCAAGGCGCCGTCGACGGCGGCCGGCGAGTTCGTGCGCGAGGAGATGGATCACATTCGCGAGGGCAAGCACGGCGCGCGCTCGGCGAAGCAGGCGATCGCGATCGGACTGTCGAAGGCGCGGCGGGCGGGCGTGCCGCTCGCCGCGCCGAAGCCGGGGCGGACGTCGATGCGCACCCGTCAGTCGGCCGCGCGTGACTACGCGACGGGGCAGGGGCGACGCAAGCCGCGCGCGCCTTCGGCGAAGCGTGGCCGCGCCGTCGAAGCCGCGCTCCAGCGCGAGCCGCACGCGGCGGCTTCTCACCAGGCCCTCGCGCGACAAGCGCGCGCCGCCGCCGGTCAGCGCACGGCGACGGAGCGTTCGGCCGCCGCGAAGAAGGCCGTGGCGACGAAGGGATCCGGAGGCAAAGGCGCGCACCGGCCGCGCGCGAGCAAGGTCGCGCGCGGCCGCGCTCGGATCACAGCCCGAGCGCCTTCGCGACGCGCGCGCCATACTCGGCGTCGGCCTTCTTGAAGTGCTCGACCTGGCGCTCCTGAATCTCGCGGTTCGCGTGGCCCAGGTGGCCCGCGATGTTGGCGACGAGGCGCGCGCGCTCGTCCTCCTCGAGCACGCGGTACAGCAGGCCGGCCTGTTCGAAGTCGTCGGCGCGGCCGGCCTTCGGGTACTCGGTGCGGCCCGTCGTGCCCGTGAGCGGCGCGGGCACCTCGGCGCCGCGCGCGTCGACGGTGGTGCCGCCGCGGCCGTTCGGTGAGTAGTTCGCGGCCGAGCCGCCGTTGCCGTTGACGGCCATGAAGCCGTCGCGCTGCTGATTGTGCACGCGCGCGTGCGGCGCGTTCACGGGGATCTGCGCGAAGTTCGGCCCCAGGCGGTGCCGCTGCGTGTCCGGGTACGAGAACAAGCGCCCCTGCAGCAGCTTGTCGGGCGACGGCTCGACGCCGGGCACGAAGTTCGCCGGGCTGAACGCCGCCTGCTCGATCTCGGCGAAGAAGTTCTCGGGGTTGCGGTCGAGCACGAGGCGCCCGATGGAGATGAGCGGGTAGTCCTGGTAGCGCCACACCTTCGTGACGTCGAACGGATCGAAGCGGTACCCGTCGGCGTCGGCGAGCGGCATGATCTGCACGTACGCCTTCCAAGCCGCGACGCCGCCCTTGGCGATGTGGTCGAACAGGTCGCGCGTGGCGTTGTCGGGATCTTTCGCGACGACGGCGGCCGCCTCTTCCGACGTCAGGTTGGCGATGCCGGTCTCGGTCTTGAAGTGGTACTTCACGAAGCACGCCTCGCCGGCGGCGTTGACCCACTTGAAGGTGTGGCTGCCGAAGCCGTGCATTTCGCGGTACGAGCGCGGGATGCCGCGATCCGAGAAGAGGATCGTCACCATGTGGGTCGACTCGGGCGAGCGCGAGAAGAAGTCCCAGAACGCGTCGGGGTCCTTGAGGTTCGACTGCGGGTTGCGCTTGTGCGTGTGCACCATGTCCGGGAACTTGAACGGGTCGCGGATGAAGAACACGGGCGTGTTGTTGCCCACGAGGTCGTAGTTGCCCTCGGCCGTGTAGAACTTGATGGCGAAGCCGCGCGGGTCGCGGTCGGCGTCGGCCGAGCCCTTCTCGCCGCCGACGGTCGAGAAGCGCACGAGCGCGGGCGTCTTGCGCCCCACGGCGCCGAACAGGTGCGCGCGCGTGTGCTTCGACATGTCGGCCGTCGCCTCGAAATAGCCAAAGGCGCCGGCGCCCTTGGCGTGCACGACGCGCTCTGGGATGCGCTCGCGATCGAAGTGCGCGAGCTTCTCGATGAGCTGGTAGTCCTGCATGAGGACCGGGCCGCGCTCGCCCGCGGTGAGCGAGTGCTCGTTGTCGGGGAGCGGGGCGCCGAAGTTGGTGGTCAGGGTCTTGTCGTCTTGGTCGTTGGCCATGGGCTCAAGATGGCGCGGATGCGCAAATCGCTCCAACACATCGTTTCGATGAAAGTGATAGTATGTAACTATCGTGAACCCGCACGCCTTCACGCTGCGGCAGCTGCAGTACGCGATCGCCGTCGCCGAGGAGCTGTCGTTCCGGCGCGCCGCCGCGCGCTGCCACGTCTCGCAGCCGTCGCTGAGCGCGCAGATCGCCCAGCTCGAGCGCGCGCTCGACGTGCCGCTGTTCGAGCGCAGCCGCCGCAAGGTGCTCGTGACGGCGGCGGGGCGGGCGCTCATCGAGCGCGCGCGGCGCCTGCTCGTCGACGCCGACGACCTCGCGGCCGCGGGGCAGCGCGCGAGCGATCCGTTCGCGGGCACGCTGCGCGTCGGCGTCATCCCCACGCTCGCGCCTTACCTGTTGCCCGCCGTCGCGCCGGCGCTGCGCGCGGCCTTCCCGCGGCTCGTGCTCGCGTGGCGCGAAGAGAAGACGGAGGTGCTCGTGGCGGCGCTCGAAGCCGGCGCGCTCGACGCCGCGCTCGTCGCGCTCGAGGCCGACCTCGGCGCCGTCGAGCACGAGGTCGTCGCGCGCGACCCGTTCGTGCTCGCCGTGCCGGCCGATCACCCGCTCGCGCGGCGCTCGGGCCCCGTCGACGCCGGCGATCTGCGAGGCGCCGAGGTCTTGCTGCTCGACGACGGCCACTGCTTCCGCGACCAGGCGCTCGAGGTCTGCGCGTCGTCGCGCGCGCGCGAGGGCGAGTTCCGCGCGACGAGCCTCACGACGCTCGTGCAGATGGTCGCGGGCGGCGCCGGCCTCACGATGCTGCCCTCGATCGCCGTCGCGACCGAGGTGGGGCGCGCCGCCGTGCGCGTGCGCCCGCTCGCGTCGTCGCACGCGCATCGCACGATCGCGCTCGTGTGGCGCAAGCACTCGCCGCTCGCGCCGGCGCTGCGCAAGCTCGCGGCCGTCGTGCGCGCGGCCACGCCGAAGCCGGCGTTGCCTCGATCGGCGCGCGCGCGATAAACGGTGGCGTTCGCGAGCCCGCTCTGGGACGATCCCGCCGTGAAATTCGGATTCCTCGCCGACCCCGATCGCACACGCTTCGCCGGCCTGCGCCTGCGCCGTCTCAAGGCCGCGATCGCCGACGTCACCGTGCTCGACGGGTTGCTCGCCGAGCTGGGCGTCCCCGCCGAAAAGGCCACGAGCCTGTCGTCGGGGCGCGCGAAGCTCGCCGAGGTCGAGCGCCAAATCGACGCGCGCCGAGCCGGCAAGGGCTCGCCGTGGGAGGGCGCGCCGCCGCCCGAGGTGCTGGCGGCGACGCTGTACGACGCGTTTCGAACGGCCAAAGAAGGCGCGCTCGCCGAGCTGTTCTCTCCCGCGCGCGACCCGCGCGTGCTCGTCGCCGCCGTGAAGAACTGGCTCGACGGCGCGGGCCTCACGATCCACGACGGCCTGCCGCCCGGCACCGGCTTCGACTTTGTCGCGTACCACAAGGGCATGCTCTCGGGCGCGCGCGTCGTCGGCATCATCATGAAGAACGCCGCCGCCGAGATCGACCCCACGCTCGAGCGGATCAAGGCGTTCTCGAAGTACACGACGGAGATCCACCTGGCGTGCTCGCCGGCCGTCGTGGCCGAGTACCTGGTCGCGCGCGCCGAGGCGAGCGGCCGCTGGGACGGCGCGGCCCTCACGCGGCGGCTCCAGGCCGCGGGCGTCGGCTTGCTCGTCGTCGAGGGCGAGGCCGTCGCCCAGGCGCTGCTGCCCAAGACGCGCCCCCTCGATCGCAAAGCGCTCGAGGAGCTCATCGCCGCGTTCGGCGGCGGCCGCTAAACCGACCGGCGCGACAGCGCCTTCTCACGGCCGTGCGGGACGCGGTTCGCGGCGCTCGGTGACGAGACGCGCCTCGCGAGGCGCGGAATCTCGTTCGAAACAATCTCGATACGCGCGCGATCAAGTGTCGAACCCCGTCGAGAAACAAAGCGGAAATGATGGGCGATCGTCGACGTTTGATGAGCCCAATTAACGAAGTTTCGTTCGTTCGGAAACCTGGCGGCAATGTCGGTTGGCTAGTGTCGGCCCAACGCGCACTTCCCCCGAACGAAAGGCCCGACCCATGTGGGAGCAGTACAAGAAGACGTTCACGAAGACCCAACTCGTCATCGCCGCGGTGACGCTGGCGACGTACTTCGGGCTTGGCCACATGGTCGCTCGCTCGCTGGCCTTCTTCGTGGTCATGCAGTTCGGAGCGATTTCGGGGGCGGGGTGGGGCGTTCGCCTCAAGCAGAAGGTGGACCGCAAGGCCGTGTGACAGAGGGGGGCGCGGCGCTGCCCTCGGGGTGGCTCGTGCGAGCTCAAGCAAACCCGTGGAAGAAGGAAGGAAAATGCAAAAGTCGAAGCGTGAGAACCGCCTGAACCGATGGATCGCCCTCGTGGCGTTGGGGGCCGCGCTGGTCGCGCTGTCGCCCGCGCGGGCCTTGGCCGACGACCCCGTCCCCGATAAGACGGGCGCGTTCCAGACGACCCCGTCTGCCTACACGGTCGCCGGGTACACGAAGCCCGATCCCGACAAGGCCACGACGAAGGACCTGGCCGTCGCCGTCGATGCGGTCGCGCAGTCGGCGTCACACGGCATTTACTCGATCAACTTCGTCTGGACGCTCGTCGCGGGCTTCCTCGTCATGTTCATGCAGGCAGGGTTCGCGCTGGTCGAGACGGGCCTGATTCGAGCCAAGAACGCCGCCCACACCTTCTCGATGAACTTCTTGGTCTACGGCCTGGGCATGTTCGGCTTCTTCGTTTGCGGCTTCGCCTTCATGTGCGGCGGCCTCAACGGCACGGCCATCGGCGGCCCGGTCACGCTGGGTGGCGTGCCGACGCTGCACTCGATGTTTGCCGTCGGTGGCGCCGTCAACGGCGATCACGGCTGGGGCCTGCTCGGCACGACGGGCTTCTTCCTGTCGGGCAACGGCTATGACGCCGCGGCCGTCGTCCTCTTCCTGTTCATGATGGTCTTCATGGACACGACGGCGACGATCGTGACGGGCGCCTGCGCCGAGCGCTGGACGATGAAGAGCTTCTGCCTCTTCAGCATCGTCGTCGGCGCCATCATCTACCCGATCTTCGGGTGCTGGGTCTGGGGTGGCGGCTGGCTCGCTCAGCTCGGCTACCGCGCGGGGCTCGGCCACGGCGCCGTCGACTACGCCGGCTCGGGCGTCGTCCACTTGCAGGGCGGCGCGCTCGCGCTCATCACGGCGTACCTCATCGGGCCGCGCATCGGCAAGTACGGCCCCGACGGCAAGGTCAACCCGATCCTCCCGCACCACATCCCGATGGTGCAGGTCGGCACGTTCATCCTCGCCTTCGGCTGGTTCGGCTTCAACCCCGGCTCGACCCTGGGGGCCTCGGGCAATGGCGCGCTGCGGATCGGCATCATCGCCGTCTGCACGATGCTCGCCTCGGCCTCCGGCGCGCTGACCGCGATGTTCTACAGCTGGTACACGACCGGCAAGCCCGACCCGGGGATGGCGGCGAACGGCCTGCTCGCCGGCCTGGTGGCAATCACCGCGCCGAGCGGCTACGTCAGCCCCTTCAGCGGCTTCATCATCGGCGTTATCGCCGGGTTGGTCGTCTCGATCGCCATCCCATTCATCGACCGGACGCTCAAGGTCGATGATCCGGTCGGTGCGATCGCGGTCCACGGTTTCTGCGGCATGTGGGGGCAGCTGGCGGTCGGCCTCTTCGCCGATGGTAAG
>DASZRT010000142.1:0-12853 GCA_035549075.1 Polyangia bacterium | reverse complement strand
GCGCCGCTGCTGCCGCCCGTCGCGCCACCCGAACCGCCGCTCGCGCCGCCGCTGCCGCCCCTGCCGCTCGCGCCGCCGCTACCTCCGCTCGCGCCGCCGCTACCTCCGCTCGCGCCGCCGCTGCCCGTCGATCCGCCGGCGGCCGTCCCCGTCGTGCACTGGACGGTGATCGACTGCGTGTCGGCGCACCCCGGCGACGTGTCGCCGTCGGAGACCGTGAGGGTGAGCGCCACGGGGCCGCTCGAGGTGCACGTGAGCTGCGGGTTCTGTGCGCTCGGGTCGCTGAGCGTGCCACCGCTCGTCGTCCACGCGTAGCTGAGCGGCGACGGCGCGTGGTCGAGATCGTGCGCCGACGACGACACCCCGATCGTGCCGCCCACGAAGACCTCGGCCGGGCTCGCGCCCACGCTGTCGATGAGCGGGCACGCGTTGAGCGCGCCGTTGACGGCCGCCGTGCCGTTCTTCGGAATGATCTGACACAGCAGGTGAACGAGCACCGACGTCGTCTGCCGGGCCGTGACGTCGAACGTCTGCACACCGGCGCAACGCGCATCACCGCCGCGCGACATCGCCGCGAGCGTGATCTGAAAGCCCGAGCCCGGCGGCAGCGGCGCGATGTTCGCCGAGATCGTCGAGCTCTGGCTCACGTCGATCTGGCCGACCTTCGTGAACGCGCCGGGCCCGTCGATCTCGTAGTTGATCGTGTCGAGGTTCGTCGCGCCCGCGACCTGGAGCGCCATGCTGACGGCGCCCACGTCGGAGCCGGCGCCGCCCGGGCTGCAGCCGGCCGAAGCGAACGCCACCGATGCGAGCGTGAGCATCGCGAGCGAGCGCGCGCGCCGGCAGCCGAGCGCGAGGAGCAGCACGCCGAGCGCGAGGATCGCGACGCGCGGCACCGGTACCGTCGGCACGGGCAGCGGCGTCGCCGTCTGACAAGCGAGGTGCACCGGCACGGCGATCGTCGCGGCGCTCGTGATGCTGAACGGCGCGCTGCCCGAGCAAGGCATGAGCTTGTGGTCGGCGTCGGTAAACGAGAGCTTGGCCGTGTAGCCCGTGCCGACGGGGATGCCGCCGACGACCACGTTGACGGCGGCGCTGCTGGCGACCGAGACGTCGTTCGCCTTGTGGAAGCCGTTGCCGCTGATGTCGTAATGAATCGAGGTGATCTTGAACCCGCCGCCGAGCGTGAGGCCCAGCGAGACCGTGCCGACCTCGTCTGACGAGCCGCCGTTCGCGCCAGGCGTAGGCGCGCACGCGGCGACGGCGCAGAGGGCCGCGAGCGAAGCGAAGCGAAGCGAAGGCATCGGGCGGCTCATGACGACACCGAGCAGGTCACGCTGATCGTCGCCGTGTCGGGGCACTTCGTGCCCGGCGTGCCGTCGGTGACGCGCAGGCCGATCGTGAACGTGCCGGCCGCGGTGCACGTGAACGTCGCGCCCGACGTCGAGAGGTTCGTGAGCGTGCCCGACGACGCCGCCCAGGTCGCCGACAGCGGCGAAGGCCCGTTGTCCGGATCGCGCGTCTCGGCGACCAGCTGAATCGAGCTGCCGACGTACACCTCGGCGGGGCTCGCCGAGAGGCTGTCGATGATGGGACAGGTGTTGACGTCGGCCGTGACGGCCGCGATCCCGCTGCACGTGAGCGGAATCTGCACGACGGCGTTCATCATCGACGCGACGTTGAACATGACCTCGCCCTTGCAGAGGCTCGTGTCATCGGTCGCCGTGCCCTGCACGACGACGTCGTAGGCGCCCGCCGGCAAGTTCTGGAACGTCGCGCTGATCATGGGATCCGCCCCGACGGCCAGCGTGCCCGTGCGCTTGAAGGTGCCGGGCCCCTTGAGGACGTAGTCGACGCTCGAGAGCGTGACGCCGTCGCCGAAGTCCAAGTTGAGCTGCACCGTATCGACGGTCTCGACCGTCGGCGCCTGGTCCGCGCATCCCGGCGCCGCCACCGCGGCCGCCGCCATCATCAGCGCCGGCAGAACGCCCACGAATTTTTGGACTCCGTGACGAATCATTGTCAGCAACCTCCCCGCTCGTTCGGACGGTGCTCCCACCGAGCAAGGGTCGTACCTGCGACCATCCGACGAAGTGCCGCGAAATTCGCGGCGCCGCGTTCTTGGTGGTCCCCGAAATCCGGAGAGCGGTGGAGGAGATTCAAACGGGCGTAAACGCGTCAGCGGCGTGCGTCGACGGCGCGATTCCGGCGGCGGCACGCGCACGCCAGTCGCCCGACGTGCTACGTGTGAGCGCGAGCGATGGAGACGGCCCAGGTAGTGCGACGCGCGCGGCTTCGCTTCGCGGCGATCTTCGTCGTCGTGGGCGGCGTGCTCATGGCGCTCTACTCGTTTCCCTACGCGGGCCACGGCATCCGCGAGGACGGCTTCGTCGCGTTCTTGTCCTTCTACGCGCGGCTCACGGGCGCCGTGCTGCGGCTCTTCGACGGCGGCGTGCATGTCGTCGGCACCGACATCGTGGGGCGCACGACGCTCACCGTCGCCAAGAACTGCGACGCGATGGACATCAACATCCTCTTCGCCGCGGCCGTCGTCGCGTCGCCCGCGCCTTGGCGCCGCCGCGCCCTGGGCCTGCTCGTCGGCTTGCCGGCGCTCGTCGTCGTCAACGTCGTCCGCATCGCGACGCTCTACTTCGTCGAGCTGCGCGCGCCGCGCGCCTTCGAGGTCGTGCACGCCGAGGTCTGGCCGCTCGCGCTGGTCGCGATCGCCGTGGCGGCCTTCCTCTCGTGGTCGCGCTGGGCGCAGCCGGCCGCGGCCGAAGCGTAGATGGCGACGTCGCGCCTGCTGCCGCCCGTCGACAAACGCGGCGTCCTCGTCTTCGTCGTCGCGATCGCGGTTCTGCTCGTGCCGTGGCCTTTCCTTGGTCGCGCCTTCGCGACGGTGTTCAGCGGCTACGCCAACGTCGTCACGCGCGTGTTTGATTTGGGTGGCGACGCCGAGCCGCGCTTCTCGGTGCCGCCGCGCGGGCGCGCGTCGACGGAAGACGGCGGCGATTGGGCCGTCGCGCTCGCGGGCCGCGACGCGCCCGCCGATCAAGCGATGCTGCTCGACACGCGCGTGCTCGGCTACACGCCCGTCGCCGTGCTGCTCGCGCTCGCCGTCGCGTCGCGGCTGCCGCGCCGTCGTCGCTTGCTCGTGCTCGCGTTGGCGAGCGCTTGTCTGTTGGCGCGCGCGGCCGCGGCGATCGCGCTGCCGGTCGCGCGCGCGTTCGACGCCGATCGCACGGGCTGGGCCTTCGGCACCTTCGCCGAGGTCGTGTGGTTCGGCGCGATCATGCCGCCCGCGATGTCGTACGCGACGCCGCTCGTCGCGTGGTGGATCGGCTTCGCGCTCACGACGGAGAACGCGGTGCCCGCTCCCGCCGAAAAGCCGCGCGAAAAGTCGCGCCGCACCAAACGTCGCCGAAGCTGAGCCTCCGAGAACCGAGCACCACGCTCCGGTTTCCGAAGGCGCGCGGCGCGAGAGAGAACCCTTAGGGGTTGCGCGGTGATTGGGGATTTTCCGCGAACGAAAACGTGAGCGTGCTGGCCCGACTCTTGTTTAGAGCCGCGGCGAAGTGTTGGGCACGTTGCGTGTGAATTTGATCACTGACCTCCGCGGAGGACGTTCGAAATGACGACCAAGACGATCGGCAAAATGACGATGCTCGCGCTCGCCCTCGGCGGCAGCGCGGTTCTTTCCAGCTGTGAGCCGCACGCGGGCTCGAACCCCGCCGCGATCGAGAACCGCGGCGACGTCGGCGGCGCGACCTTCGCGTTGCAGCTCGCGTCGGGCGTCACCATCAACTCGGCCACCTACGTCATCACGGGCCCCGGCGGCTTCTCGACGTCGGCCCCGATCGACGTCTCGCACTCGTCGACGCTCACGGCCGTCGTCGGCAACCTCCCGCAGGGTACGGGCTACCTCGTGACGATCTCGGCCACGACGGCCGACGGCGCCACGACCTGCGGCGGCTCGGCTCACTTCGACGTCACGGCCCGCATGACGACGTCGGTCAGCGTTCCGCTCGACTGCCACGAGCCGGCGCGCACCGGCTCGGCCAGCATCACGGGCGTGCTCAACACCTGCCCCGTCGTCGACGGCGTGTCGGCGAACCCCGCCGAGGTCACGGTCGGCTCGTCGATCGCGCTCGCGGGCGCCGCCCACGACAGCGACAACGGCCCCAGTCCGCTCACCTACGCCTGGACGACGACGTCGGGCACTCTCAGCAGCGCCTCGGGCGCGAGCCCCACGCTCACCTGCACGACGCCGGGCGCGGCCACGGTGACGCTCACGGTGTCCGACGGCGACGCGACGTCAGGCTGCGCCGACACGCTCACGGCGCAGGTCACCTGCACGGGCGTCGTCTCGGGCGTCGTCTCGAGCGCGCTCTTCACGCCGGGCAGCGCCACCGATCCGACGGTGAGCGGCGGCCACTTCGCGGGCGCGAAGGTCTGCGCCGACGCCAACGACAACGGCAAGTGCGAGGCGGGCGAGCAGCAGACGACGACGGACGCGAGCGGCCACTTCTCGCTCAACGTCACGTCGTCGGCGTCGATCATCGCCGACATCGGCGTGGGCGCGACCAACACGGCCAACGGCTCGGCGACGACGACGCGCAACGTGTTCCGCACGGCGACCGCGCAGCTGGCCGAGCAGGCCGGCGCCGTCGTCATCAGCCCGGCCTCGACCGAGGTCGTGCGCCAGATCGAGGCCAACGGCACCGACTACGCGACCGAGAAGGGCAACCTCGCCACGCGCCTCGGCGTGACGACGGCGCAGGTCCTCGCCGACGCGACGACGCTCTCGGGCGCGGCGCAGACCGCCGTCCTCCGCGAGGAGGTCGTCCTCCAGAACCGCTTCGCGTATGCGATCACGAAGCTCGACCGCGGCGACAAGTTCCCCGACGCGCTCGCGAACCCGGGCGGCAACCCCGAGCTCACGGGCCTCGCCGGCGTCACGCCCGCGACGGCGACGACGCCCGAGACGCGCAGCCCGATCACGTTCAAGCAGGCCGAGCAGGCCGCGTTCAACGTCGAGGGCATCCCGCGCTACGACCACATCTTCATCGTCATGCTCGAGAACAAGTCGACGCAGGCGATCCTCGGCTCGCGCTTCGCGCCGAAGATCAACGCCTACCTCCACGCCGGCAACTGGGCCAACAGCTACTTCGCGACGGGCAATCCCAGCGAGCCGAACTACACGGCGCTCGGCGGCGGCGACGACTTCGGCATCGTCGACGACTCGCAGTGGAACTGCGACGCGACGGGCGCGAACGCGCCTCAGGACACGCTGCCCTCGAACGACCAGCCCGGCCTCGCGAGCTCGCCGTTCGCCAAGACGTGCACGCAAGGCCTCGCCAACCACAACATCGTCGGCCGCCCGAACCTCTTCAATGCCATCACGGCGGCCGGCATGTCGTGGCGCACGTACAGCGAGTCGATGAACCCGGGCCAGGACTTCCGCACCGACAGCGTCGCCGACCCGGCCGTCTTCGCGCTCGACAACGTCTACGCGCCCGGGACGATCGGCGGCAACGCCTCGACGGTGGGCACGGCGAACCTCCAGCTGCCGCTGCCGGCGAACCTCTACAGGACCAAACACCACCCGGGCATGGCGTACCAGAACGTGCGCAGCGCGCCCGAGTTCAAGTACAGCAACCGCACGCTCGGCGGCGGCCAGTGGGACGGCGTGCTCCTGTCGAGCACGAAGTACGCGGTTCCGGCCGGCTACGACCTCGACCAGATGGGCACCGACCTCGGCAACGGCGGCGTCGGACAGCTCAACTTCGTCATCCCCGACCAGTGCGACGACATGCACGGCATCACCGTCAACGGCAAGGTCAACGGGACGGGCTCGACGATCACGGCGAGCGATTGCTCGAGCATCGGCAACAACCAGCCGGTCGCCACGGGCGGCAACATCATCACGCGCGGCGACAACTACGTCGACTACGTCGTCAAGAAGATCCAAGCCTCGCCCGTCTGGACGAACACGCAGAAGAAGACGGCGATCGTCCTCATGTTCGACGAGGGCAACTCGACGACGAACCTCAACTCGTGCTGCGGCTGGAAGGCCGGCAAGACGGCGGCCGACGCGCCGCTCGCGCAGAGCGGATCGTCGTGGGCGCAGGACACGTCGATCGCCCAGTACGGCTCGGGCAACAAGGGCCACGGCAAGAGCATCTTCGTCGTCCTCAACAACCAGCCCACGGCGCCTCACGGCATCGTCGACGACGACGCCTACAGCCACTTCTCGTTCGTGCGCACGCTGCAGGACATGTTCGGCCTCGCCGATCCCGCGAGCGACGCCTCGTACATGAACCGCTCGAAGTACACCGAGAAGTTCATCGCGCAGAACATCCTCAACCTGCCGGAGTTCGCGGGCAGCGCCGACACGCACTACGACTCGGTCCGCCCGATGAACCACGCGTACGTCATCCCGGCGGGCTACACCGAGAAGGCGACCGACGACGACACGCAGCCGCTGCAGGTCGGCCCGGACGCGACGCAGACGAACATCTTCTCGATCAAGTGACGAGAGGGAGGCACACGCTTCGGGCGTGACCGAAAAGCAGCAGGACATCAGGCGGGCGTGGCCGTTCATCACGGCCGCGCTCGTCGCCGTTTCGGCGGCGGGCTGCGCGAAGGCGACGGCGAGCGATCACGCGCGCGCCGAAGCCGCCGCGCCTTCGCCGGCGAGCGGATTGAGCCTCGCCGCGCAGGTCGGCAAGGCGATGTTCTTCGACGAGTCGCTGTCGGCGTCGCGCGCGACGTCGTGCGCGACCTGCCACGATCCCAACTTCGCCTACGGCCCGCCCAACGATCTGGCCGTGCAAAAAGGCGGGCCCGACGGGCGCGCGCTCGGCACGCGCGCCGCCCCGTCGCTGCGCTACAAGGAGTACACGCCCGCGTACGCCGATCTGCTCGACAACCCCGACGGCGTGAGCGCGCCGGGGCCGGGCGGCGGCTTCGCGTGGGACGGCCGCGCCAACACGCTGGCCGAGCAGGCGAAGCTGCCGCTGCTCTCGCCCGTCGAGATGGCGAACGCGAACGCGGCCGACGTCGTCGCCAAGCTCGCACGCGCGCCCTACGCGTCGCTGTTTCAACGCGCGTTCCCCGGCGTCGCGTGGACCGACGTCGACGGCGCGTTCGCGGCGTCGCTTCGTGCGCTCGAGGCGTTCCAGCGCGAGGACGCCTCGTTCCACCCGTACACGAGCAAGTACGACCTGCACGCCGACAACAAGCTCGGCGGCGCGTTCACCGCGGCCGAGAAGCGTGGCTTTCAGCTGTTCGTCGACACGAAGCGCGGCAACTGCGCCTCGTGCCACTATCACGGGGCCGGGCTGCGCGGCGGCACGGGCCTGTTCACCGACTACTCGTACGAGGCGATCGGCGTCCCGCGCAACGCCGCGATCCCCGCCAACGCCGACGGCGGCAGCTACGATCTCGGCGTGTGCGGTCCGCTGCGTGGCGATCACGCGCCGGGCGCGGCGCCAAACACGTACTGCGGGATGTTCAAGACGCCAACGCTGCGCAACGTCGCCACGCGGAGGGCGTTCTTTCACAACGGCGTCGTTCACTCGCTCGAACAAGCCGTGCGCTTCTACGCGACGCGCGACACCCGCCCCGAGCTCTGGTACCCGACGGTGGGCGGGAAACCCAAGGCGCGGCCCGATCGAGATTTCCCGCGCTACGGGCTCGTCACGCAGCAGTTCGTCGGCGGTCGGGTTCAGAAGTACGACGATCTGCCGCCGCGCTACCGCGGCAACGTCGATCCGCAGATGCCGCTCGACGGCCGCGCGCGTGGCGCGAAGCCGCCTCTCAGCGAGCGCGACGTCGCCGATCTCGTTTGTTTTCTCGAGACGCTGACCGACGGCTACCGGCCGCCCCCGACGCCGCCGCGCGCGGGCCGCTGCGTGGAGTGAAGACGAAGGAGCGACCATGACGACGATCGAGCAAAAGATCTTCTTCGGCCTCGCGGCGCTCGCCCTCGCGGGCGCGTGCACGAAGGCGCCGAAGCCGACCGGGCCCGCGGCGTCCGACACGAGCGTGCTGCGCGCAGCCTTCACCGCGGGCGTCACCGCGTACCTCGAAGAGCGCGGCGACCTCTGCGTCGATCGCGCCGCGTGGCCCGTCGACGTCAGCGAGGCCGACATGAACCGCGGCACGCGCGACGCGCGCCAGCTGCCCGTGCTCGAGCGCCTCGGCGTCGTCGAGGGCGTCGCCGGCGTCGCGCACCACGACGGCCAGGCCGTGACCGTGCGTCGCTACCGGCTCACGGCGCTCGGCCGCCGTTCGTTCATCGATCGACGCTCGCGCCAGCCGATCGAGCCCGAGGATCACGACCAGACGCGCGCCGATCTCTGTGTCGCGCGCCTCTCGCTCGATGCCGTCAAGTCGTGGGAGCTGCGCCCCGACGACCAGCACGCGACGAGCGCGACCGTCGCGTACACCTACGCCGTCGACGCGCCGGCGTGGATCCGCGACGCCGAGGCGCAACGCGCGTTCCCCGCCGTCGGGCGCGTGCTCGCGGGCGCGCGCACGGCGACGCTCGCCGAGGGCTTCACGCTCGTCGGCGGGACGTGGATCGCCGACGAGCTCGTGCCCGCCAACTCGAACGGCGCGGCCATCGCGCGCGCGACGGGCACGCGCCCATGAGCACCGTCATCCACTTCCAGCCCGATCTGTCGCGCTGGCTCGTCGACGGCCTCGATCGCGGCCTCGCGCCCGGCGCGCTCGTCGACACGATGATCGCGGAGCGCATGCAGCCCGTCGTCGCGCGCGCCATCGTGGGCGCGTTCGTCGACGCGCGCCGCGATGGCCGCGCCGTGCCCACAGACTCGATCACCGTCGAGCAAGAGCTGAGCGCGCCGGCGCCCACGCCGCGCCTCGCGCCCGGCTCGCGCCTTCGCACGAGCGACGGTGACGTCCGCGTCCTCGCGCGCGCCGAGAGCCCGACGCTCGCGCTGCTCGACGGCGTGCTGTCGCCTGACGAGTGCGCCGCGCTCATCACGCTCGCGGGCCCGCGCCTGCGCCCGTCGACGGTCGTCGATCCCGACAGCGGCGCCGACGTCGTCGCGTCGTACCGCTCGAGCTTCGGCATGTTCTTCCGCCCCGGCGAGAACGAGCTCGTCGCGCGCCTCGATCGCCGCTTCGCCGCGCTCATGGGCTTCCCGCTCGTGCACGGCGAGGGCCTGCAGATCCTTCGTTACGAGCCGGGCGCGGGCTCGACGCCTCACCACGACGCGCTCGCCCCCACGAACGCCGCGAACGAAGCGTCGCTCGCCCGCAGCGGCCAGCGCCGCAGCACGCTCGTCATGTACCTCAATGACGTCGAGGCCGGCGGCGAGACGGTGTTCCCGCTCGCGGGCTGGTCGGTCGCCCCGCACCGCGGGCGCGGCGTCTACTTCGAATCGTGCGACGCGCTCGGCCGCGTCGACGAGCGCTCGCTGCACGTGAGCCAGCCCGTCACGCGCGGCGAAAAATGGGTCGCGACCAAGTGGATGCGCGAGCGTCCCTTCGTCGCGGCGAGCTGAGCGTCGGGCCGCGCACGCCGTTCAGAGGCTGCGGAGGTAGGCGAGCAGCGCCGCGCGATCGGCGGGCGCGAGATCGAGACCAAAGGGGTGCCCCGAGACGGCGCCCGCGCCGCGCGCGCCCCCGGTGTACGTCGGCGAGAGGCGCGCGGGATCGAGGAGCGCGTCGACGTCGGCGAGCGTGCCGTCGTGAAACAGCGTCGGCCGCGTCGAGACGCCGCGCAACGAGGGCACGCGGTAGAAGCCCGTTCCGCGATCGGGGGAGAGGCCGAGCGTCGGATCGGTGCCGACCTCGGCGAGCGGCCGCGGCGGGCCCGTGAGCGCGGGCCCCGCGTGGCAACCGCTGCACGTCGACGCGAACGTGCGCGCGCCCGGCGACGACGTGTTGGGCGGCGGGCCGAGATCGTCGGAGAGGCTCCACAGGTAGATCGCGAGCCCGAGCGCGATCCGGCGCGGAGGGCGCACGGTCTGCCCGTGCACCGTGATGATGAGCGTCTCGAGGCGGATCGCGAGCGCGACGACGTCGCTCTGCGCGACCGTCGCGTCGTATTGCAAGTGCGAGAGCCAACGCACGGGTCGCAGATCGGAGATGCGCTCGGGCAACGACCCGTCGGGCGTCGTGACGTCGACGCGACCCGGTCCCCACGCGGCGAGGCGATCCGCCAGCGTGGACGGCACGCCCGCGTCGATGAACATGCGCCCGAGATCGAAGCGCGCGCTCGGGAGACCGACAGCGAGGCGCCCGCCGACGACGTCGGCGTGGCAGGTCGCGCACGACAGGCCGAGAACGACGCTGCCGTCGGCGGCCTCGGCGTGCACGAGGCCGCCCACGCCGCGCGCGTCGTCGAGCCACAAACCCTCGGCGTCGGCGTTCGCGCTCGAAATCGTCGGTGCGGGTGCGAGCTGCGTCGGATAAAGGAAGAACGCCGCCTCGCCGAGCGCGCGCAGAGCTTCGACGGTCTGCGCGTCGCCGTCGTCCAGCGCGCGCGCCGTCGCCGGCGACGTCGTCGGCGCGGGCGCGTCGAGGTCGGCGCGCATGACGGGCGCGACCCGCGGGTTCCACTCGGGCAAGAGATCCCAGTCGAGCGCGTCGCCCGACGCATAGTGCGCGAGGCGCAGCTGCGAATAAGCGTTGTCGCGATCGACGAGCGACGCCTCGAGCGCGTGGCGGCGGCTCGCGGCGCCGGTGAGATACGCCGACTCAGCCGGCGAGAGCGCGTCGCCGCCGGCGTTGCACGCCGCGAGCGCGAGCCCCGCGACCGCCGCTACCCAGCGCACTGCGACGACTGGCACGTCCATGTGCTCGTCTCGGGCGTCCAGCGACAGTCACCCTTCACTTGCGCGGCGCAGTCCGAATCGTCGACGCATTCGTCGTGGGCCGTATGGCAATAGTTGCCGACGACGCCGCCGTAGTTCCCGCACGAGCCGAGCGTCGGCGAGCAGAACCCGCCCGCGCCGCAGTCGCCGTCGGTGCGGCAGTTGCCTGCCTGGCAGACGTTCGGCGTCGCGGCGCCGGCGGTACGGCACGCGCACGCGCCGCCCGTCGTCGCCTTGCAGTCGCTGTCAGAGAAGCACCCATCGTAGCTGCAGCTGCACCCGAGAATGCGAGCCGTCGGAAGGCACCGTCCGTTGTCGCCCATCGTGCAGTCCGCGTCGGTCTTGCACTGGTACACCCCGCCCGTCGTTCCGCTCATGACGGCGGCGCAGTTGCCCGCTGCTCTCGTCTTCTCGCACATGGCGCCTTCCGCGCGGTGCTTCACCGGTACACGCCCGCTCATGCCGCCCACGCCCGTCGCGCCGCCGGTCCCCGTCACACCCCCCGTCGAAGTCGAACCGCCGGTGCCCGTCGTTCCACCCGTCGACGTCGACCCACCGCTCCCCGTCGAGCCGCCTCCACCATCTCCGCCCGCGCCCGTGCCGATGGGCGAGACCGAGCCACACGCGATGAACACACAACCCACGGCCACGAGCGCGCCCGAGCGAAGCGTCGTCATCGCGCGATCATCCGCCGCGCGGGCGCGACGGTCAATTGACGTCGGTCGAGCGGGCGCGCGCGCCCCAGATCGCGTCCCAGCCGCGGCGGTACTCTTTCGTGGCCACCTGCGGCGGGCCGTCGCCCGCGCCCAGGTTCGCGGACAGCTCGCGGTCCGTCTCGACGTCGAACAGCAACGGCGAATCCTCGCGCGGCGCGAGTGACACGACCTCGCCCGTGATGGCGCGGCCCTCGCGCAGCGGCCGCACGAGCCCGGCCTCGACGGCGCCCGTCGACGCGCGCCGACGCAGCACGTGCAAATCGCCCTCGTCGGACTTGCCGAACACGAGCGCGACGTCGCGCTCGCTTTCGGGGGCGCGCTTGCGTCCGCGCGCGGGCCGTCGTTGCGCCATGAGCTTCGAGGCTAGCAGATGCGTCGGGGGACCGTAACTTCGGCGAAAAGCTTCCGTAGTATCGTCCACAGAAAGGACACCGCCGTGAGCCAGACCCTCGATATCGCTCGTGTTCGTGAACGCCTCACCGCCGTCGCCAAGCGCCTGTCGTTCCTGGGACCGACGCTGGCGCGCCTCACGGTGGGCCTCGTCTTCATCGGCACGGGCTGGGGCAAGCTGCACACGCTGCCCGACGTCACCGAGTACTTCGCGAGCCTCCACATCCCGATGCCCGGCTTCAACGCGCGCCTCGCCGCCTCGACGGAGTTCTTCGGCGGCGTCCTCGTCCTCGTCGGCCTCGCGACGCGCCTGGCCGTGCTGCCGATGGCCTTCACGATGGTCATCGCGATCCTCACGGCGAAGCTGCCCGACGCGCACGGCCTCACCGACCTCGTCGGCTTCGAGGAGTGGAGCTACCTCGTGTTCTTCATCTGGCTCGCCGTCGCGGGCGCCGGGCCGCTGTCGCTCGATCATCTCCTCGCGCCGCGCCTTGCGCGCTGGCTCGAGCGTCGCTCGGCGCCGCGCGCCGCGACCGCCTGAATTTCGCCCGAACCTTTCCGTCAGAAGACCGCACTCGAACCCAACAACATCGGAGAATGCACATGACCACCAAGGGAGCACTCATCGCCGCCGTGGCCGCCGGACTCTTCAGCGCCGGCGCCCCCCTCATCGCCAACGCCGCCGACTCGGCCAAGGTCCACTGCGAGGGTGTCAACTCTTGCAAGGGCAACGGCAGCTGTCACAGCGCCTCGAACGCCTGCGCCGGCAAGAACGGCTGCAAGGGCAAGGGCTGGGTCGAGATGTCGGAGAAGGATTGCAAGGACAAGGGCGGCAAGGTCGCCAAGTAGCGCTTCGAGGAGCGGCGCGCCGGGCGGCGCAAAAAACGCCGGGGGAGC
>DASZRT010000141.1:0-19266 GCA_035549075.1 Polyangia bacterium | reverse complement strand
GACGAGCGCCGCCGCCAGCGCGGGCGCCGCCATCGAGACCGCGAGCGACGAAGCCACCGACGTCGCGGCCGCAGCCGAGGCGCCGTCGCTCACCGCCGCGCCGAACGCCGCGCGCGCGTAGCCGAGCCATCGCGCGACGAGCGCGGGCGCGCCCGCCGTGACGGCGACGGCCGCCGCCGTGAACGCCATCGCCGACGCCAGCTCGCGCGAATACGCGACCTCGCCCCGCCGCCTCGCCTCCTCGAGCCGCTTCGGTGTCGGCTCCTCGGTCGCGTCGTCCCGCGCCGTCCCCGCCATGCGACGACTCTATATCCCGAAACCGATCTTGAGACAGAGCGTATCGCCGCTGATGCTGCCGACGGACTTCTTCAAGAACCAGTCGGCGCTGTGCAGGTAGCCGCCCGCGACGCTGATGTAAGCGTGCTTCGCGAGGAAGATCTCCGTGCCGACGTCGACGCCCGCCTCGCCGTAGACGGTCGCGATCGAGTTGAGGCTGGCGTGCGTGCGCTGCATGAGGCCGCCGCCGCCGTAGATCTCGAAGAACGGCGTGAAGACGTCGCCCGGGATTTGGCCGCCGATGGCGAGCGTCTCGGCGAGGATGACGTCACCGTTCTGGCGAAACGTGCCGTCTTCCCACCCGTACTGCGTCGACAAACCGAACCGCCAGTTCGACGAGACCGGGTACAGGTCGAGCGACACGACGTTGAACGCCTCGTCCGCGCCCACGGAACGACCGTTGGCGCCGCCGATCTGCGAGAAGTTGAAGCGGCGGTAAGCGAGCTTGGCGCGCGGGTGCTTCGCGACGAACGGCTCGGCCGCCGACGGCGTGGCCTCGGCGACGACGACGTCGCGCCCGAAGGTTGGCGTGGCGTCTGCTTCGGGCGACGGCGCCGCTTCGGCGACGACGACGTCGCTCGTCGGCGAAGGAGCCAGGTCGATGCGCGAGCCCAAGCGGCGCTCGAGCTTCGGGTCGTCGATGGCCTCGGTGCCGGCGGTTTCGCTCGCGGCGTCCTGCGCCCCCGCCGGGGTCGCGGGCGCCACGACCGCCGCCAAGAGCGCGCACGCGGCGAGTCGGGGGGCGCGCGACATGGGGGAAGTCTAAGTCGCGCCCCCGCGATCGGCACGTGCCGAGACGTTCACGTCCAGGCGTCAATCACGCGGCGCGCGAGATCGAGCCAGCCCGGCAACCCCGCCGCCAACGACTGCTCGAGGACGCCCAACCCCAGAAAGACGACGGCGAGGCCAAGCAGCCCTTTGGCGGGCAGACCCACGAAGTAAACGGGGATCTGCGGCGCGACGCGCGCGATCATGCCGAGCGCGAGGTCGGTCAGCCAGAGCGCGACGATGACGGGGGCCGCGAAGGCGACGCTGACCTCCAGCAACCGCGCCGACGCCGTGATGACGACGAGGGCCGAGGCCCGCAGCGTCACGGGCGTGACGGCGCCGGCCAAGGGCACGGCCTCGTAGCTCCCGAGCAGCGCCGCCAACAAACGCGGCACGCCTCCGAGCTCCAGGAACACGAGCGTCGCGAGCAAGAGGTACAGCGCGCCCGTCGCGCTCGACCGCTCTTCCGACGTGGGCACGAGGACCTCGGCCATCGAGGCGCCGCGCAAGACGTCGACGAGGCGGCCCGCGCCCTCGGCGGCGTGGAACAGGAACGAGACGACGAGGCCGATGCCGAGCCCCACGAGAATCTCGCGCGCGAGCACGAGGCCGATGAGCGCCGCGCCCGCGTGGGCGAGGCCGGCGGCGTCGGCGGCGGCCCCGAGCGCGGGCGCCGCGAGCCCCGCCAGCAAGAGGCCGAAGGCGATGCGCGCGGGCGCGGGAAAGTGCGCGCCGCCGAGCGGCGCGACGAGCCAGGTCACCGGCACGGTGCGCGCGGCGCCGAGGCCCACGGAGAAGATCGCGCGCGAGACGGCGTCGTGGGCCACGGAACCCGTCAACGCACGTGCGGGATCGCGAGCAGCAGCGCTTGGGTGAAGCGCACGAGCTGCGCGCCGAGGAGCGGGCCCATCGCCGCGAGCACGAGCAAAACGACGACGAGCTTGGGCACGAAGGCGAGCGTCTGGTCTTGGATCTGGGTCGCCGCCTGCACGACGCCCACGACGAAGCCCACGGCCATGCTCGCGAGCAGCGGCGGCGCCGACAGCAGCAGCACGAGCAGCAAGCCCTCTCGCGCCGCGCGCAGGACGAGCGCGAGCCCCTCCTCGGTCACAGGTAGCTCTCCATGAGGCCGCGCACGACGAGCGCCCAGCCGTCGGCGACGACGAACAGCAGCAGCTTGAACGGGAGCGACACCGTCGTCGGCGACAGCATCTGCATGCCGAGCGCGAGCAGCAGGTTGGCGACGACCATGTCGATCACGAGGAAGGGAAGAAAGAGCAGGAAGCCGATCTCGAAGGCGCGCCGCAGCTCCGACGTCACGAACGCCGGCACGACGACGGCGAGGTCGCGGTCGCCGACGGCGGCGCGCTCGGCCTCGGGCCGCATCTTGCGCGCGAGCGCGAGGAACGTCGCGCGGTCGCGCGGCGCCGTGTGGGCGACGAGGAAGTCGCGCAGCGGCTCCTTGGCGCGATCGGCGGCGCGGCCCAGCGCCTCGACGGTCTGGTCGTTCGAGAGGTCGAGGTTGGAAACGCCGCCCGGCACGCCGCCCATCACGGGCGCGACGGCGGCGAACATGCGCTCGCCCGTGGGCGCCATGACGGCGAGCGTGACGACGAGCGCGAGGCCCGTGAGCACCTGCGTGGGCGGCAGCTGCGGCGCCCCGATCGCGCTGCGCAGGATCGACAGCACGACCGAGACGCGCACGAAGCACGTCACCATGAGCAGCGCGAACGGCAGCAGCGACAGCGCCGCCATCGCCAGCACGAGCGGCACGGGCCCGAGCCCCGCGAAGCCGCTTCCCGCCGCGGCCGCGTGGTGCGCGCTCAAGGCGCCTTCGCTCCGTCAGAGGGAGCTCGCCTGAGCACGCGCGCCAGCACGTCCGCGAACTTCGGCGGCGCCGTCTCCTTGGGCAGCGCCCCCGCGTCGAGCTCCGCGAGCACCGTCATTGGCCCATCGCCCACGCCGACGAGCAAGCACTTGCCCGCCGCCTCGATCACGTACACCGACCGCCGCGGCTCGAGCGGACACCGCGCGAGCACCTTCACGGCGCCCGAGGCCCGCCCAACGCCCCGTCCCGCGAGCAGCTTCAGCGCGACGTAGGCAACGACGCAAACCAACCCCAACGACAACAGCGAGAGCGCAAACGACTCCCACCCAATCCCCGGAACCTGCGCCGCCTCACCCATCGCCCGGCGTCATACGCCCGAGCGCGCTCCCGCGTCAACAGTAGACCCCTCACCCCGACCCTCTGCCCGCTCCGCGGGGCGAGTGGGACAGAAAATACAAATCGCCCGGTCCGTACTCAGCCGAGGCTGGCACTGAACGGGCGATGATTCATCGACGGGAGGCGCGGCTTCGCCGCGCCGGCTGGCTCCCCCAAGAGGGGGGTCTCGTAGGGGGGACGAAGTCCCCCCTACGCGCCAATCATTCATCGTCGTAGTAGAGCGAGTCGCGCGTCGACAGGAACTTCTGGATGGCGGCGGTCGCCTGGGGCGAGAGGTTGATGAACCGAACGCCCATGCCGGTCGCGCCGTCGGCGCGGGTCAACGCCGAGTTCTCGCGAATCCAACGCACCTCGGTCTCGACTTCGACCGTGCCTTCGGTGCCCGGGATCTGGAACTTCAACGTGATGCGATCGCCGATGCGACGCAGGTGGTGCGTCGCGATGAACAACCCGCCGGCGCTGATGTTCTGCGTGAGACCGGTGTAGAAGTTGTGCTCGCTCTCGAGGTCGACCTTGATCTCGAGGTCGTAACGCTCTGAAGCTCGAACGTTCTGCTGGTTCTCCGCCACTTTGGCCCCCGGTCCAGTGTTCATGAAAAGCGCTCCTTGGGTTGGTCGAGGTGGTGCCCCCCCCGGCCCAAGGAACAATTCGACAGGACAGCTTTGGAACTGTAGCAGCGGCGGAGGGTTGGAAACAACCGTGCTGCGCGTACACGACGTTGCCGAGGACCTTGCGAACGTGCGCTGAAAAAACAAAGGGCCGACGACTTCGGTCGCCGGCCCTCGTTACGTTTCGGCCCCGTCAAGACGACGGAGGCGCGGGACGTTTGCTACTCGTCCGACTTCTTCTTGGCGGGCTTCTTCCCCTCGGACTTGGCCGCCGCCTTCTCGCCAGCGGCCGCCTTCGGGGCCTTGGCCTTGGCGGCGCCCTTCTCGGCCGGGGCCGCCGACGCCTTCGCACCCTTGCCCTTCGTCTCCTTGGCGTCGACGTCCTTGACGGCGGCGCCCGGCGCGCCCTCGTCCGGGATGAGCTCGAGCATCGACATCGGCGCCGCGTCGCCCGGGCGCTGCCCGAGCTTCACGATGCGCGTGTAGCCGCCGCGGCGCGCGAGGTAGCGCGGCGCGATCTCGTCGAACAGCTTCACGACGGCGCCACGGTCGCGCACCACCCGGCGCGCCATGCGCACGGCGTGAACGACGCGTGCCGACTCTTCGTCGCTGCGGCGGTCGGGCTTCTTCGAGAGGATGTCGCCCACGCGACGCGCCCAGGTGATGGTCCGCTCGGCGAGCCGACGCGTCTCCTTGGCCTTCGCGTCCGTCGTGCGGATCTTCTCGTGCGTCAGCAGCGCCGCCACGAGGTTCGAGAACAACGCCTGGCGATGCGCCGACGTACGAGAGAGCGTGAGTCCAGCTACGCGATGCCGCATGAGTCCTTTGTCCTAGTTCTTTCGAGTCGTGAAAGCGCCGTTAGGCGGCTTTTTTCGGGGGACCGTCGCCGGGCCAGCCTTCGAGCTTCATGCCGAGCGACAGGCCCATCTCGGCGAGGATCTCTTTGATCTCCTTCAGCGACTTGCGGCCGAAGTTCTTCGTCTTGAGCATCTCGCTCTCGGTCTTCTGCACGAGCTCGCCGATGTAGCGGATGTTGGCGTTCTGGAGGCAGTTCGCCGAGCGCACCGACAGCTCGAGCTCGTCGACCGACTTCCAGAGGTTCTCGTTGAGCTTCGCCTGCTCCTCCGAGACGACCGTCTCGTGAGCGGGCTCCGCGCCCTCTTCGAAGTTGATGAAGATCGAGAGCTGGTCCTTGAGGATCTTCGCGGCGAAGGCCACGGCGTCCTCGGGCTTGACGGCGCCGTTCGTCCAGACCTCGAGCGAGAGACGATCGTAGTCCGTCTGCTGGCCGACGCGGGCGTTGGTCACCTGGAAGTTGACCTTGCGGATCGGCGAGAAGAGCGCGTCGATCGGAATCACGCCGACCGACATCTGCGGCGTCTTGTTGCGCTCGGCCGGGACGTAGCCGCGGCCCGTGCCCACCTGGAGCTCGATGCGCAGCTTCGCGCCCTTGCTGCAGGTGAGGACGTGGTGGTCGGGGTTGAGCACCTCGACGCCGTCCGTGAGCATGATGTCGCCCGCGGTGATCTTGCCCTCGCCGTCCTTCTCGATGCGCAGCACGCGCGGCTTCGAGTCGACGCACTTGAGCAACACCTCCTTGAGGTTCAGCACGATGTCCGTGACGTCTTCGACGACGTCCGGGATCGTCGTGAACTCGTGGAGCGCGCCCTCGATCTTCACGGCCGTGATGGCCGAGCCCTGCAGCGACGACAGCAGGATGCGGCGGAGGCTGTTGCCGATCGTCGTGCCGAAGCCGCGCTCGAGCGGCTCGCACGTGAACTTGCCGTACGTCTGCGTGAGGCTGTCACCGTCGACCTCGAGCTTCCGGGGACGGATGAGGTCGCGCCAGTTGCGCGCGATGAACGTGTTCGCCTGCGTCGTCGTCATGCCAGCAATCTCCTCTGATGCTTCCGGCTGATTAGCTAAGAAACGTCAATCTGTTCGCGCGCTAGCGCGAGTACAATTCGACAATCAGCTGCTCGCGGATCGGCAGCGTCAGGTCTTCGCGCGCGGGCAGCGACGTCAGCTTGCCCGAGAAGTTGTCCTTGTCGAGCTCGAGCCACTTCGGCACGCCTCGGCGATCGACGGCGCCCAGGCTCTCGAGCACGCGCGTCACCTTGCGCGACTTCTCTTTGACCTCGATGGCGTCGTTGGCGCGGCAGAGGAACGACGGGACGTTCACCTTCTGGCCGTTGACCTTGAAGTGGCCGTGGCGAACCAGCTGGCGCGCCTCGGCGTGATCCGACGCGAAGCCGAGCCGGTAGACGACGTTGTCGAGGCGGCGCTCGAGGAGCTGCAGCAGGTTCTCACCCGCGACGCCCTTCATGCGGATCGCCTTGTGGTAGTAGCCGCGGAACTGACGCTCGGCGAGGCCGTAGATGCGCTTGACCTTCTGCTTCTCACGAAGCTGCGAACCGTAGTTCGAGGCCTTGCGGCGGCGCGCCTGGCCGTGCTGGCCGGGGGCGTAGGCGCGGCGCTCGTAGCCGCACTTGTCGGTGTAGCAGCGGTCCCCCTTGAGGAACAGCTTCATGTCTTCGCGCCGGCAGAGGCGGCAAACGGGTCCGGAGTAATTAGCCATCTGAGTGGAAATCCTTGGAGGTGATCAGACTCGCCGACGCTTCGGCGGGCGGCAACCGTTGTGCGGAACAGGGGTGAGGTCGCGGATGAGCGTGATCTTGAAGCCCGTCGAGGCGAGCGCGCGGAGCGCCGACTCACGTCCCGAGCCCGGGCCCTTCACGAAGACGCTGAGCGAGCGCATGCCGTGCTCCATCGCCTTGTGCGCGGCGTCTTCGGCCGCGAGCTGCGCCGCGAACGGCGTCGACTTGCGCGAGCCCTTGAAGCCCTTCACGCCCGACGACGACCAGGCGACGACGTTGCCCGACACATCGGTGATCGTGACGATCGTGTTGTTGAACGACGCCGTGATGTGCGCGATGCCGCTCTGGATGTTCTTCTTGACCTTCTTGGCCTTGGGCTTTCCGGCCTTGGTCGTGTTATCGGCTGCGGTCGCCATGGATTACGCTCCCGTCCCTTCCGCCTTCTTGCGGATGGCGGCACCCTTGCGGGGGCCTTTGCGCGTGCGCGCGTTGGTGTGCGTGCGCTGACCGCGCACGGGCAAGCTCTTGCGGTGGCGCAGGCCGCGGAAGCAACCCAGGTCCATGAGCCGCTTGATGTTCATCGAGACCTCGCGACGAAGGTCGCCTTCGACCTTGATCTGCTTCTGCTCGATGAGCTCACGCAGGCGCCGCGACTCGTTCTCGTCGAGGTCGTCGGTGCGCTTCTCGAAGGGGATCTCGGCGGCCGAGAGCAGCTCCTTCGCGAGCGCCTTGCCGATGCCGTAGATGTACGTGAGCGCGATGTCCAACCGCTTGTTGCGCGGAAGATCGACGCCTGCGAGACGTGCCATGGTTTAACCCTGCCTCTGCTTGTGACGTTGGTTCTCGCAGATCACCCGCACGATTCCACGCCGGCGGATGACCTTGCACTTGTCGCAAACCTTCTTGACCGATGCTCTGACCTTCATCGAAGAACGCTCCCGATATCACGAATCGCGCCAAAAAACCGAA
This sequence comes from Polyangia bacterium, assembly GCA_035549075.1. Taxonomy (GTDB): domain Bacteria; phylum Myxococcota_A; class Polyangia; order Fen-1088; family Fen-1088; genus DASZFV01. Next base: position 11,764 of record DASZRT010000141.1, on the reverse strand, counting down.
TCAAACGCGAACAAACACCAATCCCGTTCGTGGTCATGAACTTCATGGCCTCGAGAGCACGATCGGGCCGTCATCGGTGATGGCGACCGAATGCTCAAAATGGGCGGAGAGGCTACCATCTTTGGTTACAGCCGTCCACCCATCATCTTCGACCACGACTTCGGCGGTCCCGGCGTTGATCATCGGCTCGATGGCGATGACCAATCCGGCCGACAGCCGCTTGCCCGTCCCGGCCGACCCGTAGTTCGGGACGTGGGGGGCTTCGTGCATCTGGTGGCCGATGCCGTGGCCCACGAACTGGCGGACCACCGAGTAGCCCTTGGGCTCGACGTGCGACTGGACGGCCCAGCCGATGTCGCCCAGGCGGTTGCCGGGGACGCACTGCGCGATCGCCTTATCGAGGGACTCGCGCGTCGCCGTCATGAGGGCCTCGGCCTTGGCCGAGACCTTGCCGATCGGGATCGTGCGGGCCGAGTCGCCGCACCAACCGGCCTTGTAACATCCAAAATCGATGGAGAGCAGGTCGCCCTCTTTGAGGACGACGTCCTTGCGCGGGATGCCGTGCACGACGACCTCGTTGACCGACGTGCAGAGCACGGCCGGGTAGCCGTGGTAGCCCAGGAAGGCCGACTCGGCCTTGTGGTGCTTCATCCGCTTGTCGGCGACCTCGTTGAGCTCCCACGTCGAGACGCCGGGGCGCGCCGCGGCCTCGAGGGCGTCGAGCACGTCGGCGACGACGAGGTTCACCTCGCGCAGCTTCGCGATCTCGGCGGGGCTCTTGAGCTGAATCGACACGACTTGCTTCCTCAGCTCAGCAGCACGGCCGCGTAGATGCGGCCGAAGATTTGATCGATGTTGCCGACGGCGTCGATGAAGCGCAGCGGCCACTGCTTCTCGTTGGCCTTGAAGAAGTCGAGCACCGGCTTGGTCTTCGCGAGGTACTCGACGAGGCGCTTGCGGATGATGACCTCTTGGTCGTCGCTGCGCTGGACGAGCGCGCCGCCGCAACGATCGCAGACGCCGGCGACCTTCGAAGGCTTCGCGACCAGGTGATACGTGGCGCCGCAGCTCTCGCAGGTGCGCCGCTTCGAGATGCGATCGACGAGCTCTTCGACGGGGGCGTCGAGGACGAGGACGGCGCCGAGCTGCTTCTTGGCGGCGTCGAGGATACGTCCCAGCGCGTCGGCCTGGGGCACCGTGCGCGGGAAGCCGTCGAGCAAGAAGCCGCGCGTCGTGTCGGGCTGAGCCAGCCGGTCGGCGATGACGTCGAGGATGAGCTCGTCGGGGACGAGCTGACCTTGATCGATGAACTGCTTGGCGCGCTGGCCGAGGGGCGTGTTCGACGCGATCGCGGCGCGCAGCATGTCCCCGGTGCTGATGTGCGGAATGCGGAAGGCCGCCGACAGGCGTTGCGCCTGTGTCCCCTTGCCGACTCCCGGGGGACCAAAGAAAAGGAGGTTCTCACCCAAGCCTTAGCTTCCGAGGGCGCCGGCGCGGCCGCCCCCGCTGGCCCCGCGGCCGCGGATGCGAGGCCCGCGCGGGCCGGTGAACCCTTCGTAGTTGCGCGTGATGAGGTGAGACTCGATCTGCTGGACGGTGTCGAGCGCGACGCCGACGACGATCATGAGGCCCGTGCCGCCGAAGCTGAACGGCACCTTCATCTGCTCGCGGAGCAGCGAAGGCAACACGCAGATCGTGGCGATGTAGACGGCGCCGCCGAAGGTGATGCGCGTCAGCACCTTGTCGATGTAGGCGGCCGTGGCCTTACCGGGGCGGATGCCCGGGATGAAGCCGCCGTACTTCTTCATGTTCTCGGCGACGTCGACGGGGTTGAAGCTGACGGCCGTGTAGAAGTAGCAGAAGAAAACGATGAGGCTGACGTACAGGAAGTTGTAGCGCCAATCGCCGGGGTGGAGCGCCTCGGAGATCCGCTGCATCCACGGCGTCTGCACGAACGACGCGATCTGCTGCGGGAACATGAGGATAGACGACGCGAAGATCGGCGGGATGACGCCGGCCGTGTTGACCTTGAGCGGCAGGTGCGTCGACTGGCCGCCGAACATCTTCCGCCCGACGACGCGCTTGGCGTATTGGACGGGGATTCGTCTCTGCCCGCGTTCGAAGAAGATGATGACGCCGACGACGAGGACGATCAGGACGCCGATGACGGCGAGGTCGAAGGCCGTGATGTCGCCCGTCTTCGCCTTCTGGAACATGCGGACGGCGGCGTCGGGCATGTCGGTGACGATGCCCGCGAAAATGATCAGCGAGATGCCGTTACCGATGCCGCGCTCGGTGATCTGCTCGCCCAGCCACATGATGAAGGCCGTGCCCGTCGTGAGCGAGACCATCGTCAGCAGGCGGAAGCCCCAGCCCGGGTTGATGACGACCTGGCCGAACTGCGCGTAGGCGCGGTTGTTCGACTCGAGCCAGCGCGCGATGAAGAACGACTGAATGAGGGCGAGGATCACGCAGCCGTAGCGCGTGTACTGGTTGAGCCGTCGCCGGCCCATCTCGCCCTCTTTCTGAATCTGCTCGAGCTTGGGGACGACGACCGTCAGCAGCTGCAGGATGATCGACGCGCTGATGTACGGCATGATGCCGAGCGCGAAGATCGACATCTGCTCGAGCGCCCCGCCCGAGAACATGTTGAACAGGCCCAGGAACGTGCCCGAGGCCTGGTTGACGATCTTGGCCATGATCGCGCGGTTGACACCGGGCGCCGTCACGAAGGCGCCGATGCGGTAAACCGCGAGCAGCGTCAGCGTGTAGAAGATCCGCCGGCGAAGCTCTGGGATCTTGCCGATGTTCTGAAAGCCGGAGGCCATGGTCGTCTTCCTTGCGTGAAGCGGTCTGGTCGCGAGTGGCCGCTAGGCTGACACGACTTCGGCCGTGCCGCCCGCCTTCTCGATCTTCTCCTTGGCGGAGGCCGAGAACGCGGTCGCCTTGACCGTGAGCTTCTTCGAGAGCGTGCCCTCGCCGAGGATCTTCACGGTCTTGAGGCTGCGCGGGACCATGCCGGCGCCCTGGAGCGCGGCGAGGTCGACGGTGCCCGTCGTGAAGCGCTTGTCGATCGCGCCGAGGTTCACGGCGAAGATCTCCTTGCGGAAGGGGTTCTTGAAGCCCTTCTTCGGGAAGCGGCGCTGCATCGGCATCTGGCCGCCCTCGAAGCCGAGGCGCGCGCCGTGGTGACCGGTGCGGGCCTTCTGGCCCTTGACGCCCTTGCCGGACTGCTCGCCCGTGCCCGAGCCCGGACCGCGGCCGATGCGCTTGCGGTTGCGCGTCGCGCCCTTCGGCCCCTTGAGAGTATGGAGAGTGGTTCCCATCGTCGTTGCTCTTTCTATCAGCGTTTCAACGGTAGGCCGCAGGCGAGCTTCGCTCGCCGGAGGCCGCTGGTCGGAGGTCTAAGGAACCCTCTCAGGGTTCCTTTTCTACTGTCACGAGGTGAGAGACGGCGCGGATCATGCCGCGCACGGAGACGTTGTCCGGCACGACCTTGGTCGCGCCCATCTTGTGGAGCCCCAGCTGGCGGATGAGCTGCTTGTGCTTCTCGGGGCGGTTGATGCCGCTCCGAACCAGCGTGACGCGCAGTTGCTTGGCCATGACTACTCCCGGACCTCTTCGAGCTTCTTGCCGCGCAGGCTCGCCGCCGCCTCGCCGCTGCGGAGCTGCTGGAGGGCGTCGATCGTGGCGTGGATGACGTTGTGCGGGTTCGAGGTGCCGATGCACTTCGTGAGGATGTCCTGCACGCCCGCGACCTCGAGGACCGGCCGCACGGCGCCGCCCGCGATGACGCCCGTACCGGCGCTCGCCGGACGGAGCAGCACGGCGCCAGCGCCGAAGTGGCCCTGCACCTCGTGCGGGATCGTGCCGCCCTGGAGCGGGATGCGGAACAGGTTCTTCTTCGCCTGCTCGGTGCCCTTGCGGATCGCCTCGGGGACCTCGTTGGCCTTGCCCAGGCCCGCGCCGACGTAACCGCGCTGGTCACCGACGACGACGAGCGCCGAGAACGAGAAGCGACGGCCGCCTTTGACGACCTTCGCGACGCGGTTGATGAAAACGACGCTGTCGACGAGCTCGCCGACGTCTTCGTAGTTGATCGCCATTGGGGTGATTTCTTCCCTTTGCCTTTAGAACTTGAGGCCAGCTTCGCGCGCGCCGTCGGCGAGCGCGGAAACACGTCCGTGATATTTGTAACCGGCGCGGTCGAAGACGACCTTGTCGATGCCCTTCTCGAGGCACTTCTTCGCGATGTCGGCGCCGACCTTCTTGGCGCGGTCCTTCTTGTCTTGTTCGCCGGATTTCTCGAGCTTCTGATCCGACGTGGCGACGAGCGTCTTGCTCGTGGCGTCGTCGATGACCTGCACGTAGATGTGCTTGGCGCTGCGGAAGACCGCGAGACGCGGGCGCTCGGCCGTGCCCGAGATGCGCTTGCGGGCCGAGTTGTGCCGCTTCTTGCGGCCTTCCTTCTTGAAGCTGATGTTCGTGAGCATGGTGCTTTCCTCGCGGCTTAGCTGCCGCCGCCCGTCGCGCCGGCCTTGCCGACCTTCTTCTTGATCGTTTCCTCGACGTACTTCACGCCCTTGCCCTTGTACGGCTCGGGGGGACGCAGCTCGCGGATCTTCGCGGCCGTCTGGCCGAGCAGATCGCGGTCGGCGCCGCTGAGCGCGACGCGGTTCTTGTCGACCTTGCCCGTCACGCCCTTCGGCAGCTTGAAGACGACCGGGTGCGAGTACCCGAGCGCCATCGTGAGCGTGTCGCCGGCGACCTCGGCGCGGTAACCGACGCCGTTGATCTCGAGCTCACGGACCCAGCCGTCCGTGACGCCCTTGACCATGTTGGCGAGGTGCGCGCGCACGAGGCCGTGCTTCGCGCGGTTCTCGCGCGAGTCATCGGCGCGCACGACGACGAGCTTGTCACCCTCGGTCTTGATCGTGATGCCCTCGGGCATCGCCTTCGCGAGCTCGCCCTTCGGGCCCTTGACGCTGTACGTGCCCGCCTTTTGAGCGAGGGTCACGCCCTTGGGCATGGGCAGCGGTTTTCTTCCGATACGAGACATGAGCCGGGTCTCCTTTACCAGACTTCGCAGAGCAGCTCACCGCCGAGGCCCGCCTTGCGAGCGGCTCGGTCGGTCATGAGGCCCTTCGACGTCGACAAGATCGCGATGCCGAGGCCCGAGCGGATCTTCGGGATGTTTCCGTGGCGGACGTACATGCGCTGGCCGGGGCGCGAGCGGCGCCGCAGGCCCGTGATGGCGTTCGTGCGCGGGTCGGCCCAGCGCAGGCGGACGACGATCTCTTCGACGCCCTCCGTGTCACGCGTGTCGTGGCCCGCGATGTAGCCCTCGGACTCGAGGACCTCGCAGAGCTTCGACTTGAGCTTCGAGGAAGGCGCAATGACCTCGGCGTGGCGCGCGAGGATGCCGTTGCGGATGCGCGAGAGAAAATCGGCAATGGGATCAGTCATCGACATGGCGATTTTCTCCTTCTACCAGCTCGACTTGATGACGCCGGGGATGTCTCCGCGCAGCGCCAGGTTGCGAAAGCACACGCGGCACAGATCAAACTGCCGCAAAAACGCGCGGGCCCGGCCGCACTGCTTGCACCGGTTCCGGTGCCGCACGCGCCACTTCGGCGCCTTCCTGTTCTCGGGCATATCGACGGTCTTTGCCATTTGCAGTTCCTGCCTAGTTCCGGAAGGGCATGCCGAAGTGACGAAGGAGCGCGCGGCTCTGGTCGTCGTTCGCGGCGGTGGTGTTGAAGGTGATGTTCATTCCCTTGGCCTTGTCGAGCTTCTCGAAGTTGATCTCCGGGAAGATGATCTCCTCGCGCACGCCCAGGGTGTAGTTGCCGCGGCCGTCGAACGACTTGGGCGAGACGCCCTTGAAGTCACGGACGCGCGGGAGCGCGAAGTTCACGAGGCGATCGAGGAACTCGTACATGTGATTCTTGCGGAGGGTCACCATGGCGCCGATCTTCTGGCCCGCGCGCAGCTTGAAGACGGCGATCGACTTCTTCGCCTTGGTGACGACCGGCCGCTGGCCCGTGATGGCGCCCAGCTCTTCGACGGCGCTGTCGAGCAGCTTGGGGTTCGTCACGGCCTCACCGATGCCCATGTTGATGGTGATCTTGATGAGGCGCGGAACCTCCATCGGGTTCGCGATGCCGAGCTCCTTCTGGAGCTTCTGCTTGATCTCGGCGTTGTAGAGGGTGAACAGGCGCGCCGGCTGCTCGCGCTTGACGCGCTCCTGGGCGACCTCGGTGGCGCCGCCCTTCGCGGCCTTGCCACCCTTGCCACCCTTCGCCTTCGCCTCGGCGCGCGCCGCCTTCTTGGCGGCCGCCTCGGCCTCCTGCTCGGGCGTGAGCGCCGGCTTGCCGGCCTTTGCCTTGCTGTCTTTTTCCTCGGCCATTTCCCTAGTCCTTCTTCCTTACGAAGTCTCGAACACCGTGCCGCACTTCGTGCAGACGCGGCGCTTGTCCTTGCCCTCGGCCGTCGCGTCGACGCGCGCGCGGCGCGGGGCCGCGCACTTGCCGCACCAGAGCGCGACGTTCGAGGCCTCGACCGAGCCCTCTTTTTCCACGATGCCGCCGCGCGGCTGGCGCTGGCTGGGCTTCGTGTGCTTCTTCACCATGTTGATGCGCTCGATGACGATGCGCCCCTTGTCGGTCAGGAGACGGAGCACGCGGCCGCGCTTGCCCTTCTCCTTGCCGGCGATGACGACGACCTGATCCCCCTTGCGAACGTGCATCACAGAACCTCCGGGGCGAGCGAGATGATCTTCATGAAGCGCTTGGCGCGCAGCTCACGCGCGACCGGCCCGAAGATGCGCGTGCCGACGGGCTCGTTGTCCTTGTCGACGAGGACGGCCGAGTTCGTGTCGAAGCGGATGTACGAGCCGTCCTGGCGCGACACCTCTTTGCGCGTACGAACGATGACGGCCTTGGCGACGTCACCCTTCTTCACCTTCGAGTTCGGAATCGCTTCCTTGATCGACACGACGATGACGTCGCCGATCGAGGCGTACTTGCGCTTCGTGCCGCCGAGCACGCGGATGCACATGACCTTCTTGGCGCCCGAGTTGTCGGCGACGTCGAGCGTTGACGTTGTCTGGACCATGGTTCTCTAGGCCTTCCCTTTAAGCCTCTTGGGGCCGCTCAATGAGGCGTTCGACGCGCCAGCGCTTGTCGCGCGAGAGCGGACGGCTCTCGACGATGACGACCTTGTCGCCGACTTTGTATTCGTTCTTCTCGTCGTGGGCCTTGTACTTCGTGCGGCTCGTCATGAACTTGCCGTACTTCTTGTGCGAGAGGCGACGCTCGACGAGCACAACGCGCGTCTTCGTCATCTTGTCGCTCGTGACGACGCCGATGAGCTCGCGCTTGTGGATCTTGGCCGCGCCCTCGGCCGCGGATTTGTGCGTTTCGCTCACTTCGTCTTCTCCTTGGCGACTGCTTCAGCCTTTTCGGCGCGGAGGCGCTCGGTCAGCACGGTGTTGACGCGCGCGATGTCGCGACGCGCGTTGCGAATCAGCATCGTGTTCTCCAGCTGGTTCGTGTTCTTCTTGAGGCGGTTCTTGAACAGATCCTCCTCGAGCTTGCGCAGCGTCGCGCGCAGCTCGGAGGGATCGTTGCCCCGCAGGTCCTTCGCGCTGAGGCCCTTCACAGCAGCGCCTCGCGAGCGACGAAGCGGGTCTGGACGGCGAGCTTGTGCTCGGCGAGGTGGAAGGCCTCGCGCGCGAGCGCCTCGGGCACGCCTTCGAGCTCGTACATGACGCGCCCGGGGCGAACCACGGCCACCCACTCCTCGGGGTTGCCTTTGCCCTTACCCATGCGGGTTTCGGCGGGCTTCTTCGAGAGCGGCTTGTCGGGGAAGATGCGGAGGTAGAGCTTGCCGCCGCGCTTGACGTGGCGGGAGATCGCGATACGCGCCGCCTCGATCTGGCGCGAGGTCACGAAGCCCGGCGTCAGCGCCTGCAGGCCGAACTCGCCGAACGCGACGGTCGTCGCGCCCTTCGAAACGCCGCGGCGCTTGCCCTTCATCTGCTTACGCCACTTGACTCTCTTTGGAGCGAGCATGTCCTAGTCCTTTGCCTTGTCCGTTGCTGTCGATTACGCGAGGCGCGAGTTCCGCTGCGGCAGAACCTCGCCCTTGAAGATCCAGCACTTCACGCCGATGGCGCCGTAGGTCGTGTGCGCCTCGGTCGTGCCGTACTCGATGTCGGCGCGGAGCGTGTGAAGCGGCACGCGGCCCTCGTGGTACCACTCGTAGCGCGACATCTCGGCGCCGCCGAGGCGGCCCGAGCACGCGAGGCGAATGCCCTTGGCGCCGAACTTCATCGCCGTCTGCACGGCCTTCTTCATGGCGCGGCGGAAGGCGACGCGACGCTCGAGCTGCGTCGCGACGTTCTCGGCGACGAGCTGCGCGTTCGTCTCGGCCTTGCGGACCTCCTGGATGTTCAGGAAGACCTCGTTCGTCGTGAGCGCCTGGACCTCTTTCTTGAGGGTCTCGACGCCCGCGCCGCGCTTGCCGATGACGATGCCGGGGCGCGCCGTGAAGATGTTGATCTTCACCTTGTTGGCGGCGCGCTCGACCTCGACGCCCGAAACGCCGGCGTGGTTGAGCTTCTGCTTCACGAACTTCTTGAGGCGCAGATCCTCATGCAGCCACTTCGTGAAGTCCTTCTCGGAGTACCACTTCGAGCTCCAGCCGCGAATGACGCCGAGGCGAAAGCCTACCGGATGTGTCTTCTGTCCCATCTAGATTGGTCCTTATTCCGGAATGTCGACGACGACCGTCACGTGCGACGTGCGGCTGTTGATGCGGTTGGCGCGGCCCATCGAACGCGGCATGAACTTCCGCGACGTCGGGCCACCGTCGATGAACACCTTGGTGACGACGAGCTTGTCGGAGTCCGCCTTCTCGTTCTCCGTCGCGTTGGCGATGGCCGAGCCGAGGACCTTCGACAGCATCTTGGCCGCCTTGCGCTGCTGCAGGCGGAGGATCGACATCGCGTCGTCGACCGAGCGACCGCGGATCATGTCCGCGACCATGCGCACCTTGCGGGGCGACTCGCGGAATTTTCTCAGAACTGCGCGTGCCATGAGCTTCTCCTAACCCTTACTTCGCGGGCGCCGGGGCCGCGCCGGCCGCCGCCTTGCGGTCGCCCGAGTGGCCGTGGAAGGTGCGCGTCGGCGCGAACTCGCCGAGCTTGTGGCCGACCATGTTCTCCGTCGCGAAGACGGGGACGAACTTGCGGCCGTTGTGCACGGCGAAGGTCACGCCGAGCATGTCGGGGACGATCGTCGAGCGGCGCGACCACGTCTTGATGACCTTCTTCGACTTCGTCTTCTGCGCCTCGACGACCTTCTTCATGAGGTGCGCGTCGACGAAGGGACCCTTCTTGATTGAACGTGCCATCGTTTAAGCCTTCTTGCCGCGGCGCTTGACGATCATGCCGTCGGTCCGTTTGTTCTCGCGCGTCTTGAGGCCCTTCGAGAGCTGGCCCCAAGGCGAGCAGGGGTGACGACCACCGGACGAACGGCCTTCGCCGCCGCCCATCGGGTGATCGACCGGGTTCATCGTGACGCCGCGGTTGTGGGGGCGGCGGCCCTTCCAGCGCGTGCGGCCGGCCTTGCCGATGTGCACCGAGCCGTGCTCGATGTTGCCGACCTGGCCGATCGTGGCGCGGCAGTCGAGGTGGACCTTGCGCGTCTCACCCGAGGGGAGACGAACCTGGCCCCAGTCGCCCTCCTTCGCCATGACCTGCGCGCCGACGCCGGCCGAACGGCAGAGCTGCGCGCCGCCCGAGATCTTGAGCTCGATGTTGTGCACCGTCGTGCCGAGCGGGATGAAGCGCAGCGGGAGGTTGTTGCCCGGCTTGATGTCGGCGTTGCGCGACGAGAGCACGGTGTCGCCGACCTTGAGGCCGTCGGGGCAGAGGATGTAGCGCTTCTCGCCGTCCGCGTAGTGCAGGAGCGCGATGCGCGCCGTGCGGTTCGGGTCGTACTCGACCGTCGCGACCTTGGCGGGCACGCCCACTTTGTTGCGGCGGAAGTCGATCATGCGGAAGCGGCGCTTGTGGCCGCCGCCGCGGAAGCGCGAGGTGATGCGGCCGTAGTGGTTGCGGCCACCCGTGCGCGACATCTGCTCGGTGAGCGACTTCTCGGGCTTGTTGCCCTGCGTGAGCTCGGAGAAGTCGGGGGCGACGCGGCCGCGCGAGCCGGGCGTCGTGGCGTTGTGTGGACGTAGACCCATGGCTCTTACACTCCCTCGAAGAACTCGACGTTCTGACCGGCCGCGATCGTCACGACCGCCTTCTTCCAGTTCGAGCGCTTACCGATGAACCGACCGATGCGCTTCTCTTTGCCGCGCACGATCGTCGTGCGGACCGCGAGCACGTCGACGTTCCAGAGCTTCTCGACGGCGTGGCGGATCTCGACCTTGTTGGCGTCCTTCGCCACCTCGAAGAGGAGCTGGGACTTGACGCTCTCGGCGTCGGCGTTGGGGTCGCCGCCGGTCTCCTTGAGGAGCGTGCCCTTCTCCGTGAGGAGCGGGCGCTTGATGATTTGCTCGGGTGAACGCATGGGAGTCCTTAAGCCGCCGCCGCCGCGGACGCGGGGAGCACGCGCTTCTCGATGGTCTTGATCGCGCCGGCCGCGATCACGAGGTCGCTGTGGTTGAGGATGTCGAACACGTTGAGGCCCTCGGGCGCGAGCACCTTCGCCTTGGCGAGGTTGCGCACCGACTTGAAGAGGTTGGCGTTGCCCTTCTCGTCGACGACGAGCGCCTTGGCGACGCCGAGCGTCTTGAGGATGCCCGCCATCGTCTTGGTCTTGGGCGCGTCGAAGTCGAGCTTGTCGACGACGACGAGCTTCTTCTCCTGCGCGCGCAGCGAGAGCGCCGACGCGAGCGCGGCGCGCTTCACCTTCTTGGGCACGGTGTACTCGTAGTCGCGCGGGTGCGGCCCGAAGACCTTGCCGCCGCCCACGTGGTTCGGCGCTCGCGAGGAGCCCTGGCGCGCGTTGCCCGTGCCCTTCTGCTTGTACGGCTTCTTGCCGCCGCCGCGCACGTGCGCGCGCGTCTTCGTCGCGTGCGTTCCGGCGCGCTTCGCCGCCTGCTGAGCCTTGACCAGCTCCCACAGGAGGTAGTCCTTCACCTCGGTGGCGAAGACGGCGTCGGCGAGATCGGCCGAGCCGACCTTCTTGCCCTGGATGTTGACGATGTCGATCTGCATGGCTTTGTCGTCCTAACCCTGACTCAGGTCTTGATCTCGACGTCGACACCCGCCGACAGGTCGAGCTTCATGAGGGCGTCGAGCGTCTGCTGCGTCGGCTCGAGGATGTCGAGGAGCCGCTTGTGCGTGCGGATCTCGAACTGCTCGCGCGACTTCTTGTCGACGTGCGGCGAACGGAGCACGGTGAACTTGTTGATCTTCGTCGGCAGCGGCACGGGGCCGGCGACGCTGGCGCCCGTGCGCTTCGCGGTGTCGACGATCTCGCCCGCCGACTGATCGAGCAGCCGGTGGTCGTAGGCCTTCAAGCGGATGCGAATCTTCGGAGTCATTTCGTTCCTTTTCCTTCAGCCAAAACGTCGACTACTTCTTGGCGCCTATTTCTTGGCATCCTTGGGATCGTCGGGGTGAATCTTCGAGACGACGCCGGCGCCGACGGTCTTGCCGCCCTCGCGGATCGCGAAACGAAGCCCCTCTTCACACGCGATCGGCGTGATGAGCTCGACCTTCAGCGACACGTTGTCGCCCGGCATC
>DASZRT010000140.1:0-2901 GCA_035549075.1 Polyangia bacterium | reverse complement strand
CGCGGGCCCGAGTGGGCGGGGCGGGGCGCGCGGCTCGTCGTCGACGTCGAGGTGATCGCGGGCGCCCCGGCCTCGGGGCGCGTCGCGCTGTCTGTCGTCTCGGGGTGGCCCGACTTCGGGCCGGGCGAGCGCGTCGGTTTCCGCGCGCGCCTGCACGAGCTGCGCGGCACCCGCAACCCAGGCCTGCCCGACCCGACGCTCTCGTTGCGCGCCGCCGACGTGGACGCCATCGCGGGCGTCGCATCACCGGCCTCGATCGCGCGGCTCGTCGACGCGCCGCCCGCGGGCCTGCGCGGGCTCGCCTTCCGCGCGCGACGCGCGCTGCGCGCCGCGATCGACGCGCAGGTCGGTGGCGAGCCGGGCGCGTTCCTGAAGACGGCGGTGCTCGGCGATCGGCGCGGCGTGGGGCCGGACGTCGAGGCGGGGTTCGCGGCGGCGGGCGCGACGCACGTCTTGTCGGTCTCGGGGCTGCACGTCGCGGCGGTCATCGCGATCGTGTTGCTCGCCGTGCGCGCCTTCGCGGCGCTCGCGCCCGAGCTCCCGCTCTACGTCGACCCGCGCGCGATCGCGGCGGCGGCCGCCGTGCCGGCCGTCGTGTTCTTCACGCTGCTGACGGGCGAGGCGGTCGCGACACAACGGTCGGCGATCATGCTCGCCGTGGGCGCGGTCGGCGTGTTGCTCGGGCGATCGATTTCGCCCGGGCCCGCGATCGCGGCGGCGGCGATCGTCATCCTCGCGATGGGGCCGCTGCGCGTGTTCGACGCGTCCTTGCAGCTGTCGGTCGCGTCGGTCGCGGGCATCGCGATCCTCGCGGCGCGCCTCGGGCCTCAGCGCGGCGTGCGCGCGGCTTTGGGGCTCACGGCGCGCGCGGGGCGGTGGCTGTGGCGGTTCGCGGCGGCGACGCTCGCGGCGACGGCGTTCACGGCGCCGCTCGTCGCCCACGACTTCGGCGAAATCGCGCCGCTCGCGCCGCTCGGCAACCTCGCGCTCGTACCGCTCGTCGAGCTGGGCGTCGTGCCGCTCGGGCTCTTCGGCAGCGCGCTCGCGGCCGTGGCGCCGACGCTCGGGCGCCCGCCGCTGCTCGCGGCTGGGTTCGCGGCGCGCGTGGCGCTGGCCATCGCGGCGGTGTTTCGCGCGCACGCGCCGCTGTGGACCTGCCGCATGCCCAACGCGCTCGAAACGGCCGCGCTCATGGCGGGCGCGGCCACCTTGTTGTGGGCGGCGCGTGCGCCGGCTCGCCCGCGGCGTTTCGCGCTCGTGGGCGCGACGGTCGCGCTGGTCGTCGGGGTCGGCAGCCTCGCCGTGCGTGACTGGCGGCGGCGTCACGCCGACGCCGCGCGCGTCACCTTCCTCGACGTAGGCCAGGGCGACGCCGCCGTCGTCGAGGCGCCGGGCGGCGCGGTCGCGCTCATCGACGGCGGCGGCGCGTTCGACGACGGGTTCGATCCCGGCGAGCGCATCGTCGAGCCGTTCCTGCGCGCGCGCGGGATCATCCGCCTCGATCTCGTCGCGCTGTCGCATCCGCACCCCGATCACCTCAACGGCCTGCGCCGCATCGTCGAGCGGTTCCCCGTGGGCGCGTTGTGGACGAGCGGCGACGACGGGCACAACCCCGAGTACGCGCACCTGCGCGCGCTCGCGGCCGCGCGCGGCGTTCCGGCGCCCGTGCCAACGGCGCGCCTTTTCGGGCGCGCGTGGCTCGAGCCGCTCGGGCCGTTCGTGGATGGCGACGTCGCGCCGCCGCCGGGGCTCTCGGTCAACGACGCTTCACTGGCGTTGCGCCTCGCCTTCGGCGGACGCGCCGTCTTGTTCGCGGGCGACCTCGAGGCCGACGGCGAGGGCGAGCTGGTCGGGCGGCGCGACGTCGGCCAGGCCGTCGCGTCGGACGTCCTCAAGGTGCCGCACCACGGGAGCCGCACGTCGTCGAGCCCCGAGCTCGTCGATGCCGTCGCGCCGTCGCTGGCCGTGATCTCGCTCGGCTGGCGTAACCACTTCCACTTTCCGGCGGCCGAGGTCGTCGCGCGTTACGCCGCGCGCGGCGCCACGGTGCTGCGCACGGATCGCGACGGCGCCGTCACGGTGACGCTCGCCCCCGACGGCGCCGTGGGCGTCGCGTGCGAGCGCGGCTGCCCGGGGCCCGTCGTCTTTCGCCCGGTTCACGGTCCGATCGTGCCTGGAGGTTCGTCATGAAGATCGTCTTCGCGCTCGTCGTCGGTTTCGTCGTCACGGGGTGTGCGCACCGGCCGCGTGCGCTCAATCCCAAGGCGGTCGCGTTGCAATCGGACGGCGCCGCGGCGCTCGGGCACGGCGAGCTCGACCGCGCCGCGGGCGAGTTCTCGCTCGCGCTCGAGTACGAGCCGCGCTTCGCCGAGGCCGAGAACGGCCTCGGGCTCGTCGCGCTTCGTTATGGCGACTGGGCGTTGGCCGAGACGCACTTCCGCGAGGCGATCGCGCTCGACGAGAACCTCGCCGAGGCGCACTACAACCTCGGCGGCCTGCACCTGCGGCGCGAGGACGTTCCGCGCGCGCTCGTCGAGTTCCGCGCGGCCCTCGCCGTCGATCCCGGCTACGCCGAGGCGCGGCTCGCCGCGGGCGAGGCGCTGCTGCGGCTCGGGCGGCCGCTCGATGCGCGTTGGGATCTGGCCAAGGTCTGCGCGCTCGAGCCTCGCCGCGCCGAAGCGCGCGCGGCGCACGCGCTCGCGCTTGCCGCCGTCGGGCGCGTCGCCGCCGCCGAGGGTGAGGCGCGCGCCGCGATCGCGCTCGACCCCAAGCTGCCCATGGCCCACCGCGCGCGCGCAGAGATCTTGCGGCGCGGGGGCGACTACGACGGCGCGGCCGCCGAGCTGCGCGTCGCGATCGGCGGCGGGCCGGGCGACATCGACGATCGCCTCGCGCTCGCCG
>DASZRT010000139.1:0-40847 GCA_035549075.1 Polyangia bacterium | reverse complement strand
CCCACCCGAGCCCGTGCGACCCGCGCTGCCGCCCGCGAAGCCGGCGCCGCCCGCGCCGCCGCTCGCGCTTCCGCCGCCCGTCGATCCGACGCGCATCCTGCCGACCGCGCCGCCCGCGGCGCCGCTGCCTGGTCACCAGTTCGACGTGCCCTCGTTCACGCCGCCGCCGAGCGCGCCCGCGAAGAAAGGCGGCAAGAAGGTCGAAGCGAAGCCGGAGAAGACCGAGAAGCCGGCGCGCGCCACCCGACCGACAGATGACGACGCGCCGGTGGCGGCGCCGCCGCCTGCGCGTTCGGCGCCGGCTGCGCCGCCCGCGTTCGACGATCGCCCCGCCAAGCCCGCGCCGCCGGCGAAGCCCGCGCCGCCGGCCGAGCCGCGCCTCGATCCGGCGAAGATCTAGCGGACAGAGGCGGACCCTCACCCGCCGAGCCTGCGGCTCGACGGGCTCTCCCGCGGACAGGAGAAGCACAGAGAGAGATCGTGCGAACGGCGCAGAAAGACGCTGCGCGCGCGGGGAGTCTCGGAGGCCGTGCATCGCGCAGAGGCGAGATGCGTCGCGTGGACCCCGGCCGACCTTGCGACTTATTGGGGCGAGGTCTAGCGTTTTCGCACCATGAACCGCCGAAGGTTTCTGGGCACGATCGGCAGCGGCGCGACCGCGCTCGCGCTCTCGTCGTCGATCGAACGCCTCGCGCACGCCGTCGCCGGCCCTCCGGTGAAGCGTTTCATCACCTTCTACGTGTCGAGCGGCGCCGCCGCCTCGTACTTCTGGCCCGACACGGTGGGCACGAGCTTCGAGCTCAAGAAGTCGATCGCCCCGCTCGCGCCCTACCAGTCGAAGATGACGATGATCCAAGGGCTCACGATCGGGCCTGGCTCGAACCACCGCTTCGGCATGGACAACTGCCTCACGGTGGGCGCGCAAGATTCGTTCGAGCAGGTGCTCGCCGCGAACCTCAAGGCGAACCTGCTCAACCTCTCGGTCGCGCCGCTCGCCGGCGGCAACGAGATGAGCTTCATCAAGGGCGTGCGCCAGCCCGGCATCTACGATCCGGCGCAGGCGCGCGCCGAGGTCCTGCGCACCGTCGACCCGACGGCGCTCGGCTCGCAGGGCAAGAACATCGCCGCCATTCGGCAGTTCAAGTCGCTGGCGATGACGCTTTCGCAGAAGGAGCTCGACGCCCTCGGCAAGCAGGTCGCGTCGCTTCCCTACGAGAGCGCGAAGGTGCGCAGCCACGTCGAGGCCGTGCAGCAGGTGAAGGCGAGCCTCGACGCGAACCCCACGCAGAGCTCGGCGTCGAGCATGAGCTGCTCGATGCTTTCGACGACGGCGCTCGACAAGACGAAGGGCCTCGTCACGAACGGCGACGCCGTTCAGCCGAACCTGCCCGCGCTGCTCGACGCGCAGATCGAGAACACGGTCGAGGCGTTCATGTGCGGCCAGCGGACCATGGCCAACCTGCAGGTGATGCACGCCTGGGGCAACCACGTGTTCTCGTGGCTCGGCTTCTCGGGCGCGCACCACCAGCAGCTGTCGCACTGGGTGCCGTCGCAGCCGACGGGCCAGACGGCGATGGACTTCGCGACGTGCCACAACTGGATGTCGACGCGCTTCCTCACGCTGCTGCAGGGGCTCGACGTGCCGGATCCGCTGTCGCCCGGGAAGACGATCCTCGACAACACGTGCATCCTCTGGACGTCCGAGGTCGACGGCGGCGACGCGCACACGGTGCAGTCGATCCCGACGATCCTCTTTGGCAGCCTGGGCGGCACGCTGAAGACGGGTCAGTTCCTGAAGTACGGCGACATCGGCGGCGTCGCGCCCAACCAGAACCCCACGATGAACCGCAACATGGGCGACCTGTTCGCGACGCTGTCGAACGCGATGGGCGCGCCCACGACGACGGGCTACGGGCCGCGCATGGGCCAGGGCATCATCAAGGAGATCCTCGCGTGAGCGCGCGGCGGATCAGCCTCGTCGTCTCGCTCGCTCTCGCGAGCGCGTGCACGGGCAAGGTCGGCGGCTCGGGCGGCTCGCCCGCGACGGGCGGCAACGGCAGCGGCGTCGGCGGCTCGACGAGCGTCGCGACGGCCGGCACGAACGGCGCCGTCGGCGGCAGCGGTGGATCTCTCGTCGGCGCGGGCGGCTCGGTCGCGCCGCCCGCGGCCGCGTGCGCCAACGGCCAGAGCGGCAAGCCCGCGTACCAGATGCTGCGTCGCCTGTCCGAGGCCGAGTTCAACAACACGCTCATCGACGCCTTCGGCGCCGACCGCACGACCTGGCAGAACATCCAGTTCGTCGGCGACATCCGCCAGGCCAACGCCTACTCGACGTTGTCGACGGCGCTGTCGGTGAACTCGCCGTGGATGTCGTCGCTCGTCGACTCGACGTTCGACCGCGCTCAGTCGCTGCTCACGGGCCCGCAGGCGTCGACGATCCTCGTCGCGCCGTGCACGGCGACGGCGATCGACGCCGCGTGCGCGACGGCCATGGTGAAGACCTACGGCTACCGCTTGTTCCGCCGCCCCGTCGCCGACAGCGAGGTCGCCGACTACGTCGGTCTCTTCACGCAAGGCACGACGACGCTGCAGATGAGCGCGACCGACGCGCTGGCCGGCACGCTGGCCGCGCTCATGCAGTCGCCGAACGCGCTCTACATCCAAGAGCTCGGCAAGGCGCAAGGCACGAGCTTCAAGCTCACGGGCTACGAGCTCGCGTCGATCCTGTCGTACGGCCTCACGGGCACGGCGCCGTCGAAGGCGCTGCTCGACAGCGCCGGCACGGGCGCGCTCGACACGTCCGACGGCGTCGCCAGCGCCATCAAGACGATGATCGGCAGCGCGCAGGGGCAAGCGCACATGAGCCAGTTCTTCCTGCAGTGGCTGTCGTACGACGGCGCGCCCTACGCCGCGAAGGATCCCGCGACCTACACGCTGCCGAACGCGATCGCGACCGCGATGGTCACCGAGACGCAGACCTTCGTCGACGGCATGTATAAGTCCGGCGGCAGCCTGAGCGACTTGCTGACGTCGCCCAGCACGTACGTGAACCTCTCGCTCGCGAAGTTCTACGGGTGGAGCACGACGGGCCTCACCGACATGACGTTCACGCAGCAGGCGCGGCCCACGGGTCAGGGTCTGGGCCTCCTCGCGCAGGGCGGCTTCCTCGCGCGCGCCGCGACGCCCAACAGCTCGTCGCCCACGCAGCGCGGCCTCTTCGTTCTGCGCCAGCTCCTGTGCAAGGACGTGCCGGCGCCGCCCGCGAACATCCCCGTGATCCCCGCGCCCGCCGGCAACGTCACCACGCGCCAGCGCTACGAGAGCGAGCACGCCGTCGGCAGCTGCGGCGTGTGCCACACGCACATGGACGACATCGGCTTCGGCCTCGAGAACTTCGACGGCATCGGCGTCTACCGCACGAAGGAAGCGGGCTCGCCCATCGACGCCAGCGGCTACATCGCCGATCTCGACAACCTGAAGTTCACGGGCCCCGAGGATCTCGCGCGCAAGCTGGCCGCCGCGCCCGAGGCCAGCCAGTGCCTCGCCGCGCAGATGACCGCCTACGTCCTCGGCGTCAGCGTCAGCGACGGCCTCTGCATCGCGCCTTCCGCTGCGTACGCGCAAGCGGCTACGCCGCTCAGCCTCACCGACGTGCTGACGAAGGTCGTCGAGCCGACGCACCTGCAGACACGCGTCGCGCCGAACTAACAAGCGGCCGCTCAGCTCGCGCGCGGCGCGCTGTCGGGCCCGCGCGCCGGCAGCCCGAAGCCGAACGTCGCGCCGTCGCCGGGCCGGCCGTCGGCCCACACGCGCCCGCCGTGCCGCGTGACGATGCGCTTCACCAGCGCGAGTCCCACGCCCGTGCCTTCGAACTCTTTGTCCGAGTGCAGCCGCTGGAACACGCCGAACAGCTTGTCGACCTGCGCGGGATCGAAGCCCGCGCCGTGGTCGGTCACCGTGTAGCACACCTCGTCGCCCTCTCGCCGCCCGCCGACCTCGACGATCGCGACCGACTTCTGCCGCGAGTACTTCACGGCGTTCTCGAGCAGGTTCGCCCAGACCTGGCGCAAGAGATCGACGTTGCCCATGACCGTGGGCAGCTCGCCCACGCGCGCGTCGATCGCGAGGTTCGGGCTGGTCGCGCGGATCCCCGCGAGGACGCCGTCGACGATCGCGCGCATGTCGATCGGCGCGATCGGCTGGATCGCGCGGTGCCCGAGGCGCGAGAGGCGCAGCAGGTCTTCGATGAGCTGGCTCATTTGCTTGGCGTTGCGCCGAATGACCGAGAACAGCCGGCGCCCTTCCTCGTCGAGCCCCGCGCCCAGGCGATCCTCGAGGATGCGCGAGAACCCGTCGATCGCGCGCAGCGGCGAGCGCAGGTCGTGCGACACCGAGAACGCGAACGCCTCTAGCTCGCGGTTCGACGTCTCGAGCGCGAGCGTCCGCTCGGCCACGCGCCGCTCGAGCCCCGCGACCAGCCGGCTGTTGTCGATCGCGAGCGCCGCGCGGTCGGCGAGATCTCGCACGAGGTGCAGATCGTCGCGCGTGTAAGGCGGCCGCGCCGCGCCCAAACGAAACAGCGACAGGTAGCCGAGGTTGATGCCGCGCGCGCGCAGCCGCACGACGATCATCCCCGAGATGCCGATCTTGTCGAAGATGGCGTGGAACTTCGGCGCGAGCCGCTGCTTGAGCACAGCGAGGTCCAGCTCAGGCATGAAGTACGGCTCGCCCGTCGCCAGCACGTGCCCCGAGATGCCCTCGCCCACTTTCAGCGGCGTCTGGTCGTGGAAGTCCTGCAGGTAGCGGTTCGTCTCGGGATCGACGTGGTAGGTCGCCACCGGCACGAGCGCGTCCCCTTCGATGAGACGAATGTTCGCCGCCTCACCGACGAGCTCCGAGAACCGCCGCGCGACCACGCCCAAAAGCCGAGCCAGGTCCGTGCTCGCCTCCGCGAACATCTGCGCCGACTCCGCCAGCGCCTGCAGACGGTTCGTCTGAAGATCCGCCTCCCGCATCCCGCGCGGAGCTTATCACCACCGCGTCACGCGCGGCCCATTGACCGCCCGCCCGCGTGGTGCCATAAAACTCTCCCTTCACGAGCGGTCGTGGCGGAACTGGTAGACGCGCCAGATTCAGGTTCTGGTACCCGCAAGGGTGTGTAAGTTCGATTCTTATCGACCGCACAATTCTAGGTACTTACGAGGGCGGCGAGAGGTCCGAAGCCCTCAAGCCGCCCCGAAACCGCGGCTGAAGTTCCCGAGCCCTCAACGACCGGTGGCGAAGGAGATGCTGGGCGCTACCCGGAGCTTATCGCGCTCCGGAAAGACGACGCAGAACCTCAGCGAGCGCGCGGCGCGGCTCAGACCACCGCTTTTCAGCCACGTCGAGCATCGCCTTCGCGAGCACGCTCTCGCCGCCCTCTTCACGATCCCCGAGGTCGATGCCGTTCACGAAGAGGAACGCAGCCGCAGCTCCGAGACCTGCGCGCTTGTTGCCATCGAGGAAGAGCTGGTTTTGCGCGACGTGGTACGCGTACGCCGCCGCTATGTCGTAGACGTCAGCAGTGCCGTCGTAGAGAGCCACGTTCATCGCAGCGCCGACCGCCGATTCCAGGAGCCCACGTGAACGTGGGCTCGGCATCCGTCACTTCGCGAGCTTCTCCATCGCCTTCCCGAGGTTCTTCCTGATGTGAGCCTTGGCCTCCGACAGCGTGCGCTTGTGCAGCGGTCGGATGTTGAGGCTCTGGCCGTCGGTCGAGATCTCGAGCGGTGTCTCGGGCGTGATGTTGAGGAGCTCGAGGATCGGCTTCTCGATGATGACGCCGTAGCTGTTCCCGATCTGCTTCAGACTCTTGACCATGGCCTTCCTGTACCCACAGCGTTTCCACAGGCCACGGCCCTGGCGCCCTGTTCCCGCCACAAGCCCCCACATTCACTACCCGCGAGCGCGACGCCATCACCGAGCGGCCGGAGCCGAAGGATGCCCCTCCGGCTCCGGCGACGGATTGATTGGCCGACGGAGCTAGAGGGGCGTCGTGAAGAGGTCGCTCATCGTCGGGACGGCGTCGGGCGCGGTCGAGCACGGCAGGGCCTCGACGCCGAGCATCGTCTGCACCGTCTTGAGGAACGAGCTCGTGTCGTAGTCGACGTGCGACACGAAGCCGGGCTTGGCCGTGGGCGCGATCGCGATGAACGGCGGATCGTCCGACTGGTTCGAGCCCTCGTCCCAGGTCAGGAAGAGGACGCCGCCGTTCTTGTAGGCGTCGGTCGCGAGGATCTTGGGGACCTCGCGCGCGAGCCAGGCATCGCCCTGGGCGACCGTTCCGTCGTGCATGTCGTCGTTGAGGTTCGGCGTGATGAAGACGTAGCTCGGCAGCGCGCCGGCGGTGATGTCCGTCGCGAGCTGCGAGTAGTCGACGACGTGCTCCTGGCACCGCGCCGACGGCTGAAACGATGTGCCGTTCCAGCCGTTGACGTCGCTGAAGTAGACGAACGGATCGTGCTTCGTCGCGTAGAGGCCGCTCGACCTCAGATTGCACGGCGTGCCCATGCTCTCTTGGTAGGCCCTCCACGACAGGCCGGCCTTCTCGAGCTGGTCGACGAGGTGCGACGTCGAATCGATCGTCTGTGTCGGGCCCGGGTCGTTGTCGTCGAGGATTCCGAAGTTCTCGCCCGCGACCATCCAGATGTAGTTCGGCTCGCTCGGGTGGACGTACGAGTCGTGATAGCCGTCAGCGACGGCGTATTGGGTCGCGAGCTGGTTGATGTACGGCGCGTCCTTGTTGCCGATGATGCTGCTTTGGCTGTGGTTCTCCATGACGATCGTGAAGACCGTGCCCGTCCAACCGGATGGCCGCTGCGCCGTCGTCGCCGTGAGCGCGCGACATTGATTGGTCGTGTTGCCGGAGTTGTTCACGCAGGCGCCGAGCAGGCCCAGCAGCGACAACCCCGCTACGAACCAGCGTGATCGACGTTCGATACTCTGAACGATCATGGAGAGCTCCTTTGGCGACGAAAACCACTCGTCGCTCCGCGCTCTTTAAACACGCGCTCCCGTCGTCAAGTCGTGCGCGGCAACGCACAAACTGCGTCGCGCGCGCGATCTTTGCGTCGGGCGATTTCGAGTCGATCTCGACGACGCCGTTTCACTGCCCCAGAAAAACCGCCAACCCGAGCTTCGTCGAGACGCAGATGTCCATGATGCCGTCGGTGTTGGCGTGGCCGACGGAGAACTGGCGGCCGACGCCCATGCCTGCGGCGGTGGTGCCCTCCGTGGCGTTCGGGTCGCCGTCGACCAGCACAGGCTTGAGCGTGATCGGTGAGCCGCCCGCGACCGCGCGCGTGTCGGGCGTGCCGACGTTCTTGAACACGTAGATGTACGGCACGCCGTCCGGATCGGGATCGCCCTGATCGTAGGGATGCGCGAAACGCATCTTGCCGGCGATGACGTCGGGGCGACCGTCGCCGTCCATGTCGGCGACCTGCAGCGAGTGAACCTCGGTGAAGCCGATGGCGGGCCCGCCGGCGGTGATCGCCCAGTCCGTCGCCTGACCCTCGGCCGCGACGGCCGGCTGGTTCATCTTGTACTTCGCGTTGAAGGGCGCGTTGCCCATGAAGTAGTACTTCTTGAACGCGTAATTGCAGCCGCCGGCGTCCTTGCCCTGCTGGTACCACGCGATGCCCATGCCGTGCGCCCAGTCGGCCGCCACGATGTCCGAGCAGCCGTCCATGTCCATGTCGACGGCGTACATGTGCGAGCCGCCCTTGTTGCCGGCGCCGTCGGGCAGACCGTCGTAGAAGCCGCCGTTCGGTGAGCCGTTCACGGCCGGCAGCAGCGGCGTGCTGCCCTTGATCCAGCCGCAGCCGGCCGGCGTGTCCTTCCCCGTGCAAGCGGTGTTGTTGAACGAGCCGTCGGCCTGCTGAAGCCAGGCGCCGCGGCGATCGAACCAGTCGGGCTTGCCGTCGCCGTTGACGTCGCCCGCGCCCATGCCGTGCATCCAGCCGAGGTTGCCGAACGGGAAGGCGAACGTCGGGCCCACGGGGTGGAACGTCCATGGGTTCTTCGGGTTCGCGGGATCGCCCTGGTAGTAGCCCTTGAAGTCGCCCGTGCCGCAGCCCTTGCAGGCGCCGAGGATCTCGGGGTAGCCGTCATGATTGAAGTCGACGATCTCGTGCTGCTCGTTGCGGACGTCGGCGTGCATGAGGTGCGACGTCCAGTTCGCCGTGGTCGTGTCGACGGTCCCCTTGCCGGGGTTCTCGTACCAGTAAGCCGTGGCGTGAACCTGGACGGTGCCCTGTTTGTTCGGCGTTCCGCCCTGCGACGGATCTTTGGTCTCCTGCACGTCGCACTGGGCGATGTTGATGATGTCCGTGTCGCCGTCGCCGTCCATGTCCCACGGATAGTCGGCCCAGTCGTCCGAGACGCCCGTGTTGATCTCCGCCGGTGCGCCGGCCGTCGGGAGGGCGCCATGGCCGTCCCGGAACACGTGTCCCGTCATGTTGAAGGGCGCCGCCGCGTTGCCGGTGCCCGCGTACCACTGCCGGCCCGCGGAGACGTCGGGGACGCCGTCGCCGTTGTAGTCGCCGATCGAGCAGCTCTCGGCGAGGAACTGATTCTGAATGACGACCTTCGTGTACATGAGCTTGCCGGCCTTCAGAGCGACGGCGATCGGCGCGCTCGGAAAGCTCGAGGTCACTTGGTAGTTCTTCCAGCCCGACGCAGACGCGGTCGTTCCACCGGCGCCCTGCGTTCCACCGGTGCCCTGCGTTCCGCCGGTGCCGGGTGCTCCCCCCGTCCCCTGCGTTCCGCCGCCGCCGACCGTTCCACCCGTGCCCTGCGCTCCGCCCGTCCCAGGCGCGCCGCCCGCGTCGCCCCCCGTTCCAGGCCCCGTGTTGACGGTCCCGCCCGTCCCGGAACCACCGCTGCCCGTCGTCGACCCGCCGGTGCCGGGCGATCCGGACGGGCTGTTGCTGAAGCCGCACCCCACCGACGCGAGGATGAGCGCACAACCAACGAGACGACTTTTATTGAACATGGATCCCCGGAGACTAGAGGCGAAGCGCCGCGAAGATGTGCATGTCGCCACACCTGTTTGCACCCCGGATAAACAAATGGGTCCCCGTCGCGACTTTGCGTTGCGGCCCGAATGGGGCCTAAATCGGAGCCCATGACGATCGTGAGCGCGCGTGTGGTGTGTGCTGCCGTCGTGGCGTTTCTCGCGGAGTGCAACAACGCGGCGACGACGACGTGCAACACGCAGACATGCCAGTCCGCCAATGGCTCACACACGTACCAGTCGTGCGACTCCGGCACGATCCTCACGCTCAAGACCGGCGACGGCGCGAGCTGCTCGTGCCCGATGGGCGACGAGACCCAGTGTGCGCCGTGCGAGAACCTCATCGCGGGGTATTGCGCAGGAAACGGCGCGCCGGTCACCTGTCACGCGACCTTTACCGGAGCCGTCACGGGAACGGTGTCGAATTGCTCCGTCGCGGTGACCTACGACGCTTCGGTCAACGCCTGGACCATCGAGGGACCGAGCGCCCTCATCCCCGGCTCGTCCGATCTGTGGGAAGGCTTCGACGTGTCCTTCACGGGGAAGCCACAGGCGGCGACGTACGATCAAACGACGGCGCTCGGCTCGAACGCCCAGCTCACCGTACAAGGCGCCGCCGACGCGCCCATCTGGATCGCGGCGGCTGGTCAGGGGGACGTGATCGGCTCCGCCCGGCTCACGTTCACGTCGCTCGGTCCCGAAATGCAAGACGGCAACGGAAACGGCACCTACGCCGGAGCCCACGGAACCTTCACGGCGACGCTCGCCGATCAAAACGCCGACACGGCCCAGCCCGACGTCACGGTGACCTTGACCTTCTAGTCATTTCTTCCGACGGGACTTGGACGACTTCGGCGCCAGCGCCGCGACGAGCTCCTCGTGGCCGCGCGACGGGCTCTTCGGCGCGGGCGCGACGGGGGCCGCGCCTTCGTCTCTCCAATGAGCACCCATTCGCTCCGGCTTTCCGAAGGCCGTGGGGTGTCGATAGCGGCCCTTCATTTCGCGGGGCTTCGGAGGCTCGACCGTCATGGGATTCTCTCGGGCCCAGGCGTCCTTCCGATTTCCGGTGACCTGCCAGCAGACCTTCTGGCGAGGGCCTGCGCCGGCGATGGTGAAGGTGCCGCGCGCGAGCTCGCGCTTGACGTGAAGGTTCGGCGCCGGCGCACCGATGGGCGTGAGCTGATAACGAAACGCCTCGTTGAGCGCCTCGAAGTAACGCGGCAGCTTCACCGAGAGCTCGCCCCTGGCGTTCGCGACGCCGATGCCGTCATAGAGGTTCTTCATGTCGGGGGACTCGACGAACGAGTGATAGAGATCTTTTTTGGTGGGATCGAGCGGGTGATCGATGAGGAAGCCGCCGCCTCCCTTCGTCAGGAAGCTCGTCACGTTCACCTGACCGTCGAAGAAGCCCGCGTACGCTCTGTTGGTGCCACGACCAAAGACCCCAGCTCCCGACGATCCGCCGGACGATTCGCCGTGCACCCCGTGCCCGAGGGTCGTCGTGCCGAGAACGGCGATGCTCTTCTGGCCGCCGGTGTGCTGCCCAGCGACCGCGACGACTGTCTCGTCGATCGCCTTGCCGAGCACGCCGTAGCCTTGGGCAACGGTCGCGGGATGATCGAACTGTCCGTCGTAATCGGGGTCTACGCCGATGCATTCGCCATAAACGCCGGTCGAGCCTTGGCCGTGGACGCCGTAACCTCCGAAGGGACCCACGCCGCTCTTCGTCGAACGTCCGAGAACGCCCGTCCTGTAGAGGTGGTCTGTGTCGCCCCAGACGCCGACAGAGCCCTGTCCATAGGAGATACCCAAAACTCCGAGCCCCGACGTGGAAACGCCGAGAACACCTTGGCCCTCGCCCTGGTTTCGGCCAGACACCGCCGCCCACGGGCCATCCGAGGTGCCTAGCATCGCGTTGCCGTCGGCGCTGTTGTTCGCTTCAATCGTTGCGGTAAGGAGTCCTCTCGTCCCCGAGTCGGCGAAGATGGCGGCCTCGAGTCCTCCGACGGCTTCGAGCGCGTGTTCGTCAGCTAAGCTCGTCGCTCTGATGGCGGGCACACCCTGGAACGCGGACGTTCCGTCAAACGCCGGGGCCACCGGGGACGCTGTGTCTTTCGTGGGCATCGGTTTGTCTCCTCGAGGTGCGTTGGTCGTTCCTCCTCTGAACGCATCACCATCGATAAGTCTCGCGCGATCGAACCGCGGTAAACAACGTCGCGTCGAAGGCCGCATTGACGCGATCGGAATGGTGATCGCGACATGCGTGTCGCGATCGCGTCGCGCGCCGATGAAGATCGACCCGCGTTTGCGCGTGGCGCGCGCCTTGCTCACGCGACATTCGTGGCTCGCTCACTCTTGCGCCTCGCGCGCGCAGCGGCGTTCGTCGTCGCGTGCGGCGTCTTCGCTGTCGCCGTTTGGTACGCGTGGGCGGCGCTCGACTTGCCGCTCGAGACGGAGATCCGCGAGGGGTCGGCGTGGATGCTCGTCCTCGCCAAGCGCGCCGGCGTCGACATCTACGACACGAGCCGAAGCGCCTTCGTGAACATGAACCACGGGCCGATGGATCCTTTGCTCAAGGGCTGGATCGCCGAGCACGCACCTTGGCTGCCGGGGCACACGGTCGTTCGGATTTTCGTCTTCCTCATGCCGTTCTTCTTCTTGGGCGCGGCGTACCACGTCGGCCGGCGAAGCTGGACCGAGGCGCTGCTCGCGGCGGGCGCCTTTTACCTCCTGTTGGCCGACATCACCAACATGACGGTGGTCGGTCGGAGTGACGCCACGTTTTTCTGCGCGCTGGCCGTCGGCCTCTCGCTGACGCACGCGCTTCTCGTCAATCGTCATCAGAACTGGACCAACCTTCGCTACGTGGCGCTGCAGGTCGCGTTCGGCGCCTGCGGCGCGGTGATGTTCCTGACCGTCTGGCGCATCTTCCCCACGATCGGCGTGATGGTGCTGCTGACCTTCGCGAAGCAGGTGACGGAGTCGAGCTACCGCTTCTGGCGCACGGCGATCAGTGCGTTGGTGCTCTACACCGCCGGGTTCGCGCTCGTCTGGATCCCCGTGTTCGTGCTCGAGCTTCACGCGGATTTCTCGCTCTACTACCAGAGGTTCTTCGGGTTCTTCACCCACGAGAGCGGCTGGGGAACGTTTCCGTGCGCGCAGTTCCGGCTCTTTCCCATTGAGATGTACGAACCGCGCGTCGGGCTCGCTCTGCTCCTTGGCGGCCTCGTCGTGACGGCGTTCTATCGACTGCGCAGAGAGCGCGCGCAGCTCGTCGTTTGGCTGCTGATGTTGCCGACGGGCTGGGCCGTGTACGCCTACGCCTTCTACGCGAACGGTGGCGGCGTGCACTACTTCTGCCCCTTCGTGCCCATCACGTGGTTTCTCATCGTTCATGCGCTTCGCCGGCGAGGCCAATGGCGCCCGGTCGCGCAGGTCGTCGTCGCCGGTCTGTTCGTCTGGGTCTACCCGTGGAAGCCGTTGTTCACGCGCGGCGAGCAGCTGCGCGCGCTCGCCGCCGAATCGAGGACGTTCTTGAAACAAGTGGACGAGCGCGTCGGGAGCCAGCCGGTCCTCGGCGAGAACTCCCACCTCTATAAGCGGTGGTACCGCGCCGAGGTCATCGACTCCGGCGACGCAGTCGACGCGATCAACGGCAGGAAGTACTACGGCGAGGTCTTCTCGCGCACGTACCACCAGTACCTCGACGATCTCGTCGCGCACCCGCCCAAGTTCGTCATGTCGGCGGCTTTGAACGCCGCCGACGTCGCGAGCGCGGCGACGCCGCGGCTCACACAGCTCTTGCGCGAGCGCTACCGGCTGGCGATCGCGGGACCTTCGACGTTCATCGCCAACGGCTCCGGCGGAACGAACCTCTACGAGCGCAAGGATGATTGAAGAAGGCGGTCGACGATGGGTGCCGACGGTCCTTCGCAGAGTCGGACGGCTCTCGCACGATCGATTGCTGTTGGGCCGGGCCGCGACGATCGCGCGCGGCTACACACCGGAGCAGCTCACCTCGGTTCGGCAACTGTACGACGCGGCCACCAGCCGCATCGCGCTCGCCGACGAGTCCACCGACGCGTGGTACGCGCCCGCCGCCGTCACGCTGCACCGGAAGGTCGTCGGGTTGCTCGCGAGCGCGCTCCTGGTCTCGAAGAAGCTCTCGCCGCCCGGCCCTGCCCTCGACGTCGCGGATGCGCTCGCGAAGATCGAAGAGCTGGTGCTCGCGCGCGAGCTACCGCCGCTTCCGAGGCGGTACGCGAAGGCCAAGACACTGCTCGAGACGCCCGACCACCTGCTGTTTGCCGATGAGGACGCCGTCGAAAAGTCGCGCGGACGCGCCGCCGTCGAAGCTCTCGTCCAGTGGCTACGACGCCAAGTCGAGCCGCGTTCGATGCGCCAGATCTGGGTGGCCCGCGTCATGCGCGTCGCACTCGCGATCGCGGCGATCGGTTTGCTGGTTCGCTTCGCGGTCCCCGTCGCCGTTCAGCTGGTCGTCCATCAAAAGGCCAAATAGACGAAGGGACGCCTTCCTGAGACGCAGATCACATTTCAGTAGGCGCCGGGGCCGGCGGCGGGTGATGCTGGTCTGCGATGAACAATCCGCTCCTTCTCGCCGCCTTCCTCGCTCTGGCGCCGGCGTCCGTCGCGCGCGCCGCGGACGCCGACGGGCCCACGATGGCGAAGGACACGGTCCTCATCAAGGTGAACAACGAGGAGTACCACCTGACCGAGCAGCCGACCGACTGGACGCCGAGCCTCGAGTTCAAGGTCAACGGCGCGATCCCCGACGGCAGCCGCGTGTGGGCCGAGTTCTCGTACCCGGGCAAGAAGAGCTGGCTCAAGACCGATTGCGCGATCGGCTCGTCGCTCGACGGACAGACGCCCTACACGTGCACCTTCGGCAAGAGCGGCGCCCGCTACGCCGGCCTCGTCGACTTCGCCGTCCACCTCAGCAACGAGCTGCTCGGCAAGGACGTCGACCTCATGCGCGGCAAGGTGAAGATCGGCAAGACCCCGCCCCGCCAAAAAGGGAAGCCCGGCACCGCCATCTACTACGTCGACGAGGATTGGCGCGTGCCGATCGGTTTTTTGTCGACGGGCCGCACGCTCGAGCTCGAGCAAGTCGTGCGCGGGCGGCCGGGCCAGATGCGTCCCTATCTCTTTTTCGGAGGCAAACAAATCGCCGCGCCCGAGAACTGCGGTTCACCGAACTTCGATCCGGCGGCGTTCGAGTGGTGGCCCGTGAAGTGCGAATTCTTCGCCGGCGACGACTCGATCAAGACGCTCGCGCCCGGCGACTACGAGCTCAAGGTTCTTCAAAACGGCAAGCTCGTGCGCACGGCGACGTTCAAGGTGGCCGCCGACGGCAGCTATGACAACGGCGTCGCGACGACGAACAAGCTCGGCACGAAGCGGGTCGTCATCCCGATGAAGCAGCTCGTCGACCTCGCGCCGTGGGACAAGCAGGCCTACAAGACGGGCGCGTTCTATGGGAACCCGCTCACGGGGTTCGCCGTTCCGTAGCGAGATCCCGCCCTGTTGCGGTTTCTGCAACACAGACTGCCGAAAAGAGGCAAACGTGCAACGTCTCGGTCGAGCTAGTCTCACGGCTTCAGCTCACAGCACCGAGGAGTCACCCATGCCGACGACGTCGAGACAGAACTACTTCAACACCCTGACGATGGCCCAGAAGCTCGACCAGCTCGGGCGCTGTCGCTTCATGGACCGCGGCGAGTTCGCGAACGGCGTCGAGAAGCTGCGCGGCAAGAAGGTCGTCATCGTCGGCTGCGGCGCGCAGGGCCTCAACCAGGGCCTCAACATGCGCGACTCGGGACTCGACGTCACCTACGCGCTGCGCGCCGACGCCATCGCGCAGAAGCGCGTCAGCTACACGAACGCCACGAACAACGGCTTCAAGGTCGGCACCTACGAGGAGCTCATCCCGACGGCCGACCTCGTGTGCAACCTCGCGCCCGACAAGCAGCACGCCGATGTCGTCACGAAGGTCATGCCCCTCATGAAGAAGGGCGCGACGCTCGCCTACAGCCACGGCTTCAACATCGTCGAGGAGGGCCAGCAGATCCGCAAGGACCTCACGGTCGTCATGGTGGCGCCCAAGTGCCCCGGCACCGAGGTGCGCGAGGAGTACAAGCGCGGCTTCGGCGTGCCGACGCTCATCGCCGTGCACCGCGAGAACGATCCGAACGGCGACGGCCTCGAGATCGCCAAGGCCTACGCCGCGGCGACGGGCGGCGACCGCGCCGGCGTGCTGGAGTCCAGCTTCGTCGCCGAGGTGAAGAGCGATCTCATGGGCGAGCAGACGATCCTCTGCGGCATGCTGCAGACGGGCTCGCTGCTGTGCTTCGACCGCATGGTCGCGCAGGGCATCGACCGCGGCTACGCGAGCAAGCTCGTGCAGTACGGCTGGGAGACGATCACCGAGTCGCTCAAGCAGGGCGGCATCACGCTCATGATGGATCGCCTCAGCAACCCGGCGAAGCTCAAGGCCTTCGAGCTCGCCGAGGAGCTGCGCGGCCTCATGCGCCCGCTGTTCAAGAAGCACCAGGACGACATCATCACGGGCGTCTTCAGCACGACGATGATGAAGGACTGGGACGAGGGCGACAAGAACCTCCTCGGGTGGCGCGCGGCGACGAACGACACGGCCTTCGAGCAGACGCCGGCGGGCGCGCAGAAGATCGGCGAGCAGGAGTACTACGACAACGCCGTGCTCATGGTCGCCATGGTCAAGGCGGGCGTCGAGCTGGCCTTCGAGTGCATGGTCGAGGTGGGCATGAAGCCCGAGTCGGCCTACTACGAGTCGCTGCACGAGACGCCGCTCATCGCGAACCTCATCTCGCGCAAGAAGCTCTACGAGATGAACAAGGTCATCAGCGACACGGCCGAGTACGGCTGCTACCTGTTCAGCCACGCCGCGGTGCCGCTGCTCAAGGAGTTCATGGCGAAGCAGCCGACGGACGTCATCGGCAAGCCGTTCGCGCCGGGTGCGCAGCAGGTCGACAACCGCCGCCTGCTGGCCGTCAATCAGGCCATCGAGGGACACCCCGTCGAGAAGGTCGGCGCCACGCTGCGCGGCTACATGACGGCGATGAAGCAGATCGCCGTCGGTGGCTGAGCGCGAAGTCGCGGATCTGGCGCCGCCCGACGGGCCGGGGCTCACCTTGCTCATCGGCCCGAACGGATCGGGCAAGTCGACCGCCGCGCGCGCCCTCGAGGCGCGCGTGAGCGGCGCGCGGCTGCTCTCGGCCGAGTCGCAGCAGGCGTTCTACGAGGCCGAGCTCGCGGCCGACGAGGCGAACTTCCAGCAAGGCGTCGACACGAGCCGCTCGGTGCGCGAGCTGCTGGGCGAGGACGGTCGCCGCCACCCGCTGTTCGCGGCGTTCCGGCTGGAGCCATTGTGGGACCGCCGCTACCGGCAGCTGTCGACGGGCGAGGCGCGCAAGGTGCTCCTGCTTCGCGCCGTGCTCGCCGCGCCGTCGCTCCTCATCCTCGACGATCCGTTCGAGGGCCTCGACCGCGCCGCTTGCGCCGAGCTCGCGCCCGCCGTCGTCGCGGTCGCCCAGCGTCTGCCCGTCGTCGTCGTCGGGACGTTCGACGAGCCGCCGTTCGCGCGCGAAGCGTTGCGCGAGGTCGTGCGGCTCGGGCGGCGCGGCGCGCGCCCCCGAACGCCGCCGCCCATCGAGCTCGGCAGCTGGTACGCGCCGCTCGATCCGAACGTGCCCCTCGTGCAGCTCAGGGCCGGCACCGTGCGCTACGGCGAACAGATGGTCTTCCAGGACCTCGACCTCGAGATCCGCGCGGGCGGCCACACGCTGATCGAAGGCCGGAATGGCTCGGGCAAGTCGACGCTGCTCGAGATGATCACGGGTGATCACCCGCAGGCCTACAGCAACGACTTGCACCTGTTCGGCCGGCGCCGCGGCAGCGGCGAGACCGTTTGGGACATCAAGAAGAACATCGGGCTCGTCTCGACGCGCCTGCACCGCGACCATCGCGTCGGCGGCAGCCTCGAGGAGGTCGTGCTGAGCGGTCTTTACGACAGCATCGGCGTGTACCAAAAGCCCGAGGCGAGCCATCGCGCGCGCGCCCGCGCCTGGCTCGAGTGGCTCGAGCTCGGACGCGCGCCCGAAGACGCGTTCCGCGATCTTTCGTTCGGCCAGCAGCGCCTCGTCCTCATCGCCCGCGCCGCGATCAAGGTGCCCCCGCTCGTCGTGATGGACGAGCCGACGGCGGGCCTCGACGCCGACAACCGCCTGCGCGTCCTCGACCTCGTCGCTTCGTTGTGCACGCAGCGAAAGAGCACGGTCCTCATGGTCACGCACCGCGCCGACGAGCGCGCGTTCTGGCAAGACCGCGTCGGCGGCGCGGTGCTTTCGCTGCCCTGATCGCCGACGCATCGGCCGCATCGCCGCCTCCTTGTCTTCGCCCTAAAAACGTGTAGGTTCGGGTTTCCCGACGATCGTCGTAGCGACGACGGTCGTAGCCCCGTAGCCTCGAAACCCGCGTATTCGCTGCGCTCAGCAAGCGACATGATTGGCAGGAGCACCCGTATGACGTGCAAGCACGCCCGCCGCGCCAGCTTATTGGGACAGATCGCACCGATTGCTCTGATTTTTTTGATGGGTTGCGCCGCCTCGGAAAGCGGCGGCCCCCCGACGGGCGGAACGACGGGGAGCAACGGCGGCACTGGTGGCACGTCGACACCGACGGGCGGTACCGGCGGCACGACGACGCCGTCGGGCGGCACGAGCGGCGGCGGCAGCGGCGGAACGGGTGGCAGCGCGATCGGGGGGACCGGCGGCAGCGCGACGGGCGGAAGCGGCGGCGGCGGCACGGGCGGAGCCGGCGGCGGCACCTTCCAGTGCCCCACCGTGACGACCCCTGGCGACTGCTCACCGCCCGCGGACATTCGGTGCCCCGCGCCCAAGCTGAGCCTCACCGGCTGCATCTCCGCCACCCCGTTCAGCGACACCAAGGTCCCCCTCAAGATGGCGAGCAACGTCATCCCTTACGAGGTGAACAGCCCGCTGTGGTCCGACGGCGCCTACAAGACGCGAGGCATGCGGCTGCCGACCGGGGGCAAGATTCACGTCAAGGACTGCGCCAAGAACCCTGACGAGTGCAAGGTCCTCGATCCGAACACGTTCAAGTGCTGCGCGCCGACGGCGGACGACGGCAAGTGGGTCTTCCCGGTCGGCACCGTGATGGTGAAGAACTTCGCGTTCCCCGACAGCACCCGGCCCTCGGGCTACAAGGTGGTCGAGACGCGGCTCTTGGTCCGCCTCGACAAGCCGGCGCAGGTCGCGGGGGTGAGCACCGAGTGGGTCGGCTACAGCTACCAGTGGGACGACGCGCAGACGGACGCGAAGATCGTCGGCACGCTGGCCGTGGGAAGCGACGTGGGCGTGAGCGCGACGTTCCAGGTCAAGCCGCCGATGGCCGCCGCCACGCAGCCGATCACCTGGAACTACCCGAGCCGCGCCGACTGCATCACGTGCCACGTGGCGATCACGCCGGCGACGACACCCACGAGCGGTTACACGCTCGGGCCCGAGACGATCCAGATGAACCGCACCGTCGCGGGCGACACGATGAACCAGATCGACAAGCTCGCCGCCTTGAACGCGTTCGAGACGCCTCCCAGCAAGCCGTACAAGGCGGCGCTCGTGGTGCCTTACGATGGGCAGGCGGGCTCGGTGCCGGCCGGCGCGACGCTCGAGCAGAGGGCGCGGTCGTACCTGCACGCGAACTGCTCGTTCTGTCACCGCCCCGACGGCCTGTGGCCGGGATTCGACGTTCGCTACGACGTGCCGTTCGCGAGCACGACGACGTGCAACGCCCCGCCCGGCAAAGGTGACCAGGGCGTCACGGGCGCCACGCTGCTCACGCCGAAGGATCCGTCGCACTCGGTCATCTACCTACGCATGGTCGCTCCGGCGGCGACGGCCACGTCCGGCGGCACGGGGCGCATGCCCGCGATCGCCAGCGTCGTCGTCGATCAGCAGGGAACGAAGCTCATCAGCGATTGGATCAACTCGATCACGACCTGCCCCATGTAGTTCGACGGGTGGATTCTGTGAGCGAAAGCTCGCGCGCACGCATCTATGCAGCAAAACCGGCTCTTCATCTCTCTCTAGCTACGAGGCGAAAATGACCAAGAAGTCGATCAAAGTGTCCGTCGGGCTCGCGGGGGCCCTCGCGCTGTTCGCGTTCTCCTCGTGCGGCGGAGGGAATTCGTCGGGCAACACCGGCGGCACCGGCGGCACGGTTGGATCCGGCGGCGCCTCTGGTGGAACGACGGGCAACGCCGGCCAGAGCGGCGGCGGCACGACCGGCTCGGGCGGCACGGGCGGAATCCCGGGCACGGGCGGCACGACGGTGCCGACGGGCGGTACGACGGGCTCGGGCGGCTCGGGCGGCTCGACCGGCACCGGCGGCACGACGGCATCGGGCGGCGCGGGCGGCTCGGGCGGCTCGACCGTCGTGGACGAGTCGGTCTACGAGCGCGGCAAGCGCCCGTCGCGCGACGGCAATTACATTCAGGCCTCGCTGACGACGACGGCCGCGATGACGAAGGTCGCGCCCGACACGACGTTCAACACGAACGCGACCTTCACGGGCCGCATGTACGCCTCGCCGCTCTACCTCGAGAAGGGCCCGAACGGCATGGGCATCTTCATCGCCGCGACGGGCAACAACGACGTCAAGGCGTTCTACGATTCGGGCATGCCCGCGTGGACGCGCGCCTTCGGCGCCGTGACGAAGGGACCGAACTCCGGCACGGGCCAGGGCGGCATCATGAGCACGCCCGTCATCGACTCGACGCCGGCCGCTGACGGCTCCTCGACCATCTACGTGGTCGCGCAGGGCGCCGCCACGGCGGGTGGCCAGTTCGATCACTACGAGCTCCACGCGATCTCGTCCAAGGACGGCATGGAGCGCACGGGCGGCTGGCCGGTCAAGATCGACGGCACGCTCAAGGCCACGAACGACGGCCTGAACCGCGCGTTCGTCCCTGGCAACGAGGGTCAGCGCGCCGCTCTGTCGCTGGTCAACGGCATCGTGTACATCGGCTTCGGCGGCCCCTACGGCGACTTCTCGACGTACTTCGCCTGGGTCGTGGCGGTCGACACGAAGAACCCGACGACGATCGGCGCGTGGTCGTCGCGCTCGGGTGGCGCCGCGATCTGGTCGCCGGGCGGCTTCGCCAGCGACGGCAACGGCATCCTCATCACGACGGGCAACCTCTTTGGCGCGGCCTTCCCGGGCGGCTGGGGAGACCAGGAGGCCATCATTCGCCTCACGGGCACGCCGACGGCGCTGACCCGCAGCGACTACTACTACCCGACGCGCTACATGACGATGGACAGCGGCGACCAGGACTTCGGCTCGTCGAGCGTCCTGCTCCTCAACGTCCCGGGCGCCACGCCGGCCAACTACGGCATCACCGAGTCGAAGGACGGCCACCTGTACATGGTCAACGCCGCGAAGCTCGGCGCGACGACCGGCGGCGGTGAGGTCACCGACCTCATCCTCTCGTCGAGCGTCCACTCGGCGCGCACCTCGCCCGTCTCGTACACGACCAGCACCGGCATCCACGTCGCCCTCACGGTCGACCGCGGTCAGTACCCGGGCTGCCCCGCGACCCCGGCCGTGGACCCCGCGCTGGCCGTCCTCGAGGGCCTCACGGTCACCGCGGGCAGCCCCGCCACGATCGCTCTGAAGTGGTGCACCAACATCGGCGGCCCCGCGGCTGGCGACAACGGCACGATCAAGAACCGCAGCGCCTCGCCGCTCGTGACGACGACGGACGGCCACAGCCAGCCGATCGTGTGGGTCGCGGGCAGCGCTTCGCAGGCCACGGCCGGAACGTCGGCGAACTTGCTCTACGGCATCGACGGCGAGACCGGCGCGATCCTCTACAAGGACACGACCTCGGTCTGCGGCGGCATCCGCCAGTGGACGACGCCGATCGCCGTCAAGGGTCACATCGTCGTCGGCGGCGACGGCAAGCTCTGCTCCTGGTCGGCGCACTGACGTCCGTCTGCTGAGACGAAAGGCCGCGCGGCTCCTGGTCGCGCGGCCTTTTCTTTTTGGGCTACTCTTCGCCCCATGCCCCACGTCGTGGATTTCGAGACGGTGTCGACCGCTGGGTTGGAGTCGTCTCCTCACGCCGCCGCGCTGGCGGGCCTGCGAGCGAACGAGGCGCGTTACTTCAAGAACAAGTACGACCACGAGTTCACGGTCGAGCC
Organism: Polyangia bacterium; assembly: GCA_035549075.1. Classification (GTDB taxonomy): domain Bacteria; phylum Myxococcota_A; class Polyangia; order Fen-1088; family Fen-1088; genus DASZFV01. The sequence continues at coordinate 19,514 of DASZRT010000139.1, read as the reverse complement.
CGCCACAAAAGCGAAGGCCATCGTCAAATGGGTCGCCGACATCCTCGAGGAAGAGCGCGGCATCGTCATCGAATCGAAGCCGCTCGAGGCGACGCGCTTTCAGGTCGAGAACATCAAGTGGGCCTACGTGTTCTACGAGAGCGGCCTCTCGATCAACGTCCTGTACACGATCGACGATCCGAAGAAGCGCGCCGTCGGCTTCAAGCTCTGCGACGGCATGGACCCGCCGGCCGAGCTCGGCAAGTTCAAGTTCGCGCGGCAGAAGTCGAAGCTGGCGGGCACGATCCGCGGCTCGTTCTTCGTCATCAAGAAAGAGCACTGAGGCCCCACCCCGGCCCAGTTACCGCGCAGAACCTTCATCGGACCGCGTCACCTAGACGTGACGGCGCGAGCTCAGAGACCCTGATTTCCCGCGGCTTTGTCGCTGGCACGGTCTTCGCTTTTCCGCGGGGCATGGACGCGATCGAACGCCTCGAACACCAGCACGGCCGCATCGAAGACCTCTTTCACGAGATCACGCTAGCGCGCGATCTGCCCATACGCTGCGAGATCCTCGGCGAGCTCGGCCGAGAGTTGATCGCGCACGTCGCGCTCGAGGAGCGGCTCATCCATCGCGCCGCCGCGCGCGCGCCGCGCGAGGCCGGGCTCTGGGACGATTGGGAGAGCCGCCTGCGCGTCGAACGCGTCGCCGTGGCGCTGGCCGACGTCGACCCGCGCGGCGAGACGTTCGACGCGAAGATCGAGAAGCTGCAAGATCTCTTCGAAGAGCGCCTCGAGTACGAAGAGACGCAGCTCTTCCCCAAGCTCCGGCAGTGGGGTGAGATCGCCGCGACCGCCGACGTCGCGCCTGCGGCCGCCACGATGGAGCTGGCGTCGTGAGCGTCGAGACGCTGCTCATCTGGATCGCCGTCGGCCTCATCGCGGGCTGGCTCGCGTCGGCCGTCGTGGGCGGTGGCCTGGGCGTCATCGGCGACATCGTCGTCGGCGTCGTGGGCGCCTTTCTGGGCGGCTTCATCTTCCGCGCGCTCCACATCGGCGTGCCCTTCCATGGGCTCGCCGCCACGATCTTCGTCGCCTTCATCGGCGCGATCGTGCTGCTGCTCCTGCTACGCTTGATCCGGCGCGGTTCGACGCGGCTCCCGTGACGGCGGCGGCCGCAGGCCGGCGTGTCATCCTCTCGATCGTGAGCAAGGCCTTCACGAAGGAGGACGAGGGCGCGGGGGCGGCTGAGATCCAGCGACGGCGCGCGCCGCTTCCCGCGGGCACGCCGAACTACGTGACGCCTCGTGGGCTCCGCGCGCTTCGCGACGAGCTCGAGGCGCTCGCTCCGTCGCCGGCGGGACCGGAGCACGCCGCGGCCGTCGCACGCCGCGCCGAGCTCGAAGCGCGAGTCGCGACCGCCGTGCTCGCCGCGCCGCCCGCCGACGCGCGGGAGATCCGCTTCGGCGCTCGTGTGAAGGTGCGTGCCGACGACAACGCCGAGCGCGAGCTGCAAATCGTCGGCGTCGACGAGGCGGCGCCGACGACGGGCCTCATCGCGTTCGTCGCGCCCCTCGCGCGCGCGCTGCTCGGTCATCGCGTGCACGACGTCGTCAGCGTGCGAACGCCCGGCGGCGAAGAGACGCTCGAGATTTTGTCCGTCGCCTACGAACCTCGTTAGAAACCCGTACGGGCTGAAGAGGCCGGGCTCGTAGCAAATTCCGACGTCAGCCGCGCTTCGAAGACCTCAGGGCGCCGTGCACGAGCCGCCGATGCAGTCGTCGGGCTCGGGGTTGCTCGGCAACCCGCAATTGCCCGTGCTGGGGATCGTCACCGGTTGCCCGCCCATGCACGTCACCCTGACGGTGCTGGGCGTCGCGCTGAAGTCGGTCGAGAACGTCGCGACCGTCGTCCCCGACGCGTCCTTGAAGGCGAGCACCTGCGGCGTCGTGATCGGATCGTTGGAATTCGAGGTGCCGTCGAGCGTGTAGCAGACGGTGCCGTTCTTGGTGACGCTGATGGCGGTCATGCTGGCGCCCGTGTCGAGGTTGTTCGTGACCGAGCGGACGATCTTGACGCCGTTGCTGAGACAGACCTTGTGCGTGCTGGTGTCGCCCGAGGCCGAGGCGGCGACCGAGCACGAGCTCACGAGCGGGCACGCCTGAACGAGCGTTGCCACGCACGTCGGCAGATCGCCGCAGCTGACGGCGCCACCAGCGCCGGTCGCGCCGCCCGTACCCGTCGTGCCGCCCGTGCCTGTGGCTCCGCCGGTCCCGCCGGACGCGCCGCCGGTCCCGCCGGCTCCGCCCGTGCCATTCGACGAGCTGCTGCCACAAGCCGCGACGCCCAACGCGAGCGCGCAGCCGAGCGACGCCGTCCAGACCCACCGCAAAAGAGTCATGGTCCCCCCTCAGGAAAGGACCACCCCTACCACGGCTCCTGTTTCGGTTTGGTCTAAAGCGACTTCGTGACCAGCGTCTCGGCGAACTTCTCGAGCTTGCGGCCGTCGGCGTAGAAGGCGCGGATGCCTTCGCTCAGCTTCTCGACGGCCATCTGATCTTGGTTGTGCTCGAAGCGGTAGGTCTTCTCGTCGAGCGTCACGCGCGGGATGTCCTTCGCCTTGGCGCTCTCGACGCTCAGCTTGCGCTCGAGCGTGCCCTCGCGCTTCTGCAGCTGCGACAGCAGCTCGGGGCTGATCGTCAGCAGATCGCAGCCGGCGAGGTCGATGATCTGATCGACCTTGCGGAAGCTCGCGCCCATGACCTGCGTCTTGTAGTCGTACTTCTTGTAGTACTCGTAGATGCGCCGCACGCTGGCGACGCCCGGATCGGCCTCGCGCGTCGGCTCCTGGCCCGTCGACTTCTTGAACCAGTCATAGATGCGGCCCACGAACGGCGAGATGAGCGTCACCTTCGCCTCGGCGCACGCGACGGCCTGCGCGAAGCTGAAGAGCAGCGTCAGGTTGCAGTGGATGCCTTCCTTCTCGAGCTGCTCGGCGGCCTTGATGCCCTCCCACGTGCTGCCGAGCTTGATGAGGATGCGCTCGCGCGCGACGCCGGCGTCGGCGTAGAGGCCGATGAGCTGGCGCGCCTTGTCGATGCTGCCCTTCGTGTCGAAGGAGTAGCTCGCGTCGACCTCGGTCGAGACGCGGCCGGGGATGATCTTGAGGATCTCGCACCCGAAGTTCACGGCCATCTTGTCCATGAACAGCGCCGTCCGCGCGGCGCCGTTCGCCTTCGGCTTCGCGTAGGCCAGCGCCTCCTCGACGAGCGCGCGGTACTCGGGCTGCTGCGCGGCCTTGAAGAGCAGCGACGGGTTCGTCGTCGCGTCCTGCGGCTTGTATTGCGCGATGGCGCCGATGTCGCCCGTGTCGGCGACGACGGTCGTGAATTGCTTGAGAGACTCCAGCTCTGACATCTCGGTTCCTCGGTTTTGAGGTGGGTGAACGTCCTGACGTTACCGCGCCGCGGACGCTCATGACAGCCCTAGCAGAAAAGAGGCGGGCGCGTCTCGAATCGAGACGGACGAGACGGGAGGGTCTGCGCCTGGGCGGCGTCGAGGCCGAGGGACGAGGCGCGAGGCGCGACGGAGCCGGGCACGGTTGCTGCTTGGGATCCGTGCCGAAGGTCTCCCGTCGCCTTCGCAGGAGTCGTCATGAAAATCTCTCAGGTCGTGCTCAAAGAGCTCGAGGCCGCCCCGCTGGACGCGCTCGCGGCGCTCGATCCCCAGCTCGTGCTCGCGTTCGGCTCACCGGCGTTCTTCGGGACGCGCGCGCTCCCCGAGGCGCTGACGCGCGCCTTCCCGCGCGCGCACCGCGTCGGCTGCACGACGGCGGGCGAGATCGCGGGCTCGACGGTCGGCGAGAACTCCCTCGTGCTCACGGCCATCGCGTTCGAGCACGCCTCGTTCGCGACGGCGCACGTCACCTACACGGGGACCGACGGCTCGCGCGAGGCGGGGCGCGGCGTCGCGCGCGAGCTCGCGCGGCCCGGCCTGACGGCGATGGTCGTGCTGGGCCCGGGCGTCGACGTCAACGGCAGCGACGTCATCGCGGGCATCCTCGACGTCGCGCCGAACGTGACGGTCACGGGCGGGCTCGCGGGCGACTACGGCGCCTTCCGCGAGACGTTCGTGCTGCACGACGACACCCTCCTCCCTCGCGCCGTCGTGGCGATCGGCTTCTACGGCGACGCCGTGCGCCTGTCGTCCGGCTCCTCGGGCGGGTGGAAGAGCTTCGGCCCCACCCGGTGCGCGACGCGCGCCTCGGGCAACATCCTCCACGAGCTCGACGGACAGCCGGCGCTCGACGTCTACAAGCGCTACCTCGGCCCCTACGCCGACGATCTGCCGTCGTCGGGCTTGCTGTTCCCCTTCGCGCTCCTCGACGACGAGCGCCACGAGAGCGGCATCATCCGCACGCCGCTCGCCGTCGACGAGCGCGCGGGCACGATCACGCTCGCGGGCGACGTGCCGCAGGGCGGCCTGCTGCGCCTCATGCACGCGACGTCCGAGCTCCTCGTCGACGGCGCCGAGACCGCGGCGCGCGACGCGATCGCGCCGCAGCCGCGCGGCGGCGACTCGCTCGCGCTGCTCGTGAGCTGCGTGGGCCGCAAGCTGCTCATGGGCGACGGCGTCGACGCCGAGGTCGAGGCCGTGGGCGCCCTCCTGGGCGAGCGCTGCACGCTGGCCGGCTTCTACTCGAACGGGGAGATCGCGCCCATCCACGGCGAGACCGCCGCGCGCCTCCACAACCAAACCATGACGATCACGTACCTGACGGAGTCGTGACCCGGTGCGCGCGGGCCTGCATCCCGTCGTCATGCGCCAGCTCCGCCGCGCGACGGGCGCGACGGACCTCGAGGAGTGGCGCACCTTCGCGCGCGAGGTCTCGGGGCTCGCCGACGCCGATCGCGCGCGCCTCGAAGGCTTCGTCGACTCGTTCGAGCGGCTGCTCGCGCGCGTCGGCGACACCTACGATCAGCGCGAGCGCGAGTCCGTGCTGTTGCACCGTTCGATCGAGACGAGCTCGATGGAGCTGTCGGAGGTCAACGAGCGCCTGCGCGGCGACGCGGCGACGAAGGCCGTCGCGCTCGACAGCCTGCACCGCACTTTGGCGCAGCTGCTGGGCGACGCCGGGGAGCGCGAGCGAACGGCGTCGGACGCCGATCTCGCGGCGCTCGCCGAGCGGCTGCGGAACCTGACGCTCGAGCGCGAGGACCTGCGGCGGCGTCTGCTCGTGAGCGAAGAGCGCCTCGCGCTCGCCGTCGCGGGCGCCAACGTCGGCCTGTGGGACTGGGACGTCGAGCGGGGCAAGGTGTACTTCTCGGCGCGCTGGAAGGCGATGATCGGCTACGGCCCCGACGAGCTGCCCGACGACTTCTCGTCCTGGCGAGACAACGTCCACCCCGACGATCTCGCGACGACGGAGGCGACGCTCGAGAGCTACCTCAAAGGCACGTCGCCGACCTACGAGCCCGTGTTCCGCTTCCGGCACCGAGACGGCCACTACCTCTGGGTCGAGGCGCGCGGCGCGGCCGTGCGCGACACCCAGGGGCGCGCCGTGCGCATGTCGGGCACGCACACCGACGTCACGGCGGCCAAGGCGGCCGAGGCCGAGCTTCGCCTCGCCAAGGAGGCGGCCGAGTCCGGCAGCCGCGCGAAGAGCGACTTCCTCGCGAGCGTGAGCCACGAGCTCCGCACGCCCATGAACGGCATCCTCGGCATGCTCGCCCTGCTCCTCGATCTGCCCCTCGATGCGAGACACCGCGAGTACGCCATGCTCGCGCACTCGTCGGCCGAGAGCCTGCTCGCGCTCCTCAACGATCTCCTCGACTTCTCGAAGATAGAGGCCGGCAAGCTCGACATCGCGGGCGACAGCTTCTCGCCGCGAGAGCTCGTCGCCGCGACGGCGCGTCAGTTCGAGCTGCGCTGCCGCGAGCGCGGCCTCGCCCTGACCGTCGACGTCGCCGCCGGCGTGCCCGACCAGATCTGCGGCGACCAGCTGCGCTTGCGGCAGGTGCTCACGAACCTGCTCGGCAACGCCGCGAAGTTCACCGAGCGCGGCGGCGTCGCCGTCCGCGTCACGTGCACGACGACGCCGAGCGGGGAGCGTCGCCTCGGGTTCGCCGTCGAAGACACGGGCATCGGCATCCCCGAAGCGACGCGCTCGATCCTCTTCCAACCGTTCACGCAGGGCGACGGCTCGATCAGCCGCCGCTACGGCGGCACGGGGCTCGGCCTCGCGATCTCGTCGCGCCTCGTGTCGCTCATGGGCGGCGGGCTCTCGGTCGAGAGTCAGCCCGGCGTGGGCTCGACGTTCTCGTTCTCGCTGCCCGTCACGGAAGGATGCCTCCCACGTGGGTCGGCGAGCGGGAAGGACGGCGCCGCTCGTCGACCAGGCCGGGCGCTGAAGGTCTTGCTCGCCGAGGACAACCGCGTGAACCAACGCGTCGCCGTCGCGCTGCTCGAGAAGCACGGCCACGCCGTCGAGGTCGCGCCCACGGGCCACGCCGTCCTCGACGCGATCACGCGACGCGCGTACGACGCGATCCTCATGGACGTCCAGATGCCCGACATGGACGGCATCGAGGCGACGCGCCACATCCGCGAGCGCGAGCTCACGGCCGGCGGTCACGTCCGCATCATCGCGATGACGGCGAACGCCTACGAGTCCGATCGCCAGCGGTGCCTCGACGCGGGCATGGACGACTTCGTGTGCAAGCCGTTCCGGATCGACGCCCTCCTCGCCGCGCTCGCACCCGCCGCGGGGTGAGCGCGGCCACGTCGACGGCGCGCCGCGGATTTGATACCGTGGCGCCACCCATGATGCGCGCTTCCTCGCTGGGGCTCGTCGGACTTCTGGCTCTCTCGCTCGCCGCGTGCGGCTCGAGCGGCAAGACCACCAACGACGGCGGAAAAGACGCTCCGACCGACGGCCCGACAGGGACGGACACGCCCGTCGACATGGCGCCTGACGAGTCGACGAGCGACGCCGTGGACGCGCCGCCCACCGAGGTCGCGCCCGACGCGGGCGTCGACGCCGCACCCGACGTCGCGCTCGACGCGCCGGCGACGACCGACGCCTCCGACGCCGCGATGGACGCCGTCGACGCCGGCCCGCACGACGCGGGCGCCGACGTCGTGCCGACGCCCGCGCCCGACTACATCTGGTACGTGCTCGACGAGACGTCGGGGACGACGGCGAAGGATTCGTCGTCGCACCACTACGACATCACGAATCTGACGGGCGTGACGTGGAACGGCGGCGCGAATTTCGACGGCGTGAGCGGCGGCGGCTCGACGACCGTCGGCGCGTCGTACCGCCAGCCGCCCATCACGATCTCGGCGTGGCTCAAGCCCGTCACGCGCTCCGACGGCAACCAGGTTCGCTACTCGCTGCAGCCGTTCCCGCCCAACGCCATCAGCGACGACGTGCCCGGCGTCGGCGGTTACGGCCTCGGCCTCAACGTGTGGAGCGACGCGCCCGCCGGGTCGGCGCTCGCGGCCGAAGGCCTCGACGACTGCGCGAGCGCCGGCCTCTGCGTCGCACGCCTCGCGCAAAACGCCGCGTCGGCCGACGCGGGCGCGCCGTCGTGCACGAGCGCCAGCAGCTGCAGCCAAGGCTTCACGGGCGGCACCGAGTACTTCGTCGTCTACACGGTCGGCGCGCCGCCTCAGGGTGGCGGCGATCCCGTGGCGCGCGTCTACGTCAACGGCGTGGTCTTCGACTCGGGCACGGCCTACGTGCCGGCCGCCAACGCCAACCCGCCGCTCTTCCTCGGCCGCCACAACGACGACACGGCCTACGGCGCGACGCGCGTGTTCGACGGCCGCATCCGCGACGTGCGCGTCTACCAGCGCGAGCTCGCCGCCGACGAGGTCAAGCAGCTGTTCACGAACGGCCCGACGACGAAGGCGCCGACGTCGACGACCGACGGCGGCGCCACCGACTGACGCGGCCGCGTTTCTCGCCGGCCACGCGACAAGATGTCGCACGTCGCGGGACGTTCCTTCTGATCGCCGGCGCGATCGTCTACAACCGACCGCGCCATGAAACGCCAATCACACTCTTCGGGCGCGCGCGCCCTCGCTCTTCCGTCTCTCCTCCTCACGCTGTCGACGTGCGCGGCGCCGCCCGGCGACGGCGGCTCCGTCGAAACGCGCAGCTCGGCGGTTCGCGCGACGACGAATTACACGTCGAGCGGCGGCTCGCAGATCACGATGTTCCCGCTCACCGACGGCTACTGCTTCGTGGGCAACACGACCGCGGGCCTCAACCCCGGCGACGGCCCCGCGGCGACGTACATGACGCTCGACGCGCACAACAACTGGGTGCTCACGGGCGTGGGTCGTCCCACGAAGGTGAACTGGCTGCAGATGGGCGGCGACTCGACGCACGCCGGGAACAACACGGGCGAGAAGCTCATCACGAAGCAGACGGTCGGGTTCTTGTCGCCGCTCGACGGCTACGCGGGCCCGAACTCCAACCTGCCGCCCGTCGTCGTCACGAGCATCGCGCCGCAAATCAACAACCCGACGAACGTCGTCACGGACCTCGCGTTCACCACGCAGGGCGGGACGACGACGGCGTTCGACGCCTACACGGGCAAGACGTACTGGACGAACCCCGGCTCGGGAACCGCGATCGGCCGCGTCGGCCAGGGCTCGCCCGCGATCGACGCGTCGCTCATCTACGTCTACGGCATCGGCAAAGACGGCGGCGTTCACAAGTACCGCATCTCCGACGGCGCCGAGGTCTGTGCCTCCGGGTGCACCATCACCGACTCGCACTGGCCGCAGAAGGCGAGCGCCAAGCCGAGCCTCGAGCCCATCCGCACGTCGCTCACGGTCGGCATCTCCGGCAGCACGCCGTACCTCTACGCCGGCACGGCCGGCAACGACTCAGGCGACTACCAGGGCAACGTCACGGCGATCAACCTCTCGACGGGCACGCAGAAGACGTTCAACGCCATGTGCGCCTCGCAGACGGGGCACCTCGGCGTCGGCGCCTGCACCGCCAACGGCGGCACGAGCTCGGTCACGGGCGGCGGCGTGTGGGCGCTCGGTGGCGTGCCGTTCGATCCGGCGACGAACAAGGTCTACTTCGCGTCGGGCAACGGCACGCTCACGACGCCCGGGCTGCCCGCCACCGGCACGTACCACGACCCGGCGCACGGGCAGTACTCCGACTCGCTGCTCAAGCTCAACGCCGACGGCAGCGGCACGGGAAGCGGCCCCGTCGACAGCTACACGCCGGCCGTGGCGGTGAACTGGGACGACAACGATCTCGGCAGCACGAACACGCTGATCCTCACCAACAGCAGCAAGTACCCGCACCTCGCCTTCCAGAGCGGCAAGGACGGCATGCTCCGCCTCATCAACCTCGACAACATGAGCGGGCAGGGCGGACCCGGGCACGTCACGCCCGAGGGCGCGGTCTTCTCGATGGCGCTGCCGATCGCGGCGACGCAGCAGGCGGCGGGACAGTGCAACGAGGGCACGTGCGCGGTCGTCGGCCCGCTCACGACGTGGGTCGATCCCGCCGACGGCACGAAGTGGATCTACGTGAGCGCCGGCAACCAGGGCCTCAACGCCATTCAGTTCGTCGTCACGAACGGCGTGCCCTCGCTCGTCGGCAAGTGGCAGAAGACCGACGGCGGCGGCAGCACCGGCGGCGCCTTCGTCGCCAACGGCATCCTTTACTGGGGCGACAAGACGAAGCTGTGGGCCCTCGACGCCAAGACGGGCGCGGCGCTGTGGTCGACGGCCTCGACGGGCGGCGCCTCGCACGCGACCCCGGTCGTCATCAACGGCGTCCTCTACTTCAACGGCGGCGCGTGGGGCGTGGGCGGCCGCACGTTCGGCACGGGCGGCCTCTCGGCGTCGCTCGCGTCGCGCATCGGCGCGACCTGCGTCGCGTGGGACAACCTCAACGCCCCGGGCCAGGTGGGCGCGGGCAACGTCTACGTCTCCGGCACGCTGCCCGACTACCCCAACGCCAACCTGCCGGCGCCGGCGCCCTCGCCCGCGAGCGGCCAAGCCATGACGAAGATGGTGAGCGCGCCCGGCTTGCACCAACACTTCTTCCACGACGCGACGACGCACATGCCGGCCAGCGGCACGCTCGGGGCGAACGACGTCATCTCGGTGTCGTACTACCTCGACCCGTCCGATGCGCCGACCGAGGTCGCCGTGCAGCTGGAGGCCGCCAACGGCAACTTCTGGTACCGCATGTACGTCGGCAACGAGGTCGGCAAGCTCGGCACCGTGCACAGCGGCGGCACGCTCGCGGCGCCCGGCAAGTGGGCCGTCATGAGCGCGACCGCCGGCACGCTCCACCTCACCGGGTCCTACGTCAAAGGCATCTCGTTCGTGGTCGACAAGGGGCAGGCCTACTTCGACAAGGTCAGCGTCACGCAGTCGGGTACGACGCAGATCTGGATCGACGACGGTCCGCCCGAGGGCGCGCAGTTCGGCCCGCCGCCCGGCTACGACGCCAACAAGATGGTCTCGGGCGACAACGAAGGCCTCGACGGTGAAGGTTGGGTTTGGGTCACGGGTTGGACGAACTCGAACACGACGCGCGTGCTCGGCCCGAACCAGTGGACGATGTGCCAGATCTCCGGCGTCTCCGGCCCGTGGCCGGTCACGGGCGGCCGCAGCATCGTCCTCGACTGGCCCGGCAAGAGCGTCACGTACTCGGGCGACCAAGCGAACGCGACGAACACTTGGAAGGTGCACCAGAGCGGCGCCTCGGGTCCCGCGCGCGTGAGCACGGCGTGCGCCGACTTCGGCCTCGAGGCGTACATCTCGCCCGGTGGCTTCACGAGCTACACGCAGTCACTCGCCGAGACGCAGGCCCTCTCCGGTTTCGCGAACCCCATGCAGAGCCTCCTCGGCGGCTTCTCCGCGAGCACGAGCGCCGCCTGCGCGCTGTCGGGCATGGTCGGCGGCACCTTCACGCCGACGGCCAACAACCTGCGCGCGACGATCCTCCCCGACGGCGCGGCGCAGGACTTGTCGAACTGGGGCAACATGAAGGGCACGCTCGGCATCTGCTACGAGCCTGGCGCCTTCGGGCCGTTCGGGTATTAAGCTCGCGAGGTGAGTGAACGCGGGCGCGCCCCAACGCTGCGGCGGCTGCTGTCGGCGCGGGCGCGGCTCGGGTCGGCCGATACCAACGGCGTGCGCCTGTCGGCGGGGCTCGCCGACGGGTTGCCGGGGCTCATCGTCGATCGCTTCGGGCCCCTCGTCGTCGCGATTGACTACGCGGCGGCGGCCGACGGCGGGCTGACGGCGCGGGCGCTGGTCGACGCGGTCAAAGAGACCTTCCCCGACCACCACGTCGTCGCGAAGGCGCGATCGTCGACGGACGGCACCAACAAGTTCGAGACGGAGGCCTTCGCGCCGCCTGCGGCGACGCCGCTGATCGCGACGGAGCGCGGCCTGAAGTTCGAGATCGGCGTCGATCCCGCGCACGACTTCGGTCTCTACCTCGACGCCGCCAAGGCGCGCCTCTACGTGCGCGCGGCGGCGCGCGGGCAACGCGTGCTGAACTTGTTCTCGTACACGGGCGCCTTCGGGATCGCCGCGGCCGCGGGCGGGGCCGCCGACGTCGCCAACGTCGATCCCAACCGCGACTACCTCGCCTGGTCGCTGCGCAACGCCGCGCTCAACGGCGTCAGCATGCGCGTGTTCCCCGACACCGCGCAGGATCACCTCGCGCGCCTCTTGCGTCGCTTCGCGCGCGACCCCGACCGCGCGCGCTACGACCTCGTGATCGTCGACCCGCCGGCCTTCGGCGTGGGCCGCGGCAACGAGCGCGTGCTGCGCCTGCTGTGGCCCGAGCTGTTCGCGAGCCTGCGCGCGATGACGCCGCGGCAGATCGTCCTCATGTCGAACGACAAGGCCTTCCGCTCGCGCCAGAGCTTCGCCGAGCTCGTTCACGCCGAGCTCGGCCAGCATTACGCCTTCGAGCGCCTCGGCACGTGCTTCACGCCCGAAGACCTGGCCGGCGCGCCGACGCTCGCGTGGCGCCCCGGCGTCGAAGATCCGATCTACGTCGAGCCCGTCGTGCTCGCGGGCGTCAGGCGCGCGTGACCTCGCCGGCCCACTCGCGGTAGCGCGCGAAGAACGACGCGCGCTCGTCTTTGTGCAGCGGGATCCAGGCGCCGGCGGCATAGCCGAACATCCAGATGAAGAGCACGTCGAACGTGTAGTCGCGCGCGACGAAGATCGCCAGGATGGGCGTGACGAGGAAGAGCAACACGAGCACCTTGACGTACGTCTGCATGCGCCGCGCGCCTCGGTGGGTCATGTACGGGATCGGCAAGAGGCCCATGACGGCGAGCGCGACGATCAGGACGGCGCCGACGCCGTAGAGCGGCCCGCCGATCGACTGGAAGGTGTGAGACAGAACGAAGGCCATCGAGGCGTAGCCGCTCACGGTGCGCGGCAGCCCGCAGTACATGAGCGGATCGCCCATGCGCGCGACCGAGAAGATCGCCTGGCGAATCGTCGCGCACGCCATGATGACCGACATCAGCACGAAGCCGACCGTCTTCTGGCCGCCGTGCGCGTAAGCGACGAACACGACGATGGCCGGCACGATGGCCTGCACGAGGTGATCGGTCGCCGTGTCGAACTCGCTGCCGAAGCGGTTCGAGGTGTTGGTGAGGCGCGCCACGTAACCGTCGAGCGCGTCGCCGAGCAGGTAGCCCAACAACAACGACGTCCCGGCCGCTTGCAGCCGGCCGTCGAACAGGTAGTAGACGGCCGCGACGCCGCCCATGAGGTTCACGAGGGTGAAGAGATCCTTGACCCCGAACGGGCCGATGCTGAGTCGCACGCCGCGGACCGTATCAGGAGACGCGCAAAATCAGCAAACACGGCCGCGGCGCGCTTCGACTATTCTCGCGGCGTGCCCGACGAAGCCCCGTCCGCCGCGCCCGAGCCCGTCCTCATTCGAGCCACCGTCGACACGCTGCCTGGCGCGGCATTGGTCGTGGGTGGGCTCAGCGTCGTCGAGCGCGCGATCCGCCAGCGGGCGGCGCTTCCGGGCGCGCGCGTGTCGGTCCTCTCGGACGGCAAGGTGCCGCTGCCGGTGGCTTTGCCGCCCAACGCCGTCGTCGCCGACGCCAACTTCGCGGGACCCGCGCTCGACGCCGCCGTGCCCGCCAACCTCGTCGATCCCGCGGGCCGACCCGGCACGGGCGCGGCGCCCATCCTCGTGACCGACGAGGCGACGCGCGCGCGCGCCGAGGACGCGATCTTCGCCGAGCTGCTGCGCGGCGACCTCGGGCTCGTCGCGCGCTACCTCAACAAGCCGATCTCGTTCCGCCTCACGCGCCACGTGTTTTGCCGGCTGCCGTTCTCGCCCAACCAGATCACGCTCGGCGCCGGGTTGGTCGGCCTCGTGGGCGCGGCCTTCATCTCGATGGGGTCGTACGCCGCCGTCGTGCTCGGGTTCTTCTTGGCCCACGTGCAATCGATCCTCGACGGCTGCGACGGCGAGCTCGCGCGCGTCCGCTTCCAGCGCAGCGCCATCGGCGAGTGGCTCGACACGTTCGTCGACGACGGCCTCAACCTCGCCCTCGTCGCCGCGCTCGCGCGCGCCGTGCAGAACCCCGCGCGCACGTCCCTGCCGATGGCGCCGATCCTCGCGTGGATCGCGTTTGGGATGCTGCTCTTCTACAACCTCGTTTGTTACCGCGAGCTCATTCGGCAGGGCGAAGGCGGCTCGGTCCTCAAAGTCCGTTGGTGGTTCGCGCGCGGCGCCGACATGAAGGCGATGGCCGGCAAGGGCAAACCCGGCATCGGCGCGTTCCTCTACAACCTCGGCCGTCGCGACGTCTTCGTCCTCGCGTGGCTGATCCTCGCCGCCGCCGACCGCCTCGGCGTCATCGTCTTGTTCGCGTTCGTCGTCGCCGCCGTCAGCTTCATCGTCGCCGCGGGCCAGCTGCTCACGACGCGCGAGGCTTGAGCTCGTCCGCAGACCGCTACGGCGCTTCGGTGATCGGGACGAGGCGCTTGACGTTTTTGGCGTCGCCCTTGATGTCGCCGTCGAGGACGGTCACGGGCACGGGCGGCGTCAGCTTGAAGCGGTAGCCCTTGGTCTCGCTCTCGAGCGCGATCTTCTGGCCCTTGTACTCGACGTTGCGCACGTAGTCCTCGGGCACGAGGCCCTCGCGCACGTTCTCGTGGTGCTTGATGAGGAACGCCGCGAGGCGCAGCGCCTCGTAGTTGTGCAGGCGGTGACAGCCATTGCTCTCGCCGCGCTTGACCGAGCGGTAGACGGGCGTGCCGTGCGTGCGGATGCGCAGGTCCATGAGGTCGGGCTCGCCGCTCGCGGTGCGTCCCATGATCTGGTGGTGCACGATCGCGACGAGGCCGTAGGCCGCGTGGTAGCCGGGGCCGATGAGGTCGGTCTTCGGCACGAAGGTGTCGCCGCGCTTGATGAGCAGGTGGCGCGTGGGCATGCCCGAAGCCGGGTGCCACGTCGGCGTCGCGAGCACCTCGGGCCACAGCGCGTCGCCCGTGACCGACTCCTTGTACTTGAGCGCCATCGTGCCGTCCGACTTCTCGAACGTCTTCCAGCCGCCGATCGTCGTCGGCCACCGGCACAGCGCCACCTCGTGATCGCCCGCCTTCGCGTACAGCGTCAGCGTCGGTCGATCGGCGACGGGCGGCTTCCACTTCTTGTGCCCGTCCTTGTCGAGCTTCGGACGCACGAGGTCGACCTCGCCGCGATCGATCTCGGCGCGCAGCTCCATCTTGGGGCCGTAATAAGGTGGCAGCGGGGGCAGCTTGAGCGCCATGGCTCTGGGCAGCGGCAGCAGGCCCTTGCGCGGCGCCTTGCGCGCGCCGCGCCGCGGGGCCGGCGGCACCGCGACGATCGCGCTCGCGAGGACGGCGTCGGGCGAGGTCCAGCCGAGGGCCGCGCTCGCGGCCTGCGTGGCCGCGGCGATGAGATCGGGCGCCGGCACGATCTTGGCCGACGCCTCGGGCGCCGGGGCGCCGGTCGGTGACGCCGCGGCCGGCGGCGGCGGCAGCTTGTCGGCCGGCGGCGCCAACGGCAAGAACTCGTTCGTGTCGATGACCCGGCCCTGCACTTGCCCCTGCACGCCCAGCGCGGAGCCGTCCTCGAGCAAGCCCGTCGCGTCGACGACGCGCTCGCGCAGCGCGCGCAGCAGCGCGCGGAAGTCTTGCTCGCGGCTGTCGCCCAGCAGCGCCGTGCGCGTGTCGGGATCGAGGTGGCCGTTGTCGGCGATCATCTGCAGCCGCTGGTAGACCTGTAGCCCCTCGACGGTGCGGCGATCCATGCGGCCCGCGTTCGCCTTGTGCGGCAGCAAGTCCTCGCAGCGCAGATGCGCCTGCATCGCGATCACGGCGCGCGTCTCCTTGGCCGTGAGCGGCCGCGGCGAGATCGTGCGGCCCGTGTAGATCATGGGCTGATCCTTTGCGGTCGCCGGATCGGGGTTCGGCACCTTCTCGGCCTCCTCGGCCGGGATGACGTTCTTGGGCGACAGCTCCTCGAGGATGCCGTCCTTGACGTGCTCGTGGCACGCGTGGCGCTTGCGATCGGCGATGCGGCGCCGCAACAGGTTCAACGTCGGCGAGATCCCGAACGCCTCGAAGTGCTTGTCCTCGCGCGGGCGCGAGTAGGCGGCGCCGCCACGGAAGCGCTCGTTGGCGAGATCGATCAAGAATGGGCGCAGCGGCTGCGGCTTGCCCGGCTCTTCGGAGAAGACGTACGGCAGCCAGTCGTCCGAGAGATCGACGACGGTGAGCCCGTTCTTTTGCGCGTCGTCGATCGACGTCTGACCGGTGATGCGGCCGCCGTCGACGATGGCGACGCTGGCTGGCGCGGGCGGTGGCGTCGGGCTCGCTGGCGTGGCGCGCGTCGTCCCTCCGTGCGCGACGAGCGCGCCCGCGAGGGCGAGCACCGCCGCGCGCGGCCTTCGAGAGTGATTCCCCAACACGAAGGCGGAACGTATGCTCGTCGGCGCCGCGGTTCAAGGCGCGGCGAGGCGGCCCGATGCGTCGCTGGAATTAGCGGTGCCAGCCGCCGCGGTGCCAGCGGTAGGTGTCGCCGTGGTGCTCCCAGCGGCCTTCGTGCCAGGTCCAGCCGCGGCGCTCGCGCGCGTAGTGACCGCCGCGCCAAACGTAGTGCCGCTCGCGCCACTCGTAGTGACCACCCACCCAGACGTAGCCACCGCGCGGCTCGGGGTGCTCGACGATCACCTCGGGCGGAGGCTCGTGCGGATAGACATACACGACGGCGGCCGACGCGACGGCCGGCGAGGACAAGGTCAGCGCAACACCCAGGATTGCGTGTGTGACTCTCATGCGGAGCAAATTAAGCGCGCCCTGGTTCGAGGGAAGACCCGACACGCGATCAGCGGTGTTACCGATGGTCTACGGTGACGGCCTCAGTTACGCAGCGTCGCTACAGATTTCAATGTCGTTCGTCGAATCATTTGAAGGGGAAGATTTGCAGACGAGCGACGAAGTCTATGTCCGTGGAATGGAGAAGCTGGTCGCCGTCGTTCAGGAGCTGTCCCGCGCGCGCTCTCTCGCCGACGTCCAACGCATCGTGCGCTCGGCGGCGCGCCATCTGATGGGCGCCGACGGCGCGTCGTTCGTGCTGCGCGAAGGCGATCTCTGCTTCTACGCCGACGAGGACGCGATCGCGCCGCTGTGGAAGGGCCAGCGCTTCAAGGCGTCGACGTGCGTGAGCGGCTGGGCCATGGAGAACGGGCGCGCCGCCGTCATCGAGGACATCTACGCCGACTCGCGCGTCCCCGCCGCCGCGTACCGGCCGACGTTCGTGAAGAGCCTCGTCATGGTGCCGATCCGCCCGTCGGCGCCCATCGGCGCGATCGGCACCTACTGGGCGTCACACCGGACCCCCGGCAACGCCGAGGTGCGGCTGCTGCAAGCGCTCGCCGACTCGACGTCGATCGCGATGGAGAACGTGCAAGGGCACCAGACGCTCGCGCACACCGAGGCGCAGCTGCGCCAGGCGCAGAAGCTGGAGGCGATCGGGCGGCTCGCGGGCGGCGTCGCGCACGACTTCAACAACGTGCTGTCGGTGATCCTCAGCTACGCCGAGCTCGCCAAGGACCCCCTCGATCCGACGAGCGCGCTCGCCGAGTATCTCGGCGAGATCTGGAAGGCGGGCGAGCGCGCCGCCGCGCTCACGCGCCAGCTGCTCGCCTTCAGCCGGCAGCAGACGCTCGCGCCGCGCGTGGTCGATCTCTCGCGCGTGGTCGCCGACATGGAGAACATGTTGCGCCGGCTGCTGGGCGCCGACGTCACGCTCACGATCCTGCCCAGCGACGACCTCTGGACGGTCAAGGCCGACGGCGGGCAGATCGAGCAGGTCGTCATGAACCTCGCCGTGAACGCGCGCGACGCCATGCCCCAGGGCGGCAAGCTCACGATCGAGCTGCGCAACGTCACGCTCGACGCGGACTACGCGCGCGACCACCTCGACGTCACGCCCGGGCCGCACGTCATGCTCGCCGTCACCGACTCGGGAGCGGGCATGGACAAGACGACGCTCGCGCGCGTCTTCGAGCCGTTCTTCACGACGAAGGAGCACGGCAAGGGCACCGGCCTCGGGCTCGCGACCGTGTTCGGCGTCGTCAAGCAGAGCGGCGGCCACATCTGGGTCTACAGCGAGCCGGGTCAGGGCACGACGTTCAAGATATATTTGCCGCGCATGGAAGGAGAGGCGACGTCGATGACGCCCGCGCCGGTGCTCACGGAGGTGCGCGGCAACGAGACGATCTTGCTCGTCGACGACGACGAGCAGGTCCGCGCCGTCACGCGCGACCTCCTGCGCCGCAACGGCTACGTCGTGCTCGACGCGCCCAACGGCGGCGAGGCGCTGCTCATCTGTGAGCAGCACGGCGCGAAGATCCACCTCTTGTTGACCGACGTCGTGCTGCCGCGCATGAGCGGCCGGCAGATCGCCGAGCGCGTGTCGGCGATGCGCAAGGACATCAAGGTGCTCTTCATGTCGGGCTACACCGACGACGCCGTCCTCCACCACGGCATCCTCGAGTCCGACGCGGCCTACCTGCAGAAGCCGATCACGCCGGGCCTGCTGAGCCGCAAGGTCCGCGCCGTTCTCGACGGCTGACCTCGCGAGCGATGAACGACTATGATGCGCGGGCATGACTTCGCCCCCGCGCCTTCTCTTGGTGTCGACCCTCGGCCTGCTGACGATCCCGACGGTTGATTCGACCGTCGCGGCGCAGACGATCGAGCCGCTCGGCGGTTCGCGCCTCGCGCCGCCGCGCGCGCCCGTCGAGGGCGCCGACGCCCCCGCCGAGGCCACGAAGACGCCGAGCGGGCTCGCCTGGAAGCTGCTCATGAAGCCGCAGAAGGGCGCGGCCACGCATCCCGGCCCGCACGATCGCGTGACGATCGACTTCACGGGTTGGACGGCCGACGGCGAGGTCATCGACAGCTCCGTCCCCGACGGCGAGCCGCGCACCTACTCGATGGACAACTTGCTGCCCGGCCTCGCCGAGGGCGTCGCGCTCATGGCCAAGGGCGAGCACCGGCGGATGTGGATCCCGGCGGCGCTCGCGATCACGGGGCGGCCCAAGCGGCGCGGGCCCGCCGGACCCTCGGTGTTCGACGTCGTGCTCGTCGACTTCGTCGTCATGCCCGACCCGATGCCCGTGCCCGAGGACGTCGACGGGCCGCCCGTCGACGCGAAGCGGACGGCGTCGGGCCTCGCCTACAAGATCATCCGGCACGGCAAGGAGAAGGTGCACCCGACGGTCGACAGCACCGTCGAGGTCCACTACAGCGGGTGGACGCCCGACGGGAAGCTGTTCGACAGCTCGATGAAGCGCGGGCAGCCGGCCAAGTTCCCGCTCAGCAGCGTCATCAAAGGCTGGACCGAGGGCGTGCAGCTCATGGTGGTCGGCGACCGCGCGCGCTTCTGGATCCCGAGCGCCCTGGCCTACGGCGACAAGCCCTCACAACCCGGCGCGCCCAGCGGCCCCCTCGTCTTCGACATCGACCTCCTGTCGATTCACTAGCCAGCGATCGCCGCGTCGGATTCATTCTTTTGCTGGGCGGCGGGCACTCGCGGGAACGGGTCCTGCCGCTGCGGGGTCCTCCCCGCTGAGCCTTTTTCCCTCGGTTACCGTCGTGGTTCCGATGCTCTGATCAACCGGCGGCTGATCCCCATGGACTGCCTCGGGAAAAAGTCTCATCGGGGCCCCCCCCCTCCGCGTCACCCGTTCCCGCTCGCTTCCCGCCGCCGATGAGAGAAGCCGATCCCTCCAAAATCAGGTCCGTCGGGGACAGACCCGAATCGAGACGATCGGGTCGTGATGTCGGCGGGGTGCAGCCCGTGGAACGGGTGGCAGTGAGGGAAGGGGCCCGCTGAAGCTTTTTTTCGCGAGTCCATGGGGATCGGCGCGCTCGCAACGACGAGTCCGAGTCCCTCGAGGCCCGAAAAAAAGTTCAGTGGGAAGGGATCGCCGAGCTGACAGGACCCGTTCCGCGGG
>DASZRT010000138.1:0-20380 GCA_035549075.1 Polyangia bacterium | reverse complement strand
CGGCCCGCGCGACACGCGCCTGACGCGGGCGCGCCAGGCGGGCGGGCAGGGGGCCGTCGAGGTCGTCGAACCGGGCCGCCGGCGGCGGCGCGACGGCCACCTCGGGCGGCGCCGCGTCGAAGAAGGCGTGGTCGAGCTCGTCGAAACCGCCGTCTTTACGGTCCCCGTGGCCCGTTCGGTCCACCTGTGCCGAGGCCCTCTTCTCCTGGGGGATCGACCTGAGGTTTTTTCGGGACCTTTTCATCGCGTGTTCGTCAGTGTCTTCAATTGGTTCCGGCCATCAACTTTTCGCGGGAGGCGCCGAAAGAACCTGCATGCCCAGCAAGCTCGACCCCACGGCGCCCAGTGCGTGGCAAGGCTACTACAAAGCGGCGGACCGGCGCCGCAGACATAACGGCTGGCACAGGCGCAGCGAAAACAAGCCGCGCAAGCGCCGCATCGACAGCGGCCGCCTCCTGGCCATCGTCGTGGGCCTGGCGACCGTCACCGTCATCCTCTGCCTCGTGATTCCCACCTGAGCGCGTCAGAGAGCTGCTCAAGCCCCATCCACGTTCAACCGAGGTCACAAACATGAGCTGGCTCGACCGCAAGGCGCCCAATCCCGAAGAAGGTCTGTCGCCCAAGCCCCGCCGCTGGCCCGCCATCGTCGGCGTGACCGCGGCGGCGTGGGTGCTGCTCTCCGGCATGCTGCTTTTCCTGCTCGGCAACGGCCAGTAGGACCAAGCTTCACGGCTGCCGCGGCAGATACGTCGTTGGGTTGGGCGCCCGTCTCTGGGTGCACCGACCCGCGCGCGCGTGCAGCATCCCCTCCGCGGGGCTGTGGACTGGGATTCGGGAACAGATATATTCAAGTCTCAACCCCGACCCCTGCGGTAGGAGGCTCGTGATGTTCGCCCCCCCTCGTCTTCGGCTCTTGGTTTGTGCCCTCGGTGTGTCCGCCGTGGTCACGTCTGCGTGCACGTGGAGTCCCGGCGCGCAGCAGTTCGGTCAGAACAGCGGCGGCGGCGGCGGCGTCAGCGGAGGCGGCAACAACAACGGCGGCGGCGGAACCATCAGCGGCGCGGGCGGCGTCCCCGTCGGCAACGGCCAGACGGGCGGCGCGACCTTCAGCGGCGGCGGGCAAGGTCAGCAGGTCCCGATCCCCGCCGACTTCACCAACTCCGACATTGGCGCGTACAAGGTCGGTGACGAGATCCTGCCGAACTCGGGGCAGATCGACAGCCCGGCGGATGGCTGCAACAAGGTCATCGGCGTCGTGCGCGACTTCCGCGGCATCAACGAGGCGATGGGCCACCCCGACTTCGAGGCCTACCACGGCGGCGACACGACGCCGGGGCTGCTTCAGGCGATGCTCGGCAGCGATCGCAAGCCGGTCTACGCCGGCAAGTGCGAAAAGGCGACGACGACGGATCCCGATCCGCCGGATTGCCCCTACGGCCCCGAGATGACGACGAAGACCGACTTCGACGAGTGGTACCGCACGACGGCCAACGTCAACCACGCCTACCAGATCTCGTTCATCTTCGAGCCGAACAACGGCGTGACGACGTTCCAGGCGCAGCACTTCTTCCCCATCGACGGCCTCGGCTTCGGCAACGGTCCCAACAACCACAACTTCGGCTTCACGACCGAGCTGCACACGAAGTTCATGTACAAGGGCGGCGAGAAGTTCACGTTCACGGGCGACGACGATCTCTGGGTCTTCGTGAACAAGAAGCTCGCGCTCGACCTCGGCGGCCTGCACCCGCAGGTCACGGGCACGATCGACATGGACGCGATGGCGACGCAGCTCGGCCTCGTGAAGAACACGGCGTACGACATCGAGATGTTCCACGCCGAGCGCCACACGAGCGAGTCGCACTTCCGCGTCGACACGAACTTCGTGTTCGTGAACTGCGGCACGATCATCCCGTAGCGATCGCGGTCGACGGGCGAAGCGCTCGTGCGTCTCCTGCGCGTCATCCTCGTGCTCGCGGCAGGCGTGAGCGCGCTCGCGGGCTACCTGCAAGAGCGCCGGCGGCTCAAGGTCATGTCGGCCTTGCCGCCGCGCGAGGCGCGCGACTACTACGAGACGGTCCATGCGCGCGACGAGCGCGTGCTGCTCGCCTTCACGATCCTCCTCGTCGTCGGCGCCGTGGCGGCGATCGCCGTGACGCTCGCGCGCCATGATGTGGTCGCGAGGTGACGTCATGATGGGCACGCTCGCCGTGACGTTGCTGGTCGTGCTCGCGGGCGTCCGCGTGCGCGACGGCCTGCGTCTGCGCCAGCAGGAGCTCGTCCTGGCGAAGCTCGACGAGCGCGACGCCGTTGCCTACTACGCGGTCTTGCGCCGACGTGTGCGGAACACGCGCATCCTCCGCGCGATCACGCTCGCGGCCCTGTGCGGCCTGCTCTGGGCGTGGCGGCACGGCCTCGTCACGACGATGTGACGCGCACGGCCTGTCACCGAGGCCCGATCGGCAGCATCTTCTCGTCGCTACTACTGGGCCTGGAGGTCTCTCTTCAGGAAACGGCGGATTCACCCGAAGCGGGGGTGTTCGTATGAAGCCGATGGCGGTCGAGAATGCGGATGCGGGCGTGCTGCGCGAGATCCATCGCTCGATGATGGAGCTCTGGCGCCGCGGCTACGCGCTGCCCATTCGCTGGACGCTCGCGAGCTTCGGCACGCCCACGGCGATCGTGAGCGGCTCGACGCGCCGCTACCGCGACGGCGTCCAGATCGCGACGACGACGAGCGACGGCCTCGGCGTCCCGCTCGAGTTCCCGCTGCCCGCCCGCCTCGTCGCGACCGACGCCAAGGGCCTCTCGGTCACCGGCCTCGTTCCGTTCGAGCCCGACCGCGCGGCTTAGTGCCTATACTCCCCGCTCGATGGGGACGCGCGCGCTCGGACTTGCGGCGGTCATGCTCGCGGCCGGTGCGTGCACGATCGTGCGCACGGAGTGCCCCGACGGCACGGACATCAAGCGCCGCATCTACAGCGGCGGAGGCGAGGCCGAGTGGTGCCACCGCGGCGACGGCGTTCACCAAGGGCCCGAGGCGCGCTATTACGAGAACGGCGTCGCCATGATCCAAGGCGCCTACAGCGATGGCGCGCGCGAGGGCGAGTGGACCTACTTCACGCAGCTGGGCGCGATCTGGCGCCGCGATCGTTGGGAGGACGGCGCGCTCGTCGAGCAGCACGTCGACCCCAACATGGCGCCCGACCCGCTCGCCCCCACGGATTCGCTCGTCATCAAGCTCGCCTCGGCCGACCCGATGCTCGGGCGTCAGGTGAGCGGCGGTGACCTCGAGGCGTTCGCCGTCTGGTACGACGACGGCAAGCCCCGCGTGCTCGGCCACTACGATCGCGACGGCCTGCGCACGGGCACGTGGCGCTTCTGGCACCCGGGCGGCGTGCTCGCCCGCGAGGTCGACTACGACGCCGGCGTGCGCCACCGCGCCTTCCGCGAGTGGCACGCCAACGGGCGCGCCAAGACCGACGGCAGCTACGACGTGGGCGAGCGCGACGGGCGTTGGCGGCGCTGGGACAACACCGGCCGGCTCGTCACGGATGGCACGTACCGGCGTGGTAAGGTCGCTCCATGAAGCGTTCGGTCACCGTGCAGATCGCCGGCAACCGCTACCCGCTCAAGACCGACGAGGACGACCGCTTCATCAAGGCGCTCGCGAGCTACGTCGACACGAAGATGCGCGAGGCCCAAAAGGGCACGCGCAACTTCGACACGCAGACCATCGCCGTGCTCGCGGCGCTGCAGATCGCCGAAGAGCTCTTTTCCGAACGCCGCGAGGCCGAGGAACTGCGGAGAAGCATTCGCGAAAGGAGCCAGTCTCTCCTTGACTACCTCGAACGCGAAGCGCGAGTATGAGGTGTCCGTGCAGTGAACGCTCTGCAACGGGTTTCCGTTTGCCGCTGGGCGAACGTCGCAAATAGATTGATCGGGTCTCGACGCTGAACATCTCTCCGGGGGCGGCTCTTCTTTTGGCTCTTGCCGTCGCCGTGCTCGAAAAAATCGAAGACGCCCGTTCGACCTGACGTCGCTCGGCGGTGGCGGCTCCATCCTCAGATGGCACCCACCTCCAGCTCAACCCTCGCAGACGAAAAGAGCCGGCTCCGCCGAACCATGGCAGAGCGGCGTGCGGGTCTGTCCGAGGCCGAGCAGGTTGAGCACGCTCACGCCGCGGTCGCGCGGTTGCTCGCGCTGCCGGCGTTCGCGGCGCTCCGGGCGCGGGCCGCGGCCGGTGAGGCGGCCTGGCTCTCGGGGTACGTCGCGATCCGCGGCGAGCTCGACGTCGGCGGCGCGATCGATGCGGCGCGCGCCGCGGGCGTCGGCGTCGCGCTGCCGCGCATCGACACGCGCCGGCCGCCGCGGCTGTGCTTCCACGAGACGCGCCACGCGACCGACCTGGCCGCTGGGCCCCACGGTCTGACCGAGCCGAATTCGACGTCCCGCGAGGTCGACGTCGCCGACCTCGACGTCGTGCTGGTGCCTGGGATCGCCTTCGACGCCGCGGGCCGACGCGTGGGCACGGGCGGCGGCTTCTACGACGACGCCGGCCGTCGGCTGCGCGCGTCCGGCCGCGGCGGCGTCATGGTGGGCGTCGCCCACGACTTCCAGATCGTCGACCGCTGCCCCGCCGAGGCCCACGACGTCGCCGTCGACCTCGTCGTGACCGAGCGCCGCGTGCTCGCGGCGCAGGCGCAGTCGCAATCGGGTGGCGCGTCGTGATTCCGACCACCGTCGCGGCCGCCGTCGTCGTCGTCGCCTTCGTGATCGCGCTCTACGTCGGGCGCGCGCTGCGGCCGCCGGGCGCGCCCCAGAGCGACGCCGAGAAGCAGCGCCTGCTCGAGGCGGCCAAGGCCGAGGCCGAGTCGCTCAAGCGGCAGGCCGTGCTCGACGCCAAGGAGCTCGCGCAGAAGGCGCGAGCCGACGTCGACGCGGACCTCAAGGCGCGGCAAGGCGATCTCGAGCGGCGCGCGAGCGAGATCACGGCGCGCGAGCGCGACCTCGACAAGCGCGAGCGCGCGACCTCACAGCAGGCCGACGAAGCCGCGCGCGCGACGAAGCAGCTCGCGGGGCGCGAGGCCGCCGCCGAGGCCGCGGCGCGCGCGGCGGCGCAACAAGGCGTCGAAGCGCGCGCGCGGCTCGAGCGCATCGCCGGCCTCACGCAGGCCGAGGCCAAGGCCGAGCTCGTCGAAGAGGTGCGCGAAGAGGCGCGCCGTTCGGTGGCCGACGAGGTGAAAAAGATCGAAGAGACGGCGCGCGCCGAGGCCGAGGCGAAGTCGAAGATGATCATCTCGGCGGCGATCCAGCGCTACGCCGGCGAGTACGTGGCCGAGCGCACCGTCGCGACCGTGCCGTTGCCCTCGGACGACATGAAGGGCCGCATCATCGGGCGCGAGGGCCGCAACATCCGCGCGCTCGAGGCGGCGACGGGCATCGACTTGATCATCGATGATACGCCCGAGGCCGTCGTGATCTCGTGCTTTCACCCGGTGCGCCGCGAGATCGCGCGCATCGCGCTCACGCGCCTCATCGCCGACGGGCGCATCCACCCGACGCGCATCGAAGAGATGGTCGAGAAGGCCACGCAAGAGGTCGAGGCGCAGTGTCAGGAGGCGGGCGAGCAGGCGGCGTTCGACCTCGGGCTCGGGCGCGTGCACCCCGATCTGCTGCGCCTCGTCGGCAAGCTCAAGCTGCGCACGAGCGGCGCGCAAAACCTCCTCCAGCACTCGATCGAGGTCGCCTACATCGCGGGCGCCATGGCCGCCGAGCTGAACCTGCCCGTGAAGACGGCGCGGCGCGCGGGCCTGCTGCACGACATCGGCAAGGCCGTCGATCAGGAGACGGAAGGCGCGCACGCGCTCGTGGGCGCGGCCGTCGCGCGCAAGTACGGCGAGCCGCCGCGCGTGTGCCACGCCATCGAGACCCACCACGGCGACCTGCCGGCGACCGACGTCATGGACCACGTGCTCGACGCGGCCAACGTCTTGTCGAGCGCGCGGCCGGGCGCGCGGCGCGAGATGCTCGAGTCGTACGTGCAGCGCCTCGCCGAGCTCGAGCGCATCGCGACGAGCTTCCCCGGCGTCGAGCGCGCCTTCGCCATCCAAGCAGGCCGCGAGGTGCGCGTCATCGTCGAGAACTCGCGCGTGACCGACCAGCAGGCGCGCATGCTCTCGAAGGACATCGCGCGCAAGGTCGAGGCCGAGCTGACCTACCCGGGTCAGGTGCGCGTGTCCGTGATCCGCGAGACGCGCGCCACCGACTACGCCAAGTAGCCGACCGGCTATGATGCGCGCCCATGAGCGCAGGGGGGACCCCGGAGTCGCCGTCGCCGGTGTCGGTGACGATCCGCGATCTCACGGTGCGCTTCTCCGCGGGCGCGCCGCCCGCCGTCGATCGCGTGACGCTGTCGATCGAGCCGGGCGAGCTGTTCATGCTGCTGGGGCCGAGCGGCTGCGGGAAGACGACGCTGCTGCGCGCGATCGCGGGCTTCGCGACGCCCGAGCCGCGCGCTGGTCGTTCTGAGCCGACGATCCTCTTCGGCGACGAGGACGTCACGGCGCTGCCGGCGCACGCGCGCAACGCCGGCATGGTGTTCCAGAGCTTCGCGCTGTGGCCGCACATGACGGTGTTCGAGAACGTCGCCTTCGGCTTGCGCGAGAAGCGCGTGCCCAAGGGCGAAATCGCCGGGCGTGTCGCGGCGGCGCTCGAGTCGACGCGCATGGGCGGCAAGGGTCCGCGCCGCGTCGACGAGCTTTCGGGTGGCGAGCAGCAGCGCGTCGCCCTCGCGCGCGCGCTCGTCGTGCGGCCACGCTGCCTCTTGCTCGACGAGCCGCTGTCGAACCTCGACGCGCGCCTGCGCCATCAGATGCGCGACGAGATCCGCCGCCTGTGCAAGGCGCACGGCCTCACGACGATCTACGTGACGCACGATCAAAAGGAGGCGCTCGCCGTCGGCGATCGCATCGCCGTCATGGACCACGGGCGCGTCCTGCAGGTGGGCACGCCGCGCGAGATCTACGACCGCCCCCGTGCGCGCGCCGTCGCCGCGTTCGTGGGTGAGACGAACTTGTTGCGCGGCCGCGTCGTCGACGCGAGCGGGTGGCTCATTCGCGTCGAGACGGCCGTCGGTCCCATCGCCGCCGCGCGCGACACCGCCTTCGCGCCCGCCGCCGGCAGCGACGTCTGGGTGTCGATTCGCCCCGAGCATTGGCGCGCGGGCGAGGGCGTCGGCGGCGCGACGACGCTGCGCGGCCGCCTCGACGAGATCGTCTACCTGGGCGAGATCGTCGAGCGTCGCGTGCGCGTCAAAGAGACGACGCTCGCCTTCGTCGAGCTCGCGCCGCGCGTGCGCGGCGGCGCCGTCGGCGAGATCGTCACGTCGCACGTCGAGCCGGCCGACGTCGTGCTGCTGCCGCTCGAAGCCGGCAACACGCCCGCGCCCGTGCCGTCCAAAGGCGGCCAATGAGGCGCTCCGCGATCGCCTCGGGCGCGGCGCTCGTCGTCGTGCTGTGCGTGCCGTTCGTCGTGCGCGTCGCCGCGAGCTCGTCGCGCGCCGTCGTCGCGCGCGCGGGCGTCGCCGAGACGCTCGTCATCCTCACGCCCAACAACGAGGCCATCCGCGTCGAGCTCGAGCGCGGCTTTCGCGCGTCCATGGCGCGACAGGGCCGCACCGTCGCGATCGACTGGCGCACGCCGGGCGGCGCGTCCGAGATCGCGCGTTACGTGGCGTCGGAGTACGCCGCCTCGTTTCACCGTCGCTGGACCGACGCGCTCCACAAGCCGTGGTCGGCCGCGATCGCCGCCGGCTTCTCGCACCCGGCTGAGCCGGGCGAGCCGGGCGAGGTCGCCGACGCGCGCGCGGCGTTCCTCGCGTCCGACGTCGGCTGCGGGATCGATCTGTTGTTCGGTGGCCCCAGCCCCGACTTCGCGAAGCACGCCGCCGCGGGGCGCCTCGTCGACGCTGGCCTCGCGGGGCGCCTGCCCGCGCTCTTCGGTGAGGGCGGCATCCCGCGCACGTTCCGCGGCCAGACGTTCTGGGATCGCGACGGCCGCTGGACCGGCACCTGCCTGTCGAGCTTCGGCATCTGCACCAACCGCGACGCGCTCGCGCGCCTCGGCGTGCCCCGGCCGTCGTCGTGGGAGGCGCTCGCCGATCCGGTGCTCGCGGGCGAGGTCGCGCTCGCCGATCCCACGAAGAGCTCCTCGGTGGCCACGGCGTTCGAGACCATCGTCCAGGTTGCGATGAGCCGCGCCTTCGACCACGCGCGCGCCACGGGCGCCGACGAGGCCGCGGCCACCGACGCCGCCAGGCACGCCGGCTGGGACGCGGGCATGCGGCTCATCCGTCGCATCGGCGCCAACGCGCGCTACTTCACCGACAGCGCCACGAAGATCCCGCTCGACGTGTCGATGGGCGAGGGCGCCGCCGGTCTGTGCATCGACTTCTACGGGCGCGCGCAGGGCGAGGCCGCCGCGGCGGCTGGCGATCCCGGCCGCGTCGGCTTCGCGCCCGCCGTCGGCGAGATGTCTTACAACGCCGATCCGATCGGCCTGCTGCGCGGCGCGCCCCACCGCGAGCTCGCCGTCGCCTTCATGGAGTTCGTGCTCTCCGACGAGGGACAAAAGATCTGGTCGTTCCGTCGCGGCGCGCCCGGAGGGCCCGAGAGGTACGCGTTGCGCCGGCTGCCGATCTCGCCGCATCTCTACGACCACGCCTACGACGCCGATCGCGCCGACCCCGATGAGAACCCGTACGCGCCGCCCGCCGGCGACGCGCCGCCGTTCGTGTACCGGCCCGAGTGGACGCGCGCGCTGTTCGGCGCGATCAGCCTCGTCGTGCGCGCGACGTGCGTCGAGCCCGACGCCGAGCTGCACGACGCTTGGACGGCGCTCGTGCGCGCGAAGTTCCCGGCGCGCGCGACGGCCGTCTTCGACGACGTCTCGCTCGTCGACTTCGCGACGGTGAACGGGCCGCTGCGCGCGGCGATGCAGTCGTCGGATCCGCTCGACGAAGCGCGCTGGACGACGCGGCTCATCGAAGAGCACCGCGCGCTCTACCGGCGGGTCACGGCGCTCGCGCGGGAAGGGCAATGAGAAAGGTGAACGCGCGTCGCTTCGTCGCGCCCGCGATCGCGGGGGCGCTCGCCGTCGTGCTCGTGGCGTTCCTCGTCGCGCCGCTCGCCGAGGGCGTGCGCGGCGCGGTCGTCGACGCCAACGGCCACTTCACGCTCGCCTACATCGGCAACGTGTTCGCGAACCCCATCTACCGCGAGGGCTTCCGCAACGCGGTCGCGATCGGCATCGCCGCGACGGCGCTCGCGGGCGTCGTGGGCGTCGGCGCGGCCTTCGTGCTCGATCGATATCAAATCCCCGGGCGCCGCGTCTTCGCCGCGCTCGTGCCGCTGCCGCTCATGGTGCCGCCGTTCGTGGGCGCGATCGGCGTCAAGCAGCTCTTCGGCCAGGCGGGCGCGTTCAATGCGCTCCTCGCGCGCGT
Organism: Polyangia bacterium; assembly: GCA_035549075.1. Taxonomy (GTDB): domain Bacteria; phylum Myxococcota_A; class Polyangia; order Fen-1088; family Fen-1088; genus DASZFV01. The sequence goes on along the minus strand of DASZRT010000138.1, from coordinate 10,881 downwards.
GGGCCTCATGAACGCGGCCCACCCGATCGACTGGCTGCGCGACGGGCGGTTCGTCGCCGTCGTCGCGCTCACGGCGCTGCACCTCTACCCGCTCGTCTACTTCAACGTCGCGGCGGCCCTGGGCGGGCTCAACGTCGAGCTCGAGGAGGCGGCCGCGAGCCTCGGCTGCCGCGGCGCGCGCCGCTTCTTCAAGATCACGCTTCCGGCGATCGGCCCCAGCCTGTTCGCGGGCGGCAGCATCGTCTTCATCTGGAGCCTCACCGAGCTCGGCGTCCCGCTCATGTGCGACTACACGCGGGTCACGAGCGTGCAGATCTTCACGGGCCTCAAGGACATCGGCCGCAACCCTTTCGTGTACGCGCTCGTCGTCGTCGTGCTCGTCGCGACGGTCGTCTTGTACGCGGGCGCGCGGTGGCTCGCGGGCCGCGCGCGCGTCGTCGGCGCGACGAAGGTCGCGCGCGCCCGTCGTCGGGTGCCCCTGCGCCCCGCGCCCCGCGCCGCCGTCGTCGTGGCGATGACGGCGCTCATCGTCGCGGCGGCTTTGCCCAACGTCGCCGTCGTGCTGGTCGCGTTCGCGCGCGACTGGTACGGGACCGTCTTGCCCGCGGGCCTCACGGTCGATCACATGCGCGCCGCCGTGGGCCACGACCTCGTGATCCCGTCGATCGCCAACAGCCTCCGCTACGTCACGCTGTCGACGGCCTTCGACGTCGTCGTCGGCACGACGATCGCTTACCTCGTCGTGCGCACGCGCGCGCGCCTCGCGCACGTGCTCGACGTCGTGTCGATGCTGCCGCTGTCCGTGCCGGGGCTCGTCATGGCCTTCGGCTACCTCGCCGTCACGCGCGAGGGGCGGCTGCTCTCCTTCCTCAACCCCGTGCGCGATCCGACGGCGCTGCTCGTGATCGCCTACGGCGTGCGCCGCCTACCGTTCGTCGTGCGGTCGGCGGCCGCGGGTCTCACGCAGGTGAGCGTCGCGCTCGAGGAGGCCGCGGCGAGCCTGGGCGCGGGCGCGTGGCGAACGCTCTCGCGCGTCACGCTGCCGCTGCTGTCGCCGCACCTGCTCGCCGGCGGCACGTTCGCCTTCGCGCTGTCGATGCTCGAGGTCTCGGACTCGCTCATCCTCGCGCAGCGCCAGGCGACCTACCCGATCACGAAGGCGATCTACGAGCTTTATCAGCTGCTGGGCGAGGGCCGTCAGCTCGCCGCCGCGCTCGGGCTCTGGGCGATGGCGTTCCTCGCCGCAGCGATCGCGTTCTCGCGCGCCGTCCTCGGACGCCGCGACGGCGGCGTGTTCCGCATCTAGTCGGCTTCGACGCCGCGCTCGAGCAGCGTCAGCAGCGCGTCGGCCACGCGGCGCACCTCGGCGCGGTCGCCGCGCAGCGGGCCCAGGACATGCGCGCCACGGTGATCTTCGCGCCGCGCTGGCGTTCGACGTCCGCGGCGCTGCTCGGCACACCCGTGGGCGCGACCATCGCGTGGGCGCACTTCCTCGCGCTCGACCTGCTCGCGGGGCGCGCGATCTTCCTCGACGCGAGAGCGCGGGGCGTGCCGGCGTGGCTCACGTCGCCCGCGCTCGCGCTGACGCTGCTGTTCGCGCCGCTCGGGCTCGTCGCCTACGCCGCCGTCGTCGCCGCGCGCAGCTCACGCGTTCGGGCGTGGGCGCGCGCCGTCGTCGACGGACACCGCGGCCTCGCGGCCCTCGCCGTGGGATCGCTCGCCTTGCTCGCGGCGTCGCTCGGCCTTCAGCTCGTCGACGCGCGCGTCCTCGCGGGCACGTCCGTCTGGGCCAAGCCGGCGAAGTTCGCCGCGTCGGTCGCGATCACCTCATCGCGGCGCAGGCCGCGCGCGGCGTGCCGAGCCACTTCAACGCCGCGACGCCGCTCGACACCGCGCTGTTCGCGATCATGGGCGTCGGCATCACGATCTTCTGGATCGCCGAGCTCTTCCTCGCGGTGCAGACGTTTCGCCAGCCCTTCACCGACGCCACGCGCGCGTGGGGCATCCGCCTGGGCCTCGTCGCGACGCTGCTCGGGGGCGCCATCGGCGCCGTCATGACGAACCCGACGCCGGCCCAAGTGGCCGAGCTGCGCGCCAGCGGTCAGCCCACGATGGTCGGCGGGCACGCCGTCGGCGTCCCGACGGCGGTCCCGGCTTGCCCGTCACGCGCCGGAGCACCGAGGGCGGCGACCTCCGCGCGCGCCGTCGTCGGGCTGGGCGTCGCGTGGATCGGGATGACGATCGTGCTGCACGCGCAGGCGCTGCGCGCGCAGCCGCTGATCGAGCCTGATGGGTTGACGATCCTCGGCGTGGTGCTCGCGGTCATTGCGGGCGTCGTGATGGCCGCGTGGCCGACGCGCCGGGCCGCGAGGCTCGCGCCCGCCAACTGACGCGCAACCGCCGCCGCCGCGGGGCGATACCCCCGCATGAAAACGATTCGTCGAAGTGTGTTTGCGGGTCTGGCGTTCTTTCTTCCGATCACGGTCGCGCACGCGAAGGCAGCGGACGTGCCCATCGAATGGGTGGCGGAAGGGGAGGGCAGCGTCGGTTTCGTAGCGCCGCGCGGTTGGCAGTTCGAGGTCACCGACGAGCACGTCCTCGCCGTCGATACCGGCCCCGCGGGCACGTGCCTCGTCGAAAAGTCGTCGAGGATGGCGGCTCCCGTCGACTTGGGCTCGATCGTCGGTGACTCGCTCGGAGGCGTGCCGGGGGCGGTCGTCGTTTCGCGCACCGTCGGAGATCGGCATGCGTCGTTGATCGCGCGCGGGAAGGTCGACGGGCGCACCGTGTGGTCGCAGTCGGTCGCCACCGCCCAACGCGACGACGATGGAACGGAGCTGATCTCGCTCGTCATTCTTCAATCGCGCTCCAAAGAGCAGTTCGATCGTTTCGTCGAGCAGAACGCAGCCGACGTCTTCTTCACGAGCATCGCCTCGCCGTTGCAGCCGCCCGCCGAAGTGTTCGCGGGGGCGTGGGAAGGATCGGCGGGCGATTCGTGGCGGGCCGTGCTGGCGGCCGCCGCGGGCACGCCGCTGCCCGCGCAGGCGTTCGACGGTGGTTGGTACCTTCGCCTCGAGCTGCTCGACGGGAAGCACTACCGCCTGACGCGCGTCCTCACGCGGGCAGGGAACGCGCGGGCGTGGCGTGCGGTGACGGAGACCGGCGCGTTTGCCACGTCGACGAACCACCTCGTGTTGTTGCGGGAGGCCTGCTTCGCCGAAGGTGGCGAAAACGGCGGCCAGCCTCGGGCCGAACGCTGCGGCGCGCCCGTCGCCACGCTGCTCTTCCTCGAGGGCGTCATGCCCGGCACCGTCGGCGTGCGCGGCGCTCACCTCCTTGGTGGCGGCGATGCCGTCGATGTGCTGTCGCTCGCGCGTCCCGCGAAATGAGCCGCTGCTTTTTTCGCGGGCGACGCGCAACCCGCGCGCGCCGCGGGCGATACCCCCGCATGAGCCGAATCACTCGCGAATCCTTCATCGGGACCATGAGCAACGGAGGCGCCGGCCTCGACATCGACGACCTCGACGCCGGCGTCGCCTCAGCGCTGAAAGGCGCCGACATCACACCGGACATGCTCGCGCAGCTCGCGGGCGCCGATCACCGCATCAGCTCGAACGACGAGCTGGGCCGCCTCTTCGACCTCATCGATCGCGTCGACCACGACGGCAGCTTCAACTCGATCGCGACCACGAAGACCGACGCCGACGGGAAGACCGTTGCCACCGCGAGCGGCGAGGTCTACGACGCCCTCGCCAGCGAGCTCGCCCGCGCCCGCCTCGGCGCCCCCGCGACGAGCACGCCGATCGCGAGCGCCATCAACAAGAAAGACCCCACCGCGCTCCCGTCGCCCGCCGAGTGCCAGAAGTCGCTGACGGCGATTCAGGCACAGGGCTTCACCGACATTCACCTCAGGCCGCTGCCGTATATGAACCAGTCCGACGGGCGGTGGGCTAACACGCAATACGATCGGAGCCCGCCGGTTCCTGGAGAAGTGCGCACGATCAAGCAAGCTGGCTGCGCACCGACGTCACTCGCCATGGCCGACTGCTGCTTGCGCGACTCGCACATGAGGCCCGAGGACGTCGCGAAGTTCGCGGTCGCTGCCGGCGTGAGCGGCGCGCCCAACGGCGCTGGAACCAACACCGCCGGCCTGGTCCATGACTGGGCCAAAGCGAACGGTCTGAGCGTCACCGCAGGGACGTCACCCGACCAATCGAAGAACGTCGACGTGCTCAAGGCCGGCCTCGAGTCGAACGGCGTCGCGCTCATCAGCGTCGGCGTCAACTCCGACACCGGAAAGGGCCACTTCACGACGACGAGTCACGTGATGGTCGTCAACGGTTGCGCGATGAAAGACGGCGAAGAGTGGTTCGCGATCGCGAATCCTGGCCGCCGCGATCAAGCGACCCCTCACGCAGGCCTCCTTTCAGTCGACGACGACGTCAAGCAGATTCCGGGAGCTGCGAACGGCGACGGCAGCGTGTGGATCTCCAGAACGCAGCTCGAGGCCGAGATGGAGAGGTGCTTCGTGCTTCATGCGGGGGCACAGTCGTGAGAACGCGTTGCAGCTTGATCTGGCTCGCGACGTTCGCCGCGATGACCGTGGCATTCGCGGGGCGCGCGACGGCGGTGGAAGCTCGGTGGACGCCCGACCGCGTGCGGGCGTTCGTCGTGCACGTCGAGCTCGAGATGGAGAAGCTGCAGAACGCGCAGTTTCCCGACCATTGGCACGACCATCCATCGGCCGTTCCCGGGACCTGCCTGGGCGGTGCGATCGTCGGCGCCGTGAAAAAGGCGATCGCGCTGCCGAAGATGCAGCCGCTGATCACCGGCAACGCCTTCGCGTGCTACGTCGCGACGTTCCTCGGATGCGACAACGGCGAATGGATTGCGGAGTCGAACGAGTCGCTCAAGGAACCCGATCGCAAGCCGTTCAAGCGCGCGAAGGTCAAGATCATCGAGCAAACAGCGGACAAAGTCGTCGCGGACGTGGCGGAGGCCCCATCCGAGATCGTCTCGAACGGCGAGGCGCTCGTGCCCGACTCCGATCCGGGCCAGCCCATCTCCGACGCCGAGGTCGCGAAGATCAACGACTACTCACGCTACACGATCACGCGCGGCACGGATGGCGTGTGGCGCATCTCGGATCGGAAGCCGTCGTTTCCTTGGGTGTGCACGCTCAAGTGACGGCTACAGTGACTCGAGGAACGCGACGAGGTCGTCTTTTTCGGCGCGCGTGAGCTTGGTGCCGAACTCGTGGCCAGTGTTGCGGTTGCCGGGGAGGCGGGTGTCGAAGACGAAGCCGGCGGCGCCGAGGGGGAAGGTCACGGGGCGGGCACGGGCGGGGTCGAGGAGGGCGCGCAGCGTGGGCACGGAGCCGTTGTGCAGGTAAGGCGCGCTCGCGCGGATGCCGACGAGCGGCGCGGTGCGGACCCACGCGACGCCGACGCGCGCGCTGGTCACGCGCGTCGGCGTCGCGGGATCGGCGCCAACGACGGGGAGGTCGAGCGCAAACGGGCGCTCGGGGCGCGGAACGTCGAAGGCGAGCAGCGGCTCGGTGCCGATGCCGCCCGCTCGCGCGTCGGTCATGGGATCTCGTTGCGCGTCGCCGTCGCCGTTGGCGTCGAACGGGAAGAGGCGGCTCGACGAATACACGAGCGGGCCAAAGTCGCGGTGGCGCGCGTGGCACGCGGCGCAGAACGCGACCTCGGCCGCGGCGGGCGCGGGCGTTCCGAGCGCGCGCAGCGAGACGAGACGATCGTCACCCTTCGTGGCGCTGCCCTGCGCGAGCGGCGGATGGGCGAGGTGGCAGTGCGAGCAGCGGCCGAGTGGCGGTGGATTCTCGGCGAGGGGGCGCACCTCGTCGAGCGGCGCGGCGGCGTGGCAGTCGGCGCAGCGCACGGCGATGCGCGCGTCGAGCCCCCGCGTCGGATCGATCGGCGCGAGGATCGGGCCTTCGAGGTGCGCGGCGGCGAGCGCGCGCGGCGCGTGCCGCAAGACCTGTCGGTTGGCGATCTCGCCCACGACGCGGTCGACGAAGATGGCGCGGCCGCGCGCGATCGACGCGGGCTCGGCTTCGTCGCGCGCCTGGCCCGCAACGGCCTCGGCCGTCGCCGCGAGCGCGCGCCGCACGGCGACCGTCGCGTACATCGACGGCACCGCGGCCAGCGCGTCGGGCGCGAGCTCGGCGCGGCCCGTGATCGCGTCGGCCCACAACAAGCCGGGAAAGGAATCTTGCTGCAGGCCCAGCGTGCCGAGGTTGCGGAGATCGAGCATGAGCGCGCGGCGCGACAGCGCTCGATCCGGCGCGGAGAGGCCGAACGCGGCCAGCACATCGGCTTCGGGCCGGCGCGCGAGCGCGACGAGGCGAGCGAGGTGCGGCGCGTCCGCGTCTTCGGAGCCGGACCAGTTCTCGAGCGCGAGGCCGGGCGCCGCGAAGATCGCCGGCACGCTGATGGGGTTGAACACGCCCTTCGTCCCCTGCCGCACGCGGCGCGTGCCCGCGTAGCGCGCCGAGTGAAACGGCACCGTGACGTCGAGGCCGAACTCGCCCGTGAGGTCTTGTCGGCCTGGGCCCGCGAGCAGCAGGCGCGCGCGCACGGTGGGCGCGGCCGGGAAGCCACGCGCCGCGCGCGTCGACGAGACGCGATCTTCGAGCGCGCTCGCCGTCGCGAGCAACAAACCGTAGTCGAAGCGCGTGCCCGCGAACCCGAGTGCGGGCACGCCGCGCGCGTCAGCCGAGCCGTGGCACAGCCAGCACGTCATCCCGATCTCGCCGCTCGGCGAGCCGTCGGGGCGCAGCGCTTCGCGCAGGCCGAGCACGCCCGTCGACGCCGACACGCGCCCGACGCGCCCGCGCGGATCCTCCGGCGTGCGCGTCAGCCCGAACAGCTCGGGGTTGGCGAGCACGCCGCCCCTCGCGTGGATGTGGCGCGTGACGCGGGTGTCGGGCGCGCCGTCGCCGTCGAGGTCGACCGGCTCGCCCTCGAAGTCGAGATCGACGTCGCGGTCCCAGGCGATCCCCACGCTCGAAGTCCAGTAGCGGGCGTTCGTGTTCGCGACGTCGCCCGTACCGTTTGGGCCCATGCGCTCGTAGGGTCCGATGTCCTCCACCGCGCGCTCGAGGTCGGTCGCGCCGCGGGCGCGCGGCCACCGCCAGGGATCTTCGACGCCGGTCAGCGGGCTGGGGGTCTCAGCCTGCGCGGTGGTTGTCCGTAACGTGGCATCACCGGAGGGCGGCGATTTTGCTGCGGTTTGGCAACAAAGTCCCAACGCGGCCGCGAATGTTAACAGTGTAGGCTTTTGTCGGTGACAGTGGGGGCGGGTCGTGCTAATGGTTGTCGCCGTCGGGGCATCATCCCCGTCGGTCGCACGGCTTTCACGCAGCATCCGCAGACTTCCGACCTTAAACGAACCGCTTTCGGCCGTGCGGCTCAAGACATAACGATCCGGTGGGACCGGGTCGGCCGAGGGGCGTTTGGGGACGGGGTCAGAAGAAAGGTCATGCTCAGTTATTTGTTTTTCGTGGTGTCTTTGGTTGGCTCGGGGACGACGAACTCTGACTTCGTGAACGACAACGGCAAGAAAAAGCTCATGGAGGGGGACACGGCGACGGGGGGGTTGGTGGTGAAGATGGGTCCGGTGATGAACGTGCACGTCGATGTCGAGGACGTGAAGGTCATCAGCGGCCACGCGGTGGCGAGCTTGCCCGCCATCACGGAGAAGGGGAGCCTGTTCGAGGGCTTCTCGCACAACCGGCTGTACGCGATCAGCTACAGCAACTAGCAGCAAGACAGCAGAACCGGTCAGGCGCGTCAGTCGCGCTCCCGGCGGTGCGGCCCAGCGAACGGCCCCCGCCGGGAAGACCGCGAGGGCGGGCGAAGCGAGGCGACCACGCCCGCGGCCCCCAGATCAGCTATCCTGCGCCCTCTCATGCGCGTCGGAGCTCTGGAATTTTCGCCGGCCGTGTTGCTGGCGCCGATGGAGGCGGTGACGGATCTGCCGTTCCGCACCGTCTGTGAAGAGCTGGGCGCGGCGCTCACCTTCACCGAGTTCCTCTCGGCCGAGGCGCTCACGCGCGGCGCGCAGAAGACGCTGGGCCGCATGTGGCCGAGCCTGGGCGGGCGGCGCTTCGCCGTGCAGATCTTCGGGCGCGAGCCCGAGGCGCTCGCGCGCGCCGCCGGGATGGCGGTCGACGTCGGCGCGTCGATCGTCGACATCAACATGGGCTGCCCCGCGAAGAAGGTCACGGCGGGCGCGTGCGGCTCGGCGCTCATGCGCGAGCCCGAGCTCGCGGGTGGGCTGGTCGCGGCCGTGCGGCGCGCCGTGCCCGCGCACATCCCCGTCACGGTGAAGCACCGCGCGGGCTGGGACGATTGCTCGCTCAACGCGCCCGAGTTCGCGCGCCGCCTCGTCGACGCGGGCGCCGCCATGATCACGGTGCACGGGCGCACGCGCGCGCAGGGCTTCTCGGGCTCGGTGCGGCTCGAGCCGATCGCCGCCGTGCGCGCCGCGCTGCCGCGAGAGATCCCGGTCATCGGGAACGGCGACGTCAAAGACGTCACGGCCTACCGGCGCATGAAGGCCGAGACGGGCTGCGACGGCGTCATGATCGGCCGCGGCGCCATGGGCAACCCGTGGTTCTTCCGCACGCTCGTCGCGCTCGAGCGCGGCGAAGCGGACCCGGGGCCGCCGACGCTCGCCGAGCGGCACGCCGTGTGGCGGCGGCACGCGGCGCTCGTCGTCGAGCACAGCCCCGAGAAGATGCGCGTCCACGAGCTGCGCAAGACGCTCGCCTGGTACTCGCGCGGCCTGTTCGGCGGCTCGCAGCTGCGCCAGCGCGGCTTCTCCGTCGACGAGGCGTCCGCCGTGCTCGAGCTCGGCGAGACGTTCTTCGCCGATCTCGAGGCGCGGGCGTCGTCCGCGCCGCAGGCGTTGCACACGACGCCCGCCGACGCCGTCGCGAAGTCGATCGCGCGCAACGGCCGTCGCGACGGCGGCGCGCGCGTCGAAGCCGGCGAGCCTTTCGCCGAGGCTTCGTGAGCCGCGGGCGCGTCGGCCGCGCGCTCGCGCTCGCGCTCGCGCTCGGCTCATTCGGCTGCGAGGACGTCACGCATCGGGACATCGGCGACGAGATCAACATCCTCGTGCGGCGCGACGACGCGCTCGTCGCGCCCGCGACGGAGCGCCTCGCGAGGTATCAACGCGCCGCGATCCCGCAGATCGAGACGGCCATGCACACGGCGGCGCCGACCGGCCGGCTGCACCTCATCGCCGCGCTCGCCCGCATTGGCGACGTGGAGGCTTCGCCCGTGCTTCGCCACGTCGCCGTCTACGACGTCACGCCGGAGGTGCGGCGCGCCGCCGAGAAGCTGTTGAGCGACTGGTCGAGAGTCGCGTCTGACGGCCGCACGGACATCGCTCGTCAGGCGCTCGAAGACGTCGCGCGCTGGCGCGCCGCCGGCGAAGGCCCGCTGCTGTTCGGCGACGCGGGCGTCCCCGGCGCCCCGACGACGGTGGGCGCCCCCGAGCCCGTCGGCGCCCCGCCTCACTGATCGAAGCGACCCGAGCGAGACGCGGCTCCGCCGCGCCGAGCGAGCGCCGGAGGTTCGGAACCCTCCCAGGGTTCCGACGACAAAAAAAACGGCGCGCCCCCGAAGGAGCGCGCCGTTTTCAGCCGTAACCCGTCAGCCGTTGCCGGCTGACGGGTCGGCTCCGGCTCAGTTGCAGAGCGCGGTGTTCTGGCTGCAGGTCAGGCCCGCGCCGCAGGTGCGCGTCGCGACCGCGCCCGTGCCGCAGCAGGGCTGACCACGGCCACCGCAGGCGATGCAGCTGCGAGCGCCGCCGCCGCCGTTGCCGCGCGCGCAGACGAACCCGTTGCCGCAGATGCCGTTGATGGCGCCCGTCGGATCCGGGCAGCACGCCTCGCCCGCTCCGCCGCAGGCGCCGCACTGGCCGTTGCCGCCGCACGCGAGGCCGCTGTCGCACGTGTCCGCGCCGCCGGCCGCAGCCGCCGGGCAGCACGCCTCGCCCATGGCGCCGCACGCGTGGCAGGTCGCCCCGCCCGCGCCGCCGCCCGTGCAGGCGAACCCGGTGCTGCACGTACCGCCGCCGAGGCGACCGCCGCCGCAGCAGACCTGGCCAGCACCGCCGCACGCGGTGCAGGTCGAAGCGCCGCCCGCGGCGCCCGTGCACTCGAACCCCGTGTTGCAGGTTCCGGCCGCCGCGCCGATGCCGCCGCCGCCCGCGCAGCAGACCTGGCCGCCGCCGCCGCACGCATCGCACGTGCCGCCCGTGCCGCCCGCCGTCGCGCCGACGCAACGGCCGCCCGCCTGGCAGATCGCGCCGGCGCAGCACTCTTTGTCGACCTGGCCGCAGGCCTCGCACGTGCGCACGCCGTTGCGGGGGTTCGCGCAGGCGAGACCCGTGCCGCACGTGTTGCCGCCGCAGCAGGCTTCACCCGTGCCGCCACAAGACTCGCACGTCGTCATCATGCCGCCGTCGGTGGCCGTCGTCTGGCAGGACAGGCCCGTGCCGCAGGCGTTCGCGCCGCCGGTGCAGCAGGCGCTGCCCTTGTCGCCGCAGGCGATGCACTTGCCCATCGAGCAGCGCGCCTTGGCCGCGGTGCACGTGGCCGCGGCGTTGTTGCCGCAGCAGTCTTGTCCGACGGCGCCGCACGCGGTGCCGCCCGGCGAGCACGAGCCGGTCATGCACATGCCGAGGTTGCCGCCGCAGGTCGCGCCCGAAGCGTGGCACATGCCCGCGACGCAACAGCCGCCACCGTCACACGTGTTGGCCGCGCAACAGGCCTGGCCAGCCGCACCACAGCGGGGAGCCGCGCCGCCCGCGCCGCCGGCGGCCGTGCCGCCCGCGCCACCGGCC
>DASZRT010000137.1:0-19751 GCA_035549075.1 Polyangia bacterium | reverse complement strand
GAGGTCGCGGCGCGCTGGGGCGACGACGGGCGCGCGCTCGCGCTGTGGACGCGCGTGACGCGGCTCGCGCCGCACGACGAACGCGCGCTGCGTGGGCTCGCCGAGGCGCAGCTCGCCCTCGGTCGACACGCCGACGCGGTGAGCACGTGGCGCCGCCTGTGCGCGCGCGACGGGCGCGGGCCCGAGGCGCGGTTGCGGCTCGTCGAGCTGCTGCTCGAGCACGACTTCGTCGACGAGGCGCGCACGGCGCTGCCGCCGCTCGAAGGCCCGCTGGCGCGATCGACGCGGGCGGCGCGGCTGTCGGCCGAGATCCTCGAGCGGCAAGGGAAAATGGGCGACGCCACGCGCGCGTGGCAAGCGGTCATCGCCAACGCGCGCGGGGACGATCAGGCCGACGAGCGACGCGAGGCGCGCGCGCGCCTGCTCGCGCTGCTCGCACGCGGCGATCGCGCCGGGCTCGATGCGCTCGTGCGCACGCTCGCCGACGAGGCCCGCGCCCACCCTGGCGATCGGGAGCGCGCGCTCTTTCTCGCCGAGGCCCGACAGCGCGCGGGCGACGAGGCGGGCGCGATCGCGGGGTTGCGTGCGCTGCTCGACGGCGCGCCCGCGCCCGAGGCGACGACGGTCGACGTGACGTTCGCGCTCGTGCGCCTGCTGCGCGGGCGCGGGGGCAACGGCGACGAGGCCTTGCGACGTCTCGAGGCGCTCGCGCGCCGCTTCCCCGCCCGCGCGCGCGAGGCCCACGTCCTCATGGCCGATCTCGGCATGGCCCGCCATGACGAGGGCGCGGCGCTCGCGCACGCCGAAGAGGCGGCGCGCCTCGCGCCCGACGACGGCGAGGCACTCGCGCGCGTCGCCGCGATCGAAGAGCGGGCCGGCGACGACGCGGCGGCGACGGCGACCTACCGGCGCGCGCTCGCGCTCGATCCGGGCGGGCCTTCGGGCCTCGCCCTCGCGCATCTGCTCACGCGCGCGGGCGACGGCGACGGCGCTTCGCGCGTCCTGCACACGCTTTTGGAGACGTCGAACGACGACGATGTCCTCCTGGAGGCGGGCCGTGCCGCGCTCGCCGTCGACGAATACACGAATCGCCTACCTGAGCTCGCGCGGCTCGTCGCGGCCGCGCCGCGCGGGGGTGCGCGGGCCGAGGCGACGCGGCGCCTGCTGGCCGACGTCCTCGCGCGCGTCGCGCCCACGCTCGCGCGCGAGGCCTTCTTCGATGCCGAGGCGCGAGACTCGCTCGCGCACCTCGGGCGCGCCGGCGCGGGCGCCGTCCTCGCGCTCGTGACCGAAGCGGGCATCGATCCCGACCGACGCGACGTCGAGCTGCTGGGTTGGCTCGGCCAAACCGACGCCGCGCCCGTGCTCGCGCGCCTCGCGGCGCCGCCGCCCGATGGCCCACGCGACGAGGCCGAACCGACGCGTCCTGTCGCGAAGGACGTGCAGCTCGCCGCCCTCGTCGCGCTCGGCCGGCTCGCTGACCCGCGCGGGCGCGACGCGCTCGCGGCGCTCGCGCTCTCGGGTGAGCCGCGGCTGCGCGCGGCGGCCATATGGGCGCTCGGGCGGCTCGGCGACGCGCGCGACGCCGCCACGCTCACGCACGCGGCGCGTGACGCGCGGCCCGACCTCGCGGGCCTCGCTTGCCTCGGGCTCGGTCGTACGAAGAGCTCGCGCGCCGTCGAGCTGCTGACGTCGCTCGCCGTCGACGCCGAGCGCCCGACGCTCGTGCGGCGCGCCGCGATCGCTGGCCTCGCGTTCGCGCGTGATCGCACAGCGACCCCCGCGCTGCTCACGCTCGCGTCGTCAGGCGACGACGCGTTGGAACAGGCCGCGCTCATCGCGCTGAGCGCGACGCGCGACGCGCGGGCGTTCTCGCTCGTGCTCGCGCGCGCGGCGAGAGACGGCGCCGCCGGCCCGGGCGGGCGCGCGCTCGGGCTCTGGGTGGCCGGCGGTGCTCTGCCCGACGAAGCCGTGGCCGTCGACGGGCCGCGCCTGGATCTCGAGGCCCTGTTGGACGCGCTCACGCCGCCCCCGACCTCGTCCGTGCCGCCGGCGGCGTGGACCCCGTGGGCCCGCGATCTGGCATCGGCGCTCGACGACGTCCTCGCAGCCGGCGGAGACCCGCGCGCGGCCGCGCTCGCTGCCCTCGCCGAAGGCGGGGAGGCTCTCGGCCTCGGCGCGCTCGCGGCACCAGACGACACGACGCCCGCGCTCGCCACGGCCCGCGCCGTCATCGGCACGCGCATACGGCCGCGCCTCGTCGCGCTGTCCGGCGATGAAGATCCCGCGGTTCGGCTACCCGCGCGACGCGCGCTCGCGAAGATCGATCGCAGCGCTCACCCTTGACTTGCTGGCTCCACCGACGACAATTCCCTGAGACTTTGCGGCGGTGTTCGTCGCGGACCAGCCGGGAGACGACATGGCAGACAAGATTTGTCCTAACTGCGGCGCCTCGGTGCCGGGCGACAACAAGTTCTGCGGTAACTGCGGCGGCAAGCTCGACGGCGCCATGGCCGCGCCGCCCCCAGTCGCGAAGACGATGTTCTTCGGCGCCAACCAGATGCCCGGCCGCGCGAAGCTCACCGTTATCAAGGGCGAAGGCGTCGACGGCGTGACCTACCAGCTGAACGGCACCGACCACATCGCCGGCCGCAGCGAGGGCGCGATCCTCTTTCCCGACGACCCGCTGCTGTCGCCGCGTCACGCCAACTTCACGTACAAGAACACCAAGCTCCACGTCGTCGACGAGGGCTCGGTCAACGGCGTCTTCATGCGCATCAAGACGCCGACGGTGCTGGCGTCGGGCGCGCTGTTCCTCATCGGCGAGCAGCTCCTGCAGGTCGAGCCGTCGCCGCCCGACCTCGGCCCGCAGCCCGACGCCGAAGGGACGTTCTTCTACGCGAGCCCCAAGCGGCCGTCGAAGATGAAGCTGATCCAGCGGCTGCGCGGCGGCGAGATCGGCATGATTTACCGCTCGCGCGCCGAGACCATCTCGATCGGCCGCGAGGGCAACGACGTGAACTTCCTCGACGACCCGTTCATCTCGGGCCGCCACGCGCAGATCACGATGAACGCCGACGGTCAGGTCACGCTGACCGACCTCGGCTCGAAGAACGGCACGTTCGTCCGCATCAACGACGAGGCGCCGCTGGGCCACGGCGACTACGTCTTCCTCGGCCAGCAGCTCCTACGCGTGGAGATGAGCTGATTTGGCGAGGCCGCCTTTCGTTGACGGTGCGGGCCTCGTATGGTTAGGTGCATGATGCCGTTCCCGGAGGGTCGCCCTTCATGACCTGCAGCCACTGCGGAAAAGAGAACCAGGACCACTACAAGTTCTGCCTCGGCTGCGGCAGAGAGCTGACCCGTCCGGCGCCCGCCCCCGCCCCGGCGGCCGCGCCTTCCAGCGCGGCGACCACGGGACACGGCTTCGCGACGGGTGGCACGGCGCCCTCGCCGCTCGAGACCGCCCGCACCGTCCTGCCGCCGGCGCCCGTCGTCGCGGCCGGTGAGCTCGCCGGCTCCGTGGCTCCGAAGCCCAAGGGCGGGATCCCGTGGAACGATGCGCCGAAGATGCCCGCCGGCATCTCGCCTTCGCCGGCGTTCGCGCCGTCGTTCAACGCGCCGAACCCGCTCGCGCCCACGAGCGCGCCTCGCATGCCCACGGCGCCGACGCCCGCGCTCGACGCGCCGGCCGCCGCGGGCCCGGCGCCCTCGAACGGCACGACGACCTGCCCGACGTGCGGCAAGCCGGTCCAGCCGGGCTTCGCCTTCTGCGGCGCCTGTGGCACGCGCATCGCCAAGGCGCCTTCGGGTCAGGCCGCCGCGTTGGGCGTGCAACGCACGATGTACGGCTCCGGTATGGCGCCGACGCCAGCCCCCGTCGTGGCGCCGCGCGGTCGCCTCGTGCTCATTCGCCCCGACGGCACGGAAGGCGGGACGCATCCCCTTCACGACGGCGACACGCTCATCGGCCGCGGCCAAGGCACGCTCTTCGAGGCCGATGCGTACCTGTCGCCGCGGCACGCCGAGTTCACGGCCGGCCCGAACGGCCTCGTCGTGCGCGATCTTCGCAGCCTCAACGGCGTTTTCCTCAAGCTCACGGGTGAGGAAGCTCTCGAGTCGGGAGACATCTTCCGCCTCGGCCAGGAGCTGCTGCGCTTCGAGGTGATCTCGCCGCCGCAGCCGCTCGAGGACGGCACCGAGATCATGGGGACGCCGAACCCCGGTTTCTGGGGGCGGCTGTCCGTCATCGTCGGCCGCGACGTCGACGGCTCGGCCTTTCCCCTGTTCGGCGACGCCATCGTGCTCGGTCGCGAGCGCGGGGACATTCTCTTCCCTGAGGACGGCTACGTCTCGGGCACGCACGCACGCATCTCGCTCAACGACGGCGCCGTGATCCTTCAGGACCTCGGCTCGTCGAACGGAACGTTCTTGCGGCTGCGCCACGAGCGAAACGTGCCCAACGGCTCGTTCATCCTCATGGGCCAGCAGTTGTTCCGCGTCGAGTTCCGCTAACGCGCGCGGGAAGGGCTGCGCCCTCCCCGCGGGCCCCTCCCATGCTCGACAGTACGGCCGGCGCGGCAAAGCCGCGCCTCCTGGACCGCTTGGAGTGGCCTCGATCGGAAGGCTCTACTGGGCCTTTTTCTCGATCTCGATTTTGGCGCCGGCGGCGTTTTGGTTGCCGCCGAAGAAGGCTTTGCGGGCGTTGTCGTTGGCGGCGGGCTCGACGTAGCGGAAGGCGTTCGGGACCTTGAACGCCGTGCCGTCGTCGAAGGTCACCGAGACGTCGACCGGGCCCTTGTCGTTCGCCGGGGTCACGATCTTGATCTTGTCGGCCGAGGCGATGATGACGCTCTCGACGCGCTTGCGGCCGAGGCGAACCTCAGCCTGCGTCTTGCCGGGCTGAAAGCCCCCGCCGATGATCGTGATCTCGTCGCCACCAGCGGTCGTGCCCTGAGACGGCTCGACGGAGTCGACCTTGAGCGGGCCGCCAGACTGCTGGCAGGCAGACGCCAAGGAGAGAAGGACGACGGAGACGGCGAGACCGAGGACGCGCTTCATCGTGTGGGGCTCCTTCCGAAGAAGGAGCCGACCATAGCCCTCGGCGCCTCGCCGGGTCAACAAAGACCTCGGCGAGGTGCGAATGACGTCCGTCGGCGGCCAGCGCCGGCTACGACGTCTCGCGCTTGGACATCGCGCGGCGCATCTTGCCGAGCGCCTGCTCCTGGAGCTGGCGCACGCGCTCGCGCGACAAACGGTACTCGTCGCCGATCTCCTTCAGCGTCTTCTCGCGATCGGTCGCGAGACCGAAGCGCTTGCGGAGGATGTCGGCCTCGATGGGCTTGAGGCCCGCGAGCAGCTTGAGCATCTCGTCCTGGGTTTCCGAGAACTCCATCTGCTCGGGTACGGCCGGCCCTTCGTTGGGATCGACGAGCACGTCGACGAGCTTGCGCCCGTCTTCGTCCGAGATGGGACGATCGAGCGAGACCGGCGTCTCGGACAGGAACGTCTTCATCTTCTCGAGCTTCTCCGCCTCGATGCCCGTCGCCGCCGCGATCTCCTGCGTCGTCGGCGGACGCTCGAGCTTCGACTGCAGCTCGCGCTGAGCCTTCGCGATGCGGTGATAAGCGTCGATCATGTGCACCGGCAACCGGACCGCGCGCCCCTTGTCGGCGAGCGCGCGGCTGATCGCGTGGCGGATCCACCAGCTGGCGTAGGTCGAGAAGCGGAAGCCGCGCCGGTAGTCGTAGCGCTCGACGGCCTTCATGAGGCCGATGTTGCCCTCCTGGATGAGGTCGGCGAGCGGCAGGCGCCCGTGATTGAAACGGCGCGCGATCGAGACGACCAAGCGAAGGTTGGCCTTCACGAAGTCGTTCTTCGCCGCCTTGAGACGAAAGGCCTTCCCACTCACGGCCTTGACGTAGTCCGCGAACGCGCGCGTCGTCGTCGAGAACGAGACGGCGCCTTCGAAGGGCAGCCCCTTCGTCGCGCGGCCGACCCGCTGAATCTCGACGAGGGCGGCGTCGAGGAACACGCGATCGATGTCCATCGTGCGCAGCTTCGCCGCGAGACGAGCGCCTGCCTTTTCGAACCGGCTGCGCGCCGGGATCGAACGGCGAGCGCCGTCCGCCGCCGACCGGTAGGGCTTGGACTCGAGCAATGGCTTGCCGATCGCCGCCTCGACACGATCCATGATCCAACCGGCGCCGGGCGCGAACCCGAGCACGGTCTTCCACAGGTCGAGCTCGAGCTCTTCGATCTTACGCGCCGTCTCGAACTCCTGCTCGGGGCGCAGGACGTCGAGCTCGGCCATGTCGCGGAAGTACATCGCGAGGAAGCTCGCGGGCTCGTCTTCGCCGCGCGCGCGCTTGGCCGTGGCGGGCGTTTCCGCCTCCGCAAGTTCCTCTTCTTCGCTGTCGTCGGCCTCTTCGGCGTCGTCCGAGATCTCGGGCTCGAGCGCCGCAGCAGACTCCGCCTCGGCGCCTTCGATCTCCTTGCCGACGTCGTTTCCGACGACCGCGCCCTCGAGCCCACCGACGGTGGCCTCGTCGAGGAGCGCGCTCTCGGCGAGCTCGACCTCGCCTGCCGGCACCGTGTCGTTGGCGGGCTGCGGAAGCTTTCCGCCCTTCGCCTTCACGACGCGCGCGAGGCGACCCCGGCCCGCGGGGCGCGCGGCCTTCGCTCGGCGTTCGGTGTCGACCAGCTTTGCCTTTCGGCTCGACCTTGCTCGTGCTTCGGTGCTGTCCATTTTTCTCTCCGGAAGCCGCCGATCGGTCGGCCGCACTTCCTTAGCTATACGAGTTTCGTCAGACAAATATTCCGGCCCTAACGCGCGGGAAAAGGGCCCACCACGCAGATAATTGGATGCGTGCTCGCGCGGATTGGTTGCAACGCGCCGTCGATCGGGTGCCCGCGTCACGATTCGTAAAACGCATGGCGAATTCAGGCGATCTGCAGCACGCGATTTGCCGCGGACGGTAGGCTAAGCACCTGACCAGGGCGTCAATCCCTGACAGGCGAACGACGCGTCAGACGCGCCCTAACCTTCGTCGGTTCGCTTTTCGGCGAGGATGATCAGGTTCCGGGACGTGCTCCCGAAGAACTGACCTCGGGTTGCCAGGCCCCCCGAAATGTCGAGGACCCTGAAGCCGGCCTGCCGCAGCAGGCGTCCGATTTCGTGGAGGCTGTACGCGCGGATCGACAACTCTTGTTCGAGCTGCCGCCCGTCCTCGAAGACGATCGATCGGTGCGTGAGAATTCGGCTCGTGTGGAAGTTGAAGTCGACCTCCTCGAGGACGACGCAGCCGTTTCCTTCCCACCACACGCGCGACGGCAGGTCTGAGACGATGTAGTCGCGGTTGACGATGTCGAGCAGGAACCGGCCGCCCGGCTTGAGGGCCCGCGCGATGCCTTCCGCGACGCGCAAGTTCGCGTCCTCGTCGAAGTAACCGAACGACGTCAGCATGCAGGTGACGCCGTCGAACTCTTCCTTGAACGCCATCTCGCGCATGTCGGCATGGACGAAGTTCACCGACAGCGCGCGCTTCTGCGCCTCGTCAGCGGCGCGAATGAGCAACGGCAGCGACAGGTCGAGGCCGGTCACGTCGAGGCCTCGCTGCACGAGCTCGATGGCGTGGCGCCCATAACCACAGCCGACGTCGAGGATGCGGGCACCCGGTCGCGCTGCGAGCGAGGCCTCGATGAACTCGACCTCGCGCAAAGTCTGATCGCCGCTCATGAACGGCAACGTCCGAAGGTAGTCCTCGTCGAAGACCTCCTCGAACCAAGGCTTCGATCGCTTCGGGCGCCGCGGCCGTTGCGCGAGCGCCTCGGGCAGCGGCGGCGTTCCGGCTGGCGTCGAGGGAACGAGGCTCGCGACCGCTTGCGCGGGCGCGACGTCGGGCGGACGCATCTCGCCGGTCTTTCGCTTGGGCGCACCGGCGGGTGGCGGAGGCGGGACCGTGGTCGCCCGCGGCGCCGGTGGCGGCATGGACGCGGGCGCAGGCTCGGCCTCGATCGGGCCGCTGGTCTCGGGCTCGACGAGCGCCTCGGGGGGCAGCGCTTCGAGCGCGTCACTTCCACCGTCGTCGACCAGAAGCTCGTCATCCGAGGTGACGTCGGACGCTGCCTCGAGCGCCGGAGCGGGACCGGGCTCGACGGGGCTCGCGATCGGCGGCGGGGTCGCCGCGGCCGTGGCTCGCGCGCTGTCGCCGGCCGTGGCGTCGGTCGGGATCGCGCCCAGCGTCGGAGGTGGCTCCGGGGTGAAGACCGGAGGCGCGCTGCCGAGCTCGGGCCATGGTGTCTCGGTGGCCGCGAACGATTGTTCGGCGGCGGCGGCGACGGCCTCTTCGATGGGCGTCGGCGGCTCATCGACGGGCGCTGAAAACTCCACCGGTGGAAGCGCATCGGGCGCCGGAAGCTCGGGCATCGGTGGCTCGACGAACGCTTCGAGCGGCGGTGACGTGACGACGGGAGGGGGCGTTGGGCCGGGGTCGGCCGCGACATCGGGACCAAGATCGGGCGGAGGCGTCAGGGGGCCCGAGTCGAGCGCGCGGACGGCGGCGGCCTCGGCGGCGAGGCGGTTCGCGGCATCGCTCAGGTCCTCGACGGCGGGCGGCGCGAACGGCGCCTCGGGAACCGCGCCCGGTGGCGCGGCCGACGCGGGGACGGGCTGCGGCGTCCCCACGGACACCTCGGCCGGTGGCTCGGTCGGGATCTTCACCACCGGAAGCCCGCGCGGCTGCGTCGTCGTGCGCTTGCGAACAGACGGCGTCGCGAAGTCGCCGCCCGAGACGGAGATGGGCCCCGTGCGCTCGCGCGGGACGCGTCCACGGGCCGCGTTCTCGTTGGCGGTGCGCGCGCGCGACGACGGCACGGAGGCTGCGCTCGACGGCGCGCGTACGACGGGCGGCGGCGTGAGCTCGTTCTCGAGGTTCTCGTGCGTCTTGCCGGTTCGCTTGGCCACGACGGTCAGCCTCCGGCGCCCGGAGCGAAGCGGCCGATGCCGACGCCCATCTTGATCGAGGCGCCACGCTCGAACGCATCGAGCGTGACCCGGCCGCGCTCGAAGACGACGATCGTCGTCGATCCGAGGTGGAAGATGCCGAGCTCGTCGCCGCGCCCGATCGGCCGCGGGACGTCGTAGCGGCGCTCGCGCACGCCAGCGCGTTTGAAGTCCGCCTCGTGCGTCGCGACGTCGGCGTCGTAAGCGGCGGTGACGTGGCCGACGCCGACGGCGGCGACCATGACGACGGCGCAGAAGCCGGCCTCGCTCTCGATGAGCGTGACGAAGCGCTCGTTCCCGACGAAGAGGCGCGGCTCGCGGTTCACGCTGCGCGCGTTCACGGGAAAGAGGACGCCCGGCACGTGCCGCCATCCGACAACGCGGCCACCGACGGGCGCGTGCACGCGGTGATAGTCCTTGGGCGATAGGTATGTGATGAGGTACGCGCCGCCTTCGAGCCGCGCGGCCGCGTCGGCGTCGCCGAGCAGCTCGTCGAGCGAGAACAACACGTCCTTCGCCTGCAGCAGCTTGCCCGCCTCGACGAGGCCGCTCTCGACGACCTTGCCGTCCGCCGACGAGACGACACGTCCGGGCTCGCGATCGATCGGGCGCAGGCCCGCGCGCAGGCGCCGCGTGAAGAAGTCGTCGAAGCCGCTGTACTCCGAGAGCGGCTTCTCGGCCTCGCTCACGTCGATGCCGTAGACGCTCGCGAAGCGCGTCAGCATCGCCGCGCGCAGCGCGCCGGGCAAAGAACGGCTGCCGCCCCACCCGATGGCGCCCGAGAGGGCGCGCTTGGGGAAGATCCGCCAGACCGAGCGCGCGGCCCGATCACTGAAAGAGAGCGCACCCATGGGTTCTGCGGACGCCCGCAATTCTCGCATCTTAGGTCAGCCCCACGACGCCGTCAAAGCCCGGCGATCCGTGCGAAAAAACGAAAGGCCGCCTCCGGTGAGACGGCCTTTTCTATTGCTGCAGAGATGGAGCAACCGAAGGGAGCGGGTTTGACGCGAGGAGCGCGAGCTTTGCTCGCGCGGCTCGCATCAAACCCGATCTTCGGGGGGCTCGTGGGGGGCCTTCTGAGGCCCCCGGCGCCTAATTGTCGAAGTAGAGGCCGAACTCGTAGGGGTGCGGGCGCAGGCGGAGGGCATCGACCTCGTTCGTGCGCTTGTAGTCGAGCCACGTCTCGATGACCTCGGACGTGAACACGTCGCCCTTGAGAAGGAACGCGTGATCCTTCTCGAGCGCGTTGAGCGCGGCGTCGAGCGAGCCCGGCGCCTTCGGCACGTCCTTCGCCTCCTCGGGCGACAGGTGGTAGATGTCCTTGTCGAGCGGCTGGCCGGGGTGAATCTTGTTCTGGATGCCGTCGAGGCCGGCCATGAGCATGACCGAGAACGCGAGGTACGGGTTCGCCGTCGGATCCGGGCAGCGGAACTCGAGGCGCTTCGCCTTCGGCGACGAGCCGCCGATCGGGATGCGGACCGACGCCGAGCGGTTGCGGGCCGAGTACGCGAGGTTGACGGGCGCCTCGTAACCGGGGACGAGCCGCTTGTAGCTGTTCGTGCCGGGGTTCGAGAACGCGCAGATCGCCGGCGCGTGCTTGAGGATGCCGCCGATGTAGTAGAGCGCCGTCTCCGAGAGGCCGCCGTAGCCGTCGCCCGCGAAGAGGTTCTTGTCGCCCTTCCAGATCGACTGGTGGCAGTGCATGCCCGAGCCGTTGTCGCCGTAGAGCGGCTTCGGCATGAACGTCGCCGTCTTGCCATTCTTCTTCGCGATGTTCTTGACCACGTACTTGTACATCATGGTCCAGTCAGCCATCTTCTTGAGGCTGTTGAACTTCATCGACAGCTCACACTGGCCGCCGGTCGCGACCTCGTGGTGGAAGACCTCGACGGGGATGCCGAGGCTCTCGAGCGTCGTCGCCATCTCGATGCGGAGATCGGTCAGCGTGTCCGTGGGCGGAACGGGGAAGTAGCCACCCTTGTTCGCGATCTTGTAGCCGAGGTTGCCGCCCTCTTCTTCGCGGTTCGTGTTCCACATGCCCTCGGACGAATCGAGGAAGTAACTGGCCGCGTTCGTGCTCGAGTGGAAGCGGACCTCGTCGAACACGAAGAACTCGGGCTCGGGACCGAAGTACGACGTGTCGCCGATGCCCGTCGACTTGAGATACGCCTCGGCCTTCGCGGCGATCGTGCGCGGGTCCTTCGGATAGGGCTGGTGCGTGATGGCGTCGACGATGTCACACGTGAGCGACAGCGTCGGGACCGAGAAGAACGGGTCCATGAACGCCGAGTCCGCGTCGGGGATGAAGATCATGTCGGAGGCGTGGATCGGCTGCCATCCGCGGATCGAGCTGCCGTCGAAGAAGTAGCCGTCCTTGAACGTCCCGGGCTCGAGCTTGCCGATCGGCATCGTCGTGTGCTGCCAGATGCCCAGCAGGTCGATGAACTTGAAGTCGACCATCTTGGCGCCAGTCTTCTTGATGAGCTCGAAAACGTCAGCTGGTTGCATTGAACCTTCCCCTATCGCGTGAGAGTTGACTGCGGTTGCCCAAACTTTTGAGGCGAGGCGCTTCGCGCTTACAGCGCGTCTTCGCCGCGCTCGCCCGTGCGGATGCGGATCGCTTCCTCGACCGGCGTCACGAAGATCTTGCCGTCGCCGATGCGGCCCGTGCGGGCGACGGCGAGGATCGCCTCGACGACGTCGCGGACGATGTCGTCCTTGACGATGATCTCGACGCGCACCTTCGGGACGAAATCGACGACGTAGGCAGAGCCCCGGTAGACCTCTTTCTTGCCGCCGGTGCGCCCGAAGCCTTTCACCTCGTACACCGTCATGCCCTGGACGCCCACCTCGCGGAGGCGATCCTTCACGTCGTCGAGCTTGAACGGCTTGATGATGGCTTCGATCTTTTTCATGGAGGCCTCACGCTAGCGCCCGATTATTTCCAGTACATTTCTAAGTGGTTAATTCGCGGTAAATGTGCGAGGCCTTTGGAAAATCGGCTCGCTGACCGACTCGAAACAGTCGGTTCCTCGACAATTCTCGAGGGAAAAACGCGGCCTTTTCGCCACGTGCGTCAGACGTGGTTGCGGAGCATGAGCTCCTTGGGGTGCGGCTCGAGGTAGGTCTGGTCCAGCAGGTACGCGACGCTCAGGCGGCGCGCGTGGTGGCGCATCAGCGTCACGGGCACGACGAGGGGCACGAGCCCGCGGCGGTGATCCTCGACGACGGTCATCAGCTCGCGCTTGTCGCCGTCGTCGGGCGTGCGCTTGAGGTGACCGAGCATGTGCGTGAGGACGTTGGCGTGACGGCCCGGCGTCGCGAGCTTCGCGAGCACGGCCATGAAGGCGGCCTCGTAGCGATCGCGCAGCTCGGCGCGCGGCAACGCCTTCGCGCCACCGACGAGCGCGCCCAGCGCGCGGTAGCCATCGGTCGAGTGCGCGAGCAGCTGCATCTTGTGCGCGGTGTGGAAGGCGACGACGTCGCCGATCGTCCAGCGCGACGCGAACAAGCGGCGCACGCGCGCGTAGGCGAAGATGCGCTCGACGAAGTTCTCGCGCAGCCGCGCGTCCTCGAGGCGCCCCTCTTCCTCGACGGGGAGATTCGGCAAGCGATCCATGAGAGCGCGCGCGAAGAGGCCGACGCCTTCGGGCTTGGGCGCTCTCGTCGTCTCGGGCGCGTCGTAGAGCTTCACGCGCGCCATCCCGCAGCTCGGCGACTTCGACTTGAGCACGTAGCCGACGAGCCCCTCGCGCGCGAGCTCGTCGGCACGGCGCGCGGCGAGCGCGTTCATGCGCGCGGTCCAATCGGCGCCCGTCTTGGTCGCGAGCATGAGCGGCTTCGCGTCGGCGCCGCGCACGAGGCGCACGGGCTCGCGCGGGATGCCCATGCCGACCTCGACCTCGGGACAAATGGGCACGAAGCTCACGAAGGGCGCGAGCTCCTCGGTGAGGAACGCGCTGCGCTTGTGCTGGCCGTCGAAGCGGACTTCTTGGCCGAGCAAGCACGACGAGACGCCGATGCGCAGCGGCTCGTCGATCGAAGCCGCTTGCGAAGCCACTTGCGAAGCCGCTTGCGGCATGGCTTCTCTCGCGCGTCAGCCGACGCGCAGCGCGCCGACGAGCTCGCGCACGTCGGTGATGCCGTCGGCGACGAGGCGCGCCGCGAGCGCGCGCACGATGCCGCCCGAAGCGTCGGGATCGACGAAGCTCTGCGTGCCCACCTGGACGGTGCTCGCGCCCGCGAGGAAGAACTCGATGACGTCGGTCGCGTCTTGGATGCCGCCGATGCCCGAGATCGGCAGCGGCACGCCCGCGCGCTTCACCTGGTAGACCATGCGCAGCGCGATCGGCTTGATGGCCGGGCCCGAGAGCCCGCCGAAGATCGTCGCGATCTTGGGGCGGCGCGTGCGCGCGTCGATCGCCATGCCCGAGATCGTGTTGATGATCGACAGCGCGTCGGCGCCGTTGTCGGCGCAGGCCTTCGCGAGCGCGACGATGTCGGCCGTGTTGGGCGTCAGCTTCACCCACAGCGGCTTCTTCACGACGGCGCGGCACGCACGCACGAGCTCGCCAAGCACGCGCGGGTCGGTGCCGAACTCGATCCCGCCCGCCTTGATGTTGGGGCACGAGACGTTCATCTCGAGCGCGTCGACGCCGTCGAGCGCGGCGAGCCGCGCGCCGCACTCGACGTACTCGTCGACGGTCGTGCCGAAGAAGTTCACGAGCACGCGCGACCCGCACTGGCGCAGGAACGGCAGCTTGTCCTTCTCGAAGCCCTCGACGCCGACGTTCTCGAGGCCGATTGAGTTGAGCATGCCCGACGCCGTCTCGCAGATGCGGGGCGTGGCGTTGCCAAAGCGCGGCTTGGGCGAGATGCCCTTCGTGACGACGCCGCCGAGCTCGGACAGGTCCGTGAGGCGCTCGAACTCGCGCGCGTAGCCGAACGTGCCCGACGCCGTGAGGATCGGGTTCTTGAACGAGACGCCGCCGCTCTCGATGGCGAGCTTCACGGGCGCTTCGAAGGTCTTGGTCCGCGTCGCGCTCATGGGGCCGGCTTCACGTCGAGGACGTCGGCCGCGTCGAAGACGGGCCCGTTGCTGCACACGTAGCGGAACGGCCGCGAGCGCGCCGGGATCGCGCACCCGAGACAAACGCCGATGCCGCAGGCCATCTGCTCTTCGAGCGAGATGAAGCACGGCACCTCGCGCTCTCGCGCGATGCGGCCGATCGCCCAGAGCATGCCGTTTGGGCCGCAGCCCATGACGCGCACGGAGCGGCCCGCCTTGCGGTGCACCTCGAGCCGTTCCTCGAGCGCGACCGTGACGAGGCCCTTCGTCCCGACCGAGCCGTCCTCGGTCGTGACGTGGAGGCCGACGCCCATCGCCTTCATGTCCTCGGTGAGGACGATGTCCGCCGCGCCGCGTCCGCCGTAAAGGACCTCGCTCTGGGCGGCGACCTTCCGCTCGGCCGCCCAAGCCGCCTGCATGTACATGGGCGGCAGGCCCACGCCGCCGGCCACCAACAGGTCGACGACGTCGGCCTGGGGCTCCGGGAAGGCGGTCCCGAGGGGCCCCAAAACGTGGATGGTCGCCCCGGGGAGCGTCCGCTCCAGCATCTGGGTGCCCCGCCCGACCGTTTTGGCCAAGACCTCGGCCCGTCCGTCGGGTCCGATCGACATCAGGGAGAAGGCGCGGGGCAGCAGCGGGTCGCGCTGCCAGTCGCCGCGAATCATGACGAATTGCCCGGGTTTAGCCGCCGAGAGCGACTCGCAACCAGCGAGCCCGAGGACGAAGTAGCCGCCCCCCAAGGACCGGTTCTCGTCGAGGCGGGCGTCGAAGTAGCGCATCGAGTTTCTAGTGCGGCTTTCTACCCCGAATACGCTTGGTTTTCCTCTCTAATTCTTGCAGGGCTACCACACCTGTGTTAGTAGCCCAGAGTCTAAACGAGGCGGATCCATGGACTTTATGTTCGAGGACGAGGTCGACGAGGTCGGCTCTGACGTTGAGGCATATTGCCCCAAATGTAAGGGCGATACTACGCACGTCGTCATTTCGAAGTACGAGGATGAGATTCGCCGGGTCCAATGCAACCCGTGCGGAGACGTCCACTCGTTCCGTAAGCCCCGCGGCGACGTGGAAGACGATGTGCCCGAGCCCATCGCGGCCAAGAAGCGCGCGATGATGAAGAAGCACTCGTTCGACGAGTTCTTCGCGAAGCACAGCGAGAAGAACGCGAAGCCGTACGAGTTTCGGGAGCGCTATCACGACAACGTCATCGTGATTCACCCCAAGTTCGGCAAGGGCTTCGTCTCGGAGGTCGTCTCGGACAGCAAGGTCGAGATCACCTTCAAGGACGCGCGCCGCGTGCTCGTTCACAACCGCAAGGACATGCCGGGCCTGCCGCTCGCGGCCGAGGGCGACGGACGTCCCTCGAACACGAAGATCAACACGAAGCTCAAAGGCGCGAAGGTCAAAGGCGCGGCCCCGGCGAAGGCGCCCGAGCCGGCGCCGAAAGCCGCGGCGGCTCCCAAGGCGACCGCGCCCGTGGCCGTGGCGGCCAACGCGAAGAACCGCGCCAAGGTCCCGCCGAAGGCCCCGCCCGCGGCGAAGCCGGCGGCGGCGAAGAGCCAGGCCAAGCCCGTCAAGGCCGTCTCACCGGCTGCGAAGAGCAAGGCCAAGCCCGCTCCTGCCAAGGCGAAGGCCAAGCCGGCCGCGAAGCCCGCCAAGCCTTCGAAGAAGGCCAAGGGCAAGAAGTAGCGCCGACGCCCGCGCCTATCTCACGACCAGGACGTACAGGTCGTAGAGGGCGTGGGTGTAGACCGCGACGGCGAAGCCGCGGAACCAGAACAGCAAGCCGAAGCACGCGCCCGCGAGCAGGCGGAAGGTGAAGACGCCGATCGTGAATGGGTCGCCGTACGGTGGGATGTGGTGCATCGCCGAGAACAGCGCCGACGAGATGCCCAGCGCGACCAGCATCGCGATCCAGCGCCGCATGCCCATGCCGCGCTCGAGGATCGCGGCGAGCCCCGCCATGAGGCCCAGGCGGAAGACGGTCTCTTCGTAGACGCCGGCGCCGAACGACATCACGACGCGCGTGAGGAAGCCCTGCTCGGCGATGCCGCCGCCCGCGAGGCGCGGTGAGATGCCGAACACGCGCACCATGACGAACACGATGAGCGAGCCCATCGTGAGGGCGTAGATCGCGCTCTCTATCAAAACGGGGATCGCGAGCTTCGGGTCGAACTTGTTCTGGCGCCGCAGCACGAGCACGGCGATGAGGAACGCCGCCGCTACGGCCGCCGTGTAGCCGAGGTAGGCCGACGTCGACAGGCCGAGGTGCCTGAACAGGAAGACCGTGAGGAAGTCGGCGCCGTTCAGCATCGGCAGCGTGAACAGCACGCCGACCTGGTAGACGAGGAACAGCGGAAACACGAGCACGAGGCTCGTGAGGAGGTTGCGCGGATCGTTGCCTTTGACGGCGGCCTTGCCCATCAGCGTGACGCTTTGAAGAGCGAACCGCCCTTCTCGGGCTTTTCATCCTCCACGCCGGCCTTCTTTTCCAGTTCCTTGATGGCGGCGGGCAGCTCTTTCTTCATGCAGCGCGTGTTGCCGCCGCCGAGGCGGATGAGCCCGCCGATGCTGCGCCCGCGCAGGCCGCGCAGCGCCGGCAGCGCGCGCGGGTCGCCGAGGTCGCGCAGCTTCTCGACGAGCATCTTCTTCTCGTCGCAGGTGCGCGCGTGGCCGAGCTCCATCATGGCGAGGCCGACGCGGTCGACCTTGTCGCCCTTGCCGAGCTCGTCGAGCGCGGCGGCGGCGCGCTGGCGGCGCGCGAGCTCAGGGCTCTCGTTGGCCACGGTCACGAGCAGGTCGGCCGCGGGCGCGCCGATCTTCTCGACGATGAGGTCGAGCGCGCCGTCGGCGTTGCGCGACTCGCCGAGCGCCTCTTCGACGTGGCCCAACAAGACGGGATCGCCGCGGAAGCCGGCGTCGAGGCCGATCGCCTCGCGGTATTGCGCGAGCGCCTCGGCGTGGCGCCCCTCGGCCCAGGCGACGCGGCCGAGCATGTAGCGGATGCGCGCGTCGCGCGGGCGCTGCGACATCTCGTGCTCGAGCGCGAGACGCGCCTCGCGCGTGTTGCCGTCCTCGAGCGACGACTCGATCTTCTTGAGGCGATCGGCGAGCGCGGGCGGCGGCGGCGCGGGGGCCGCGGGCGGCGCGCTGAGGCTGTGGTGCGAGCCGCCGCGCTTGTAGACGAAGCCGCCCACGGCGAGCGCGGCCAGCGCGACGACGAGCACGCGCCGCATCGAGAACAGGCCGCCCGCGCGCTCGGGCAGCGGCGTCGCCATCATCGTCGCGTCGACCGCCGGATCGGGCAGCGCCTCCGCGTCCTCGAGCGCCTGCAAAAAGGCCGTCGCCGTCGCGAAGCGGTTGTCGCGCGACTTTTCGAGCGCCTGCAGCACGACCTGCTCGAGCGCGATGGGCACGTCGACCTGAGGCGCGACGTCGCGGATGCGCGGCGGCACGTGGGCGAGGTGCATCGAGATGATCTTCACCTTGTCCTCGGACTCGAACGGCTTCCGCCCCGCGAGCATCTCGTAGAGGATCACGCCCGCGGCGTAGATGTCGGCGCGCGCGTCGACGGGCTCGCCGAGGGCCTGCTCGGGCGACAGGTACTCGGGCGTGCCGAAGATGACGCCCGCCTGCGTGAGCGGGTTGCCAGTCGCGCCGCCGCCCGACACGGGCGCCGTCACCTTGGCGATGCCGAAGTCGAGGATCTTCACGACGTCGGTCTGGCCGTCGCGCTCGACGAGCATGATGTTGTCGGGTTTGAGGTCGCGGTGCACGACGCCCGCGGCGTGCGCGTGGTCGAGGCCGCGCAAGATCTGTCGGATGACCTTGAGCGCCCTCTCGCGCGGCACGGGGCCGGCGTGGATGACGTCGCCCAGCGACTCGCCCGCGAGGAACTCCATCGCGAGGAACAGCGCGCCGTCGGGCATGTGCCCGAAGTCGGTGACGGCGATGATGTTGGGGTGCGCGAGGCGGCTCGCGGACTCGGCCTCGCGCTCGAAGCGGCGCGCGAACTCGTCCTTGCCGCCGAGCTCGGGCAGGAGGACCTTGATGGCCAGATCGCGCCGCATCATCGTGTGCTCGGCGCGGTAGACGGCGCCCATGCCACCGACGCCGATGCGGCTCACGATGCGGTAGCGATCGCCGACGACGGTGCCGATGAGCGGATCGACGACGGTGGCGCCGCAGGCGGCGCAGAACGGATCCTCGAGCAGGACCTCGGCCGCGCAGTTCGTGCAGCTGGGCATGACTACGGCGCGGGGGCGCGCCGGCCTCCCGAGGCTGAGGGTGACGACGGCGCGCGGGGCGCGGCGGCCGGACGTTTGGCGTCGGCCTTCGCGACGGCGGCGGGCGCGGGCGGTCGCACGGCGGCCACGATCTCGTGGGCGGGGTCGAAGAGGCGGCGCGCGACGAGAGAGAGAACGGCGGGCGTCACGGCGGCGAACGCCGCGGGCCGCGCGCGCGTCGCGCCGGGCGACAGACCGAACGCCTCGTCGCGAGCGAGCGCGAGCGCGACGTCGGCGCGCCGTTCGAGGCCGCGCGCGTGAGCGGCGACGGCGTCGCGACGCGCTCGATCGAGGGCCGCTTGCGTGACGCCTTCGGAAACGGCGCGGGCGAGCGCCTCGCGCGCGAGCGGCACGGTCGCGTCGAGGCCGCCCGCGGCGCCGTCGAGATCGATCGCGAAGGCGCCGCCGTCGACGGCCGACCACGTCGTCGCGACGACGTCGGCCGCGCCCACGGCCCGCGCGAGCGGACCGCCCAGAACGCGCGCGAGCAGCTCGACGGCCGGACGGTCGGGATCGGCGAGCGCCACGCCCGGGAAGCCCAGGACGATGTGCGCGTCGTCGTGCGCGGCGAGGCGAAAGACCTCGGTCGACGCGGGCGGCGGCGGCGGTTCTTGGGAAGGCGCCGCGACCACGGACGGTGAGACGACGGTGATTGGCTTCGTCGCCGGCGCCTGTCCAATTGCGGGCGCGTCGGCGAAGAGCGCGGCCACGCGCGCGACGGCGCGTTCGACGTCCACGTCACCCACGATGGCAATCGTCAGGTTCGAGGCGCCGTAAAGGCGGCGGTAGTGCTCGGCGAGGCGACCACGCGAGAGGCCCGACAGAGAATCGGCGGTGCCGCCCACCGGCAAGCGATACGGGTGCCCCGCGAACAAGGTCTCGGCGAACAGGCGACCCGCCGCCGTCGTCGCGTCGTCCTCGCGCAGGCGCGCGCGATCGATGGCGTCGCGGCGCGCGCGATCGACGTCGTCGTCGGCGAGCGCGGGGTGCAGCGCGCAGTCGGCGACGAGCTCGAGACCGCGCTCCCAGTTGCCCGCGAGCACCTCGAGGCGCAGCCCGAGCTCGTCGCGCCCGGCGACGCCCACGAGCGTGCCGCCGACGTCGGCGAGATCGGCGGCGAGGCGACGCGCGTCGCGCGTGCGCGTCGCGCGCGGCAGCAACGCCGCGAGCAGCGTCGTCGCGCCGTTCGTGCGCGCGTCCTCGAAGCGCACGCCGCCGCTCCACAGCGCGACGATCGAGACGGCGGGCGCCGCGCGATCGCGCAGCACGAGCACGCGCGGGCCACGAGGAAGCGCGACGCGCACGACGTCGGCCGCCGTCGACACCGTCGCGCGCGCGGCGGCCGCCGCTTGCCGCGCCTCGGGACGCTCGGCCATCGCGTCGGACGCGAGCG
>DASZRT010000136.1:0-101210 GCA_035549075.1 Polyangia bacterium | reverse complement strand
GGACCGCGCGCCCGACGCCGCGGCCGCCGAACGCCGCGAGGTCGCGCGCGTGACGCTCGAAGCTCGCGCGCGAGCCTTCGAGGCCGACGACGGCGAGCGCGGGTGCCGCGGACCAGGCGTCGCCGCCGCGCCGCGCGTGCTCGACCTCGGCGGCGTCGAGCGCTTCGAGCGCGACCGGCCGGAGCGGCGACGCGGCGACCTCGAGCAGCAAGCGGTGCGCGTCGTCGAGGCTCGCGCACGGCAGCGCCCACAGCGCCGACGTCTCGGGGCGCGCGCTCACCTTGAGGTGCGCGAGCGTGAGCACGCCCAGCGCGCCCCACGCGCCCACGTGCATGCGATGGAGGTCGTACCCGCTCACGTTCTTGACGACGCGTCCGCCCGACTTCGTGACGCGTCCGTCGCCGCCGACGACCCGCAGGCCGAGGATGTGATCCTTGGGCGTGCCGTAGCCGAGACGTCGCGGCCCCGCGGCGTTCGTCGCGAGAACGCCGCCGATCGTCGTCGCCGCCGCGAAGGGCGGGTCGAACGGCAGCCACTGGTCATGAGGCGCGAGCGCGCGCTGCACGTCGGCGAGGCGCGCGCCCGTCTCGACGCTGAGGATCATGTCGCCCGGTTCGTGCGCGACGACGCGCGAGAGTCCCGCGAGCGACAGCACGCGCGCAGATTCGGCCGGCGCCGGCCCCCAGCACCGCTTCGTGCCCGCGCCCTCGACGACGAGCGCCGCCCCACTCTCGTGGGCGGCGCGCACGGCGGCCACGACCTCGTCTTCGCTCGCGGGCGTCGCGATCATCAATGACCGAGCGGCAGCTTGCGCCGCGCCTCCCCGGTCTCGACGCACTGGCCGGGCGCCGGGACGACCTTGCCCGGGTTGCACAGCCCGCGCGGATCGAACAACGCGCGCAGCCGTCGCATCTCGGCCAGATCCGCCTCGTTGAACACCGACGGCATGAAGGCGATCTTCTCCAGGCCGATGCCGTGCTCGCCCGAGAGCGCGCCGCCCACGGCGACGACGAGCTCGAGGATCTCCTCGCTCGCGGCGCGCACGCGCTCCATGTCGCCGGGCCTGTTCTCGTCGTAAAGCACCGTCGGGTGCAGGTTGCCGTCGCCCGCGTGGAAGACGTTGGCGATGACGAGGCCGTGGCGCGCGCCCGCGGCGGCGATCGCTTCCAGCACCTCGGGCAGCTTCGTGCGCGGGATGACGCCGTCGTGCAGGTAGGCGTTGGGCGCGACGCGCCCGAGCGCGCCGAAGGCCTGCTTGCGGCCCTTCCAGAACTTCGCGCGCTCGGCCTCGTCTCGCGCGAGCCGCACGTCGCGCGCGCCGCACGCGCGGCAGGCCTCGACGGCGCGCGCCGCCTGCGGCTCGAGCTCCTCGACCAGGCCGTCGAGCTCGACGAGCAAGACGGCCGCCGCGTCGAGCGGGAAGCCGGCGTGGATCCACGCCTCGACGGCGCGCAGGACGACCTGGTCGATCATCTCGAGCGCCGCGGGCGTGACGCCGCGGTGGAGGATCTCGGTGACGGCGCGGCACGCGTCGCCCACGGAGTCGAAGATCGCGAGCACGGTCTTGACGCCCTCGGGGAGCGGCGTCAGGCGCACGAGGATCTTCGTGGCGATGCCGAACGTGCCCTCGGAGCCGACGAACGGCGACAACAGATCGAAGCCTGACGCGTCGGCGACGGCGCTGCCCAGCTCGACGATCTCGCCGTCGGGCAGCACGACCTCGGCGGCGAGCACGTGGTTGGTCGTGACGCCGTACTTGAGCGTGTGCGGCCCCCCGCTGTTCTCGGCGACGTTGCCGCCGATCGTGCACGCGTTCTGGCTCGACGGATCGGGCGCGTAGTGCAGGCCGTGGCGCGCGACGGCGCGCGACAGGTGCGCGTTGACGACGCCGGGACCGACCCAGGCCGTGCGGTTCGCGACGTCGACCTCGTGGATGGTCGCGAGGCGCGCCGTCGAGATCAGCACGGCCCCGCGCGACACGGCGCCGCCCGAGAGGCCTGTGCCCGCGCCGCGCGGCAAGAACGGCACGCCGCGCGCCGCGCACGCGCGCACGGCCGCCTGCACCTCGGCCGTCGTCTCGGGGAACACGAGCGCGAGCGGCTGCCCGCGATCGAAGCGCTGCGCGTCGCACTCGTAGACGAACAGCTCCTCGGACGCGGTCACGAGGCGCTCGCCGGGGAACAAGCGGCGGAGATCGGCGAGCAACGCCGACGCGACAGAGGCTTCGACCTCGGCGCTCACGTCCCTCGCGATCGGCTACGAACCGACCACGCCTGATACAGCTCGTCCTTGGTCTTGAGGCCCATCTCGGGGAGCGCGTGGTTGAGCACGTAATTCGACGCGCGGTGCTTGTTCTCCCACATCTCCTGGTGCGCCGCCGGCCCGTCGGCGAACGGCACGACGAGCGGCTCGCTCACGTTGAGCAGGCCCGCATCGACGAGCTCGTTCATCTTCTGAACTTCGTACGCGTTCGACAGGTGCGTGCCCCAGATGTTGGCCGTCGGCAGGTAGAGGCGCCGCTGCCGCATCCACACCTGCGGCGCGTAGAAGGTGTACCGCCGCCCCGACATGTCTTCGCTGAAGACGACGCGGCCCGTGAACGGCTTGCACAGCATCGACGACAGCGCGAGCGTGTCCTGGCCCGCGCGCTCGAAGACGACGTCGGGCGTGCCGCGCGGGTTGCCCGCGCCCTTTAGAAAGGCGCCCACCTGCGACGCGAACGGCTTGAAGACCTGCTCCTGGTACCAGCGAACGGCCTCCTTGAACGCCGCCGTTTCGAGACGCGGGTCGGGCAAGAGCGGCATCGTGCGCGGCCAGGCGAAGGCGTCACCCTCGCGGCGCGCGAGCTCTGGCACGCTGAAGACGCCGCGCACGGCCTCGCCGAAGCCCATGCTCTTGACGAAGTCGCGCTGACCGTCGGTGGCCGTGCACACGACGAGCCGCGCGCCCAGCTCTCGCGCCGTCTCGATGGCTTCGAGACCAACTGCGTCCAAGGCCGGTCCGCCGTCCGCGCCGTAAAACACCAACACAGACTCGCCCGCCGTGAGGCCCGCGCGCGTCAGCACGGCCTCGGGCGAGCACGCGCCGTGCTTGCCCATGAACGTGAAGCGGTAGCCGCCCGACGCGCCGAAGAACGTGAGCACGCCGCCCTCGGCCAGCAGCTGGAAGCCGCGCGGGAACGACGTCTCGCCCGCGTGCGACACGACGTAGTCGGCGAGGCGCCCGTCGTTTTGCCGGCGGAACTCCTCGACGAACGCCGCGCCCGCGTCCTCCCAGGCGCGCCACGCCGCCGGATCTTCGGGGACGGGCGTGAACGCCGAGGCGAAGCGCGGGTCTTTGCGATCGACCGTGGCGCGTCCGCCGAACGCCAGCACGTCCTTCGCGCGCGCCGCGCTCGAGACGAGGCCCGTCACGCGCACGCGGTTGCGCGAGGCCGCCTTGACGACCTCGGCGCCCGTGCCCGTGGCCGCGCCCTCGACGAACAGCGTCTTGCCGGGCTCGATCTTCAGCGTCGTGAACAGCGCGCGGTAGACGGTGCCGAGGTTGAGGATGTAGCTGCCCGCCGCTTCGAGCGTGAGGTCCGCGCCCTTGGGAAAGCACTGGGGCCCCTGCACGAGCATGAACTGCTGGTGCGAGCCGTCGGGCGTCTCGTAGCCCTGGATGTGCTGGTCCGCGAACATCGGATCGAGGCCGGCCACCGGCGAGAGCAGCTGCGACTGGCCCGAGAACACGGTCACGAGATCGCCCACCTTGAGGCGGCCCTCGCGCTTCACCTCGTCGCCGATGCGCGCGACGAGGCCGAGGCCGCCGCTTCCCGTGACGTGCCAGTCCTCGTCGTGGCTGTCGAACGGCGACACCGGGACGCCCGTGATGGCCCAGATGTCGTTGAAGTTGATCTCGCTCGTCAGCATGTAGAGCAGCGCCTCCGTCGGCCCGGGCGCGGGCACGGGGATGATGCGGTGCTGCTCGGCGACGGCGGGATCGCCGTGGCGCGGGACGCCCGTCGCCGGATCTTTCTCGGCGAGCAGCGCGTACTGCCACGAAGGCAGCGGCGTGACGCCCGGGAAGAACGGCGCGCCGACGGGCAAGAGCGATCCGTCGGCGAGCGCGCCCGTCTCGCGGTCGCGCGCGACGTCGAGGTCGGCGCGGCGTCGCGTCGGCAGCGGCGCGCTCCGCCGATCGAAGAACGCGCGCAGGCCGATCTTGCCGGCGTTCGGCGAGACGACGGCTTCGGCGAAGAGCCGGCCTTCGTGCTCGAGCCCTTCGACGAGGCCGTGCTCGTAGCCGAAGCGAATCGCCTCGAGCGCCCAGCCCGCCGGCAGCTCGCGCCCCGCCGACTTCGCCTGCGCGACGAGGCGGCGCACCTCGGGGTGGGCGTCGAGCGCCGCAGCCGGATACGCCGCCGGCGCGGCCCAACGCGCGTTCTGGGCGAGGCGCTTCGCGTGCGCGTCGCGCAGGGGGCCCTTCCCTTCGAGGATCAGCTGACGCGCGAGCGTCGTCGCGCGCGTGAGGGCGTCGCCGTCGGTCGCGATCTCGTCCACGAGGCCCAGGCGCAGCGCCTCCTCGGCGTCGATGGCGCGGCCGCCGACGATGAGCTCGATCGCCGCGACGAGGCCGTCGAGCCCGTGGCGCTCTTCGAGCAGGCGCGGCAGGCGCTGCGTGCCACCGTACCCCGGCAACAGGTGCAGGTTGATCTCGGGCTGCCCGAAGCGCGCCGTCGTCTCGGCGATGCGGTGGTGCGCCGCCATCTGGAGCTCGTTGCCGCCGCCGAGCGCGACGCCGCCCACGGCCGCGACCACGGGCTTGCCCATCGACTCGAGCCGCCGCGTGACCTGCGCGGCTTTGTGGCACAGCGGCAGCACGTCCTCGGGCTTGTGCATCTCCTCGAGCAGCTGGCGCACGTCGGCGCCCGCGACGAAGCTCTGCGTGCCCGCGCCCGTGACGACGACGGCCTTGATGTCTCCGCGGCGCGCGAGGTGCTCGACGACGGTGTTGAGCTCGTCGAGCGCCCGCTCGTCGAGGGCGTTGACGGGCGGCTTCGAGATCGTGAGCACGGCGATGGCGTCGCCGGGACGCACCTCGTGCACCTCGAGCCGCAGCGTCGCGTAGACGTGCAGGATCTGCTGGTCGTCTTCCAGCGCGGCGCGCGCCTGCCACCTGCGGATCGCGCGCCCGATCTCGTCGAGAGACTCGGGGTTGCGCAGCGTCGTCGTGTCGCCGAGCGCCTCGCCCTCGAGCAGGTTCTTGAGGAAGCGCCGCATGTACTTCCCGCTGCGCGTCTCGGGGAACTGCGACACGCAGATGTAGCCGCCCGGCGCGGCGACGGCGCCCTTCTCCTCGCGCACGAGGTTCGACAGCCGCCGCTCGTCGTCGAGCGACAGCGGCCGCCCGCCGGCCGTGAGGATGAACGCCAGCGGCACCGTGCCCTTCTCTTTGTGCGGCGCGCCCACGACGATGGCGTTGCCGACGGGCGACTTCGGGTTCTGCTGCTTGTCCTTGAGGATCGCGCCTTCGATCTCCTCGGTGCCGATGCGGTGCCCCGACGTGTTGATGACGTCGTCCGAGCGGCCGTGCAGCGTGAGGCCGCCGTCTTCGTAGCGGCAGGCGAAGTCGCCCTGCGTGTAGGCCCAGTCGATCTTCTGGCCGCCGCTGCCCGCGGCGGACCAGCGATCGAAGTAGATCTCGGTGAAGCGCCTCAAATCGCCGCGCCACGCGGGCGTCCCGACGTTCGCCCCGTCGCCCCACACCGTGCGCGCGAGGTACGGGTACGGGCGTGTGATGACGAGCTCGCCCTTTTCTTCGAGCGCGGCGCGCCGGTGCTCGTGGCGCGTGCGGACGCCTGATCCAGATTGGACTTCGTGCGTCGCCGTTGACGTCCACACGTCGGCGAAGACCCAGGGCAACGGGAACGTGTGCGCGTCGGCGCGCAGCGGAAAGTCGTCGTTGCCGTAGAAGTGCGTCAGCACGATGCCGCCGTGCTCGGTCGCCCAGTACGAGTTGATGTACTGGGGCGTGAGCAGCTCCATGCCGAGCTTCTGAATCGCGGGCGAGACCGGCTCGGCGCAGAAGGTCGCCGCGCGCAGCGTGCGACGATCGTAGGCCTTCACGTCCTCGACGTTCTGCGGGTCCGAGGCGACGGCCTTGAGGAACGTCGAGCCCGCTTTGAACAGCGTGACGCCGTGGCGCTCGATGATGCTCGAGAAGCGGCCGCTCGACGGGAACAGCGGCGAGCCCTCGGTGACGACGCTCGTGGTCGCCGTCGTGAGCGCCGCGCTGATGAGGTACGACTGGCCCGTGATCCATCCCGGATCGGCGACGACGTAGATGACGTGGTCGTTCGGCGGCCCACCTTCGACGTCGACGGCCGGCACGTCGAACGACACGCGCATCGTGTGCGCGAGGCCGGCCACGTAGCCGCCGTGCGTGTGCACGACGCCCTTGGGCTTCCCCGTGCTGCCGCTCGTGTAGATGATGAACAGCGGGAACTCGGCGTCGACGGGCAGCGGCTTCGAGGTCGCCCACACGGCCTTCACGAACGCGGGCGTGTCGAGAGCCAGAGCGTCCGCTTCGTTCGCGACGGCGACGCCGGCGGCGCGCGCGTTGGCGAGCAGCTTCGCCTCGGCGGCCGCGAGCAGCTCTTCGGCCCACACGTCGCGCGCCGGCACCCAGGCGAGGTCGGGCACCTGCGCGTTGCGCACGACGACGACCTTCTCGACGCGCGCGACGGGCTTGGCCAGCGCCTCGGCGATCGCCGTGCGCACGCGCGACTTCGTCGTCGCGTCCCAGGCCGAGACGCGCTCGAGCGCGCGGCCCACGCCGCGCATGACGTCGGCGCGGTCGACGGTGATCTCGCCCGCGAGGCCGCGCGCCACCTCGTCGCGCACGACGGCGGCGTCGGCTTCGACGACGCCCGCCGAACCACGCAGCGTCGCCGCGACGACGTCGAGCGCGGCGCCCAGCGGCACGTAGTCGTCGAGCGCGCGATCGGTGTAGGGCTCCTTGAACCCGACGACCTGCGCGTTCCGGTACGCGCCGTCGGTCGTGATGACGACCTTCGCGCCGGCGTCGGCGATGCGGTCGGACAGCGTCTTCGCCGAGAAGCCGCCGAACACGGGCGTGTAGATGACGCCCAGGCGCTTGGCCGCCTCGGTGAAGTAAATCTGCGACATGACGTTGGGCATGTTGAGGGCGATGCGGTCGCCCTTCTTCAGGCCCAGGTCGGCGAGCGCGACGGCGTGCTTGCCGACCTGCCACATCAGCTCTTGCCGCGAGATCGTCGCGCCGACGACGGGGCCGCCCCGCCCCGCGTTCGCCGCCGGGTCCCAGCGATCGCCCTCGAAGTGGAAGGCGATCTGGCGCCCGCGCCCCGCGAGCACGTGCACGTCGACCTCGTTGAAGCACGCGTTGGTGAGCGCGCCCGCGAACCAGCGGTAGAACGGCGCCTCGGACTCGTCGAACGCGACCGTCCAAGGCGTCCAGTCGGCCGCGCGCGTGACGTCGCGCCGCCGCGCGCCCGTCGTCGCGTCGAACGCCAGCCAAGGCGACGCGCCGTCGACGCGCTTGAGCCACGCCTTCGAGCCCTCGTCGAACCAGAATAGCTCGCGGCGCGCGAGCTCGCCGTGGAACGCGCCCGGATCCCGGGACGCTGCCTCGCGCGCGGCCTCCCAGTCCTTGCGCGAGCGGATCGGGTTCGCTCGAACGGCGGGACGAGGCGCGGCCCCCGCTCCGCCAGCGCTCATTTCAGGCTGTTCCAGAACGCCCAGATGTCCGTGCCGGCGCCGTCGGGGTTCTCGGTGGCGTTCGACGGCCAGCCGTGCGTGCTGCCGTCGTAGCCGCCCTCGCTGTGCTCGCACCAGCGCACGGGGTAGTCGGCGTTGCACGACGGCGCGTCGACGCACTTGATCTTGTTGGCGCCGCCCGTGCTGATCATCGTGTGCAGGTCGGTGAGTGACAGCGGCGTCGTCGGCCCCGTGCCGCACGCGTTCTTCGGCGACCACGCGTCGCGCGTGAGGCGCGCCTCGGCGTACGGGATGTGCGGATCCTTGAAGCCGTGCACCATGAGGACGGCGACGTTGCCCTTGCACACGCCGAAGTCCATCGTGTGCAGGCAGATGTTCATCGGGTCCTCCTGACCACGCGCGGGCGCAGCCTCGAGCGCGCCGTTCGGCATCGTCGCGTCGACGGGCGCCGCCTTGCCCGCGACGGGCGCGATCGTGTTCGCCATGCAGCCGCCGACCGAGGCGATGCCGCGGAGCTCGTCGCCCATCCAGCAGCCGAGGTAGTGCGCCATGTCGCCGCCCGAGCTGCCGCCCGCGACGAAGACGTGGTTCGTGTCGACGCAGTACTTCGAGAAGATGTCGGCCTTGACGGCCTTGAAGAAGGCGACGTTGTTCTCGAGCTCGTTCGTGAGCTCCCAACCCGCCTGCGGCATCGCGTTCTGGCCCGGGTGCAGCGGGCCCGAGTTGATCTGCGTCATCGCGACGACGATGGCGTTCGCCTTGTGGCCTTCCGTCGAGAAGCCCCAGCAGTCGCCGTAGATGCAGTCGATCGCGTCGCGCGTGAAGCCGCCCATCTCGAAGCCGATCTTCGACGGCGTCGACTTCGCGTAGTTCGCCGGCAGCGCGATGAGGTACTCGCCGCTGACGCTCGCGCCGCCCTTGCCCGCGAACGTGACCGACTTCTTGTAGAAGGTCATGCCGTTGTAGGGGAGCGTCGTGCCCGTCGTGTCGGGGTCCATGCCGCAGCCCGTGCTCATCGCCGCGCCGCCAGCCGCCTCGATGCCGCCCGCGCCGGTGGTGCCGCCAGCGGATCCGCCGCTGCCGCCCGTCGGCGTCGTCGAACCGCCGCTGCCGCCGTTGCCCGTCGTGCCGCCCGTCGGCGTCGTCGAGCCGCCGCTGCCGCCGTTGCCCGTCGTGCCGCCCGTCGATCCCGTCGTGCCGCCGTTGCCGCCGGTCGTGCCACCGTTGCTGCCGGTGGTTCCGCCCGTGCTGCCCGTCGTGCCGCCCGTCGATCCCGTCGTGCCGCCGTTGCTGCCCGTCGTGCCGCCGTTGCTGCCCGTCGTGCCGCCGTTGTTGCCGCCGCCTCCTCCGCTCGAACAGCCGAGCGCGATCGAAGCGACGAGGCAAACACCAAAGTTAAAGAGGGGGCGCTGAAACATGCGGCGGAGCATATATGAATTCCGGCAGCGCAAAAGAGCGACGGCGCGCGCCGAAATGCACGCGCTTCTACGGCGAGCGCGTGAGCTTCGACTTGCCCGAGATCGTGCACACCTCGCCGTTGAGGGCGATCTGTCCCCCGAGGTGCTCGAGCAGCGAGCCGTCGGCCTGCAGCGTGAGCGTCCACTCGGGGATCGTCGGGATCGCCCACGCGCTGCACGACTGGCCGCAGTCGGAGGTGGCCGTCGCGCCCGCGAGCGAAAATTGAAACGTGCACGTGTCCTCTGAGACCAAGAGCGAGCCGCCGCCCGGCGAAGCGCTGATGACGAGCACGCCCGCCGACGCCGCCGCCGAGATGCTGTCGGGGCACGCGACGCCCGAAGAGCCGCTCACGAACGTCCACGTGCCCGCCCACCCACTGAGGTCTCCGGCGTCACCCGAGGCGTCGACGTCTGCGTCCGCCCCAGCGTCGACGACGACGCTCGAGGCGCAGCCCGAGTCGTCCTCGACGAACGCGTCGAAGCCCGGCAAGTAGCCCGCCTTTCCAGGCTTCGAATCGCACCCCGTCGCGACCATCGCCAGGCCCAGCGCGAGAGCACCGGCGCGAATCACGCGA
Organism: Polyangia bacterium; assembly: GCA_035549075.1. GTDB lineage: Bacteria > Myxococcota_A > Polyangia > Fen-1088 > Fen-1088 > DASZFV01. The sequence continues at coordinate 91,439 of DASZRT010000136.1, read as the reverse complement.
CCCGCGTTCATGCGCTCAGTTCGTCGGCGCCGCGAGCGTCGTCGGCGCCATCCAGTAGACGTGATCACTCGCGTCGTCGGCGATGAAGAGTCGACCGTCGGGCCCGAACTTCACGTCCGCGGGGCGATCGAGGACCGACCCGCCCGGCCCGAAGCCGCTCAGGAACGTCGTCCAGTCCTGCGTCGGCGCGTGCGACGTCGGCGACGTCGGCGCGTAGACGACGCGCGCGCCCTGCCACTCGGGCGACGAGTAAGCGCTGCCGTGCAGCGCGACGAAGATGCCGCCCTTGAACGGCTCGGGCCACAGGCCGCGCTCCCAGTCGAAGCCGAACGGCGTCTCCGTCAGCTCGAAGAACGCGTCCTCGGTCGTGACGTCGTCGCAGGCCGCGCCCGTCATCTCGGGCTTCTTCGTCGTATAGCAGCACGGGAAGCCGAAGTTCGTGTCGGGGCGCAACAGGATCATCTTCTCGCGCGCGCCCTCGTGCAGGTCGTCGCCGAGCTCCATCGCCGCGCAGGTGTCGTCGGCGTAGTGACAGTTCATGTACATCGGGTTGCGCAGGCCGCTCGCCAGCGTCGTGAGCGCGCCGCCCGCGCCCACCGACGAGATCTCGCCGCCGTGCGAGGCGCCGCACGTGCCGTACTCGCCGCGCGAGGCGTAGAGCTGGCCGCTCTTCGAGATCGCGAGGCCGTGCGTCCACCGGCCGCCGCCGGCGAACGTCGCCGGCAGCTTGAGGTCGGTGGGCGTGCCGTTCGCGACGCGCTGGCCCGCCGTGAACGGAAGCTTGAACACCGTCTCTTGGCGCGTGAAGTAGAGGAAGCCGCCGCCGAGCGCGAGGCCGTGCACGTCCTCGAGGCCGTCGAGGAACACCGACGACGTCGCGAGGCCGTCGTGATCGTCGTCGGTGAGGATCAGGATCGCGCCCTTGCCGCCCGAGGCGCCGCCCGGCGTTCCGCGCGAAGGCGCGGCGACGAGCACGTCGCCGTTGTCGGCCACGACCATCGCGCGCGGCTCGTCGACCTGCGCGTAGTGCTTGAGGCAGAAGCCCGCGGGTGGCACGACGTCGATCACGTCGACGCCGCGGCCGCAATACGTCGCGCTCATGGGACTCGCGTCGTTCGGCGCGCTCGAGTCGGGAGTCGGCTTGCCGGCATCCTGCCCGAACAAGCTCGGGCTCGAGCATGCGCTCATGGCCACGAGCGCGGCCGTCAGGCCGGCCGTGGCCACACCGGTGATCTTCTCGCGAACGAGCGTCGAAGCCATCCCGGACTTTTACTACGAGTTGCCGCTGGCCGCTCGCGGCTTACGCGCGGCGACGACGCACGAGGCCCGTCAGCACGAGCGCGAAGCCGAGGAGCGAAGCCGCGAGGCCCGCCGAGCCCGGCGCGACGGCGCAACCGCCGCTGCTGCTGCTCGACGAGCCCGTCGTGCCGCCGGCCGCCGTCGAGCCGCCCGCGCCCGTCGAACCACCGGCCGCCGTCGAGCCGCCCGTGCCCGTCGAGCCGCCCGTCGCCGTCGCGCCGCCCGTGCCCGTCGAACCGCCGGCGCCCGCAGGCGCGTCCTTCATGAGCGTGAACGAGCAGTAGACGCCCTTGCACTTCGCACCGAGCGACTTGCACTTGCAGTCGTCGTCGGTCGTGCACCAGCCGTCCGCGCCCTTCGATCCAGTGCCCGCGGCGACGCACGACGGAGGGCTCGTGGCATATGAGCAAACGTCACCGCCGCAAGCGGCGTTCGAACAGTCGACGTCGTTGACGCAACCGGCGGCGTTGGCGCGGCCGGCAAACGCGAGGACGCCGGCGACGATCGCGCCGAGCATCAGCGAATGAGAAATCTTGATGGACGACATGGCAGAACCTCCGCGGGAGTGTTTGAAAGCGGTCGGACCATACCGCATGTCAAAAGCCCGCGCCTCGATCGTTACGACTGGTGATAGCGCCAACGCGCCCACGCCGTGCCCTCGTGGCGCGGCGAGAACAGATCGGGGTGCAGCATCTCGGCGAGGAGCGCGGGCGTCTCGAACAAGCTGGGGCTCGAGCGGTTGAAATAGGCGTTTCCGTCGGCGACGAACACGCGATCGGCGCGCACGGCGCGCAGCTCGGACCAGCCGGGGCGCGCCGCGAGCGTCGACATCTCCGCGCGGGCGCGCTCGAGCGCGAACCCACAAGGTGCGACGACGATCACATCAGCATTCGCCTCGAGCACGCTGTCCCACGTCGTCGTCGTCGAGCGCGCCGCCGCCTGACCGAGCACGCTGCGTCCGCCCGCGAGCGTGACGAGCTCGGGCCCCCAGTTGCCCATCGCGAACACGGGGTCGATCCACTCGAGGCACGCGACGGTGGGCTTGGGCCGGTCGTGCACGCGCGCCGCGACCTCGCCCGTGCGCGCGCGCAGCTTCGCGACGAGCGCGCGCCCCTCGTCGCCCGCGCCCAGCACGTCGGCGACGCGCGCGAAGCCGTCGAGGATCGCCTCGAGCGTCGAGCCGTCGAGCGCGACGACGCGGCGGCGATCGAGGCGCGCCGGCACGCCGCACGCGAGATCGGCCGGGCTCACGGCGCACACCTCACAGTGGGTCTGCGTGAGCACGACGTCGGGCGCGAGCGCGAGCAGCTTCTCCTCGTCGACGGCGTAGAGCGGCGCCCCGGTGCGCAGCCGCGACCGCACGTGCCGGTCGATCTCGCCGCTCGGCCCGTCGATGGGAAACGTCGGGCGAGACAGCTCGGGCAACGCGCGAACCCACGCCGGCTCGTCGCACTCGTGCGAGCGCCCCACGAGGCGCTCGCCGAGCCCGAGCGCGCACACGAGCTCGGTGCCGCTCGCGAGCAGCGACGCGATCCTCACGCCGTGCCCTCGCCCGGCAGCAAGTCGGCGAACACGAAGCCGTCGCGCTCGACGACCTCGCCCACGCGCACGGCGATCGGCCGCGCGAACATCGGCCCCGCGTGCGCGAACGAGTGGAACTCGCCGCGCTCGCCGCAAGGATCGACGCCCGCGGGCAGGTCGCGCAGCAAGTCCTCGTCGAAGGCGCGGCCCGCGAACGCGGGCGCGAGCTGCCGCGGATCGACGCACGTGACCCGCGCGCGCAGCCCGCCCGCGATCATGCGCCGCGCGAGCGCGTCCGTCGGCTCGCCCCACAGTGGAAAGATCGGCCGCAGCCCCGTGCCTGCCATCTTCTCTTCGCGGTAGCGCCGCACGTCCTCCAAGAACAGGTCGCCAAACGCGACGACCTCGATGCCCGCGCGCTTCGCGTCCGCGTGCGCGCGGTTCATCGCCGCCTCGTATTGCTCGTTGCTGCACGGCCACGGCAGCGGCACCTCGGTGAGCGGCAAGCCGGCCGCCGCGGCCTGCGCGCGCAGCAGCGTGGCCCGGACGGCGTGCATCGCGACGCGCTCGTAGGCCTCGTTCAGCGTCGTCAGCAACCCGACGACCTCGACCTCGCCCGCCTCGCGCAGGACGTGCAGCGCCCACGCGCTGTCCTTGCCGCTGCTCCACGCGAGCAGCGCCGCCGGCTTCATTCGCCCGCTTCTTCGCGGCTCTTGAGCCACGCGAACGCCTCTTCCGGTTGGCGGAAGACGCGCATCTCGTTCGGCGTGCCCTCGCTGAACACCTCGTACATGCGCAGCAGACCATAGATGAGGTTCGACGACGCGAGCACGGCGACGCGTCCCCTCACCTTCATCTCGGGCCGCGCCCGCGCATCGGCCGCCGTCTTCCGCAGGTCCGAGATCGAAAAGAGGCTCTTGACCCGCCGACAGTCGACGATCGCTGGCATGCCGGGACGGAACTTGGGCTCTTTGACGACGAGGTCCATGTACGCCTTGACGTCCTCGTAAGAGGTGGCGCCCTCGATGGTCATGTACAGAAAGTCGCCTTCGAAATGATAAGTAATCGCCACCGCTTCGACCTTCCCGCCCCCACGCCACTTCCCGGGGGACCCGGCGCCACTCTACTCGACGGCTCGACGTTCCGCCGCCTGACGCACTCCATCGGCACCTCGCGTGGGGCCTGGACCCGTAAAGGATTCGAGCGCGCGAAATTCGGCGCGGCAGTCGCCGTCATTTTTGGGCGTCTCAACCGACAGTTACCGCCCACGTTGCATTGACGCCGCAGGTAATGCCCAACAATTCGAGCCATTTTCGACGCTTGGGCGTCTCCCTGCTGTAGACTGTTCGCGTTTTCCACCGCACCTCGGAGGAGGCTCCCAAAATGAAGACGTCGCTCATGAACCGCGGATTGCTCGCCGCCAGCCTGGCGATGACCCTGGGCGCTGCGGCCTGCACCAATGCAGGTGACGCGAACACGGAAACGACCCCGCCCACGGCCGATCCCGTCGCCGTCGCGAGCGAGTCGAACGCCGCGTCGATCGCGCGCATCTCGAACGCCCGCTACGACCAGGCCGTGCGCGACCTGCTCGGCGTCCCGGCGCTCAGCTCGTCGCTCCCCACGGACACGACGAACGACTTCGCCTCGGCGGACACGTTCGAGAAGTACTTCGACGCGGCCGACGCCCTCGGCGAGCAGGTGTTCTCGAACCCGCTCCTCAAGTCGCGCATCCTGACGTGCGACCCGGGCGCCGACGCGGCTTGCACGCGCTCGCTCGTGACGACGATCGCTTCGAAGGCCTGGAACGGCCCGGTCGCCTCGACGGACGTGGATCGCCTCACGAAGCTCGCGAACGACGCCGTCGCGGTGGGCGAGACGCCGGCCGACTCGATCAAGCAGGTCGTCAAGACCGTGCTCGCGTCGCCGCAGTTCCTCTACCAGGTCACGCCGACCCCCTCGCAGCAGCTCTAAGAGGAGCGCGGTCACCTCGAAGCCCGATGCCGGAGACGGCATCGGGCTTTTTGTATTTGTGCCCTAACGCGCGCCCGGTTTGCGGACGGAGCCGCGCACGACGAGCGCCGGCCGGAACACCTGCTCCGTCGGCGCGAGGCTCGGCGCCGAGATGCGGCGCACGAGGCGCGCGATCATGGCCTCGGCGATCTCGGGGATGGGCTGGCGGATCGACGTGAGGCTCGGGCTCACGAGCGCGTCGAGGTAGAGGTCGTCGATGCCGACGATCGAGACGTCGCGCGGGACGTTGACGCCGGCGTCGTGCAGCCCGGCCATGACGCCGATCGCGATGATGTCCGACATCGCGACGACGCCCGTGGGCCGCTTCTTCTTGCCGGCGATCTCGCGGCCCAGGCGACGGCCGAGCTCGACCATCTCGGCGTCGTCATATGGGCGATCGGGCGGCGCCTCGATGACCTGCGCGCCCTTCGAGAGCCCGGCCTCCTGCAGCGCCGCGACGTAGCCGGCGCGGCGATCCTTGCGCGAGATCGTGCGCAACGGCGCCGTGACGTAGGCGATGTCCGTGTGCCCGTGCAGCAAGAGGTGATGCGTCGCCGCGTACCCCGCGTGGACGTTGTCGACCGAGACGTAGTCGATCGGCAGCGCCGAGTCGGGCGCCGCGCGGCGGTCGAACGACACGATCGTGAGGCCGCGCTCGAGCAGGCGGACGTAGTGGTCCTGCGTCGGCAGCGAGGACGCCGTGATGACGCCGCGGATGCCGTGCGCGAGGAAGTCCTCGAGCAGCTCGCGCTCCTTGCGCGTGTCGCGGTAGGTGTTGCCGAAGAGGATGCGGTACCCGTTCGCGTGGGCGACGCGCTCGATCTCGCTCGCGAGCACGGCGAAGAATGGGTTGGCGATCGAGGGGACGAGCAGCCCGAGCAGCGGCGCCCTCTTCAGTCCCGCGCTCGCCACTTCGGGCAAGCGCTTGGCCTTTCCCTTCGCCTTCACGGTCTTGGCTTGGGCCACGGCGCGAGATTATCTCATTTCGGTCGCATCGAGGGCCGGGAGGCGCGGCGCGGAGATCAGCGCCTCGGCGAGGCGCGGCAGGATTTCGCCCGCACGTCCGCCGACGTGCAGATCGGCCAGGCCGTCGGCGCGCGTGGGCCCGTCGTTGACGAGCGCGAGCGCGAGGCCGAGCTCGTGCGCGCGGCGCGCGAAGCGAAACCCGGAGTAAACGGTCAACGACGAGCCGACGACGAGCAGCGCCTCGGCCTCGCCCAGCAGCGCCCAAGCCGCGTCCATCGTCCTGTCGCCCACGGAGCCGCCGAAGAACACGACGTCGGGCTTGAGGACGCCGCCGCACCGCTGGCAAGGCAACACGCGAAACGACGCGACCGCCTCGTCGGGCAGATCGGCGTCGCCGTCGGGGGTGAGCGACGCCCGCCTCTCCAGCCACCCTGGATTTTCCTCGACGAGCCGCACCTGCAACGAATCGCGCGCCTCGACGGCGCCGCAGCCGAGGCAGCGGATCTCGGCGAGCGCGCCGTGCAGCTCGACGACGCGCCGGCTGCCGGCGGCCTGGTGAAGACGATCGACGTTTTGGGTGATGACCCCCGCGAGGGGGCCCGCCGACTCCATCGCCGCGAGGGCTTCGTGGGCGGCGTTGGGGCGCGCCGCCGAGAACCGCGGCCATCCCAATGTCGCGCGCGCCCAGTAGCGCTGGCGAACGTCCGCGCGTCGAAGAAAGGCGTCGTGCTGGATGGGGTTGCGCGGGCCGGTTTTGCCTTGGCCGCGGTAGTCGGGGATGCCGGACTCCGTGCTGCAGCCGGCGCCGGTGAGCGCGACGAAGCGTCGTCCCCTGAGCAAATTGGTCAGGCTGGTCAGGTCTTGCACCGAGCCGTTCATTCTCTTCAATTGTAGCCGGAGCGATGCAAGCGTCACTTTGCGCAAATGCGGAAAGTGCTAGTCTGCCGCCCATGATCGATCACGTCAGCGTTCGCGTGCAGGACTTCGACAAGCTCGTCGCCTTCTACCGAGATGCGCTCGCGCCGATCGGTTACAAGGTGATGATGACGTTCCCGGGCGCCGTTGGGCTCGGAAGTGAAATGCCCGATCTGTGGCTCATGCAGACGGACAAGCCGCTCAATCCCACGCACGTCGCGCTCTCCGGCTCGCGCGCCGCGATCGACGCGTTCCACGCGGCGGCGCTCGCGGCGGGCGGCGAAGACAACGGCCAGCCCGGCCTGCGCGCCGATTATCACCCGCACTACTACGCGGCGTTCGTGCGCGATCCCGAAGGCAACAACATCGAGATCGTCTGTCACGAGGCCGACGGCGTGCCCGCGCACCAGAAGGCGATGAAGGCGTCTGCCAAGTCCTCTTCGAAGAAGGCGCCCGCGAAGAAATCGGCGCGCCCCGCTGGCAAGTCCGCGGCGAAGGCGAAGGCCAAAAAGGCAGCGCCCCAGGCCAAGAAGGCTGCCGCGAAGTCGAAGAAGCCCGCCAAGAAGAAGCGCTAGAAGGCCCGCCGGCCGCTGGGCTCGGCGTTTGCTCCACGCTCGCGGCGGAGGATCGGAATGGATCGTTCGCTTCTGGGTCTGCTTTTGCTCGGCGTTGCGTTCTTGCCTTGGGTCGCCGAGGTGTTCTGGCAGGTGCGCTTGCAGCCGCGCGTGCTCGAGGCCTTGCCCGACGGCGCACGCGCCGCCCTGCCCCCGCACCCGCGGCGCGCCGCGCTGGCGTTCGTCTCGTCGGCGCGCTTTCAGCTCGCGTTCTGGCGGCTCGCGCGCCGGGACAGCCCCGAGGACGCCGACGACGTGCGCGCGCTCAAGCGTCAGGTGCGCGCGAGCCTGCGCCGCGAGATCGCGTGGATCGTCATCGGCGTCGGCGTGCTCGGGGCGCTGCTCGCGACCGGATGGCGCCCTGACCTCTGACTCACTTCGGGCGTGAGTAGACGCGGATGTAGTCGACGAGCATCGTCTGCGGGAACGTCGTCCCGTCGGGCGAGCCGGGGAAGCGCCCGCCGACGGCGAGGTTCAGCAGGATGAAGAACGGGTGGTCATACACCCAATGCGCGCCCGCGCCCGCGTCGGTCGGGATGTTGGCCGGCGTCTGCGTCTCGTACAAAACGTCGTCGAGGTAGAAGCGCACGACGTCGGTCTCCCACTCGATCGCGTAGGTGTGGAAGTCGTCCGACAGCGAAGGCCCCCCGTCGGGCAACGACGTGTGCCCCGTGAGCGGGTGCATGCCCGAATAGCCCGGCCCGTGAAGGCTGCCGAGGTTCGTGTAGGGCAGTTGGCCCTTCACTTCCATGATGTCGATCTCGCCGCAGTCGGGCCAGGGCGTCGGGCCGAAGTTGTTTCCCAGCATCCAGAACGCCGGCCACATCCCGTTGCCCGTCGCGATCTTGGTGCGAATCTCGAAGCGGCCGTACGCCTGCTCGAACTTCCCCTGCGTCTTGAGGCGCGCCGACGTGAAGTTGCCCTGCGCGTCCTTGATGGCGACGACCGCGAGGTTGCCGTTGCCGTCCATCGACGCGTTCGCGGCGGCGTTCGTGTAGACCTGGAGCTGCGAGACGCCCCAGCCGCCACCGCCGAGGTCATAGCCCCAGTACTTCGAGTCGGGCTTCGTGCCGGCCGCGCCGTTGAACTCGTCGCTCCAGGTGAGCACCCAGTTCGCGAGCGGGTTGCCCCCGTCGGTCACGACGGCGCCCGCGTCTCCATCGGCGCCCGCGTCCATCGGATCGCCGGTCGACCCGCCTCCACCCGTCGCGCCGCCCGAGCCGGTCGAGCCACCGGCCGAGCTGCCGCCCGTGCCGGGGGCCGTCGTCCCGCCCGTCGCCGAGGTGTCGCCGCCTGCGCCCGTGGACCCACCCGCCGACGAAGCTCCCCCCGTTCCCGTCGTTCCGCCCGAGCCGGTTTGGCCTCCCGTCCCCGGAGGAGGCTTGGATCCACTCGACGAACAAGCGACGAGGGGAGAAACCGCGAGCGCGACGCACGCGCCCAGCCACAAGAAGCGTGAACGATAATCCATGTTTCTTTCCAAGATGCTCAAGAAGACGCTCAAGAAGGGCCTTCGGCTCGTGAGATGGAGCACGTAGGCTATGTGCTTACATCCGAGAGGCGACGGAGTGTTTCATCCGAAGTGCCTCTCGTGCACGACCCTTTCCGACGAGATCGGTACTCTATCTATACGCGACGGGTGGAGTGTGGGTTCAGGGTCCGGCAGCTAACATGAAGACCCCCCAGGAGCTCATGATTGTGAACGAGCTGAAGCAAAGCCTTCGGCCGCTGTCTCGTTTGGCGCTCGGACTGTCGCTCGGCTTGGCCTTCTCGGCCTGCGCCGCCGGCGACATCAGCGGCGGCCACCCGGGCAGCGGCAACGGCGGCACGAATGGTTCCGGCAGCAACACCGGATCCGGCGGCACCGCCTCCACCAACCCTGGCGCTGGAGGCAACGTCATCAGCTCCCCGACGTCGCCGCCGAGCCTGACCTGGTACGACGACCTCAAGGCGGCGGACTGCTCCGCGGCCCCGACGGCGTTCCCGGCCACGCGCATCTGGCGGCTCTCGGCGACGCAGTGGAAGAACACGGTCACGGCGGCGCTCGGCGTGACCGCGCCCGACGTGACGTCATTCCCCGGCGACACCGTCGACCCCATCACGGGCTTCAGCGACGACTCGACCGACAACAAGGTCACGTTCCCGCTCGCGTCGAGCTACTGGGACGCGGCCGACGCGGCGGCTTCGGCGGCGGCGCCCGGCGCGCTCACGGCGTTCCCCTGCCTCGCGACGGCGCCCATCGCGACGACGTGCGGACAGACCTTCGCGGCCGCGTACGGCCAGAAGATGTTCCGCCGCGCGCTCTCGGCGGCCGAGACGTCGTCTTACGCGACGTACCTCAACAGCGAGTCGAAGCTGGACCCGGCGCAGACGGCGGTCACGTCGATCCTCAAGGCGATGATGCTGTCGCCCAACTTCATCTACCGGACCGAGCTCGGCAACAGCAAGCCGGGCACGGTCGACCTCACGGGCGACGAGATCGCGTCGATGCTCTCGTACACGATCGCCGACATGCCGCCGGACGCGACGCTGCAGGCGGCCGCGGCGGCCGGCCAGCTCTCGGATCCCGCGCAGCGTGAGACGCAGGCGATTCGCCTCACGGGCCTGCCGGGCGCGAAAGCGAAGCTCGCGAGCTTCTGGCAGGAGTACCTCGCGCTCGGCCAGCAGCCGACGTCGCCGGGCATGTCGCTCTCGATGTTCAACGAGGCGATGACGTTCTTCACCAACGTCGTGTGGAGCGCGAACGGCACGTTCAAGGACCTCATGACGGCGCCGTACACGTACACGACGGACACGACGCTCGCCGCGGTCTACGGCTCGGCGAAGCCCGACTCCACCGGCAAGCTGACGCTCGATCCCACGCAGCGCGCGGGTTTCCTCACGAGCGCCAGCATGCTGGGCCAGACGTCGGCGCCTTCGCAGGCGGCCACGGTCATCCACCGCGGCCTCCTGGTGCGCGAGCGCATCCTGTGCGAGACGCCTCCCCCGCCGCCGGCCGGCTTCGTGCCGAACCCGGCGCAGATCCAGCTCGCGGGCGACAACGCGACGGCGCGCGAGAACTACGATCTCTTCAAGATGACGATGACCGGCTGCAATGCTTGCCACCAGGCGTTCCAGCCCATCGGCCTCTCGTTCGAGGCCTACGACGCCAACGGCAAGTTCCGCACGCAGTACCCGGCGCCGATCTCGAAGCCGATCGACACGACGGTCACGCTCACGGGCGCGGGCGACGCCAACGGCGACTACCAGGGCGTCGTAGACATGGCGAACAAGCTGGGCGGCAGCCAGATCGCGCAGTACTGCTTCACGCAGCAGTTCGCGAGCTTCGCGTTCGGCCGTGGCGTCGGCTTCGACCAAGAGAGCTGCACGATTCGCAGCATGGGCGACTACGTCACGAGCAAGGGGGGCGGGATCACCAACCTGTTCGCTTCACTGGCCAACGCGCCCGCGTACAAGAGGATTCACCAATGAGCCGCAGATCATCGACGCTTCGCTTCTCCCGCCGTGACCTGCTCAAGGGGCTCGGCGCCGGGACGGTGATCCTGGCGCCCTTCGTGAACCACCGGGCCTCGATGGCGCAGGCGGCGCCCGCGGGCAACTTGATCATCTTCTTCACGCCGAACGGCCACAAGCGCTCGCTCACCGAGAACAACGTCACGTCGGTTTGCTTCGACGCGACGACGTCGTCGGGCGGTACGGGCACCGACATGACGCTCGGCAAGTCGCTCACGCCGCTCGCGCCGCTGCAGAGCGACGTCGCCGTCATCAAGGGCCTCAACCTCAAGTCGCCGACGTTCATCGCCAGCCACCAGGACATCTGCCGCATCCTCACCTGCCAGGGCATGGGCGGCACAGAGACGGACAAGGGCCAGTTCACGGGCTACGGCCCGTCGATCGACCAATCGGTCGGCATGGCGTTCAACCAGCGCCCCGTCGTCGTCGCCGTCGATCCGTACCGCGACGCTCCCCAGTGGCGCACGTTCCTCAGCTGGCGCTCGTCGGGCGTCAACGAGCCGTTCACGAAGGACTTCAGCGGCACGTTCACCGATCTGTTCGGCGGCCTCACGGGCCAGGCGCAGACCAGCGACCAGATGGCGGCGCTCGCGCGGGCGCGCGCGCGCAACCAGAGCATCCTCGACTTCGTGAAGGGCGACATCTCGACCTTCCGCTCGCGCATCAACAGCAACGACCGCGCGCACCTCGACACGTACCTCGACTCGCTCGCGTCGATTCAGCAGAAGGTCACGCAGACGACGACGATCCCCGGCACGTGCGACGCCAGCCCGCTGAACACGCGCATCACGTCGGTCCCGCCGTCGAACCACGTGCAACCCGACGACAAGTCACCCGACGGTCTCGTCGACCAGATGAACACGCGCGGTCAGCTTTGGATGGACATGATCGCGACGGCGTTCGCCTGCGGCACGCGGCGCGTGGCGACGATCCAGTGGCAGGGCGCGTCCGAGGGCTACGACGTGGGCGCCAACACGGGCTCGCCTTCGCACCACAGCGTCAGCCACTACAGCTTCGGCGCGGCCAGCGGCGATCGCTGGGTGGCGATCGACACCTGGTACGCGACTCAGTTCGCTTACCAGATGAACGCGCTCAAGAAGCTCGGCGTGCTCGACACGACGATCATCGCGTGGGTCAGCGAGATCACCGAGGGTCACAACCAGAGCAACATGGTGACCGTCGTCGGCGGCGGCAAAGGCCTGGGCATGAAGCTGGGTCAGTACATCAAGTACCCGTTCGTCGGGAACGAGGTCGAGGGCGCGAACGCGATCCCGAACCAGCAGAACCCGATGAACGCCAGCCTCTCGGACCTCTGGGTCACCTGCCAGAACGCCTTGGGCATCTCGTCCAAGACCTTCGGCGACCCGAAGTTCTGCAAAGGCGGCCTGCCCGAGTTGCGCGCGGGCTGACCCGCGCTTCGCGCGCGCGGAAGGGGCTCCGCCCCTCCCGCGGCCCCTCCCCTTGCTCAGCACGACGCCGGCGCGGCGAAGCCGCGCCTCCCGTCATTGAACTCGCTCGCGTTGCTCGCTCTGGACTGCGAACTACGGAACGGTGCGACCCATGGACCAGAGAATGCCTGGGACGACGTGGCCGTCGACGAGCGGGGGCGAGGCCTCGGTCCACTCGACGGTGTTGTGGCCGAGCGCGGTGTAGAAGACGCGGCCGGCGCCCTCTTGGCGGACCCAGGAGATGGGGCGTTTGTCGGAGCCGCAGCGGAGGACGACCACGTTCGCGGTGTTGAACTTGGTCGTGTAGTAAATCTCGTCGGTCACCATGAAGGTGGCTGGCAGGTGCATCGTCGTCGGGTGCGTGCCGTCGACGACGCAGGTATCGGTTCCGGCCGAGTGGCCGTTGAAGTCGCCTCCGATGAGGTTCACGTAGGTCGCGACGTCGTCGTAGGCGTGGTCGGCGTTCTCGATGGCGACCAGCCCGCCGCCCGCGTGCACCCAGTCGACGAGCGCCTGGATCTGCATCGTGCCGGGCGTGCCGAAGGGCTCGCCCGTCGTCGCGAGGAGAACGATCGACGCGTAGGGCGCGAGGCCGGCGGTCGTGAACTTCGTCTCGTCCTCGCTGGTCTCGGCCGTGATGCCGAAGGCCATCAACGACTTGGTGATCTGCGCGGCCGCCGTCGGCGTCGAGTCGTGCACGAAGCCCGTCGCCTTCGTGTAGATGAGGACCTTGTTGCCGTGTGAGGCCGTCGCGCCGCCGGCGCCGCCGGACGCTGCCCCGCCCGCCCCGCCACTGGCACCCCCGGTCGCGGCGACGCCACCCGAGCCGCCGGCCGACGTCGCTCCGCCTGTGCCGCCGCCGCCGGTCGTGCCGCCCGTCGCCGTCGCGCCGCCCGAGCCCGTCGTGCCGCCCGTGCTCGCGGGCGCCGTGTCGCCGCCTGTTCCGCCAGGCTGGCCGCCCGTGGCCGCCCCGCCGCCCGAGCCCGGGTTGCCGCCTGTTGCGGGCTGGCCGGTGCCGGCGCTCCCCGTCGAGCCGCCGCCTCCCGGGGAGCCGCTGCCACCGCCACCGCACGCCGCGTTGGCGAGGAACAGCGCGAAACCGAGGACGAGGGGACGGGCCCGCTTGCTCATGATGGCCATGACGATGCCCATGATGACCCCAAACCCCTCCGAACGGCTCCGCATCGAAGGCGCAACGAACGCACCCAATCTTCGATGCGTGATCGGAACGACGACGCAGACCTACCGAAATCTAGAGCGGGCGAAGGGACTTGAACCCTCGACGTCCACCTTGGCAAGGTGGCACTCTACCACTGAGTTACGCCCGCAAGTGCCGGCATACATTACTTATCCGCGTCGCGCGGTCAAGCGCGATCTCGTCAATCGTGTAAATCGCTCGATGGGCGATCGAAGACCGCGACGACCTCGACGTGAAACGTCTGCGGCATGAGATCGAGGGGCACGGCCGACGTGAGCTTCAGGCCGGCCTCGGCGAGGCGGCGCGCGTCGCGCGCGAGCGTCTGCGGGTCGCACGACACGTAGACGACGCGGCGACGGGCGCGCGCGGCGGCCTCGAGCGTCGGGCGGTCGGCGCCCTCGCGCGGCGGATCGAGCACGACGGTGTCGGCGACGACCTGCGGCGCACGCAGCGACCAGGACGCGCGCGGGACGGCGCGCCGGCCGCGCTCGACGGCGCCGGGGTCGGCGTCCGACGCGTGCACCGCCGTCGCGACGTCGACGAGGCGGCGCGTGAAATTGCCGCTGCCCGCGCACAGCTCGACGACGACGCCCGGCGCCGGACCGACGGCCGCGCCTACGACGCGCACGAGCGCGGCGTTGGCGGCGCGGCCCACCTGCGCGAAGCCGCTCGCGGGCACGCGCAACGGCGCCCCACCCGGCTCGGTGACGTCGACGGCCGCGGCGCCGAACGCCGGCTTGCCCGCGCTCGCGAGGCCGACGACGCCGGCGGCGTTCAGGCGATCGACCTCGCGCTTGGCGTGGCCCGCCCCCGTGGCGTCGGTGTGCGTGACGTTGATGTGGACGCCTTCGACGCCGGCCTGCGCTTCGAGCTCGGTGTCGGCGGGCAGCCCGCGCGCGAGCGCGCGAAGCGCCGGCAACGCGCGCGTGAGCTCGGGCCCGAGCAGCGGGCACGCGGGCACGTCGACGACGTCGTGCGAGCGCCGGCCGCGGAAGCCGAGCGTGCCGCCCCGCCCCACGGCGAGCTTGGCGCGATCGCGGTACCCGAACGCGGGGCTCGCGTCGACGACCGCGCCGACCTCGCTCCCCAGGGCGCGTTCGACGATCGCCTTCTTCGCGGCGCGCTGGGCGTCGAGGCTCACGTGCTGCCATTGGCAGCCGCCGCAAGCGCCGAACAGCGGGCACGCGGGCTCGATCCGCGCCGACCCCGGCCGCTCGATCGCGACCAGCTCGGCCCAAGCGACGCGGTCCTTCGCGCGCACGACGCGCGCGCGCACGCGCTCGCCCGGCGCCGCGAGCGGCACGAACGTCGCGCGCCCGTCGGCGGCCGTCGCCGCGCCCGCCGGATCGCGCTGGCGACCCACGGCGTCCCCACCCGGCGCGAGCGACTCGATCTCGACCGTTATCTCGGGCCCCCCCAAGGGCTCCCCGAGCCCCCCACGTTCGCTCGGCGTGGCGAAGCCACGCTGCGCTCGACGATCGGGCGGGGCGGCACTCATCGAGCGTCGCTCACGGAAACGGCTGCGCCGCGCGCCCGCGCTCGAGGTCGAAGTCGAACGAGCCGTCGAGCACGCCGCCGATGCGCGCCGACGGGATCGGGTCGCGATCGTGCTGGGCGTTGACGACGCGCTCGTCGCCGAGCTCGACGTGGAACGTCGCGCGCAGGCGCTCGCCGAAGTTGACCTTGAAGTCGTTGCTGACGGGATCGCGCTGGTCGGGCGCCTGGCCGGATTCGTCCGCCGAGCCGAAGTCGGCGAACTCGATCCAGCTGCCCGGCATCGCGATGCCGACGAGCTTGGCCTCGCCGCAGCTGTGGAGCGGCGCGAAGTACGCGCGTACGTAGTCCTCGGTCGAGATGTTGATGCGCGCGTGCGGCGCCGTCATGATCGCGACGCCCGCGTCGGTGGTTTGCGTGGGGGCCGCCGCGTCGACGTCGCCGCCGTCCGCCAGCGCCGCGTCAGCGACGCCACCGTCGGCGCCACCGTCGGCGCCACCATCGGCGCCACCGTCGGCGCCACCGTCGGCGCCACCATCGGCATCCTGGGGCGCGTTCCATTCGCACCACGGCAGGTTCGTGAGCGTGCCGTCGGGGTTGCTCACATTCCGCGTGTCCCACGTCGGCGCGCCGTTCGTCGTCCCGCCGCGCACGCAGCGCGCGACCTGCAGCGCATCGAGCACGTCGAAGTACAGCGTGTCGTTGTCCTCGACCTGGCTGCCCGTGCGCTGCATGCGGATGGTGAGGCGATTCATGTGATCGCCGGGGCACGAGCCCGGTGGCGGGCAGATGTCCTCGATGGGCTCGCCGGCAAAGAAAGTCGGCGAGAGCTCGTACGGCTTCGACGTCTTCAGCGAGTCGCTCTCGTCGCAGCCGAGCACGAAGAGCGAGCCGTTGGCCGAGCCCGACCCGCTGCCGACCGTGCACGCCGAGCCCAACGCCGCCACGATCGCAGCCGCGGCCAACCCTGCGCGCGCCCTCACGCGCCCTCTCCCACGCGCACGACCGTTCCGCGATCGCCGCCGACGTGGGCGGCCGCCGAACCGTTGCGCCGCGCGATCTCGAGCTGGCCGCCGCTGCCGACGTAGGCGACGAGCGCGCCTTCCTCGACGTCCGAGAACGTGCGCGCGAAGCGCGGGTGGAACACGCCCTCGAGGCCTTCCACCTCGATCGCCGCGTCGGGCGAGACGGCGTCGGCGGCGATCGAC
Organism: Polyangia bacterium; assembly: GCA_035549075.1. GTDB lineage: Bacteria > Myxococcota_A > Polyangia > Fen-1088 > Fen-1088 > DASZFV01. The sequence continues at coordinate 75,253 of DASZRT010000136.1, read as the reverse complement.
GTGACGAGGTTTCCGAAGCCGTCGACGTGAATCACGGTGCCCTCGACGCGGCCGCCGTGACGCGCGACGAGCGGTCGCGCGAGCTCGACCATGGCGTCGACGAGCGGCCCCGCGTCCGAAGCGGCGGCGCCCGCGGCCAGCCGTCCCGCCGTGGGCGCGAAGACGTCGCGGCCGTGGAACGTCGGGCTCACCGGTTCGCGACGAAACGCGGGGGCCTCGATGCGGCGCACCCGACGCCCCGGGTCGCGCGCCGCGAGCGCGAGCACGCCGTTGTCGGGACCGACGAAGAACGACCCGCCCGCTTCGACGAGCAGGTCGGCGCGCGCGCCGCCCACGCCCGGGTCGACGACGGCGACGTGAATCGTCCCCGCGGGGAACAGAGGCGCCGCCTGCGCGAGCGCGAGCGCGCCCGCGGTGACGTCCTGCGCGGGCACGCCGTGCGTGACGTCGACGAGCGTCGCCGACGGCGCGAAGGACAACACCACGCCCTTCATCGCGCCAGCGTAGCCGTCGCGCGATCCGAAGTCGGTGGTGAACGTCACGATGGCCATCGGTCGGGCGCGAGGTCGCGATTATCCCATACCGGCGTTAAGATGGCGCGCTGATGGACAAGACCGTCGCCTCCGCGGACGAAGCCTTGGCCGACCTCACCGACGGCGCCACGCTGATGGCGGGCGGCTTCGGCCTGTGCGGCATCCCCGAGAACCTCATCGCCGCCATCGCGAAAAAAGGGACGCGCGGTCTCACGATCGTGTCGAACAACTGCGGCATCGACGGCAAGGGCCTGGGCATCTTGCTGGCGGCCGGCCAGGTGAAAAAGATGATCTCGAGCTACGTCGGCGAGAACAAGACGTTCGAGCGCCTCTACCTCGACGGCAAGCTCGAGGTCGAGCTCACGCCGCAGGGCACGCTGGCCGAGCGCATCCGCGCGGGCGGCGCCGGCATCCCCGCTTTCTTCACGGCGACGGGCGTCGGCACCGTCGTCGCCGACGGCAAGGAGACGCGCGTGTTCGACGGGCGCACCTACGTGATGGAGCGCGCGCTGCGCGCCGATTTCTCGATCGTGAAAGCGTGGAAAGGCGATCGCTTCGGCAACCTCGTGTACCGAAAGACGACGCGCAACTTCAACCCGATGATCGCCGCCGCGGGCAAGGTCACGGTCGCCGAGGTCGAGATCCTCGTCGAGCCGGGCGAGCTCGATCCCGACTCGATCCACACGCCGGGCATCTACGTGCAGCGCATCGTCAGAGGCGCGAAGTTCGAAAAAGCGATCGAGCAGCGCACGGTCAGAAAGCGAGCTGCTTAGTGGCCCTCTCACGCGATCAAATCGCCCAGCGCGCCGCGCGCGAGCTGCGCGACGGCATGTACGTCAACCTCGGCATCGGGATGCCGACGCTCGTCGCCAACTTCGTCCCCGCGGGCACGAACATCGTCCTGCAGTCGGAGAACGGCATGCTGGGCATCGGCCCGTTCCCGTTCGAGGGCGACGAGGATCCCGACCTCATCAACGCCGGCAAGCAGACGGTGACCGAGCTTCCGGGCAGCGCCTACTTCTCGTCGGCCGAGTCGTTCGCCATGATCCGCGGCGGCCACATCGACTGTGCGATCCTCGGCGCCATGCAGGTCGCCGAGAGCGGAGACCTCGCCAACTGGATGATCCCCGGCAAGATGGTCAAGGGCATGGGTGGCGCCATGGACCTCGTCGCCGCCGCGAAGCGCGTCATCGTCATGATGGAGCACGTCGCGAAAGGCGATGAGAAGAAGATCCTGCGGAAGTGCTCGCTGCCGCTCACGGCCGTGAAGGCGGTCCACCGCATCATCACCGACCTCGCCGTGCTCGACGTGACGCCCAAGGGCCTCGCGCTCGTCGAGCGCGCGCCCGGCGTGAGCGTCGACGAGATCCAGGCGAAGACGGAGCCGACGCTGCTCCACGGCGCGACCGTCCCCGAGATGACGTTCGCGTAGGCGCGACGTGGCCGACGAGAGAGAGACGTCCGCCGGCATCCCGCTCGACGTCGTCTACGACGAGCCCGCGGCGCGCGAAGATCTCGGCGCGCCGGGCGCGTTCCCGTACACGCGCGGCATCCACCCGACGATGCACCGCGGGAAGCCGTGGACGATGCGGCAGTACGCCGGCTTCGGCACCGCCGCCGAGTCGAACGCGCGCTACAAGTTCTTGCTCGCCTCGGGTCAGACGGGCCTGTCCGTCGCGTTCGACCTGCCGACGCAGATGGGCCGCGACAGCGACCACCCGCTGGCGCGCGGCGAGGTGGGGCGCTCGGGCGTCGCGATCTCGTCGCTCGACGACATGCACGTCTTGCTCGACGGGCTGCCGCTCGATCGCGTGTCGACGTCGATGACGATCAACGCGACGGCGGCGACGCTGCTGTGCCTCTACGTCGCCGTCGCCGACGAGCGCGGCCTGCCACGCGCCGCCCTCTCGGGCACGATCCAGAACGACATCCTCAAGGAGTACATCGCGCGCGGGACGTACATCTACCCGCCCGCGCCGTCGATGCGGCTCGTCTCGGACACGTTCGCGTGGTGCCGCGACGAGGTGCCGAAATGGAACACGATCTCGATCAGCGGCTACCACATCCGCGAGGCCGGCAGCGACGCCGTTCAAGAGGTCGCGTTCACGCTCGCCGACGGCATCGCCTACGTCGAGGCGGCGCGCGCGGCCGGGCTCGACGTCGACGCCTTCGCGCCACGGCTGTCGTTCTTCTTCAACGCCCACTCGCACCTCCTGGAAGAGGTCGCGAAGTTCCGCGCGGCGCGCCGGCTGTGGGCGCGCACGATGCGCCGGCGCTTCGGCGCGAAGGATCCGAAGTCGCTCATGCTGCGCTTTCACGCGCAGACGGCGGGCTCGACGCTGACGGCGCAGCAGCCGCTCATCAACGTCGTGCGCACGACGGTCGAGGCGCTGGCGGCGATCCTGGGCGGCGCGCAGTCGATCCACACCAATGCCTACGACGAGGCGCTCGCGCTGCCGACCGAGGCGTCGGCGCGCGTCGCGCTGCGCACGCAGCAGATCCTCGCGTCGGAGGCGGGCGTCGCCGACGTCGTCGACCCGCTGGGCGGGTCGTACGCCGTCGAGGCGCTCACCAACGAGATCGAGGCGCGCGCGACGGCGCTCATCGCTGAAATCGATCGACGCGGCGGCATGGTCGCCGCCATCGAGGCCGGCTGGCCGCAGGCCGAGATCGCCAAGCGCGCCTTCGAGCACCAGCGCGCCGTCGAGGGCGGTGCGCGCGTCATCGTCGGCGTCAACCGCTTCACCGAGGGCGACGACGCCTCGGGCGCGGCGCTGCACCGGCTCGATCCGGCGCTCGAGGCGACCCAGATCGCGCGCGTCGCCGCCACGCGGGCCGCGCGCGACGGCGCGGCCGCGGGCGCCGCGACGCGCGCCCTCGGCGAGGCCGCGCGCGGGCGCGAGAACCTCTTGCCTTTCATCCTGCGGGCCGTGAAAACCCGCGCCACGCTAGGCGAAGTCGCCGATGCCCTGCGGGAGACGTTTGGGGAATACCGGCCCGGATAGCCGTTTTTCCCCTCGAAATGGGCCCCGCATTGGCCAATCAGCCGTGAACCCTTTTCTGATTGCCTTCGGGCCGTTCGTGAGGTTACCGTTATTCCTCACGTTTTGGGCGGCAGCCGGGGTGAAGACACGATGACCAAGTCGGATCTCATCGATGCTCTGTGCGAGACGCAAAAGATGCCCAAGGGTCGGGCAGAGCTTCTCGTCAACGTCATCTTCGACTCGATGGAGGCGTCGCTGCGACGAGGCGAGCGCATCGAGATCCGCGGCTTCGGCAGCTTCGAGATCCGCGAGTACCGCGCCTACGAGGGCCGCAACCCACGCACCGGCAGCGCCGTCGCCGTGAAGCCGAAGCGATTGCCGTTCTTCAAGGTCGGCAAAGAGCTCAAAGAGCGCGTCAACGACGGCGCGGGCGGCGGCAACGGAAGGCCCGCACCGGCGGACGATGCCGCGGACGAAAGCGCGCCAACGGCCGCGCCCGCCTCGCGCGTCTCGGCGTAAGGTCCGGCCGCGCTCAGGCGTTCGCCGACAGCGCGCGCATCCGCTTCGGCGCCAGCACCAAGTGCCGCCCGAGCGCAGCGAGCAGCTCGCGCTTCTTGTCCGCCAACACCTCCGACCCCGAAACGCGCGCGGCGTAGAGCTGCTGCATGCGCTCGTCGAACAGGATCAACGACAACCAAATGGGGAACGCGCGCGGCGCGTACAGCATCGCCGCCAGCCGCCCGTCGAGCGCGAGCTCGCGGCCGACGACGGCGCGGCGCACGTCGCGCGTGTAGCCGGCGAACGAGAAGTCGCGCGACGCGAGCGCCGCGACGATCGCGCGCGCGGCGATGGGGCCCTCCTCCAACCCGACGGCGATGCCCTCGCCCGTGAGCGCGTCGATGCCCGCGGCGTCGCCGACGCACAGCACGTGCGCCGCCGTGATGCGCGCGCCGCTGCGGTAGCGCCAGGCGGGCCAGCCGCGCGCGCCGTCGGGCAGCTCGACGCCGTGTCGCGCGAGCGCGCGCCGCAACACGGCCTCGATGCCCGCGCCCGACAGCGTTCGCGACGGGTAGTGCATCGCGCCCACGTTGACGAGGCCGCCCGCGACGGGGAACAGCCACACGTAGCCGCGCAGGCCTTCGTCCATCGGCGAGAAGTCGTAGACCATGCGCTCGCCCAAATTGAGCTCTGCGGGCGCGGCGACCTCGGCTTGAAACAGACGCAGCGGCGGGCGGCCGTCGCGCGCGAGGGCGCGGCGCACGCGGCTGCCCGCGCCGTCGGCGCCGACCAACACGCGCGCTTCGAGCGTTCGCCCACGCGTCGTCGTGACGCGCGCGACCTGCCCTTCGACCGCGAAATCCCCGAGCCCCTCCCCTTCGACGACCTCGATGCCGCGCGCGCGCGCCTGCGCGACGAGGTCGGCGTCGAAGTCGCGGCGTCTCACGACGTCGACGGGGCGCTCGAGCCGCACGTCGCGCGCGTGCGCGCCGTAGACGATGCGCCCCTGCCGACACGGAACGTGCGGCACGCGCACCTCGAGATCGAGCGCCGCGAGCGCGGCCCGCGCGTGGCCCGTGAGGCCGCCACCGCACGGCTTGTCGCGAGGAAACCGCGCCTTGTCGATCACGAGCACGCGGCCCGCGAGCGACGGATCGGCTTTGACGAGCGCGACCGCCGTCGCGACGCCGGCGGGCCCCGCGCCCGAGATGAGGACGTCGAGCACGCGCGTCAGAGCGAGAGCTTGGCCTTGAACTGGCCCGTGACGACGACCGTGAGGCTGCCCTGCGGCGTCGGCGATCCCGACGGCACCGAGGCCGTGGTCGCGATGATGATGTTGAACGGCGCCGCGAGGTTCGACGCGAACGAGGCGAACGTCGTGTCCGAATCGGGCTCGAGCGCGACCGCGTCCATCTTCAGCTGCCCCGCGGGAATCGACGGCACCGTGCCGAACTTCTTGGCCTGCGCGTCGCTCGGGTCCGTGACGCCCATGGGCGCGAGGTAGAGCGTCAACGGCGGCACCGCCGTATTGAGCGTGTTCATCGTGACGTTGTAGTCGAGGTCGTCGAGCGAGATGTTGGCGATGCTCGTCGCGCTCTGCAGTTGCTGCACGTCCTTCAGGTTCACCGTGCTCACGATCGACACGAGCTGCTTGTAGGTGCAGACGTTCGCCTCGCAGGCGAACGTCGTCTTGGGCGGCGCGCACGTCGGCTTCGGGATCGGCGTCGGCGGGTTGCAACAATCCATGACGGTCATCGTGAGGACGTTGTCGGCTGACCCGCAGTTGATCTTCGTCGTGTTGCCCGCCGGCACGCCCCACGACGCCGTGTCGAACGTGTACGTCTTCGTCGGCAGCGGGTAGTGCACGGCCGTGACGTCGGAGCTGATGAGCCCGCAGCCGACGGCGGCGGCCCCAACGATGATGCCTAGCCCGAGGGCGGCGGCGGCACGAGCGAGCGCGCGGCTTTTCATGGCGTCACTTTACCCCGAAAGAGGTGCTCGGCGGCCGACCACGGATCGAGCGCCCGCGCCGCAACGGCGTCGATCGTTGGGGCCTCGGGGCCACGGTTTTCGTCATTCCCGATCGCGGCGCGCGCGCGTTCGACGCCGATCTCGCCGACGAGCGCGAGCACCTGGGCGACGGCCTGGCGACGGCGTCGTTGGGCGCGCGCCTCGGGCGCGGCGCCGCGCAACGCCGCGAGCGCCGCGACGATCTCGGCCGTGCCCTCGCCACGCGACGCGACGGCGCGCACGAGCGCGGGCAGCGCGCGCGCGCTTTCGCCCGGCCACGCGGGGCGCTCGGCGATCTGCAGCATCGTCGTCAGATCTTTGAGCGCGTGGTCGGCGCCGTCGCGATCGGCCTTGTTGACGACGAGGACGTCGGCGATCTCGAGCAGCCCGGCCTTGAGCGCCTGCACGCCGTCGCCGAGCCCGGGCGCCGTCACGACGACGACCGCGTCGGCCGCGCTCGCGACGTCGATCTCCGCCTGCCCGACGCCGACGGTCTCGAGGTAGATCACGGGGAAACCGGCGGCGTCGAGCACGGCGACGGCCGCCGTCGTCGAGCGCGAGAGCCCGCCGAGCGCGCCGCGCGTCGCGAGCGAGCGAATGAAGACGCCCTCGTCGGTCGCGTGGCGCTGCATGCGCACGCGATCGCCGAGCAGCGCTCCGCCCGAGAACGGGCTCGACGGATCGACGGCGACGACGCCGACCCTTTCCCCGGCGGCGCGGTGGTGCGCGACGAGCGCGTCGACGAGCGTCGACTTGCCGACGCCCGGGTGCCCCGTGACGCCGACGACGAACGCGCCGCCCGTGTGCGGGTACAGCGCCGCGAGCGCCGCCCGCGCCCCCGCCGCGCCGTCGTCGAGGTCGCGCATCAATCGCGCGGCCGCCCGGAGATCGCGCCGAAGAACCCGCTCGACCAGGTCGTTCAAGTCACCTCTGACCCGAGCGCAGCGCGGCTTCGCCGCGCGGAGCGAGCGCCGGTGGGTTTGGGGACCCTCTCAGGGTCCCCATCTAGATTGCCCGGAGCAATTCTTTGGCGATGACCATCTTCTGCACTTCGTTCGTGCCCTCGCCGATCTCGGCGAGCTTGGCGTCGCGCAGGTAGCGCTCGACGTCGAACTCGCGCGTGTAGCCGTAGCCGCCGTGGATCTGCACGGCGGCGTTGCAGGCGCGCATGCTGGCCCGCGCGGCGTAGTACTTCGCCATCGCCGACTCTTGCGTCGTCTTCAGCTTCGCGTCCTGCATCGTCGCCGCCTTCCAGACCAGCAGGCGCGCCGCGTCCAGCTCGGTCGCCGCGTCGGCGAGCATGTGCTGGATTGCCTGGAACTCGGCGATGGGCTTCTCGAACTGCACGCGCTCCTTGGCGTACTTCTTCGCCGCCTCGAGCGCGGCGCGCCCGATGCCCACGGCCCATGAACCGATGCCGATGCGGCCCTTGTCGAGGATCTTGAGCGTGTCGAAGAAGCCCGAGTCGATCTCGCCCAAGCGCTGCTCGTCGGGGACCTCGACGTCTTCGAAGACGAGCTCGGTCGTGTCCGACGCGTGCAGGCCCATCTTCTCGATGCGCTTGCCCGTGCGAAAGCCGGGCGTGCCGCGCTCGACGATGAACGCGGTGAGGCCCTTGGCCTTCTTCTCGGGGCTGGTCGACGCGAGCACGACGTAGATCGAGCCCACCGAGCCCTGCGTGATGAACGTCTTCGTGCCGTTGATGACCCAGCGGTCGGCGCCCTTGGGCACGGCGCGCGTGCGCGCGGCGCCCGCGTCCGAGCCCGAGCCCGGCTCGGTGAGGCCCCAGCCGCCGAGCGCCTGCCCGGACGCGAGCCGCGGCAGGTACTTCTTGCGCTGCGCCTCGTTGCCCGCGAGGTAGATGTGCCCCGTGCCCAGCGAGTTGTGCGACGCCATCGTGAGGCCCACCGAGGCGTCGGCGCGCGCGATCTCCTCGAGCGCGACGACGTAGTCGTGGAACTTCATGCCGGCGCCGCCGTAGACCTCGGGGATCTGCATGCCGAGCAGGCCCATCTCGCCCATGGCCGGGATGATCTCGTGGGGGAAGCGCTCTTCTTCGTCCCACTTGCGGGCGTTCGGGATGATGAGGCGCTCGGCCAGCTCGCGGACGGACTTCTGGAGGACGAGCTGCTCCTCCGTCAGATCGAAGTTCATTTGGTCGGACCTTTCGGCGCAGGGCTGGCTGGGGGCGTCTTGAAGCGTTGTTCGGGTCCCGGCGGCGCGTAGAGCTGCAGCACGACCGTCTTGTCGGGGCCCGTGAACTTCGCCGCGTGCGGCTGCCCCTCGGGAATGTAGATCGCCTCGTCGGCGGCGAAGGGCATCTTCTCGGCGCCGACGGTGAGCTCGCCGCCGCTGCCCGACAGCACGAACAGGATCTCCTCGGCGCCGTCGTGCTGATGCTTCGGAACTTCGGCGCCCGGATCGGCTTCGAGCACACCGAGATAAGCCTCGGCGTGGCCGGATTTCTGCGGGTCGAACAGCATGCGCACGCGCGCTTTGCCGCCGGGCAACGCGATCGGCTCGACCTTCGCGGCGTCGGCGACGGGCAGCTCGAGCGGCGGCGCCGGCGATCCACCTTGGGCCTTGGCCCCCGGCGCGTCGTGGATGACTTGGAACGCCGCGCGCCCCGCAGCATCGGTCGGATCGCGGTAGACGCGCTCGGGACCCGAGGGCGCGAAGCATTCCAGCAGCAGCGCGGGCGTCTGGCGGCCCATGTTCTCGATCGCGTGCGGCGTCCCCGGCGGCAGGTAGATCGCCATGCCCTCGTCGAGCTTGATGGGCGGCGTGCCGACGCGCGAGAGGATGCGCGCGTGGCCCTGCCGCACGTAGAGGATCTCCGCGACGGGGTGCTGGTGCATGGCGATGCGGTTCGCGGGCGAGACCGTGAGCAACGACAGCGACGCCTTGCGCGCGCGCACCGTCGCCTCGTCGACGAGGAGCTTCACCGAGAACGGCGGCGCGGCCTTGGGCGGCGCCGGCGTCTTGCCGGGTGGCGCCTTCGTCGCGGCGGCCGCTGGCTTCGCGCCCGGCACATGGTCGGGCGCGTCGGCGACCTTGACCGTGAACTGCGCCGCCTGCCCTTCGAACGACAGCGGCACGATCACCGTGCTGCCGGGATCGATGCCCGCGAGCGACCACGTGAGCGCGCTGTCCTGCAGGCACGCGAGCAGCACGGGCGACTTCACCTCGTCGAGCGCGGGCGCCGTCTTCGTGACGCGCCCCGCGTCGCCCACGTCGACCGACAGCTCGATCTTGCCCGAGACGTCGAGCGTGTCGGCGAGCGCCTTCTCGAAGCAGCGGTTCACCTCGGCGCCGTGCGCGACGAGCGCCGCCTGCAAGACGCGCGAGAGCCGCTGCTCCTCCGTCTCGGCCGTCGCGTTCGCGCGCGCGATGCCGCCCGCGCCGGTCGCGAGCGCCAACCCCAGCACCGCCGCGCGCAGCCGCCCGGTCACGCTGCTTCTCCTGCGACGCGCGGCCGCAGCTCGCGCTCGATCCACGCGACGATCTCCGCCGTCGACGTCCCCGGCTTGAAGATCGCCGGCACGCCCATGGCCTTGAGCGCCGCGACGTCGTCGTCCGGGACGATGCCGCCACCGAACACGACGACGTCGCCCGCGCCGCGCGCCTTGAGCGCCTCGAGCACGGCCGGGAAGTGCGTCATGTGCGCGCCCGACATGATCGACAGGCCCACGGCGTCGGCCGACTCCTGTACGGCGGCGGCCGCGATCATCTCGGGCGTCTGGTGCAGCCCCGTGTAGACGACCTCGTAGCCGGCGTCGGCCAGCGCGCGCGCGACCACCTTCGCGCCCCGGTCGTGCCCGTCGAGCCCGGGCTTGGCGACGAGGATGCGGAGCTTTCGCTTATCGGTCACCCGTCAATGTTATCAGGGCGAGGGCGCGGCCGACAGCTGGAGAGCGACGCCACCCTCGGCGCCGGGGTGGTCGGCGTCTATGACGAGGTGGTACCGCCCCGACGGCAGGCCCTTGACGACTTGCATGCCCGTGGCCGTGCCCTTCGTCGGGAAGCAGCCGAACGACGTGCCCGCGTCGCACGAGAACAGCGGGCCGTCGTCCGCGTAGATCTGGAACACGTGGTTGCCGATCTGCGCCCAGTCGATCGTGAGATCGGCGTTGGCCGGCGAAATGAAGTTGACGTCGGCGTCCTGACCGCCCGGCGCCGACACGCACGACGTCTTCATCTGATCGTCCCCCGAGGCGGACGTCTGCACGACGGCTTGCGCGATCGTGCCGTCGAGCGCGATCGTCCCGAGCGAGGTCGTCTCGCGGCAGGCGAACTTCGCGCAGATCGCCGACACGACGCACTTGCGATCCATGCAGTCGATCGCGCCGTCGCCGTCGTCGTCGATGCCGTTGTCGCAGATCTCGCCCACCGTCTCACGCAGGCCCGACAGCTGCAGCGAGACCTGGCCTTCGGTGCCCTGCTGGAAGCCCTCGACGATGAAGTTGTACGTGCCGGGCTGAACGTCGGGGATCGAGTAGCCGCAGCCGAACGGCAGCGTCTCGGGATCGGCGCACGCGCTCACTTGCGTCTCGTCGCACTTGTCGAGCGGCATCAGCTGCTGGAACAGCTGGTAGACGTTCGACGCCGAATCCTTGCAGTCGACGCCGAGGGCCATGGGCGTGTCGACGGTGAAGCGCACGACGCGCGACGCGCCGTTGCCGCGGCCGCAGTCGTCCTTGTAGAGCGTCGAGCCGCCGCGCGTGTCGACCGTCGTCGACAACGTCTGGCCGACCTCGAGCGCGCCCAGGTTCACGTCGGGCACGCACGACGGCACGCCGCAGGTGCCGATGTTCGTGCACGCGGGATCGTCGCAGTCGACGAGGCCGTTGCCGTCGTCGTCGATGCCGTTGCCGCAGATCTCGATCTTGCGGTTGCCGAACGCCGACACGCGCAGGTTGAGCACGCCGGCGTCGGCGGGGGTCTCGGCCTTGAAGATGAAGAGGTAGTTGCCCGCCGGCTCTTGCGGGTACGCCTCGGCGTTCGAACGAAGGTCCTCGTGCGTGCAGCCGCCCCCTGAGTAACCGTCGTCGCAGGCGAAGCCCGGATCGGGCTGGTTGTAGAGCGCGAAGATCGTGCGCCCCGTCTGCTGGAACGAGATCTCGATGCCGCTCGCGACCGGCAACGTGAACGCCACGACGGCGTCACCGCCCTGGAGGTTGCTGTCGCACGCCGGCGAGTAGCGGCTGGTCGCCTTCGTGAGGTCGACGCGCACGTTCTTCGGCGGATCACCGACGACGAGCGCGCCCAGCGTCGCGTCGGGGACGCACTCGACCTTTGTGCAGTTCGGCGCCGTCACGCACGCGGCGTCTTGGCAGTCGATGAGGCCGTTGCCGTCGTCGTCCTTGCCGTTCGCGCACTGTTCGGGCGTCGTCGTCGCGCCCGTCGACAGCGTCACCGTCGACGATCCCGGCAGGTTCGGGTACGACTCGACGATGAGCCAGTAGGTGCCGGCGGCCAGCGACGCGAAGGTCTGCGTCGTGAGCGGCTTGTCCATCGCGTTGACGCACGTCACCGGGTTGCGGTCGCAGGCCTGGCTCGCGCCCGCGCGGAAGAGCTCGACGGCGTGGGCGCTCGACCCCTGCTTGAAGTCGAGCTTCACGTCCGTGGTGCCCGTGAGCACGAACCGCCCCACGCGGCCGTGGCCGCCCGGCGGCGCGCACGTCGCGTAGCTCGTCGTCGCGCCCGTCGTGTCGAAGCTGCGCGACACGAAGGCGCCGTGCTGCGCGATCGTGCCGAAGTCGATGTCGGCCGTGCACGCGACCGTGAGGCACCCGGGGAACGTCGTGCACTGCGGGTCGGCGCAGTCGACGAGCTTGTCGTTGTTGTCGTCGACGCCGTTGTTGCAGATCTCTTTGCCCATCTGCGGGATGCACGAGACGCTGCCCTTGCAGTCGGGATCGGCGCAGTCGACGAGGCCGTCGTTGTCGTCGTCGAGGTTGTTGTTGCAGATCTCTTGGCCGGGCTTGGTGCAGTTGGCGGCGCCGAAGCAGCTCGGATCGTTGCAGTCCGCCAGACCGTTGCAGTTGTCGTCGATGCCGTTCGTGCAGGTCTCTTGGCGGGCCGTGCACACCGGGACGCCTCCCGTGCCGCCCTGACCGCCGAAGCCGCCGCCTTGACCCGCGAAGCCGCCGCCGAAACCGGCGAAGCCGCCGCCAAAACCCGCGAAGCCACCACCGAACCCCGCGAAGCCACCGCCGTTGCCGCCGAAGCCACCGCCGTTGCCGCCGAACCCGCCGCCCGAACCGCCGGTGGCGTTCATCTGACAGGTGAGATCCGTCGGCGCGCAGTTCTTACGCGAGCCGAACAGCTGCGTGCGCCCACAGCCGCCGATCAGGGCGACGACGGTGAGCGAGACGAAGATCGAAAACCGTGCGGGGGCCGAAACGCCCGCAAAAAAAGCCAAGCGAGGGGGGCCGAACATGATGGCGCGAGTCTACGCCACGGTCCCCGAGGCTGGTGTACAAAGAGGCTGTGACAGATGCGACGTCGCCGCTCGTCGTCACGAACCCAGCGACGGGCGAGGTCATCAAAGAGGTCCCGTGTGGCGATTTGCCGCAGGTGGAGGCCGCCGTGGCCCGCGCGCGCGCCGCTCAGCCGCGGTGGGCCGCCCTGCCCTTCGCCGAGCGCGCGGCCGGGTTGCGGCGGCTCGCGCGCGCGCTGCGTGACGACCCGGGGTTCCTGGATCTGCTCGTCTCCGAGAGCGGCAAGCCCACCTACGAGGCCGAGGGCATCGAGCTCTTCTACACGCTGGAGCTGACCCGGTATTACACCGGACGCGCCGGCCGGCGCGCCCTGCGCGACGACGTGCGCCACCCGCTGGTCTTCATGAACAAGCGCGCGCGCGTCGTGCATCACGCGCGCGGCGTCGTCGGCGTCATCGGGCCGTGGAACTGGCCGCTGCTCAACAATTACGCCGACTGCATCGCGCCCCTCGTGTGCGGCAACGCCGTCGTGTTGAAGCCTTCCGAGCACACGCCGCTGACGTCGTTGCGCGTCGCCGAGCTGTGGAAGCAGCTGGGGTTGCCCGAGGGTGTGTTCCAGGTCGTCGCGGGCCGCGGCGACGCGGGCGCCGCGCTCGTCGATCGCGTCGACATGATCTTCTTCACCGGCAGCCAAGCCGTCGGGCGGCGCATCGCCGCCCGCGCCGGCGAGCGCCTCGTGCCGGCCGTCGTCGAGCTCGGCGGCAAGTCGGCGATGATCGTCCTCGCCGACGCCGACCTGCCGCGCGCCGCGCACGCAGCCGTGTGGAGCTCGTTCGCGCACAGCGGCCAGGTGTGCGTGCGCACGGAGCGCGTCCTGGTCGAGGCCGCCGTCGCCGATTCGTTTACAGCGTTGTGCGCCGAAGAGATGGCCAAGCTGCGCCAAGGACCGCAGGCGCCCGGCCGCGGTGGCGACGGCACGATCGACGTGGGCGCCATGACCTTCGCGCCGCAGGTCGACCACGCCGAGAAGCAAATCGCCGACGCCGTCATCAAAGGCGCGCGCGTCGTCGCCGGCGGCGCGCCGCGCGGGGGCACGGGTCGGTTCTTCTCGCCGACGATGCTCGCCGGCGCGACGCCGACGATGGACGTCATGCGCGACGAGACCTTCGGCCCGGTCATGCCCATCATGCGCGTCGCCGACGCCGAGGAGGCCGTGCGCGTCGCCAACGATTCGCCGTACGGCTTGTCGGGCAGCGTGTGGTCGCGCGACGAGGCGCGCGCCGCCGCGATCGCGCGGCGGATCGAATCCGGCAGCGTCTGCGTCAACGACGTGCTCGTGAATTACTTCGTCGTCGAGGCGCCGCTTGGCGGCGTGAAGGCGAGCGGGCTGGGCTTCAGGCATGGGCCCGAAGGCCTGCGCCAGTTCTGCCGGCTAGGGACCGTGGTCGAAGATCGCGCCGTGCTCGGGAGGCTGACGCCCTGGATCGATCGGCAACTGATGTTCCCGTATCGATCGCGCACGCAACGCCTGTTGCGTTGGTTCATGAAGTTCTTTTATTGAGACGATCGTGAACCTCGAAGAGCTGGAAGCGGGCCTGCCCAACGGCCTGCACGACGCCGTCTTGAGATCGTTCTCGAACGATCCGGTCGCACGCATAGCCGAGTTCACCATCGACGTCTGGCTCGGCGACCTCCACAGCTCCGAGCCAAGCGAGCGCGAACGCTACCGCCCCGCCCGCTTGGAGCTTTTCGGCGTGGCCTACTTGATCGTCGACGATCCCAAGAAGGACGGCGCCCCCGTCCAAATCGACGCCTGCGCCCCCGACGACAACGAAGACCGCGCCCGACAAGTCCCCGAAAGCGGCTTCGCCGGCCGCTTCTTCGTCACCGAGTGGAACGCCTTCATCCACTTCGCCGCCGCAGAAGCCCGCCTCACCTGGATCGACACGAACTAAGTCCGAGACGACGCGTTCGCGCAACGCCACCCGAGGCCGGTCTGAGCCGGTCTGCCTACTGCGCGGCCACGGTCGGCGGGTTCGCGAGCCAGGCGCCCAGCGCTTCGCCGATGACTTCGGGGCGGAGGCGGTCGAATCTCTCGACGAGCCAGTCGGCGGCTTCTTTGTGGCGCTTGTCGCGGAGCATGGCTTTGTACGCGAGGATGCCGAGGTAGGGATCGTTGGCCAACGGCCTGACCTCTTCGAGCGGCGCGTTGGCGTAGAGGAAGAGCCTCAGGGCGTTGGACGAGTGGGAGCTGCGCTTCGCCTTCGCGGCGAGGGGCTTGAACATCGCCCTCGCTTTTTCGTCCTTGCGAGCGGCGAGCGCGCGCAGGACGGCTTCGTCGGTGTCGCTGGCGTCGCGTTTGAGGATGCGCGCGAGCAGGTCGGCGGACGCGGGCGACGACAGCTCGCCGAGGGCGGGCGCCATGGCGACGAACGGGCGGTTGTCGCTGTTCTTGAAGAGCGGGTTCAAGTACTCGAACGAGATGTCGCCGCACGCGCGCACGATCGCGGCGGCGGCGGCGGCGCGCACGTCGGGCGAGGCGTCCTTCAGCAGCGGCTCCAGGCGATAGAGCGCGGGGCGGCCACCGCCGGGGCGACCGGAGGCGGTCGCGGCGGCGGCGCGCAGCTCGGGAACGGGGCTCGTGAGGTCGAGGATCACTTGCCGGTGCGCGCCGGCGGGGTCGAGGACGCTGAAGGTTCGCAGCGCCGACGCGCGCAACGCTTTGGGCGCGGTCTCGTCGGCGGCGAGATCGCCGAGCGAGCGAAGGCACGCGCCGCCCGCGGGCCCGGAGCCCACCTCGCGTAGCGCGGTCATCGCGATCTCGGTCGCCGCCGGATCGCGCGCGAGCAGCGTCGGGTCGAGCAGCGCGCACAAATCGACCTTGAGCGCGGCGAGGCCACGCGCCGCGACGACGACGGTGTCGGCGTTGGCGAGCCCAGGTTGCAAGCGCTTGATCTGCCGACGGTCGCCGAGCCGCGCGAGCGCGGCCGCGGCGCTCACGTCGGCGATGCGATCGGCGAACGGCCGCGCGAGCCAGCTGCGCGCGAAGACGTTCATGGCGTTGACGTCGCCGCTGTCCATGTAGCGGCTCACGCGCAACAGCGCTTCTTTGTATCGGCCTTGAATGAAAAGACGCGGGAGCGCCTCCTCCAGCGGATCTTCGCGGCGGCGGATCTCGCCTTCGCCGCACAGACGCCGATCGCGCGCGAACACCCAACGGAAGTGCGCGACGCCGTCGTCTCCGTAAAGTGAAACGGGCGGCACCGAGTACGGGACGTCGCCGCGCACGGCCGCGACCGCCGCGGCGTCGAACGTCTTGACGCCCGAGCTGCGCGAGACGGTGACTTCCGCGGGGCTGCCGTCCCAACGAACCGTGAAGAGAATCTCGGTCGACAGCGAGAGATCGTTCAGCGGCGGCTGCGACGCCGCCGGGCTCTCGATGAAGACCCGCGCCCAGCGCCAGTGGATGCGCGCGTGCATGGCGCGGAGGTAGTCGCCCTCCCGGCCGGGCACGGTGATCGTCGGCTCGCCCTCGGCTGACAGCGGCGCGTTCGCGGTCGGCGGCGCGGGCGGGACGAACGTCTTTCCCGGCGCGGGCGGCGGCTGCGCCTGTTGCGCGTCGGACACGCCGGCGTCGTCGGACGCGGCTCGGGCGGCGTAGGGCAGGCCAAAGGCAACCCCGGCCAGCAGAGCCAAGGCCCGGAACGCACGCATTCGGACCATTCTATCGGCTGTTGGTGAGTCGACCTAAGGCAATGCGGCAAGCGCGCGGCAACGACGACGGACCGTCACCGGCGCGTCGTCATTGCATCGGCCGAACGCGAGGGCTAGCGTGACGAGCGGGAGCGCCATTTCGCTTCAATTCCAATGGAATCCCCGATCGCGTCGCCCCTGCTCGCCCGCCTCGCGGCGCACCCGCCCGACCGGGTCGCGATGACGGCGGGCGGGGCTGCGGTGAGCTACCGAGACGTCGACACGCGAACGACGTCGATGGCGGCGGCGCTCGCCTCCGGTGGCGACCTTCGGGGCGCGCGCGTCGCGTTTCTGGCGGAGGCGGGGCCGACTCATCTGATGACGTTACTCGGGATCCTGCGCGCCGGCGGCGTCGCCGTACCCTTGTCGCCGCTGCACACGCGGCCCGAGCTCGAGTTTCTCATCGGCGACGCGGGGCCCGTGCGGTTGCTCGCGACGGCGGGTCAGCGCGCCGCCCTCGAAGCGGCGGCAGGCGGGCGCTCCGTGCTTGACGTCGATACGCTGGTCTCCGGCGCGCGGTTGCCCGCGACGCCCGCGCGCGACGCGCCCGCGATCATGCTCTACACGTCGGGCACGACGGGGCGGCCCAAAGGCGTGCGGCTCAGCCACGCCGCCGTCGCGGCGACGGTCGAGGCGCTCGAAGGCGCGTGGCGCTGGCGCGCCGACGATCGGTTGCTGCACGTGCTGCCGCTGCATCACACGCACGGGCTCATCGTCGCGGCGCTGGGCGCGCTGTGGGCGGGCGCCGAGGTGCGCTTCCTGCCCTTCGAGGCGAGGGCGGCGTGGGAGGCGCTGGCCGACGCGACGGTGTTCATGGCCGTGCCGACGATCTACGCGAAGCTGCTCGACGCCTTTCGCGCCGCCGACGATGCGACGCGCGCGCGCTGGACGGCGCACGCGGCGCGGCTGCGCCTCTTCACGAGCGGATCGGCCGCCCTGCCCGCCGGCGTATTGGAAGAATTTCGCGCGGCGACGACGCAGACGATCCTCGAGCGCTACGGCATGACTGAGATCGGTATGGCGCTTTCGAACCCGTACGACGGGCCGCGCGTGCCGGGCGCCGTCGGCGCGCCGTTGCCGGGCGTCGAGGTCGACGTCGTGCGCGACGACGGCGCGCCGGCCGACGTCGACGAGCCCGGCGAGCTGCGCGTCCGCTCGACGCAGATGTTCTCGGGCTACCACGGCGACGAGGCGGCCACGGCGTCGTCGTTCGACGGTGAAGGACGCTTTCGCACGGGCGACACAGGCAGGCGCGACGCGGCCGGCGTCATTCGCATTTTGGGTCGCACGTCGGTCGACATCATCAAGAGCGCCGGCTACAAGCTGTCGGCGTTGGAGATCGAAGCGGCGCTGCGAGAGCACCCCGCCGTCGCCGAGGTCGCGGTCGTCGGCGTGCCCGACGCGAGCTGGGGCGAGGTCGTCACGGCGTGCGTCGTCGCACGCGCGGGCGCGCGCGTCGCGCTCGACGACCTCGTCGCCTTCGCGCGCGCGCACCTCGCGCCTTACAAGCTGCCGCGCGCGCTGCGCCTCTGCGACGCGCTCCCGAGAAACGCCATGGGCAAGGTGCAGAAGAAGCAACTGCTCCGTGAGATCGGGGACGGCGCGTGATCCGGCTCTGCTACTCGAACCGCACCGAAGAGCTGCTGCGCGCGCTCGCGGCCGATCTCGCGGCGGCGCGCGCGACGCGCGGGATCTTCGAGCCGTCGCCGCTCGTCGTGCCTAACCCGCAGGTCGAGACCTACGTGAAGCTGGGCGTCGCGCGCGAGAACGGCGTCGCGGCGCACCTCGAGACGCGGTATTTGCGCCACTTCCTCGCCGACGTCGTCGCGGCGACGGCGCCCGACGTCGCGCTCGTCGACCGCGCGATGATCGAGGGCGAGCTGCTCGCGTTGTTCCACGACGACGCGCGGCTCGCCGTCGGCGATCTCGCGGCCGTACGCGCCTACCTCGCCGCGGGCGGTGACGATCCCGATGCGATCGATCTGAGGCGCGCGCAGCTCGCCGCGGAGATCTCGACGCTGCTCGACGACTACACGTTCGCGCGGCCCGAGCTCGTCGCGCGCTGGCGCCAGGGCGGCACGCTGCCCGACGACGCGCCGGGCGCGCCCGATCCCGAGCGCCGCGGGCTCGAGGCCTGGCAACGCGCGCTGTGGCTCGCGCTGTTCGGCCGCGGCGGCGCCTTCGAGCGGCGCGGGCGCGCCACCGCTCGGCGCTACCTCGATCTGCCGACGTTCTTCGCGACGACCGAGCCGCGCGCGCTGCGGCCACCGCCGGCGACCTACGTCTTCGGCCTGTCGTACGTCGCGCGCCTCTACCGCGACGTGCTGGCGGCGCTCGGGCGCGCCGGCGACGTCTTCATTTACGCGCTCAACCCGTGCCGCGAATACTGGGAGGACCTCGAGCAGGCGAGCCGCCGCTCGGCCGACAAGGCGCGCTTCCCGCGGCGGCGCGGCGGCGTTCAGCTCTCGCTGCTCGGCGACGCTGGCGTCGAAGCCGCGAGCGAGCCCGTCGCCGAGAACCCGATCCTGTCGCTGTGGGGCCGCCCGGGCCGCGAGAACATCGCGCTGCTCAACCAGCTCAGCGACTGCGACTTCGTCGCGCGTTTCGCCGATCCGACGGAGGCGACCTCGACGCCTACGGTTCTCGCGCAACTTCAGCAAGACGTCCTCGATCGCGCGCCCGCGCGCGCCGGCAGGACGCGCCTCGCGCTCGCCGACGACAGCGTCACGGTCCTGCCCTGCCCCAGCGCGCGGCGGGAGCTCGAGACGATCGCCGCCGAGATCTGGCGGCTCGCCGGCCCCGGGCGCCGCTTCACCGACTTCGCCGTCATCGTGCCGCCGGGCTCGGCCGACGCGTACCTGCCGCTGGCCGCGGCCGTGTTCCGCGAGGCCTCCGACCTGCCGCACACGATCGTCGACGCGCCCGTCGCCGCCAGCGATCGAACGCTCGAGGCCGTGTCTCTGCTGCTCGACCTCCCGCTGTCGCCGCTGGGACGGCCCGATCTCCTGCGGCTGCTCATGCACCCCAGCGTCGCCGGACGTTTTCCCGACGCCGATCCGCGCGCGTGGCTCGCGCTCGCCGAAGAGCTGGACATCGTGCGCGGCGCCGACCGCGGCGACCACGCGGGGTCGTACGTCGAGGGCGATCGCTTCAACTGGGATCAGGGGCTGCGTCGCATCGCGCTCGGCTCTTTCTTGTCGGGCCCGCGCAGCGGCGCCTCTGACGGGTTCGTCCTCGACGGTGAGCGCTACTTGCCTGCCGAGCTCGCGCCCGAGGCGCAGGTCGACGCGCAAGGGTTCGTGCTGCTCGCGCGCGGCCGCCTCGCCTTCGCGGCGCGCGCGCGCGCGGCGCGGCAAACGATCGCCGAGTGGACGGCCGACCTTCGCCGCGAGATCGCGACGACCGTGCTCGCGGGCCCGGACGAAGAAGCGACGCTCGGCAAGGTGTATACGGCGCTCGAACGCCTCGCGACGACGGCGCCGCCCGGGCTGCGCGTCGGCTACCGGATCGTGCGCGAGCTCGTCACGGCGGAGCTCGGCCGCCTGCCGGCGCGTGGCGCGCGCTACCTCACCCAGGGCGTCGCGGTGTCGACGTTCCTGCCGATGCGCGCCGTGCCGTTCGAGGTCGTGTTCCTCGCGGGCATGGGCGAGGGCCGCTTCCCTGCCCGCGAGACGACGCGCGAGCTGGACCTGCGCGCGGGCGCGCGGGCCCGCCGCGTGCCCGGCGACGTCTCGCCGCGCGAGCAGGACCAGTACATGTTCCTCGAGGCGCTGCTGTGCGCGCGCGAGCGTCTCTACGTCTCGTACGTCGATCGTCACGAGGTGAGCGGCGAGCCGCTCGGGCCCGCGTCGACGGCGCTCGAGCTGCTCGAGATCCTCGACGAGGGCTACCTGCGCGGCGGCCGCGCGGCGGTGACGCGAACGCCGCCGCCGATGCGCCGCCACGAGGACGACGCCGCGTGCGCCGTGATCCCGGCGGCGGCGCGCGAGCGGCGCGCGGCACGGCTGGGGCGAACGCTCGAAGCGCGCGCCGACGGCCGCACGCTGCCCGAGTGGCCCGTGTTGCGAAAGACGCTGTCGCCGGCGGCGCTCGCGGCGCTGGGGCCGGCGCTGTCGTGGACCTCGCCCTCGGCGTCGAACACCGCCGCGCAGGCCGAGCGCTCGACACGCCGGCTCACGATGCGCCACGTGCTGCGCTTCCTGCAGTGCCCGCTCCAGGGCTCGGCGCGCGCGCTGCTGCCGTTCTACGCCGACGAGCTCGACGACGAAGCGGCGGCCGCGACGCGCGAGCACGAGGACTTCGACCTGCCTTGGCCCGCCGCCGTCCCGCTGCTGCGCGAGGCGCTCGCCCACGCCGCGCGCCCGGCCGCCGCCGAAGAGCTCGCCACCGCTCTCGACGAGGCGACGGCGCTCGCGCGGCTCGACGGCACCTTGCCGCACGGAATCTTCGAGACGGCCTCGCGCGCGCGGCTGCTCACGTGTCTCGGCGGATGGGAAGAGACGCTCGCCAAGCTCGGCGGCCTCGATGCCGCGCCCGCGCCCGTGCACGTCGGCCAAGCGCCCGAGCATCGCGACCATCCCGTGATTCTTCCGGCACTGCGCCTCGCGCTCGACACGATCGAGGTCGAGCTCTCGGGTGACACGAGCCCGCTCGGCGTCCTGGGCGGCGAGCCCGCGCTGCTGATGGCGTCGTCGTCGACGACACGCGACAACGGCAACGGCCGCGATCGCCTGCAAGCGTTCGTCGAGCACGTCGCGCTCGC
The DNA here is from genome assembly GCA_035549075.1 of Polyangia bacterium. Lineage (GTDB taxonomy): Bacteria > Myxococcota_A > Polyangia > Fen-1088 > Fen-1088 > DASZFV01. The sequence continues at coordinate 54,270 of DASZRT010000136.1, read as the reverse complement.
GGCGATCGATCCCGCGGGCGCGCCGCGACGACGCGGCGTCGTCCTGCGCCCCGGGCAAGATCGGCCCGAGACGTTCTGGCTGCGCGCCGTGGCCCAGGACGTCGCGCGCGCCTACCTGACGAAGCTGCTCGCTGAGCTGCTGCGCGGCGTGCACCCGTACTTCTTCCCGTGCGAGGGCGTGCTCGGGTGGCGCAAGAAGAAGGATCCGCGTCCCGAGCTCACGAGCTACATCCAGACGCTGCGCGACGCCGACTGGAGGACGTACTTCACGTCGGAGTGGGGGCCGGTTCCGAACGCCACCGAGTACCCGCTGCCGCCCGACGAAGAGACGGCGCGCCGGTTCGTCGACGAGCGCTTCGGGCTGTACTTCGACACGATCGAAGAGGACGCACCGCCGGATCGCGGCGAGCCACGCAAGGCCGCGCCGCCGCGGCTCGTGTCGATCCCGGGGGGCGCGCGCTGATGGCGCGGTCGAGCGTGCCGGCGTACGCGTTCCCCGAGGCGCTGCGCGGCCTCCCGCGGGGCGCGTCGGCCGTCGTCGAGGCGTCGGCGGGCACGGGCAAGACCTACCTGCTCGAGCACCTCGTCGCCGATCGCCTCATTCGCGGCGACGCACGCCTCGAAGAGATCCTCGTCGTGACGTTCACCGAGAAGGCGACGGCGGAGCTCGTCTTCCGCCTGCGCAAGCTCGTCGACAAGCTGCTCGCCCACGACGAGCCCGCGCCCGCGGGCGCCGCGCCCGACGCCGTGTGGACGCTCGACGCGACGGCGCGCGCGCGGCTGCTCGACGCGCGCCGCGCCTTCGACCGCGCGACGATCACGACGATCCACGGCTTCTGCCAGCGCGTCCTCACCGAGGAGGCGTTCGCGAGCGGGCGCCTGCTCGCGCAGGAGCACGTCGACAGCCAGCGCAGCTTCGGCGAGGCGTTCCGCGAGACGCTGCGCACGACGCTCGCGACGACGCCCTCGCTCGAACGCTACCTGCATGCGTGGCTCGCGTCCGGCAAGACCACGACGTCGCTCGAAAAGACGCTGTGGCAGGCGATGGTTCAGCAGCGGCCGTTTGGCGCCGACCATGACGAGGACCGCCTGCGCGCCGCGCTCACGGCGTTCGCCGCCCTCGACGTCGGCGACGCGTTCTCCGGGCAGATCAAGGCGCTCTCCGACGGCACGATCGCGCGCTACCTCCCGCCGCGCGTCCGCGAGGTTCACGCCATTGGCCGTCGCTTCGCCGCGCACGGAGACATCCCGACGGCGATCGTCGAGATCGACAGGGCCGTCGACGAGAGAAAAGACCTCTTCTCATACGCCGAAGAGCGGCTGCGCTTCCCCCTCCCCGCCGGCCCCGCGAAGACGATCATGGACGCGTTCTTCGAGGTTGGCGACGCCGCGGCGCCGCTGGAGCTCGCCGTGAGTCAGCTGTTCTTGCCCCCGGTTCGCGCGCGCCTCGCGGCGCGCAAGGCCGCGGCCGGTCGCTACGACTTCGACGACATGCTGAGGCTCGTCGCCGAGGCGCTGCGTCGGCCCGACGGCGCGGCGCTCGCCGAGTCGCTGCGGCGGCGCTACCGCCTGGCCGTCATCGACGAGTTCCAGGACACCGACGGCGTGCAGTGGGAGATCTTCCGGACGATCTTCCTCGGCAGCGAGAGCCCGCTGGTCGTCATCGGCGATCCGAAGCAGGCGATCTACGGGTTCCGCGGCGCCGACGTCACGGCCTACGGCGACGCGCGCGCCGCGATCGCGGGCGGCGCCGAGCCGACGCTGGCGCTCGACCGCAACTTCCGCTCGACGCCCCCCATGCTCGCGGCGACGAACGCGATCTTCGCCGACGACGCGGCCGAGCCGTTCTTCGACGAGCGCGCGTTGTTTCGCGACGCCGTCGCGGGCCGCGCGCCGGAGGCAGCCGCCGACGGCCCGCCCATCACGCTGCTCGCCGTGCGCCCCGCGGGCGACGGCGTCGCGCCTTCGAAGCTGCGCCTGCGCGAGGTGCGGCCCGCCCTCACCAACGCGATCGCCGACGAGATCGAGGCGTTGCGAGGCGCCACCGTCCCCGTTCCGCTGCGCCAGATCTTCGTCCTCACGCGCACGAACGCCGAGGCCCGGCAGATCGCGTCGACGCTGCGCGCGCGCGGGTTGCCTCACGTCCTCTACGATCAAGAGCGCCTCTACGAAACGGACGAGGCGCGGCAGCTGCGCGATCTGCTCGCGGCGATCGACGACCCGCGCGATCCGGCGCGTCGAATGCGCGCCGCGCTCACGCCGTTTTTCGGCCTTTCGCTCGACGATCTTCCGGCGCTCGCGGCCGACCCGACCAGCCACCCGCTCGAGGATCGCCTCGCGGCGTGGCGCGCGCTCGCCGACGCACGCGACTGGACCCGCCTGTTCGAGCGCATCGTCGGCGACAGCGGCTTCGTCGAGCGCGAGCTGCTCGCGGGCGGCAGCGCGCGGCGCCTCACGAACGTGCTGCACCTATGCGAGTTGCTGCGCGCGCGCGTGTCGCGCACGCCGATGTCGCTGGGCGAGCTCATCCGTCACCTCACGGCGCTCGTCGAGGGCCTCGTCGTCCCCGAGGCCGAGGAGGGCAACGTGCAGCGCCTCGAAGGCGACCGAGACGCCGTGCAGATCATGTCGATCCACAAGTCGAAGGGCCTCGAGGCGGACCATGTCTTCCTCTACGGCGCCTTCTCGCCGTGGCGCGGCTCGAAGGTGCAGACCTTCGAGCGCGACGCGCGCCGCTGGCTGTTCGCGGGCCGACCGCGGCGCGCCGCGCTCGTCGAGGCCATCAAGCGCTCCGGCGACGCCGACGATCAGCGCCTGCTCTACGTCGGCCTCACGCGCGCGCGCGAGCACCTCTATTTGCCCTACGCGGGCGATCCCGACGTCGAAGAGAGCGCGGGGCAGGAAGACTTCTGGCGCGTCAACGGCGCCTACCGCCACGTGCACCGGCGGCTGCGCGCGCTCCACGGCCCCGGCGTCGAACACTTCCGGGCCAAGACCATCCCCTGCCCCGCGCCGCCCGACGAGACGCCGGCGCGCATCGCCGCGGCCGTCGCGGGTTGGCAGCCGGCGCCCGAGGCGCTCGCGCTCGACTTCGACGCCGCGGCGCTCGGCGAGAAGCGGCGTCGCCTGCGCGGCATCACGCTGACGTCGTACACGCGCCTCAAGCAGGCGCAGGCCGTCGCCGAGCCTCCGACCGAAGTCCTCGACGAGACGGCGGACGTCGCGCCCGTCCTCGCGCCGGGCCAGCTGCCCGGCGGCGCGCTCTCGGGCATCTTCCTGCACGCGCTGCTCGAGACGGCGCCGATCGAGAGCTTCGGGGACGCGCCGGCGGCCTGGGCGTCGCGGCCCGAGATCGCGGCGCTCGTCGAAGCGGCGCTGCGCCGGCACGATCGAGATCCCGCCCACCGCGCCGACGCCGAGCGCATGGTCCACGCCGCCTTCACGACGCCGCTGTCGTTGCCCGACGGGCGCGCGCTCGACGGCGTCGCGCGCGCCGATCGCGTCGCGCGCGAGGTCGAGTTCCTGTTTCCGTTCCCCGAGGCCGCGGGCGGCGCCGACGCCGGGTTCGTCAAAGGCTTCGTCGACGTCATCTTCGAGCACGAGGGGCGCACGTACTTCGGCGACTGGAAGAGCGACGTCCTGCCCGACTACGGGCAGGCCTCGATCGCCGCCTACGTGGCGTCGAGCTACGAGCTGCAACGGCGCCTCTACGCGATCGCGCTCGTGAAGATGCTGGGCATCACCGACGAGGCCGACTACGAGGCGCGCTTCGGCGGCACGGTCTACGTGTTCCTGCGCGCGCTGCCGGCGGGGCTCGAGATGGGGCGGCCGAGCTGGGACGACGTGCGCCGCTGGGAAGACGAGCTGGCGGCGACCTTGCGGGACGACGCGGGAGGCGCGCCGTGAGCGCCGACGCCGTCGCGCGCCCGGGCCGCGCGCTGCCCGCCGACGTCGCCGCCACGGCGCGCGCGGGCGACGTCTCCGAGGAGACGCTCGCGCTCGTCGAGGAGGCGGCGTCGTGGGCGCCGCGGCTCGCGCCGGACGCGCGCGCGGCGTTCGCGCTCGTCGTGCTCGCGCTCGAGGACGCGCGCGGGCGCGGCGCGACGCGGCTGTCGCTCGCGCGCGTCGGCGACGAGCTCGCGCGCCTCGGGATCGACGACGGCGCGCGCGCGGCCGCGGGCCACCTGGCGACGACGCTCTCTCGCCCCGCCGTCGAGCTCGCGCCGCTCGTGGGCGCCCCCGGCGACTACAAGCCGTTCCTCGTCGACGATGGCTTCCTCTACGCCGAACGCGACTGGACCCTCGAAGGGCGGCTCGCACGCCGGCTCGCCGCCCACGTCGCGACGCCGCTCGCGCTGGTGGCGGCCGCCGACCTCGCCGCCGCGCGGGCGATCGCGGCGCCGCCCGGACGCGCCTTCGACGAAGGCCAGCGCGCAGCGCTCGACGCCGCGCTCGCGCGCCCGCTGACGATCATCACCGGCGGGCCGGGCACGGGAAAGACGGCGCTGCTCGTGGGTGTGGTCCGTGCCCTGATGCGCCTCGGGCTCGGCGCCGCCGACATCGCCGTCGCCGCGCCCACGGGCCGCGCCGCGAACCGCGTCGCCGAGTCGCTGGCGGCGCTCGGCGTCGAAGGCGGCGCGCCCGAGCCCCAGACGTTGCACCGGCTCCTCGGCTTTCGCGGTGGGAGCTCCGCCGCGGGTGGCGGCGAATTTCGTCACCATGAGAACGCGCCCCTGCCCCACGCGGCCGTGCTCGTCGACGAGGCGTCGATGATCGATCTCGGCCTCATGGAGCGCCTCGCGCGCGCCATTCGTCCCGGCACGCGCCTCGTGCTCTTCGGCGACGCCGACCAGCTGCCTTCGGTCGCGGCGGGCGCCGTGTTCCGCGAGCTGTCGGCGCGCGCCGTGCGGCTCGAGACGAGCCACCGCCAAGATCCGCGCGCGCCCGAGGGCGCGTCGGTGCTCGCCGCCGCGCGCGCCGTGCTCGCGGGGGAAGCGGCGGCGCTCGGCGGCCCGACGCGCGCGCGTCCCGACGAGCTCGCCTGGTCGGGCTTCGAGCGCCTCGCGCCCACGGGCGCGCCGCCGCACGCCGATCGCCGCCTCGTCGCGGCGTTCACCGATTCGTGGATCCGCGCGCGCGTCTACGCGACTTCCGAGTCGATCGCGCTCGCGACTCGCGAAGTCCGCGTCGTCGACGGCGCGACGTTCGAGGCCGACGACGCGGCGGCGCTCGCGGCGCTGCTCGCGCACCACCGCGCGCGGCGCGTCTTGGCCGTCACGCGCGACGCGGGCGCCGTCACGAGCGCCGAGGCGCTCAACGCCGCGCTCGCGCGCCGCGCCGCCGTCGTCCTCGGCGAGCCGCCGCCCGAAGAAGGCGCGCCCACACCCGGCACGCCCGTCCTCATGACCCGCAACGACTACGACCGCGGCCTCTTCAACGGCGACCAGGGCGTCGTCGTGCGCGCGCGCGGCACGGACGGAGCGCGGCGGCTCGTCGTCTTCCCGCGCGCGGGCAGCCTCGCCGCGTTTTCGTTCGAGGCTCTGCGCGAAGACCTGCGCGTCGCCTACGCGACCACGGTGCACAAGGCGCAGGGCGCCGAGGTCGACCACGTCGCGCTCGTGCTGCCCGAGCACGACCTGCCGTTGCTGAGCCGCGAGCTCGTCTACACCGCGCTCACGCGCGCGCGCCTCTCGGCCGTCGTCGTGGGACGCCCCGAGCTCCTCGCCCTCGCGATCGCGCGGCCGCTCGAACGCGCCTCGGGCCTCGCGGCGCGCGTCGCTCGCGCTTCGGGCGGATTGCTGTAGTCTCCGCGCGTGTCTGCCGGTCGCGCCGTCGTCGTCGCCACGCTCGTCATCTCCGTCGGGCTCGGCGGTTATTCGTTCCTCGCCATGAAGCACACCGCAGGCCGCCGCGCCGCGCTCGTCGACGAGGTCGCCGCCGAGATGCCCGCCTTCCCTGGCGGCCGCATCATCGCCCCGTGGGAACCCGCGACGTACGCCGACGACGTGCGCGCGATGTACTGCCTGGACGACGCCGACCCGGAGGGCGGCGCGGGCCGCGTGCTGAACGCGCTGCTCGCCGCCGGTTGGACGAAGACGGAGACGAAGCGGGATCCGGCGGCGGGGACGGTCGTGATGTCGTTCGCGGGGCCGATCCGCTTGCGGGCCGGGTTGTCGAAGGGCGCGCGGACGGATTGCGACGGGGCGAAGCGCCAGGTGACCGTGGCGTTCGACGGGACGCGGTAGCTACTGCGAATCCAGCTCGCGCTTGATGAAGATCGCGCCATCGGTGACGATCTTCTCGCCGGGGCGCAGGCCCGACAGCACGCGCACCTGGCCGTCGGTCTCCGGGCCGACCTCGACGCGGCGAGAGCGGAAGACGTCGTTCTCGGTCGCGACGATGACGATCGACTTGTCGCCCTCGCTGAGCACGGCCTTGGCCGACACCATCACGAGCTTGTGGCCGCCGGCGTTCTGCACGTCGACCTTGGCGAACATCTCGGGCTTGAGCTTGTGCGCCTTGTTGTCGACGACGCAGCGGACCTTCACGGTGCGCGTGCCCGGATCGACGACGTCGCCGACGTGACCGACCTTGCCCGTGAACGTCTCGCCCGGGTACGCCGGCACGCGAATCGTGACCATGTCGCCCTCGGCGACGAGCGACAAGTCCTGCTCGTAGGCGTCGGCCTGCACCCACACGGTGTCGAGGTTGCTGATCGTGATGAGCGGCGACGCCTGATCGGCGCGGACCTCCTGGCCCACGAGCACGTTGCGCTCGACGACGACGCCGGGGATCTGCGCGCGCAGCGCGACGTTGACGGCCGGATCCGACGCCGAGACGCCGAGCGACTTCAGCTGCGCGGCCGCGCGCGCCTGGTCCGAGCGCGCCTTCTTCTGGTCGCTCTCGGCCTGCGTGACCTCCTTGTCGGCGATCGCGCCCTCGGCCTGCAGCTTGTGCGCGCGCTCGACGGCCTTGTCGGCGACGGCGAGATCCGACGCGGCCTTCTGCAGGTCGGCCTGCAGCTGGCCGACGTTGGGCGACGACAGCTCGACGAGCGGCTGACCCGCGCGCACCTTGTCGCCGAGCTTCGCGGGGATGCCCGTCGCGCGCCCGTCGATGGGCGAGGCCACGCGCTGCGTGTGGTCCTCGTCGAAGCCCACGCGGCCCGGGAGCGAGACCGACGTCGCCGCCGCCGACTCGACGACGGGCTCGACCTTGACGAAGTCGTGCGGCGCGCTGCCCGGGTCGAGGCGAACGAAGTCCTTCGTGCCCTCGCCGCCCGCCTTCTCGGCCGGCTCTTCGCCGTGGCTCTTCGAGCAAGCGGACGCGGCGGCGAGCGCCGCAGCGAGCAACAGTGATCGTGACGCGTTCATGGAACGGCTCCCTCTCCTACGGCGTGGGTGACGTCCACGACGGCTTGGCGGTAGTCATAGAGCACGCGCAGGTACTCGGCGCGCGTGTCGAGGTTCGTGCGCTGCGCCTCGAGCAGATCGAGCAGCGAGGCGGCGCCCGCTTTGTACGATTTCTCGGCGACGCGCAGCGCGGCCTCGGCGCGCGCGAGCATGCCACCCGCGTTGCGCACGTCGACCTGGCCGCTCGCGACGGGCGACGTCGCGGCCGCGGCGGGCGGGCCCGCGGCCGACGTCGAGTTGGGCGCGGGCGCGGCCGGCGGCGCTTCGCCCGGCGGCGTCGCGCTGCCCTCGAAGATGCGCAGCAACGACTGCGCGCGCGCCGCCTTGCGGACGGCGTCGGCCACGTCGTGCGCGACGGCGAGGCGCAAGCGCTCCCTGTCGTTGTCGGCGCGCTTGACGTCCAGCCGCGCGCGGCCGAGGCCCGCCTTGTTGCGATCGAACACCGGCAGCGGCAGCGACACGCCGAAGCCGAGCGAGTCCGGGTTGTCGCCCGAGATCGTGAACGAATCGTGCGTGTACGTCGCGCCGAGCGTGAGATCCGGGTAGATCTCGCGCCGCGCCGCTTTGACCTCGGCCTCGGCAATGGCGTGGGCCGCGCCGGCGGCGCGCAGGTCGGGCCGCCTCGTGAGCGCCTCGTTGGTGAGCTTCTCGACGTCGAAGGTCGGCCGCGCCGCGCTGTCGTCGACGCGCTCGCCCGGCAGCTCGCGCGCCGATCCGAGGCCCATGAGCGCCGCGAGCGCCTGGCGCGCGACGTCCCACTGCATGTCGGCGTCGATGACGGCGTTCTCGTAGCGGATCGCCTCGAGCTCGATCTTGCGCAGCTCGGCCTCGGAGATGTCGCCCGCCTTGAAGCGCGCCTGAGACAGCCGCACCGTCTCGGCGTAACGGCCCGCGACCTCGCGCGCGAGATCGCGCTCGCTCTGCTCGCGCACGACGTCGGCGAAGGCCGAACGCACGGCGTAGGCGATCTCGCGGAGCGCGTCCTCGGTCAGCAACCGCCGCCGATCGACGCCCGCCGAGGCCACGCTCTCGCGCGCGCCGCGCTTCGACCACAGGTCCAGCGTCTGCGAGAGGCCGAACTGCTGAATGGGCTGGTCGAAGAACCCAGGGTTGGCCGCCCCGCCCTGCGGGTTGCCCTTGCCGAGCACGAGGTTGCCCATCTCGTACGAGAACGTCGGGTTCGGGTAGACGCGCGCCGCGACGACGTCGAGCTCGGCGCCCTCGATCTCGAGCCGCGCCGCGATGGCGTCGCGGCTCCGCTTGAGCGCGATCGCGACGGCTTGCTCCTGCGTGAGCCCGTCGGCGTGCGCCGCCGCGGGCGCGAGCGCCGCCACAGCCAGCGCAACCAACAACCTCCGTCGCGCCTTCACTTCATCTCCAATCGCAGCATGTGCCGCTGCCTGCGCCCGAAGCCGAACCAGCCCTCGACCAGCTTGTAGAGGGTTGGCAGCAGCAGCATCGTCAGCAGCGTCGACGACATGAGGCCACCGATGATGACGATCGCGAACGGCCGCTGCGTGTCCGAGCCGATCGCGTGCGACATCGCCGCCGGCAACAGGCCCAGCGACGCCAGCAGCGCCGTCATCAAGACGGGCCGCAGCCGGTGCGCGACGGCGTCGAGGATCGCCTCTTCGCTGTCGGGTGAACGGTCACGCGCCTGCCGCACGTAGGTAATCAACAAGACGCCGTCCATGACGGCGACGCCGAACAGTGTGATGAACCCGACCGCCGCCGACACCGACAGCACCGTGTGCGTCAGGTACAGCGCGAACACGCCGCCGACCGTCGCGAACGGCACGACCATGAGCACGACGAACGCCGGCAGCGCCGCCTGGAACGTGAGGTACAGCAGCGCGAAGATCGCGAGGATCGACACTGGGACGATGACCTCGAGGCGCTTCATGGCCCTGCGCTGGTTCTCGAACTCGCCGCCCCAGGTCATGTAGTAGCCCTCGTCGAGCTTGAGCTCTTTCTTCACGCGCGCCTGCGCCTCGTCGACGAAGGTGCCCATGTCGCGGCCCTCGATGTTGCACTTGATGGCGAGGAACCGTCCGCCCTGCTCGCGGTTGATCTGCGTGCGGCCCTTGTCGATGTGGATGTCGGCGAGCGACGCGAGCGGCACGCGCGTGTGGTCGTTCACGGGCACCTCGAGCCGGCCCACGGCCGAGGCGTCGCCTTCGATCGGCACGGGCTGCTTCACGCGCACGTCGACCCGCCGCTCGCCCTCCCAGATCGTCGTCGCGACGCGGCCACCGTAGGCCGTCTCCAAGGTGTCCTCGACGTCGCGCACGGGCACGCCGTAACGCGAGGTCGCGTCGCGATCGATGTCGGCGACGATGTGCTGCGCGCTGCCGGCGCGGTAGATCTCGACGTCGCGCGCGCCGCGGAGCGACGTGAGGATCCGGTCGACGTCCTCGAGCTTGTCGTGCATGTAGTTGAGGTCTTCGCCGTAGATCTTCACGACGATCTGCCCGCGGATGCCCGAGATCGACTCCTCGACGCGATCCTTGATCGGCTGGCTGAAGTTGTAGACGACGCCGGGGCGCTTCTCGAGCTCGGCCCTCATCTCTTCGACGATCTCGTCCTTCTTCTTGCCGCGCGTCCACTCGGACTCGGGCTTCATGATGACGAACGTCTCGGCCTGGTTCGGCGCCTCGTCGTCGGTGCCGTCCTCGGGGTGGCCCTGCTCCGTGAGCACGTCCTTGACCTCGGGGAACTTCAGCAGCGTGAGGCGCACGCCGCGCAAGACCTCGGCGCCGCGCTCGAGCGACACGGCGCTCGGCATCGTCACGGTGACGTGGATGTCGCCCTCGTTCATCTGCGGCAGGAACTCGGCGCCGAGGCGCGGCAGCAGCATGACGGCGCCCATGAGCATGACGCCACCCACGAGCGGGGGCGCCCACGGGTGGTGCAGCGCCGCGCGCAGCGTCGTGAGGTAGCGCTCGCGCATCCAGACGAGGAAGCCCGGTTCGGTCTCGCTGACCTTCCGGTTCTTGAGCAGCACCGTCGTCAGCGCCGGCACCGTCGTCAACGTGAAGAACAGCGCGCCGAGGAGCGCGAACGCGTAGGTGAGCGCGACCGGACGGAAGATGCGGCCCTCGACGCGCTCGAGCGTGAAGATCGGCATCATCGCCGCCGCGATGATCGACATCGAGAACAGCGTCGGCCGCACGACCTCCTTCGCGGCGCGCGCGACGACCTCGGGCACTTGATTGGGCGGCGGCTGCTCCTCGGACAAATGCCGGTAGGCGTTCTCGACCATGATGACGGCGCCGTCGAGCAAGATGCCGAAGTCGATCGCCCCCATCGAGAGCAGGTTCGCCGGCACACCCGCGTAGTGCAGCCCCACGAACGCCGACAGCAGCGCGAGCGGCATCGTCACGGCGACGGCGAACGACCCCGAGAACGCGCGCAAGAACAGCCACAGCACGGCCGACACGAGGACGACGCCCTCGATCATGTTGTGCGAGACGGTCTTGAGCGTCGTGTCGACGAGGTGCGTGCGGTCATAGAACGGCACGATCTTCATGCCGGGCGGCAGGATGTCCTTGTTGATGCGATCGACGGCGGCGTGGATGCCGTCGAGCACGTCCTTCGGGTTCTCGCCGCGGCGGAGCAAGATCGTGCCCTCGATCGAGTCGATGTCGGCGCCGCGCGCGACGGCGCCTCGGCGCGGCGTGTACGCCTCCATCACCTTGGCGACGTTGCCGACCAGCACGGGCGTGCCGTTCGTCGCGCGCACGACGACCTTCTCGATGTCGCGCGGCGTTTTGAGGTAGCCGCGCCCGCGCACGACGAACTCGGACTCGCCGTGGCGAAGGTAACCGCCCGACGTCGCGCCGTTCGACGACGAAACGGCCTCGATGAGGTCCTTGAGCGAGAGGCCGTCGTTGCGCAGGCGGCCCGGGTCGGCGAGGACGTGGTACTCCTTCTGAAAGCCGCCGAAGCTCACGACGTCCGCGACGCCGGGCGCGCGCATGAGCTGCTTCGAGACGACCCAGTCCTGCCAGCTGCGCAATTCGCTGGGCGTGTGGTGGTCGCTCTCGAGCGTGTACTGGTAGACCTGCCCGACGGGCGTGTCGTTCGGGCCGAGGTGCGGCTCGATGTTGTCGGGCACGTCGGCCTCGGGCAGCCGCTCGGCGACCTGCTGGCGCGCCCAATAGATGTCGACGTCGTCTTCGAACGTCAGCACGACCTGCGACAGGCCGAACGACGTGATCGAGCGCTGAATCAGCACGCGTGGCACGCCCGTGAGCGCGCGCTCGACCGGGATCGTCACCTGCTTTTCGACCTCTTCCGCGGCCTGGCCCGGGTAGAGGGTGATGACCATGACCTGGACGTTGGTGACATCCGGGAAGGCCTCGATCTTGAGCTTCGTGAAGGTCACGACGCCGAAGATCGCGAACGCGACGGTCGCGACGAGGGTCAGCACGCGCCGGTGAACGGCGAGGTCGATCAGCTTGTTGAGCATCGGGGGGCGAAGCCTGGAAGCGGTATTTAGACGAAGGCCGGGGTCGTCGGTAGCAACGTCACTAGCAACGCCCGTGCCGCATTTACGCGGTGGAAACATGCGGGGTTCGCTTGGACATCGCCCGCGCCGCCCGAAAGTTTCTTACGACCGCTCGAAAGCTTCTTTCGAATCGCCGATTCGAAGACGGGAGCGCGGGAGAGGCGAGCCTCTCCGCGCTACAGACCGTAGTCGGTGATTTTCTTCGCGACCGTCGGGTAGGACACGCCGAGCATGCGCGCGACCTGGGTCTTGTTGCCACCGGCGAGCTCGAGCAGGCGCGCGATGTAGTCGCGCTCGAGCTGCTCGAGGCTGGGAGGGCGTCCGTCGCGGAGCTCGGCCGAGAAGAAGGCGCGCCCCTCCCCCGCCGCGGCGCCGGGGCGCGCGGGTCCGCTGATGACGATGCACGAAGGATCGATCACCGCGCCCGTCGACAAAATGACGGCGCGCTCGACGAGGTTGCGCAGCTCGCGCACGTTGCCGGGGTAGTCGTAGCCGAGCAGCACCTTCTCGGTCTCGGGCGCGAACGCCGCGGCGGCCTTGCGCTGGCGGGCGGCGAAGCGCGCGAGGAAGGCGCGCGCGAGCGGCAGGACGTCTTCGCGGCGATCGCGCAGCGGCGGGACGCGGATGTGGAACACGTCCAGCCGGTGGTAGAGGTCGAGGCGAAAGCCGCCGCGCTCGACCTCGACGGCGAGGTCTTTGTTGGTCGCGGCGACGACGCGCACGCTCACCGAGAGATCGCGCGTGCCGCCGACGCGGCGGAAGGTCATCTCCTCGAGCACCTTGAGCAGCTTCGACTGCGTCCCCATCGGCATCTCGCCGACCTCGTCGAGGAACAGCGTGCCGCCGTCGGCCTCTTCGAAGAGGCCACGCTTGCTGCCTTTGGCGTCGGTGAAGGCGCCGCGCTCGTGGCCGAAGAGCTCGTTCTCGAGCAGGTTCTCGGGCACGGACGCGCAGTTGATCTCGACGAACGGGCCGTCCTTGCGGCCCGGCGTGCGCCGGTGAATGAGGTCGGCGATGTGCTCCTTGCCGGTGCCGGACTCGCCCTGCACGAGCACGGTCGTCTCGGTCGCCTCGGCGACCTTGTCGACCATGTCGACGACGGCGCGCATGGCCGGCGACGCGCCCACGATGAACTCGCCGAGCGACGCGGCGGCGCGGCCGGCGAGCTGGCCCGTGAGCTGGCGGACCTGCGCGCGCAGGCGCTTCGCCTCGAGCGCCTTGCGCACGGTGACGACGAGCTCGGGCAGCTGCAGCGGCTTCGACAGGTAGTCGAACGCGCCGAGCTTCACCGACTGCACGGCGCTCGCGACGTCGGCGTACGCCGTCGCGATGACGACCAGCGTGTCGACGCCGCGCTCGGCGGCCTCTTTGACGATCGCCTCGAGGATCGCGATGCCGTCGGTGTCGGGCAGATGGCGATCGAGGATGACGAGATCGGCCGGCTCGCGCTGCCAGGCCGCGAGGCCCGCGTGCCCGCTGGCCGCCGTCGTCACGGCGAAGCCTTCCGACGACAGCGCCTCCTCCGCGACGATGCGGAACGTCTTTTCGTCGTCGACGACGAGGACGGTCGGTTTCATCCGGCTCTCGTCGCAATGGCGCGGGTCTCGACCAAGCCGCGCGGAAGAATCACCCGAAAACGCGCGCCGCCCAACGTCGACGTGCTCGCCTCGATCGTGCCGCCGTGCGCCTCGACGTAACGACGCGACGTCGGCAAACCGAGCCCCGTGCCGTTGGGCTTCGTCGTGAAGAACGGCTCGAACAAGTGCACGCGCGCCGGCTCTGACAGCCCGGGGCCGTCGTCGTCGACGTCGATCGTGACCGTGTCGCCCGCCGTCGCGGCGACGTGGACGCGCACGGTGCGGCCCGCCTCGACGGCGTTCTTGAGCAGGTTCACGATCACGCCCTGGATTTTGTGCGCGTCGCACACGGCGGGCAACGACGAAGGCGCGTCGACGTGCACGGCGGCGCCGCGCTCGGCGATGAGGTCGTCGAGGAGGTCCCAAGCCGCGCGCACGACGGCGGCGACGTCGGCGGGGGCGCGCTCGATGCGCGGAACGCGCGAGAACGAGAGCAGCGAGTCGACGACGTCACGCAGGCGCGCGATCTCGCGCGCGACCTGCGGGTGCAGCCGCGCGACGCGCGCCGCGTTCGTGGGCTCCTGCACGATGAGCTCGACGGCCATGCCCAGGCCGTTGAGCGTGTTCTTGAGCTCGTGCGCGATCGCGGCCGACGTCTTGCCCATGGCGGCGAAGCGCTCGGCCTCGACGAGCGCCTGCTGCGCCGCCGTGAGCTCGCGCGTGCGGTCGGCCACGCGTTGCTCGAGCAGGCCGGCCGCGTCGCGCAGCGCCTGATCGCGTTTTTGGATCGATCGATCCATGTGCTCGAAGGCCGCGACGAGCGCCGCGACCTCCTCGGTGCCCACGGGCCGCTGGCGCGCCCAGGGCACGGGCTCGCCGCGTGCGATGCGCTGCGCGCCCTCGGCAAGGCGCTGCAGCGGACGCGCGAGATACCCCGAGAGAATGAGGCTCGCGACGACGCCGAGGAGCACGCCGAAGACGAGCAGCGCGCCCAGCGTCGTCGCTTGCTGCGTGAGGTTCGTCGTGAGCCGCCGCCACGGCCACGCGAAGATCACGGCGAAGCTGGTCTTCGCCTTGACGGGCGCGTAGGCGAACAACGTCTCGCCGCCCCGCGCTTCGCCCGAGAGCGTCCCCGAGTTGCCGACGCCCGCGGCCGTCGCGAGGGCGACGGCGCGGCTCCAGTCGGAGTTCTCGGCGGCGCGCGCGCGGTCCGTCGGGTAGACGACCTCGCCGCGCTCGTCGACGAGCACGGCGTCGGTCTCGGGCGGCAGGTTGTCGTGCAGCGCGGGCGCGATGATGTTGTCCTCGCGGAAGGCGACGACGCCCACGAGCGCGCCCGAGAAGCGTCCGCCGTGGCGAAGCGGCTGAACGATCTTCAACGTGCGCCCCAGCAGCGGCTCGTCGGCGACGCGGAAGATCTGCGCGCCGTTGCCCGTGCGCGCCTCGCGGAACCAGCCGCGATCGCCGAAGTGTTGGCCGTGGTACTCGGGGCGGTCGGGCACTGAGCGCAGGCACGTGCCGTCCTCGGCGATGACGAGCACGGCCGTGTTGTAGAGCACCGAGTTCTCGCGCGCACCGCCGAGGTCGATGTCCTCGGGGCGCACGTCCTGCTCGCCGGGCGCGGCGGCTGGGACGATCGCCAGGCGACGCAGCTCGTCGCCGAGAATCTCGAAGTTGTCGCGCAACGCGAAGGCCCGGTTCTCGGCGAAGAGCGCGTACTCGGTCGTGAGCTCGCGGCGCATGTTCCGCGACGACTGGTAAATCGCCGTCCCGCCGCCGACGCCGATCGAAACGACCAGCAACGACGACACGACCAACGAGAGCTCGGTGCGGAGGGTCATCGGGTGGGGCCCCAGACGGTCAGGACACCAGATTTATGCCCGGAATGTGCTGTTTTAACAGTGATTGCATCAGTCGGAAATACGCCGTTAACAGGACCGGCCTTAGTCTGATGCGCGGAGGTCAAAGGCATATGTGGGAAATGGTGAGGCGAGTCGAGGAGCTGAACAGCACGGGAACCGAGGCGCCGCCGGCCAAAACCGCGGCCATGGGGTTCGCGGCGAAGGTCATCGGGATCGGCGTCGTGGCCGGCCTCATGCTGACCTACTGCAACGCCCTGATCGACGCCTGTTTCAGAGGAATCCACTAGTCCGCGCCGGCCGGGCCCCCGCGGCGGGCCCGCGCGCGTTGACAAGCCGCGAACGGCGCGTTAGGTAGGACGCCTTCCGGGCGTTTAACTCAGCGGAAGAGTGCGTCCTTCACACGGACGAAGCCGTAGGTTCAATCCCTACAACGCCCACCATCGCTCGCTACGCTCGCTGCGAGGAAGGGGCTCCGCCCCTCCCGCGGACCCTCCCCGATCTCAGCGCGCGAGCCGGCGCGGCGAAGCCGCGCCTCTCGTCATCAAACTCGCTCCGCGAAGCCGAGACTGATATACAGGCCGGCTTCCATGAAGTTTGAAGAGATGGCAATTCCTGCGCCGTTGGCGCAGGCGATCGGTGAACGGGGTTTTGCGGAGGCGACGCCGGTGCAGGCGGCTGTCGTCGAGGCGGCGCACGCGGGGCGGGATTTGCTGGTTTCTTCGGAGACGGGCTCCGGAAAGACGCTCGCCTTCGGGATCGCGATTGCGGCCGAGGTGCTCGAGGGGACGGGCGTTCGCGGGCTCGTCGTGACGCCGACGCGTGAGCTGGCGGCGCAGGTGCGCGAGGAGCTGGGCTGGCTCTACGGGAAGACGAAGCTGCGGTTCGTCGTCTGCACGGGCGGGACGGACGTTCGCGGTGACCTCGATCGGCTGAGGCGCGGCGCCGACGTCGTCGTCGGCACGCCGGGACGGCTCGTCGACCTCGTGAAGCGCGGCTCGCTCAAGCTCGAGGGCGTCCAGGCCGTCGTGCTCGACGAGGCCGACGAGATGCTCGACATGGGGTTCCGCGAGGACCTCGAGACGCTGCTCGCGGCGCGCGCCGACGCGCCCGACGCCGAGCGCGGGCGCACGCTCATGTTCTCGGCGACGCTGCCGCCGGCGATCCTCGGCATCGCGGCGCGCTTCCAACGCGACGCCGTCCGCGTCGACACCCGCGCGCGCGGCGGCCAAGCGGGCGCGCACGCGGACATCTCTTACGTCGCGCACCTCGTGGCCATGGGCGAGCGCGTGCCGGCCGTCGTCAACGTGCTCCGCAAGCACCGCGGCGTGCGCACGATCGTCTTCGGGACGACGCGCGACGGGGTCGCCGACCTGCACCAGCAGCTCGTCAACCGCGGCTTCCGCGCCGTCGTGCTGTCGGGTGATCGCGTTCAGGCCGAACGGACGCGCGCGCTCACGGCGCTGCGCGACGGCGACGCCGACGTGCTCGTCGCGACCAACGTCGCGGCGCGCGGCCTCGATCTGCCCGAGGTCGACCTCGTCATCCACGCCGACCTGCCGCTCAACGCCGAGGCGCTCACGCACCGGAGCGGGCGCACGGGCCGCGCGGGCCGCAAGGGCACGAGCGTCATCATCGCGACGCTGGCCGATCGGCGAAAGGCCGAGCGGCTGCTGGGGATGGCGCGGGTACCCTTCACGTGGACGGCCGCGCCCGACGAGCGCGAGATCGCGCGCGCGGCCGAAGGCCTGCTCGCCGAGGAGCTGCGCGGCGAGGCCGCGGCCGCCGACGGCGACGACGCCGCCGACGCGCGCGAGCTGGCCGGGCGCCTGGGCGCCGAAGTGGATGGGGGCCGCGACGCGCTCCTCGTCGCCCTGCTCCGCCGCGAGCTTCAGCGCATGCCGCGCGGCGAGCGCCTCACCCCCGTCGACCTGCGCGCGCGCCACGACGGCACGCGCGACCGCGCCATGCGCGGCGCGGCCGGTCGGCGCGATCTCTCGCGCGGCGCCGTCGTCTTCCGCGTGAACATCGGCCGCCAGCAGAAGGCCGAGCCGGGCTGGCTGCTTCCGCTCATCTGTCGCCGCGGCGGCGTCACGCGCCACGACGTCGGCGCGATCCGCGTCGGCCCGATGGAGACCGAGTTCGAGATCGCGGGCGACGCCGCCGACGACTTCGCGCTGGCCGCGAGCCAGACCGATCCACGCGCACCGCACGTCCGCTTCCAGCGCGACGGCCGCCCCGGGCCGGCCCCGTCAGCGCGCCCCGCGCCGCACGCCGAGCGCCCCGCTCAGGCCGAGGAACAACCCGCGCCAGCGCCTCATCGGCCAGCGCCGCACGCCGAGCGCAAACCGCGCCACGAGCGCCCCACGCCCCAGATCGAGCGCCGCCCCGCGCCCCGCATCGAACGGCCCGCGGCGCGCCCGCCTCACGGCGAGGGCCCGCCGAAGCGGTCTTCTAAGCCCGGGGCTTGGCGCCCGCCCGGCGGGCCGCGTCCGCCAGGACCTCATAAGGCTGGCAACCGACGACCACCTCGTCCCCGAGCTTGAACGTCGGCACGCCGCTGATGCCTTCGGCGTGAGCCTCGGCGATGCGCGCGTCGACGATGGCGCGCGTGCCCGGCTCGTCGGCCGCCGCGAGCGCCGCGGCCGCGTCGAGCCCGACGCTCTCGGCGACGCGCCCCAAGTCTTCGTCGCTCTCGAGGCCGTTGCCGTGGCGCCAGTGGGCCTCCATGCCGGCGCGCCGAAACGCCTCGAGCTTCCCCTGCCCCCGCGCCCATTCGGCCATCGCGAGCGCGCGCTTGGAATTGGGCAGCCGCTCGGGATGCACGATGCCCGTGACGCCGAAGCGCGCCGCGAACTGGCGCATGTGCTCCTTGACCGCCGGGATGCGCGCCGCCGGGAACAGCGTCGTGAGCGGCATGCCGCCCACGGGCGTGCGCGGGTGCAGCGGGAACCCGCGCCAGTCGAGGACGAGGTCGAATTCCTCGACGAGGCGCGGGACCGTGCTCTGCTCGGCGACGAAGCAGAACGGACAAACGAAGTCCGAGTAGAGCCTCAGCGTCGTCGCCATGGTCGCTACTTCTTCTCGGGCGCGGCGCCCGGCGCCGGGAACTGCGCGGCGGCGCCGATGTGCAGCACGATGTCCATCTGGAGCTTCGGGTACTTCGCCTTCATCTTCGCCTCGAGCTCGTCGGCCGACTTCGAGGCGGCCGCGGCGACGTCGAAGTCCTTGAGGTAGGCGCGCGTGGCGTCGATCGCCGTCGCGTCGTCCTTGAGCTTCGGGTCCTTGTGGCCCGCGACGACGATCTCCGGCTTGAGCGCCTGCATCTCGTCGAGCGTCTTGAGCCAGCCCTTGCGCGACTCGGCGTTGGTCTCGGCCGTCCACACGAAGATGCCCTGGTAGGTGTTGTCGCCCGTGACGAGCGCCTTGATCGACGGGATCCACACGTACGAGCCCGTGGCGGCGTCGCCCTGCACGGGGCCGTGGATCTCGATCGTCTCGCCCTCGAGCGTGATCGTGTTGCCCTTGAGCGCCTCGGGGACGACCGGCTTCTGCGTGAGGTTGTCGCCGAACATCGGGCTCCACTGCTTGACCTTGGCGGCGGCCGTCTTCTTGATCTCGGCGACCGTCGCCGGCTGCGCGACCAGCTTCGCCTTCGGGAAGGCCTGCTTGAGCTCGACGAGCCCGAAGTAATGGTCTGGGTGCCAGTGCGTGATGTAGACGGTCGTGAGGTTCTTCTTCGTGTCGAGGATCGCGCCCACGAGGCGGTGGGCGTCGGCGCGCGTGAGCTGCGCGTCGATGACGACGGCGTCCTTGTCGCCCGTGACGATCGCCGAGTTCACGAGGAACCCCTGCGGCGACGACGTGAACGACTGGATCGCCAGCTTGGTGGCGGAAGCCGGCGCCGCGAGCGCGGTGAGCGCGACGGCGGCGGTGGCGAGCGAGGTGACGAGCTTCATGTCGGTCCCTTTCGTGAACGAGCGTGGTCCAGCGGATGCGCCCAAGCTCCAGCGCCCCCCGTAGATGCCATCTCCGCGGCGGGCGTCACGGACATTCAGCTCGGGCCCCTGAGAGGGTCCCGAACCCCGGCGCTCGCTTCGGCCGGCGAAGCCGGCCTGCGCTCGGGTTGGGTATTCGTGCTACGCGTTCGCGGCGGCCCGCGGCGCGGCCTCGGGCGGCGTCGTTTGGACCTCGTCCGCGCCTTTTTCCAACAATGCGAGCGCCATCTCGCGTACCGTGGCGCGGGGCTCGTCGGACCCGATGAGCAGGCGCGGGATGCGGGCGAGATCGGGGTAGTGCGCGAGCGCTTCGACCAGCTTCCAACCGCTGAGCAGCGGCATGCCCACGCCGATGACGAGCAGCGCCGGCAGATCCTCCTCGAGCACGCCGAGGGCTTCTTGGCCCGTCGAGGCCGCGAGCACCCGGAAGCCCTTCCCACCCAGGAAGTCCCCCAGCCAACCCCGCACCTCAGCGTCGTCGTGGACGATCAGGACCGTGCCGCGCATGCGTGATGTCTCCATGGCTGAACTGTCACCAAACCTATTCTGGACATCCCCCCTAAGGCAAGTTCGGGGGAACCGTCGGTCGGCGCCATTTCAGTACGTATCGCGCACGCTGATGACGCGTAGCGCAGCCGAGAGCCGACCCGCGTCGGGTGACGGCGCGCCCGGGGGAGCCTTCCAGTCGAGCGTCACGGACTCGCCCGGAAGCAGATCGAAGAAGTTGTCAGAAAAGGCGCCGGCCGCCTCGGGCGCCGTGACGTCCTTGGCCGCGAGGTAGACGGCGCGCGCGAACCGCTTGGCCGTGACGCGCACGACGGCGCCCGTCGGCCGCGCCTCGACGGCGACCTGCAGCTCGGGGTTCGGCAGCTCGAGGTCGCGCGTCTTCACGAAGGTGAAGAGGTTGCGCGAGAGCGTCTGGCCGTTCTCGAACAGCTCGGCCACGAAGACGACGCGCGTGGGATCAGCGCCGTGGAGCAAATCCTTCTTCCACGACGACCAGAGCGCGGCGCTCGCGTTCGCGGGCGCGACGACGTCCTGCTCGTGGTGCCACAGCGGCTTGCCCTCGAGGTCGAGGATCCGCAAGACGAGGCGGCCGCGCACGTCGGCCCGCCGATCGTTGACGACGTAGACGCGCACGTTGCCGCCGTCTTCGACCGGGCTCACGAGCACGGGCGCGAAGAATCGTCGCGCGGCGTAGTGCAGCGCCTTCCAGCGCCCGAAGTAGTCGATGCCCGACCACGAGGCGACGGGCCAGCAGTCGTCGAGCTGCCAGTAGAGCGAGCCCGCGTTGTACGGCCAGCGGCGGCGGTGGGCCTCGGCGCCGAACTTGATGACGTTCGCCTGCGACACCTGCGACATGTACAGGAACGACGCGAAGTCCTTCGGCACGCGGAAGTCTCGCTCCATGTACGTGCGCACGAGCTGGTTGCCGCGCGGGTGCCGCTGGTGCGAGAGCATCACGGGCGAGTCGATGCGCCACTCGGACGGCGGCGCGTACTTCGCGACGGTGTCGAGCGTCGGGAACGACTGAAAGCCGTACTCGCTCATGAAACGCGAGACGTGGGTCGCGTAGTCGGTGTACGGCGCCTCGGAGTGCCAGACGCCCCAGTAGTGGTTGTCGCCCCAGCCGAGCTTGTTGGGCGGGACGTCCGGCTCGTTCGCCGACGGCGAGCTCGACGTGTAGAAGCGGCCGGCGTCTTCCTCGGCGACGACGCGCGGGAGCACCTCGCGGAACACGCGATCGTAGCCGCGCTGGATCTCGGCCTGCGCGGCCTTGCCGAGGTGGAACTTCCATTGCCAGCCCCACTGCGCCCACGCCGCCTCGATCTCGTTGTTGCCCGACCACAGCGCGAGGCTCGCGTGGTTGCGGAGGCGGCGCACGTTGTCGACGGCCTCGCGCCGCACGTTCTCGACGAAGGCGTCGTCGCCCGGGTACATCGAGCACGCGAACATGAACTCTTGAAAGACGAGGATCCCGAGCTCGTCGCACAGGTCGTAGAACGCGTCGTCCTCGTAGATGCCGCCGCCCCACACGCGCAGCATGTTCATGTTGGCGGCGGCGGCCGATCGCAGCAGCGCGCGGCGGCGCTCGGGCGTGACGCGATCCACGAAGCTGTCGGGCGGGATGTAGTTCGCGCCTTTCATGAAGGTGGGCGCGCCGTTGACCTTCACCGTGAACGACTTGCCGTCCTTGTCCTTGACGTGCACGACCTCGACGGTGCGCAGGCCCACACGCACGGCGCGGGTGCCACGCGGCTG
The DNA here is from genome assembly GCA_035549075.1 of Polyangia bacterium. Lineage (GTDB taxonomy): Bacteria > Myxococcota_A > Polyangia > Fen-1088 > Fen-1088 > DASZFV01. Next base: position 32,652 of record DASZRT010000136.1, on the reverse strand, counting down.
CCCGCCGGCGGCGAGCGCGACGTCGAAGCCGTAGAGCTTCTGCGCGCCGAGGCCGTTCGGCCACCAGCGCTGCGGCTCGTCGATCGTGAGCTCGACGGTGACGCGGTTCGAGCCGGCGGCCACGGGCGCGCTGACGGTGACGGGCGCCGCGGCGCCGTCCTTCGACGTCACGACGAACGTCACCTGCTCGCCCAGCTTCGAGGCGCGCGTCGCTTCGATCGTCGCGACGAACGCGAGCCGCGCGCGCGCGTCGGTGAGCTCGCGCTGCACGACCTGTACGTCGTCGAGGCGAGCTTCGTCCCACGCCTCGATCGTCACGGGCCGCCAGATGCCGCTCGTGACGAAGCGTGGGCCCCAGTCCCAGCCGTAGTGGTACGGCGCCTTGCGCGCGAACATGCTCACCATCTCGTCGGCCTGGTCGTTGATGGCCGGCAAGCGGTAACCGAGCTTGTCGTACGCCGGCTTCACCGCGGCGATGGGCGAACGGAAGCGCACGAGCACGGCGTTCGCGCCCTTGACGAGCTTCGCGCGCACGTCGACGCGCCAGGTGCGGAACATGTTGTCGGCCTTGAGCACCGAGACGCCGTTGACGAACACCTCGGCGAAGGTGTCGAGCCCCTTCCACACGAGGTCGACGCGCTGGCGCGCGAGCAGCGACTCGTCGGCGACGAAGGACGACCGGTACTCCCAGTCGCTCTTCTCGATCCACTGCAGGTCCTTCTCGTTCGTGCCGACGAACGGATCGGGGATCTTCCCGGCGCGCAGCAGGTCCGTGTGCACGCACCCCGGCACCTGAGCCGGCATCCAGTCCTTGAACCGCGCCACTTGCCCAGTCTCGTGGAATGACCACGGCCCGAGCTCGATCGCAAAAGCGCTCGAAGAAGCCATCATGATCAACGACGCCACGCACATTGCGAAGAATCGCGGCACAATCTCATCCTACGCGCGTCGACATTTTGCTGCGATGTCGATTTGCCGCCGGGAGGCGCGGCTTCGCCGCGCCGGCTCGCATCGAGATCGGGGGTGGCCCGCGGAGGGGGCCCGCCCCCTCCGCGCTCAGAGCTCGATCTGCGTGCCGATCTCGACGACGCGGTTCGGGGGGATCGAGAAGAAGTCGGTGGCCGAGCGGGCGTTGCGCGACAGGAAGCGGAAGAGGTGCTTGCGCCACTTCGCCATGCCGCCGCCCTTGCCGTCGAGCAGCGTCTCGCGGCCCAGGTAGAAGCTGGTGTCGGACTCGTTGAGGTAGAGGCCGTGCGCCGCGCATGCGCGCAGCACCTGCACGATGTCGGGCGTCTGCATGAAGCCGTAGTGCGCCGTCACGCCCCAGAAGCCGCGGTCGAAGAACTTGAGGTGGACGAACTCCTGGGCGGGCACCTCGGGCACGGCGTCGGTGACGATCGACAGGATCACGACCTGCTGGTGCAGCACCTTGTTGTGCTTGAAGTGGTGCAGGAGCACGCCCGGCGTTCCTCGTCGCGTCGACGTGAGGAACACGGCCGTGCCGGGCACGCGCACGGGGTTCGTCATGTCGATGTCTTCGAGGAAGACCTCGAGCGGGAGCGAGTCGGCGGCGATCTTCTCGCCGAGCAGGTTGCGCCCGCGCTTCCAGGTCAGCATGACGACGAGGATGCCGACGGCGACGAGGATCGGGAACCAGCCGCCGTGGAAGATCTTCGCCGAGCACGCCGAGAAGAACGCGAGGTCGAACGTGAGGAACATCGCGAGCACGGCGAGCGCCTTGGGCCGGCTCCAACCCCACTTGCCGCGCGACACCGAATAGAAGAGCAGCGACGTGATCGACATCGTGCCCGTGACGGCGATGCCGTAGGCGTCGGCGAGCGCGCTCGACTCGCGGAAGCCGAGCACGAGCGCGAGGCACGCGAACATGAGCAGCGTGTTGACCTCGGGGATGTAGATCTGGCCCTCGGTCTTGCCCGACGTGTGGACGATCGTGACGCGCGGCAGGTAGCCGAGCTGCACGGCCTGCCGCGTGAGCGAGAACGCGCCCGAGATGAGCGCCTGCGACGCGACGATCGTCGCCAGCGTCGCCAGCACGACCATCGGGTAGAGGAACGGGTGCGGCACCAGCGCGTAGAAGGGGTTGTCGGCGGCGTCGGGGCGCTCGAGCAGCAGCGCGCCCTGGCCGAAGTAGTTGAGCAACAGCGCCGGGAACACGCACAACGTCCAGGCGCGCCGGATGGGCTTCGTGCCGAAGTGGCCCATGTCGGCGTACAGCGCCTCGCCGCCCGTGATGCAGAGGACGACCGACCCGAGCACGAGGAAGCCGTGCCCGCCGTGGTTCACGAAGAACCGCACGGCGTGGATCGGGTTCACGGCGCCGAGGATCTCGGGGTGGCGCGCGATCCAAGGCGCGCCCGCGGCCGCGATGGCCGCGAACCACACGAGCGTGACGGGGCCGAAGACGACGCCGATGCCGCCCGTGCCGCGCTTCTGCACGACGAAAAGCGCGATGAGGATGACGCAGGTGATGGGCACGACGAACTTCGCGAACGTGTCGGTCGCCACGTTGAGGCCCTCGACGGCCGACAGCACCGAGATCGCGGGCGTGATGACGCCGTCGCCGTAGAGCAGCGCCGAGCCGAACAGGCCCAGCACGATCAAGATGTGCGCGTTGCGCTTCGTCTTGTCGCGGCCGCCCACGGCGAGCGCGAGCAGCGCGAGCACCCCGCCCTCGCCCGCGTTGTCGGCGCGCATGACGAACGCCAGGTATTTGACCGTGACGACCAGCGTGAGCGCCCAGAAGAAGAGCGACAAGACACCCAGGATGTTCTCGGCGCCCGGTCCGACCCCGTGCGGCGCCGTGACGCACTCTTTGAGCGCGTAGAGCGGCGAGGTGCCGATGTCGCCGTAAACGACGCCGAGCGCGCCGAGGGACAGCTTCCACAGATCGGCGCCGTGCACCGCATGAGCGTGCGAGTGCGCCGCCGAGACGTGGGCAGGCGCCGCCGCGTGATCGGTTGCTTCGGGGGGCGGGCCTATCGTCTGACTGCTTTCCAAGCTCTTGTCGCGGCCCGACACCGCGAGCCCTAGGAAACGTCCCCCTCATATCACATCCAGATCGAGAGAGGGACGACATGTGGAGGCGTGTGAGACAGCGCCCCCCAACAGATGGCCGTTCACGATGCAGACCCTTGATCTTGCAGGGAGAAGCTGCTGCACTTGGTATCGTGGCGCCTGATTCGTACACGGGCCAGTCCCCGTCTGGCTCCGTCGAGGGCGTCGGGCGGCTGGGCCGCTACCAAGTCATCGGTCGGCTCGCGACCGGTGGCATGGCCGAGGTGTATCTGGCCCTGTCAGGCGAATTGTCGGGGTTCCGCACGCTCGTCGTCGTCAAGCGCATCCTCCCGCACCTCGCCTCGAACCACGAGTTCATCCGCATGTTCCTCGACGAGGCGCGCATCGCCGCGCTCCTCGATCACCCGAACGTGGTGCGCATCATCGAGGTCGGCCATGACGGCGACGAGTACTTCCTCGTCATGGAGCTCGTGCAGGGCAAGCCGCTGTCGGCGATCGTCCGCAAGGCGGCCAAGGAAGGCTCGCCGCTCACGCCGGCGCTCGCGGCGTACATCGTCGCGCAGGCGGCCAACGGCCTCGGCTACGCCCACAACCTCGTCGACGCCGACGGCCGGCCGCTGGGCGTCGTGCACCGCGACGTCTCTCCGCAGAACATCCTCGTGTCGTTCGAGGGCGCCGTGAAGGTGATCGACTTCGGCATCGTGCGCGCGCTCGGCCGCGTGTCGCAGACGAACCCGGGCGGCCTCAAGGGCAAGATCGAGTACATGTCGCCCGAGCAGGCGTCCTCGGAGGAGGTCGACCGGCGCGCCGACGTGTTCGCGCTCGGCGTCGTCCTATGGGAGGCGCTCACGGGCAAGCACCTGTTCCGTCGCGAGACGGAGCTCGGCACGATGCGCGCGATCGTCGACGAGCCGATCCCGCCCGCGTCCGACGTCACGCCCGTCGCGCCCGAGCTGGACGCCATCGTGACGCGCGCGCTGGCGAAGAAGCGCGAGGATCGTTTTCAGTCGGCGCAAGAGATGGCGCTCGCGCTCGAGCGCTACGCGTTTGCGAGCGAGGGCTTCTCGCCGCTGCAGCTCGCGAGCTACCTCAAGCAGCTGTTCGACGTCGAGTTCGCGCAGTGGAAGAAGACGGTGAGCTCGGCGCTCGACCTCGAGGTCAAGCCGGGCTTCCAGTCGGCGACCAGCCTGCCCGTCATCAAGCCGGATCTCGCGACGCGCGGCGCGACGGTCGCGCTGCGGCCGGGGTCGGGCAGCGACTCGGGCGTCGTGCGCGACCTACTGACGGACGCGCGACCGAGCGCGCCGACGCGCACCGATCGTCTGTGGGTGTACGGCGGCCTCGCGGCGACGGCGCTCATGGTGATCGCGGGCGCGATCGTGCTGTCGCGGCCCCGCATCGTCGTCGTCGCGGCGCCGCCGCCGGCGGCCTCGGCCGCCCCGGCCGCGCCGACGCGCTGGCAACCGCCAGCCGTCGCGCCTTCGACCTTCGAGCCGCCGCAGCCGCCGCCGACGACCACGACGACGGCCACGGCCGAGCCCGCGCCCACCCCGGCGGCGCCCCCCGCCGAGGCGCCGGCCAAAGTCCCGGCGGCCGTCGAGGCGCGCCCGCGCGCAGATCGCGCCGAGAAGCCGCGCGCCCGCGCGCGCGCGCGCCACGCTCAAGGCGCCAGCGTTCCGGCCGATCACAGACCGAACCCCTTCGACTAAACGACCCGCCTTTGCGCTCCCCGCGCCAACTCGCCACCCTCGCCCTCGTCGTGTTCGCCTTCGGGGCGCTCACGCTGGGCGCCGCGGCGCGCGCGCGCGCCGACACGTGTCCGGAGATCCCGGAGACCGAGACGGCGATGCGGCGCTCGATGGCGAAGGAGTGGTTCGCGAAGGCCGAGGAGTCCGAGGCCAGCGGCGACAAGCCGGCGGCCGTGCGGCGCTACGCGTGCTCGCTCAACCTGACGCCGCACCCGTCGACGGCCTACAACCTCGGCACCGTCGCCGAGAAGAGCGGCGACTGGTCGATGGCGATCGAGGGCTTCCGCGCGTATTTGAAGCTCTCGCCCGAGGCGCCCGATCGGCCCACGATCGAGGCGCGCCTCGCGACGCTCGAGGCGAAGCTCGCGGCGCTGCGCAAGGACCTCGCGGCGAAGGATCCGAACGCCGAGGTTCCCGCAACGCCCGCGCCCGTCGCGCCGATCCCGGCGCCGCCGATCGTGCCGTCACCCGCGACCGACGACGGCGCGCACGGGCGGCACGTCGCGGGGTGGATCTTGCTCGCGGCGGCCGGCGCGTCGGCGGGCACGGGCCTCGCGCTCAACCTCGTCGCGCGCTCGAGGGTCGACGATTGCTACCGCGAGTGGAACATGACGGGGATGACGACCGCGCTCGATCGCTGCGACCAGGCCAGGCCTTACGCCTACGGTTCGTACGCGCTGTTCGGCGCGGGCGGCGCGCTCGCGGCGACGGGCGTCTTGATGCTGCTGTGGCCGCACGGCCACCAGGCGGCCGAGGCGCCGGCGTCGCCGAGCCCGCTGTCGTTTCAGCCTTCGTTCGTGCCTCTGCGAGGCGGTGGTGGCGCGTTCGTCGCCGGCCGTTTCTGATACGCTGATCCGGCCATGAAAGTCACCGCCGGTCTCGCCGTCCGCATCGACTACGAGCTGTCCGTCAAAGGAGGCGACGTCATCGAGTCGTCGGCGCGCAGCGGGCCGCTGACCTACGTGCACGGGCAAGGGCGCATGTTGCCGGCGCTCGAGGCGCGGCTCGTGGGCATGTCGCCCGGCGACGAGAAGAAAGGCGAGATCCCGGCGCGCGAGGCCTTCGGCACCGAGGACTCGATGCCGGTGAAGGACATGGCGCGCAAAGACTTCCCCAAGGACGCGAAGCTCGAGGCGGGCAGCGTGTTCGAGGCGAAGGGCCCGGGCGGCGCGCCCGTGCGCTTGAAGATCGTGTCGGCGTCGGGCGACGTCGTGAAGACGCGGCTGCTGCACCCGCTCGTGGGGCGCGATCTCGCGTTTCGTGTGAAGGTGCTCGAGGTGAGCGACGCGAAGAAGCCGCCGCCTCCGCCGGGCGCAGTCGAATTGAATCCGGACGACTTGAAAGAATCGTAGGGGAACCGGCAGACCCTGAGCGCAGAGCTAGCGGCGGCGGCGGCGCGCGAGGACGGCGGCTAGGGCGAGGCCGAAGGTGGCGAAGGCGCTGAGGGGAGAGCCGCCGCTGGTGTTGCAGTGGCAACCGCCGCCGGCGATGTAGCCGCCGACGTTTTCGTTCGTGCCGGCGGCGCCGCCGCCTGAGCTGCCGCCCTTTCCACCCGAGCCCGCGGCGCCGTCGGCGGTCGAGCCACCCGCGCCCGCTTCGGTCGTGCCGTCCGTCGCGCCGTCGTTCATCGCAACGGCGTCGCCCGTCGCGTCGGCCGCGCCGTCCGTCGAACCCGTGGCGCCGCCGGCCCCGGCTTCGCTGGCGTCGGTCATCGTGTCGGTGGCGCCGTCCGTGCGCGCATCCGTCGCGCCGTCGACGGATCCGTCGGTCGCGCCGTCGACGCCGCCGTCCGCGCCGGGCGCCGGACCGCACGTGCCGATCGCCGCGCCTGTCGTCGAGCACACCTGCGACGGCGGGCAGCCGTTGCCGCCGGCTTCGTGGCAGCCCGGCACGCAACGCGAGGTCGTGCTGTCGCAGACGCGGCCCGAGCTCGCGCCCCCGCAGTCGGCGTCGGCCGTGCAACCGCACGAGCCGCCCGTCACACAGCGCGCGCCGCCGAGATCGATGCGGCACGCGCTCTGGTCCGTGGGCGTGCACTCGACGCAGGTGTGCGTGTCCGTCGCGCACACGAAGCCGCCCGTGCAATCGAGATCGGCGAGGCATTGCACGCAGACGTTGCTGCCCTCGGTCGTGTCGCAGCGGCCCGTGGGCGTGGTGCAGTCACCGTCGCCCGCGCACGCCGTCGTGTTTTGGCAGTGACCGAGGCCGTTCGTGACGCCGACGCAGGTCGCGCCCGTGGGGCAGCCGTTGCGGCCGGGGCCGCAGCCCGGGACGCAGAAGCCGTTGGGGCCGCTGCAGACGATGCCCGAGGTCGGGCCACCGCACGCTGAATCGCCGCCCGCGCCCGCGCAACCGCACAAACCGGTCGCCGTGAGGCAGGTCGGCTGCGCGCCGCCGCAGAGCGCGGCGTTCGTCGCCGAGCACTCGGTGCACGCGCCGGCGAGCGCGCCCGTCGTCTGACACGCGGGGTGCGCGGGATCGGGGCAGCTGGGCGCGCCGTCGGCCGTGCAGCCGACGCAGGTGTGCGTCGTCGCCGAGCAGTTGGGCGTCGTGCCGCCGCAGTCGGCGTTGGCGAGGCAACCGACGCACTGACCACCGCCGCCCGACGTGTCGCACAGCGGAGCGGCCGCCGTGCAGCGGCTCGTGTCGGCGGGCGTGCAGACGGCGCACGCGCCCGTCGCGAGGCACACGGGGAACTTCGGATCGCAGTCGGCGCTGTCGCGGCAGGCGCGGCAGGCGTGCGTGCCCGTGTCGCAGACCGGCGTCGTGCCGCTGCAGCTCGAGCTCGCGACGCAGTCGACGCAGGTCGAGGTCGTGACGTCGCAGACCTTGCCCGTGCCGGCGCACGCGCCTTCGTCGCCGGCGCCGCAGGCCTGGCAGACGCCGCCCGCGCCGCAGACCGGCGTCGCGCCGCCGCAGTCGGCGTCGGCCGTGCACGCGCGGCATGTGTGCGTCGCGCCGTCGCACGTCGGCATAGAGCCGCTGCAGTCGGCGTTGGCGAGGCACGCGACGCACGAGCCCGCCGTCGCGTCGCAGAGCGAGGTCGCGCCCGTGCACTGGCTCTTGTTCGTCGCCGAGCAGACGCCGCACGCGCCCGACGGCTGACACGCGGGCGTCGTACCGCCACACTCACCGTCGCCGACGCAGCCGCGGCAGACGTGCGTCGTGCCGTCGCAGACCGGCGCCGACGCCTGGCACTGCGAGCCCGCGAGGCATGCGACGCAGGTGCCCGACGTCGCGTCGCACGCAGGCTTCGCGCCCGTGCACGCGGTCGCGTTCGTCGACGAGCACGCACCGCACGCGCCCGACGGCTGACACGCGGGCGTCGCGGCCGGGCAATCGGCGTCGCTCGTGCACGCGCGGCAGGTGCTCGTGGCCGCGTCGCAGATCGGCTTCGTGCCGCCGCATTGGGCGGCGGCCATGCAGCCCGTGCAGGTGCCCGAAGGGGCGTCGCAGGTCGACGCGGCGCCGGCGCACGCCGTCGCGTTCGTCGCCGAGCAGACGCCGCACGCGCCCGAGGGCTGGCAGGCCGGCGTCGAGCCCGAGCAATCGGCGTCGCTCGTGCAGCCGCGGCACGCGTGCGTCGTGGCGTCGCACTTCGGCGTCGTGCCGCTGCACGCGGCGTCGGCCAAGCAGCCCACGCAGGTCGAGGTCGTGGCGTCGCAGATCGACGTCGTGCCGACGCAGCGGGTGGCGTTCGTCGCCGAGCACTGGCCGCACGCGCCCGAGGGCTCGCACGCCGGCGTCGAGGCGGTCGTGCAATCCGTGTCGGCGGCGCAGGCGCGGCACACGTGCGTCGTCGTGTTGCACGTCGGCGTCGTCCCCGAGCAGTCGGTGTTGCCGAGGCACGCCACGCAGCTGCCCGTCGTCGTGTTGCAGACGCCCGTCGTGCCCGTGCACTGGGTCTTGTTCGTCGCCGAGCACGCGCCGCACGAGCCGTTGGGCTGACACGCGGGCGCGGCGGCGCCGCACTCGCCGTCGCCCGCGCAGGCGCGGCACGTGTGCGTCGTGCCGTCGCAAATGGGGAGCTGCCCCGAGCAATCCGCCGAAGCGACGCAACCGACGCAGGAGCCGGTCGCGGTCTGGCACACCGACGTCGGACCCGTGCACTGGGTCTTGTTCGTCGCCGAGCAGGCGGCGCACGCGCCCGACGATTGGCAAGCCGGCGTCGAGCCGCCGCACTCGCCGTCGCCCGCGCACCCGCGGCACGTGTGCACCGAGAGATCGCAGATGGGCTTCGCGCCGCTGCACTGGGCCGAGCCGATGCAACCGACGCACACGCCGGTGACCGAGTTGCACACGGGCGTCGTCCCGCCGCACGTCGCCGCGTTCGTCGCCGAGCAAGCGCCGCACGCGCCGTTGGGCTGGCAGGCCGGCGTCGTGCCGCCACAGTCACTGTCGCTCGTGCAGGCGCGGCACGTGTGCGTCGTCGTGTTGCAGGCGGGTGTCGTCCCGCCGCACGTCGCGTTCGTCGTGCACGCGACGCAGGTCGCGGTCGCCGTGTCGCAGGCGCGCGTCGCGCCCGTGCACAGCGACTGGTTCGAGGCCGAACAGACGCCGCAGCCGCCGTTCGACTGGCAGGCGGGCGTCGCGCCGCTGCAGTCGCTGTCGAGGGTGCACGCGCGGCAGGTGTGCGTCGTCGTGTTGCAGGTCGGCGTCGCGCCGCCGCAGTCGCCGTTGACGACGCAGGCGACGCACGTGCCCGTCGTGCCGTTGCAGACGGGCGTGCCGCCCGCGCAGAGCGTCGTGTTCGTGGGCGAGCACGCTCCGCACGAGCCGTTCGACTGGCACGCGGGCGCGGCCGTGCCGCACTCGGCGTCGGCCGAGCAGCCGCGGCAGGTGTTCGTCGCGAGGTTGCAGACGGGCGTCGCGCCGGAGCAGGTCGCGCTCGAGGTGCAGGCGACGCACGTGCCGGTCGTCGGGTTGCACGACGGCGTCGCGCCACCGCACTTCGCGGTGTTCGTCGTCGAGCACTGGCCGCACGCCCCCGTCGGCTCGCAGGCCGGCGTCGCGCCGCCACACTCGCCGTCGCCGCCGCAGCCGCGGCACGCGTGCGTCGTGCCGTCGCAGATCGGCGTCGCGCCCGCGCAGTCGGCGTTGGCGACGCACCCCACGCACGCGCCCGTGCCCGTGAGGCAAACCGGGGTCGAGCCGCCGCACTTGCTCCGGTTCGTGGCCGAGCACGCGCCGCACGCGCCCGACGGCTCGCACGCGGGGGTCGCGCCCGAGCAATCGACGTCGGCCGTGCAGCCGCGGCACGTGTGCGTCGTGCCGTTGCAGATGGGCGCGCTGCCGCCGCAGTCGGCGGCCGCGATGCAACCGACGCACGTGCCCGTGCCTGTGAGGCAGACCGGCGTTGCGCCGCCGCAGGCCGCGTTGTTCGAGGCCGAGCATTGCCCGCACGCGCCCGACGCCTCGCAGGCCGGCGTCGCCCCGCCGCACTCGCCGTCGCCCGCGCACCCGCGGCACGTGTTCGTCGCCGTGTTGCAGACGGGCGTGGAGCCGCCGCATTGGGCGTTCGACACGCAGGCGACGCACGTGCCCGAGATCGTATTGCACGCGGGCGCAGCGCCACCACACTTGCTGGCGTTCGTCGCCGAGCACTGGCCGCACGCGCCCGACGACTCACACGCCGGCGTCGCGCCGCCGCACTCGCCGTCACCCGCGCACCCGCGGCACGTCAGCGTGCCGGCGTTGCAGACGGGCGTCGCGCCGCTGCAGTTCGCGTTCGAGAGGCAGCCCACGCAGGTCTGGGTCGTCGTGTTGCAGACCGACGTCGCGCCCGTGCACTGCGCGTGGTTGCTCGTCGAGCACTGACCGCACGCGCCCGAAGGCTCGCACGCCGGCGTCGCCCCCGAACAATCGACGTCGCCCGCGCAGGCGCGGCACGTGTGCGTCGTCGTGTTGCAGACCGGCGTCGAGCCGCCGCACTGCGCGTTCGAGACGCACGAAGCGCACGTCCCCGACGACGTGTTGCAGACGGGCGTCGCGCCCGTGCACTGCGAGTTGTTGGTCGACGAGCAGACGCCGCAGGCGCCCGACGGCTGGCACGCCGGCGTCGCCCCCGAACAATCGCCGTCGCCGCCGCACGCGCGGCACGTGCTCGTGCCCGTGTTGCAGACAGGCGTCGTGCCCGTGCACGCCGAGGCGTTCGTCGCCGAGCACTGGCCGCACGCGCCCGAGGACTCGCACGCCGGCGTCGCGGACGATCGACTCTGGCACTCGCTGTCGCTGCCGCACGCGCGGCACGTGTGCGTCGCGCCGTTGCAGACGGGCGTCGAGCCGCTGCAGTCGGCGTTGGCCGTGCAGCGCACGCACACGCCGTTCGTCGTGTCGCAGACCGGCGTCGTGCCGCCGCACTTCGAGACGTTCGTCGCCGAGCACTGGCCGCACGAACCGGACGGCTCGCAGGCCGGCGTCGCGCCCGAACAATCGACGTCGCCCGCGCAGGACCGGCACGTGTGCGTGCCGCCGTTGCAGATGGGCGTCGAACCGCTGCAGTCGGCGTTGGCCGTGCAGCGCACGCACACGCCGTTCGTCGTGTCGCAGACGGGCGTCGTGCCGCCGCAGGCCGTGGCGTTCCCGGCCGAGCACTGGCCGCAGGCGCCCGACGGCTCGCAGGCGGGAGTCACGCCACCACACTCGCTGTCGCCCGAGCATGCGCGGCACGTCTGCATCCCGGGATCGCAGATGGGCGACGCGCCGGCGCAGTCCGTGTTGCCGAGGCAGCCCACGCAGGTGTGCGTCGTCGTGTTGCAATCGGGCGTCGTGCCGCCGCAGGTCGCGTTGGCGACGCAGGCCACGCACGTCGCCGTGCCCGTGTCGCACGCGGGCGTCGTGCCGCCGCAGTGGGCGGCGTTGGTCGACGAGCACTCGCCGCACGCGCCGCTGGGCAGGCAGACCGGCTTCGTCGAGGGACACTCGGCGTCGGCGCTGCAAGCGCGGCACGTGTTCGAGCTCGAGTCGCACTTGGGCTTCGTGCCCGAGCAGTTCGTGTCGGCGAGGCAGCCGACGCACGCGTGCGGCGACGTCGTCGTGAGGCAATACGGCGTCGCGCCCGAGCAATCCGAGGTCTGCGAGCAGATGTCGACGGTGATGGGCGTCGGCGTCGGCATCGAGCTGTTGCCGCTGTTGTCGCTCTTGTAGTTCTCGGCGGGCGCGCCCGCGGCGCCTCCCGCGGTGATGATCGCCTGGTTCTGGATGACGCCCGAGACCGACGAGTCGACGGTGACGCGAAACACGACCGAGGTCGACGCGCCGATGTTCATCGTGCCGCCCGACGTCCCGTTCGCGCCCGTGCCGAGCCGCACGCGCACCGTGCGCGAGGCCGAGATGTACTCGCCCTGATCGTCGCCCGTCGCGTCCGTCTTCGTGCCCACGTTCGGGCCGGCCGTCACGCGGATCGAGCCCGGCACGAAGGTGAGGCCCGTTGGAAGCGCGTCGTTGAGGATCGTGTTGACGGCGCCGTCGTTGCCCGTGTTGGTCGCCGAGATCGTGTACTCGATCGTGTCGCCCGGCAGCACCGAGCCGCCCGGATGCGAGACGAGGTCGGTCACCGTCTTGGTCGCGCCGCCGAAGTCCGGCTTGTAGGTCGAGATCGACGTGACGAACGCGCCCAGCAGATAGAAGTCCTGCGCCGTCGCCGCGGTGATCGTCGCGGTCGTCTGACCCTGCGTCAGCTCGGCCTTGATGTCGACGACGTCGAGGTCCATGCCGGACACGCTACGCGCGCCGCCCGTGAGCTGCGGCAGGTCGCCGGCGTTCGACACGGCGGCGCCCAGCTTCGAGCGCGTGCCGTTGAAGAAGTTGTTGGCGGGGTTGAGCGCGTCCGACAGCTTCACCCCGTTGAACGTCAGCGAGTCGCCCGAGTACTGATCGTCGCCCTCGTAGGTGATCGCGCCGAGCTTGGCGTCGAAGCCGGCGTTCGGGACCTGGAAGCCCGTGAGGTTCACGGTGACGGCCGCGCCCTGCGAGTTGATGAGGTCGAGGCCGTCGAAGATCGTCAGGTCGCGCGGCGGATCGGTCGCGAGCGCGTAGAAGACCACCATCGACCAGCCGGCGTAGACGGTGTCGTTGTTGAGGTTGACGAAGTTGACGGTGTCGACGTCGCTGATGCGGTAGGCGCCCGCGCCGTGCGCCTGCACGAGCGTCGTCACGTCGGCCGTCGACTGGTAGTACGTCTGCGGCGTCGACGACGTCGCCGTCGCCGAGTCGTCCTTCGTGACGACGGTCGAGAACGCGTCGGCCGTGCCCACGCGCGCGACGGTGACGTTGGCGTCCGCCGTCGCGGCGACGCCGCTCCAGTAGAGGCGCGCGTAGGTGATCGTCGCGCCCGCGGGGATCGCCAGCACGGCCGTGCTGCCCGACTGCGCGAGCGTGATCGTGTTGTTGGCGGCCGCCGTCGCGTGCGCGTCGTCGGCGCTCCAGAAGATGTCGGGCGCCGTGTCGGACGTGCTGGTGCCGCACGCGCCGACCGTGCCGACGACGGGCGCCGGCACGCCCGCGCCGCAGTCGTAGCCGAGCGTGTTGCCGATGAGGACGAAGTCGCCCTTTTGGTCCACCTGGAGGCGCTTCGCCGTCGCATGCGCGTCGCGCGCCGTCGCGAGCGCGACGGCGATCGACGCGAGCGCGAGCGCGGCGCGGGCGCTACTCCGCACCGGGGCCCTCGACGATGTGGATCTCGACGCGCCGGTTCTCCTGGCGGCCTTCGGCCGTCTGGTTGGTGGCGATCGGGCGCTCCTGGCCGAAGCCCGCGCTCGTCAACCGGTGCTTGTCGATGCCGTACTTCACGAGCCACTTCACGACCGACGCCGCCCGGCGTTCGCTGAGCTTCTTGTTGGCCTTCGCCTTGCCCTGCGTGTCGGTGTGTCCTTCGATCCTCAACTTCTTGATCTCGGGATTTTCCTGCAAAAGCTTCATGATCCCGACCAGGATGTAGTTGCTTTCGGGCAGGATCACCGCGCTCGCGGTCTTGAACTTCACCTGCTCGCGGATGCGGATCTGTCCGCCCTCGATGCGCACGACGGGGCAACCATTGCGCTTCGGGTCTTCGTGACGCGGGCCGGGCACGTCGGGGCACGCGTCCTCGGGATCGAGCACGCCGTCGTGATCGCGGTCGGTCGGCGGAGGCGGAGGTGGGGGCGGCGGCGGCGGTGGAGGTGGCGCGGGCGGACGCGGCTTGGGCGCGGGCGGCGCCGGCACGGGCTTGGGCGCGGGCGGCGGTGGCGGCGGGAGCGGAGGCAGCTCGCGAGGCCGTGGTGGCGGCGGAGGCAGCTCGAACGCCGGGAAGAACTGCAGCCCGACGACGAAGCGCCACGACGGCGAGCCCGCGCCATCGGTGAGCCCGGGCGCGGCGCCGAGGCCCAGCTGCCAATCGCGCGCGATCGCGAGGTGCAGGCCCAGCAGCGCTTCGACAGGCGATTGTCCCGGCTTGCCGAAGCCGCCACCGGACGCGGGCGTGCTGGCGTAGACCTCGGGGCCGATGAGCATCGTCGGCAAGAGCCGCACGCCGATCGCGACGGCGCCCGTGGCCTCGGGCCCGGGCGCGAAGCAGCCGCACTTGTAGGTGGGGCGCTCGTGGTAACCGACGCGCGCCGCCCAAACGAGGGGCCCCGTCTCGCCGGCGAGGGAGAGGCGCGGCCACAACCGGATCGCGCCGTCGCTCGTGTAGGCGTCGCGCTTGCCGGTCGGGAAGAAGACCTGCAAGCCGATGGCGCCCGTGATGGCGCCGTGCGCCTCGCCGAACAAGCGTAGATCAGCGCCCAAGCGAAGGTCGCCGACGGGCGAGCTCGTGGGCGGCTCGTAGTCCTGGCCGCCGACGACGCCCGCCGTGCCGTCCTGCCAAATCGCGACCGGCAGGTTGAGATCGACGCGCAGCCTGCCCGAAAGCACGATCGCGGCGCCGACGTGCGCCATCGCCTGCTGGTCGACGACGGAGGCGACGCGCTTGCCGTCGAGGTCGTAGATCACGAGCGGGCGCAGCGCGAGCTCGCTGACGATGGAGGCCGCGGGCCGCCAGTTGCCGCGGAAGTCGAGCGACTCGAGCGAGAACCACTCGCTGCCGCCCCCCGCGGGCTCGAAGCGATCGACGGCGAACCCGAGGGCCTTCTGCGCGTGCGCCGAGGTGGGAGCGAACGCCGCGGCGAACGCCACGAGCGCCACGGCGACGACGCCGGTCGGATGCTGCCTCGGTGACGGAGTCGACATGCGCGCTGCGTTGACCGTAGACCCAAGTCGGCTGGCGCGTCCAGCGTCTTAAGAAGGCGCGGCACCCACCTTCTGCCGTGGCGAAACGGCCACGAAGATCCGCCGCGAAACACGTGCGTCTGTCCCGGCCCGGAGGGACCGACCATGACGAAAGAGACGAAGTGGCCCGAGTGGGTGAGCGCGGGTTTGATCATCGGAGCGATGTGCGCGGGGCTCGGGGCGATGGCGGCGAACCGCCACGCGCTGGTCGCGCCGCCGGTCCCCGCGTCGATCGTCGCGGCGCCGGCGCCGATCGAGATCGCGGCGCCGCCGAAGTCGACGACGCCCGCGGCGCGGCCGCGCGTCGATCTCGTGTTCGCGCTCGACACGACGGGCTCGATGTCGGGGCTCATCGAGGGCGCGAAGGCGAAGATTTGGAGCATCGCCAGCTTCGTCGCGCGCGCGCAGCCGACGCCCGATGTGCGCGTGGGCCTCGTCGCCTACCGTGACATCGGCGACGCCTACGTGACGCGCGTCTACGATCTCGACTCGGATCTCGATCGCGTCTACCGCCGCCTGCTCTCGTTCAAGGCCGACGGCGGCGGCGACACGCCCGAGCACGTCGCGCGCGCGTTGCACGAGGCCGTGCACGCGATGTCGTGGGCGCCACGCGCCAACAACGACGTGCGCCTCATCTATCTGGTGGGCGACGCCCCGCCCCACCTCGACTACGACGACGGCTACGACTACGCGAAGGCGGCGCGCGCGGCGGCGGCCAAGGGCATTCAGATCCACGCCATCCGCTGCGGCAACGATCCCGAGACGGGCACGGTGTGGCGGCGCATCGCCTCGCTCGGCCACGGCGAGTTCCTCACGATCGATCAAGACGGCGGCATGCGCGAGCGGCGCACGCCCTACGACGGCGAGCTCGCGAAGCTGCACGACGAGCTGTCGGACACGGTCGTCGCGTACGGCGGCGCGAAGGGCGCCGCGACGCGCGCGGCGCTCGAGGCGGCGGCCGCGGCGCCCGCGCCCGTCAAGGCTGCGCGCGCGGGATTTCTTTCGGCGAAGAAAGCCGACAGCGCCGTCATCGCCGACGATCTCGTGGGCGGCGTCAGCTCGGGCCGTGTGGATCTCGCGAACGTTCCGGCCGCTGAGCTGCCCGCTGGGCTCGCGGGCTTGAAGATGGAAGAGCGCAAAGAAAAGATCGCGGCCGACGCGAAGGCGCGCAGCGCGATCCTCGATCGCATCGCGAAGGTGTCGAAGGATCGCGACGCATTCCTCTCGCGCCAACCCGCCGACAAAGCCGAGGGCTTCGACGGCGAGGTCGAGAAGACGGTGCGCAAGGCGGGCGCGGCCGCGGGCCTCGCGTTCTGAAGCATGACGCGACACGGAGATGACGCGAAAAAACGCGTCTTCTCCCCAGGCGACGGCGCTCCGCTCGCGTTATGCTTTCGACGTGGACGAACCGAGCCGCCTCGACGACACGCGCTCCGCCGCCTCGACGCTCGGCGAGCTGCGGGCGCCCGTCGGTCCTTCGTCGGAGGATTGGCCTGAAGGGCTCGTCGCCGTCGGCGGCCGGCTCGACACGCAGACGCTGCTCGCGGCCTACCGCTCGGGCGTGTTCCCGTGGTCGTCCGATCCGGCCGTGACGTGGTGGTCGCCCGATCCGCGCGCGATCTTCGATCTCGACACGTGGCGCGCGCACCGCACGATCGCCCGCAGCGCGCGCCGCAACGGCTGGACCTTCTCGATCGATCGCGCGTTCGAAGACGTCATGCGCGCCTGCGCCGAGGCCAAGCCCGATCGTCCGTCGACATGGATCACCGACGACTTCGTGCGCGCCTACGGCGAGCTCCACCGACGCGGCCTCGCACACAGCATCGAGGTGTGGCAAGGCGAGCCGGGCGGCACGCTCGTGGGCGGGCTCTACGGCGTCACGCTCGGCGGCTTCTTCGGCGGCGAGTCGATGTTCCACCGCGCGACCGACGCGTCGAAGGCCGCCGTCGCCTACCTCGTCGATCGCCTGCGCGCGGGGGGCTTCACGCTCCTCGACGCGCAGATGCAGACGGCGCACCTCGAGCGCCTCGGCGCCATCACGATCCGCCGCGACGACTACCTCCGCCGCCTCCGCCACGCCCTGCGCCGGCCGGCGCGCCTCGCCGAGTAGCGCCCTACCCCACGCAGACTTTGTTGCGGCCGGTGCGCTTCGCCGTGTACATCGTCTCGTCGGCGGCGGCGACGAGCTCGCCGGGCGTCGTGACGCCCTCGCGCGGCGCGCGCGCGACGCCGACGCTGATCGTGACGGAGATGTCGCGGCCCTCGTAAGAGAAGGCGTGCTCCTCGACGGCGCGGCGCAGGCGCTCGGCCAGCTCGCGCGCCTCGCCGACGTCGACGCCGCGCGAGACGATCGCGAACTCCTCGCCGCCGTAGCGCGCGAACACGTCCTCGTTGCGCACGGCGCCCGCGACGAGCTTGGCGAGCTCGACGAGCACGTGATCACCCGCGGGGTGGCCGTGGACGTCGTTGATGCGCTTGAAGTGATCGATGTCGAGGAAGATGAGCGACAGCGGCGCGTCGTTGCGCACGGCGTGCGCGAACTCGTTCTCGAGCCGCTCGGTGAAGTAGCGCTTGTTGAACGCCTTCGTGAGCCCGTCGCGCAGCGCCGACTCCGACATCTGGCGCTGGAACATCTCGTCGAGCTTGTCCTGGTACGTGAACTTCAGGATCGTCGTCGAGCCGAGCAGGATCTTGTCGCCGTCGCCCAACACCTGGCGCTGCACGCGCGCGCCGTTGCAGAACGTCCCGTTGGTCGAGCCGAGGTCCTCGAGGATGGCCTGCTTGCCGTTGGTGTTCACCTCTTGAACGATCTGCGCGTGCTCGCGCGAGATGCCCTCGTCGAGCAGGCGAATGTCGGCGCTGTCGCCGCGCCCCATGACGGTGCGCTCCTTCTCGAGCTTGTACATCTCGCCGACGGCCGATCCGGCAAGGACGACGAGGTACGCGGTGTTCTCCTCGCTGCCCTCGGGCCGAGGGGCGGGCGACATGCGGGTCGTGTCTTCGAACGGATTGGCGACACGGTCCTTCGCCATTGCTGCTAGTTTACCCGTCGCCGCGCCGCCGCCGCAAACAAGACGTGCGGTTTCCGACGGACGGCGCTCTTCTCGCGACACTCTACATCGGCCCATGCGCGTCCACATCGGCACCAGCGGCTTCAGCTACGCCCCCTGGCGCGGCAGCTTCTATCCGGAAAAGCTGCCGGCGGCGAAGATGCTCGCCTACTACGCCGAGCGCCTCGACGCCGTCGAGATCAACAACACCTTCTACAGGATGCCGACGACCGACGCGCTCGCGAAGTGGGCGAACGAGGTGCCGGCCGGCTTCCAGTTCGTCCTCAAGAGCCCGAAGCGCATCACCCACGACAAGAAGCTGGCCGACGTCGCCGACACGCTGGCGCGCCTGCACGAGGTGGGCGCCGGCGCGCTCGGCGAGCGGCTCGGGCCCGTGCTGTTCCAGCTTCCGCCGTTCTTGAAAAAGGACCTGCCGCGCCTGGCCGATTTCCTGGCGCACCTTCCGCAAGGCCTGCGCGCCGCCGTCGAGTTCCGCCACGACTCGTGGTTCTCCGACGACGTCTACGAGGCCCTGCGCGCCGGCGGCGCCGCCCTATGCCTCGCCGAGTCTGAAGAGCTGGCGACGCCCGTCGAGGCGACGTCGCCGACCTGGGGCTACCTGCGCCTGCGCCGCCAGGACTACGACGACGCCGGGCTCGCCGCTTGGGTCGACCGCCTGCGCGCCCAGCCCTGGCAGACCGCCTACGTCTTCTTCAAGCACGAGGACGAGGGCAAGGGTCCCAAGCTGGCCGCGCGGTTCCGAGAGCTGCTCGAGGCCTAGCCGGACCCGAAGTTTGCTCGTGTCCCACTCGGCGTTACAATTGCCCACAACGTCATGGCGCGCGCAATCGCTGGGGCCACGATCTCGTTCGGGCTCGTCTCGATACCGGTGAAGCTGTATTCGGCCACCGAGGCGTCGGCGGCCATCTCCTTCAACATGCTGCACGCGAAGTGCGGCACGCGCGTGAAGCAGCAGTACTACTGCCCCAAGGACAACGAGATCGTGTCGCGCAACGACATGGTCAAGGGCTACGAGGTCGCCAAGGACCAGTACGTGACGTTCACGCCCGAGGAGCTCAAGGCCCTCGAAGAGAGCGCGACGCAGATGATCGACATCGCGCAGTTCGTGCCCGCGTCGTCGATCGATCCCGTCTACTTCGACAAGGCGTACTACCTCGGGCCGGAAAAAGGCGGCGAGAAGGCGTACCAGCTGTTGGCGGCGGCCATGCGCGACGCCAAGCGCGTCGCGCTCGCGCGCTACGCGGCGCGCGGCAAGCAGTACGTCGTCATGGTGCGCCCCACGGTCGAAGAGCCGGGCGGGCTCGTGTTGCAGCAGCTGCTCTACGCCGACGAGGTGCGTTCGTTCTCGGAGGTGCCGCTCGTGGGCGCCGAGGTGCGTGCGCCCGAGCTCAAGCTCGCGCGGCAGCTCATCGATCAGATCACGGCCGAGACGTTCGAGCCGACGCTGTACCACGACGACGTGCGCGAGCGCATCCAGGCGGACATCAAGCGCAAGATGGACGGCCAGGACATCTCGACGTCGGCGCCCGAGCCGCAGCCTGCGCGCATCATCGATCTCATGGAGGCGCTCAAGGCGAGCCTCGCGGGCGCCGGCAGCAGCGAAGAGGCGCCCGCCGAGGATCACGCCCGCAAGGGCGCCAAGGGTGGCGCGTCGCACGGTCACGCCGAAAAGGCCGAACCGAAGCGCGCACGCTCCGGCAAGCACTGAGATATATTCGCGGCCGCGATGAGCGGCTACTCGGCGCAGGACGTGGCCCGCATGTTGGGCCTGCCGCCGGCGCGCCTGCGCGCGTACCTGAAGTCGGGCGTGCTGTCGCCCGGGCGCGGTGATCGCGGCGAGCTGCGGTTCTCGTTCCAGGACCTCTTGCTGCTGCGCACGGCCGAGGGCCTCGTGCGCGAGCGCGTGCCGCCGGCGCGCGTGCGGTCGGCGCTGCGCAAGCTGCGCGAGCGGCTGCCCGACTCGAGCCCGCTCACGGGCGTCACGCTCGACGCGGAAGGCGCGCGCGTCGTGGCGCGTGAGGGCGGCGCGCGCTGGCAGGTCGAATCGGGTCAGGTGCTGCTCGACTTCGAGGCGCGCCCCGACGCGGCGGCATCCCCTGCCCTCGTCGACGTCGTCGCGATTCCCGTGCGAAGACCGACGACCGTCGCGCCTCCCGTGCCGGCCTCGGGCGACGTCGTGCCGCCCACGATCGACGAGCTCTACGAGCTCGGCTGCGATCTGGAAGAGGCCGACCCGCCGCACGCCGAGGCGAGCTACCGCCAGGTGCTCACGCGCGCGCCGCGCCACGCCGACGCGCACATCAACCTGGGCCGCCTGCTGCACGAGCGCGGCGATCTCGAAGGCGCCGAACGCCACTACCGCGAGGCGCTCGCCGTGCGCCCGCGCGACGCGACGGCGACGTTCAACCTCGGCGTCGCGCTCGAGGACCAGGCGCGCGTGCAAGAGGCGCTCGAAGCCTACGAGGCGGCGATCGCGCTCAACGCAGAGAACGCCGACGCGCACTACAACGCCGCGCGCCTGTACGAGAAAGGTGGCGACTACGGCGCGTCGCTGCGTCACCTGCGCGCGTACCGCGACCTCACGCGGCGCGGCCGCTGACGACCGGCGCATGCCGAGACACGCCGCGCGCGTCGCCGCCCTCGCGGTCTGCCTCACGACCGCGGTGGCCGCGCGCGCGCGCGCCGACGAGCCCGTCACGATCACCGACGCCGCCGACGCCGTCACGCCCGAGCCGGGGCCGCAGCCCGACGTCCGCTGGTTCACGCTGCAGACGCCGCACTTCCACATCCACTTCTACGAGGACGAGCGCGCGCTCGCGCTGCACACGGCGATCATCGCCGAGCGCGCGCACCTCTTGCTGTCGCGCTACCTCAACTGGAGCACGAGCGGCCGCATCAACATCACGCTCAACGACCAGACCGACTTCGCCAACGGCTTCGCGAGCTCGGTCCCCTACAACTTCGTCTACGGCTACGGCGCGCCGCCCGGGCTCATGGACGAGCTCGACGACTTCGACGACTACGTCAAGCTGCTGTTCACGCACGAGCTGACGCACGTCGTGCACCTCGACACGATCCTGGGCTTCGCGCGCATCTACAACTTCTTCCTGGGCAAGCTCTACGCGCCCAACCTCTCGCAGCCCAACTGGTTCGTCGAGGGGCTCGCCGTGCTGCAAGAGACGCGGCAGACGACGGCGGGCCGCCTGCGCAGCAGCATCTTCGACATGGAGCTGCGCGCGCCCTTCCTCGAGGACCACCTGCTCGAGCTCGACGGCGTCTCCAACGGACCGCTCGTCTTCCCCGGCGGCACGGCGGCGTACCTCTACGGTTCGAGCGTCCTCAGGTACGTCGAGGATCGCTACGGCCCGCAGTCGATCCGGGAGATCTCGCACCGCTACGGCGGCTCTCTCATTCCGGGCGCGCTCAACCGCATCGCGGCGCGCGCGCTCGGGCGCGGCTACGTGGGCATTTGGGGACCGGGGATCTGGGACGAGTGGCACACCTCGATGTCGCACAAGTTCGCGCTCGAAGCCGAGGACGCGCGACGCCGCGGCCTCACGCCGTCGCGTCGTCTCACGCACGAGGCGCCCGGATCGCTCAGCACCGGCTTCGAGCCGCACTTCTTCGACGACGGCACGTTCGTCTACGCGCGCAACGACAACTACCACGCGCCCGCCTTCGTGCGCTTCGATCCGCGGACGGGCGACAAGCGCGTGCTCGCCGAGATCTACGGCTCGAGTCACGCCGTGCCGACGCCCGACGGGCGCGGGCTCATCTTCGCCCGCATCAACTACGTCCCGCTGCGCTGGCGCATCTCGGGCGCGTCGAACGCGACCTGGAACGACATCTTTCGGCTCGATCTCGCGTCGGGCGAGCTGCGCGAGCTCACGCACGGCCGGCGCGCCGACGATCCCGATCTCTCGCCCGACGGCAAGCTCATCGCCTGCACGCTCACGGGCCCGGGCTCGCACCGTCTCGCGCTCTTGCCGGTCGAGGGCGGCGTCCCGCGCGTCGTCGCGGGTGACGTGCCCGGCCTCGCGTACTCGCCGACGTGGTCGCCCGACGGCAAGCTCATCGCGTACTCGCGCTGGAAGCCGGGCGGCTTCCGCGACCTTCACCTCTACGACGTCGAGAAAGGGACGGATCGCGCGCTGTGGGTCGACCGCGCGTTCGACGTCGACCCGCGCTTCACGCCCGACGGCCGCTACCTCGTGTTCTCGTCGGACCGCACGGGCATCTACAACGTCTACGCCTACGAGATGGCGACGAGCCGCCTCTTCCAGGTCACGAACGTCCTCGGCGGCGCGTTCCAGCCCGTCGTCTCGCCCGACGGCACGCACCTCGTCTACATGGGCTTTTCGTCGGAGGGGTACGACCTCTACGAGACGGCGTTCGATCCATGGTCGTGGCCGCTCGCGCAGCCGTTCGCGAACGCGAGGCCCGACGCGCCGACGGATCCCGCGAGCGTCGCCGATTCGCCCGACGCCACGCCCGGCGAAGGCCCCGTGCCCGTCGTCATCGAGGGCATCGACGGCTACGCGCCGTGGAAGTACATGTACCCGCGGACGTGGGTCTTCTCGTACGAGACCGATCCGCTCGGCGTCGGTGACTCGGGGCGCGCGCAGTTCACCGTGAGCGATCCGGCGGCGAACCACGCCGTGTCGGTGGACGTGCTCGTGCCGTCGAGCGGCGACACCTCGTGGCGCCTCGACTACTCGTACAACCGTCTGTGGCCGTCGTTCGGGCTCACGGGCACGCGCACGGCGTCGCTCGCCTGCGACGCCGTCGTCGACGGCGCGCGCTCGTGTTACCGCCAGCACGCCATGAGCGGCACCGCGTCGATGGGCCTGCCCGTGCTGCGGCGACCCGAATCGTCGGCCGACGTCTCGTTCGGCTACACGTACAGCGCCTTCGCGCCCGCCGACCGTCTGCCCGCGCCCGACCCCACGCACGGCGTCCTCGTGCCGCCGCCGACCGGGCCCGACGGCTCGCTGTTCCTGAACTGGTCGTTCTCCAACGCGCACTCGTGGCCGTACTCGATCAGCGGGCAGGAAGGCCGGGTCTTGCAGGCGAGCTTGCAGCTCCATGATCCCGCGCTCGGCGGCAACTTCACCATGGCCGAGATGACGTGGGCGTGGACCGAGTACATCACGCCGCCCTGGGCGCGGCTGCACGCGCTCGCCTTGCTCTACAGCGGCGGCATCGGCGTCGGCGACAGGCGCGCCGTGTTCGGCCTCGGCGGCTACGTCGAGCAGGACCTCTTGCGCACGCTGTTCCGCAACACCCGCGAGTGCTGCGCGTTCTTGCGCGGTTATCCCGTGAACGCCGCCGTCGGCGACCAGCGCCAGCTGCTCTCGGCCGAGTACCGCGCGCCGCTCGTGTGGATCGAGCACGGCTATCAGACGTTCCCGGTCTATCTGCGCCGCGTCTACGGCGCCGCCTTCACCGACGTCGGCAACGCCTTCTTCGGCAGCTTCCAGCCTTCGAAGCTGCGCGTCGGCGTCGGCGGTGAGCTTCGGCTGCAGGCGACGCTCGCCTACTACATCCAGGCCGAGATCCAGCTCGGCATCGCGCGCGGCCTCACGAACGGCGGCACCGATCAGTTCTACATCGTGACGACATTCCCGTTTTAACCGCTCGATTGCGGTAGGTTGCCGGCGTGGATCGCAAAGAGAAGCTGTTCGTCGTTCTCACGGCCCTGTTCGTGGCGGCGCTGGTCACGGGCGACTTCGTCGGCGGGAAGTTCTTCGTCGTGGCGGGCCACACCTTCTCGGCGGGCATCGTGCCCTTTCCGCTCACGTTCGTGCTCACCGACGTCGTCAACGAGTTCTATGGGACGCACGGCGCCCGCCGCATCACGATCGCCGGGCTCGTCGCGGCCATCTTCACGTGGGCCGTCATCACGCTCGCGCTTCATTTGCCCACGAGCCCCGAGTCGCCGATCTCCGACGCCGTCTTCCGCTCGGCGTTCGGTACCTCGGCGCGCCTCTACGTCGCGTCGCTCACGGCCTACCTCATCGGTCAGCTGCTCGACATCGCGATCTTCCATGGGCTGCGTCGCCTGACGGGCCACCGCCTGCTGTGGCTGCGCTCGACGGGCTCGACGGTGCTCTCGCAGGTCATCGACAGCGTCACCGTGAGCTTCGTGTTCCTCGTGGGCACGAAGCCGACGTCGTTCATCCTCGGCAACGCCGCCCACAACTACTTCGGCAAGCTGGGCATGGCGATCTTGCTGACGCCGCTCATCTATCTGGGCCACGCCGCCTTCGGCCGGTACTTCCATGTGGCCGAAGGCGACGTGAAGTAGCCCTTTCTAGTCGGTCCCTCCGTCGGTCGCGGGCACGTCGCCCGTGTAGAAGTAGTAGTCGGCCGTGTAGGCCGAGCTCGTGTCCGTGTTGGCGTGGGCGGCGTCGCAGCCGGTCGCGGGCGCCTTGCCCTTCGTCGTGTTCACGCGCTGCACGTAGGTGACGTCCGAGAAGACGCCCGTGCCCGTGTGCGACGAAGCCTTGAGCAGCAGCCACTGGATCGCGTCCGACAGCGGCGAGTCGACGGCGGCGATCTTCGTGCCGTTGACGACGCTGCCGTCTTTGATCGACGTCCAGTTCGGCCCGAGGCCGTGCGTCGCGACCTGCGTGTTCGTGGTGTCGTAGAGCTTCGCGTCCGGCTGCTTGAGCACCCACGCGTAAGTCGTCGTGCCCGCGCCGCCGTCGGCGCCCGCCGTCGTCGTGCCCGTGCACGTGTAGATCTGCGAGCCGATGGCGTGCAGCTGCAGCTTGAGCGTCGGCCCCGTGAGCGCGAGCGCCGACGGGATCGTGATCGACGTGATCGGCCAGTCGGCCGTCACGCCCGCGTCGGCGTCCGAGCTCTTGTAGAAGTAGTAGTCGGCCGTGTAGTCGACCGGCGTCGCCGTGTTGACGTGCGCGGCGTCGCAGGCCGAGGCCGCGGGCGCGACGCCCTTCTTCGTGTTGACGCGCTGGACGTACGTGATGTCGGCCATGACGCCGGCGCCCATGTGCGACACGGCCTTGAGCAGCAGCCACGGGATCGCGGTCGTGTCGGGACCGGGGTCGGAGGCGACCTTCATGCCGACGACGTCGCTGCCGTCCGTCGACATCCAGGTGGGACCGACGTAGTGCATGCCGATCTTGGTGCCGTTCTCGTCGGAGAGATCCGCCGTGGGCACGCCCGCCGACCACGCGTACGTCGTCGCGCCTGCGTCGACGCCGCCGTCAGCCGCGGCGACCGTCGCCGTGCACGTGTAGGTCTGGACGCCCACCGCGTGAGCGCGGAACTTCCGCACGTTGCCGGTGGGCACCGTGATCGCCGTCGGAATCGTCACGTCGAGCCACGGGTACGGCGGGCCGCTGCCGCCGCTGCCTCCCGTCGCGCCACCCGCGCCGCCGGTCGCCGTCGCGCCGCCCGTTCCCGTGGCTCCGCCCGTGGCCGTCGTCCCGCCCGTTCCGGTCGTCCCACCCGTCGCCGTGGTTCCACCCGTGCCCGTCGTTCCGCCCGTCGCCGTCGTGCCACCGGTTCCGGTGGTGCCGCCCGTCGCCGTCGCCCCGCCCGTGCCCGTCGAGCCGCCGCCGCCTCCGCCGGTGCCGCCCGGGCTCGAGCTGCTGTCGCAGCCCGCCCCGATCATCGACGCCGTCGACGCGGCGACGATGATCAAACCCAAGATTCTCGATCTCATAAGTGCCTCCTCGGGAGTGCAAACGACGCCACCGCATGTGGCGCCTCGTGCTTCGCGCGCCCACATGAGCAACCACCGCGCCAACGTCGAGACAGCGCCAAATCGGCCAATTCGCACGGTCTGCGGCGCGCTCGACGACCGACGTCGGTCGAGCTGTCCGACGACGTCAGCCCAATTGACCGACGCGCGCCGCGCGTTTACTTCCGAGGCCGAGGAACCTGGTACGAGTTCAAGCGAAGCACCAACGTGCTGCGCGCAATGCCGAGCACCTTCGCGGCCCGGCTCTGGTTGCCGCCGCACTCGGCGAGCACGCGAAGGATGCGCTCCTTTTCGGCCTCGTCGCCCTCGCCGACGTCGTCGACGGCGCCCGGCAGCGGCGCGCGCGCGGCCGCTCCCCAGGTCGACGAAAGCTCGGGCGGGGGCGACGACGCCGACATCGTGTCGAGCATGAGGTGCTCGGGCAGGATCTCGGGGCCCATGCACAGCAGCACGGCGCGCTCCATCATGTTGCGGAGCTCGCGCACGTTGCCCGGCCACACGTAGCTCTCGAGCATGTCGCGCGCCTCTTGCGACAACATCGGCGCCGGATGCCCGAGCGGCGCCGCGTACTGCTCCAAGAAGATGTTGGCGAGCGGCACGATCTCGCTGCGGCGCGCGCGCAGCGGCGGGATGTGCAACGTCATGCCGTTGAGACGAAAGTAGAGATCGCGCCGAAAGCGCCCCGCGGCGACCTCTTCTTCGAGGTTGCGGTTCGTCGCGGCGACGAACCGTACGTCGATGGGCTTGGGCTTGAGGCCGCCCACGCGCGTGACGAGGCGGGTCTCGAGCACGCGCAGCACCTTCGCCTGCAGCAGCATGGGCATCTCGCCGATCTCGTCGAGGAAGACGGTGCCGCCCGGCGCGGTCTCGAGCAGGCCGGGCTTCGCCTCGGATGCGCCCGTGAACGCGCCACGCTCGTGGCCGAAGAGCTCGCTCTCGAGCAGATTCTCGGACAGCGACGCGCAGTTGAGGCACACGAACGGCTTGTCCGTCCGCTGGGACATGCGGTGCACGCGCTCGGCGAGCACCTCTTTGCCCACGCCCGTCTCGCCGACGATGAGCACGTTGATCGTGCCCGCGGCCGCGCGCTCGGCCAGCATGTAGACGCGCTCCATGACGACGTCGTGGACGACGGGCGCGACGCCCGCGCGCTCGGTCTCGACGCCGCGCACGCGCCGCGAGGCCATCGCGACGAGCACCTCGGGCGTGCGCCCGTCGCGCGGGTACGTCGCGAGGCCCGTGCGCACGCCGACGCCCGCCGTCGCGAGCGCCGCCGCCAGGTCGCGCGTCATCGTCGCCGCCAGCTCGGGCGGCGTGCTCGCCAGCAGGATCTCGTACTCGTTGGGCCCGTAGAGCGCGAGCATGTCGGGCAGCCGCAAGACCGGCGAGACGATCTCCGTAATCTTCGCGGGCGGTAGCCCCGCCTCGACGTGCAGCCGCACGAGCGCGAACGGGTCCTTCGTCGCCTCCGAGCGCGCGCACTCCTCTTCGAGGCGCGCCTCCATGTAGCCGTGCGGGCGCACCACGCGCACGCGCGGCGGAAGGCGCTGCTGCACCATCAAGATCGTCGAGCCGATCGCGATGGCCTCGCCGGGCGCGATGGTCACGGACTCGCCGGGCGCGAGGGCGACGTCGCGCACGCGCGTCTTGTTCGCGCTGCCGAGATCCTCGAGCTGGAGCGTGTCGCCGACGTGCAGGCGCGCGTGCTGGCGCGAGGCGAGCGGATCGTCGAGGCGGATGTCGGCGGTCTCGGCGCGGCCGATCGTCAGGACGCCGCGCACGGGCAGCGGGTGTGTCGCGAAGAGCTCCGGGCCCATGACGAGCACGTGGAACCCGAGCGGACCTTGGTCGATCTTGTTTTCGAGGACTGTCGCGGGAGCGGGCACGCCCGAGCCTCCTTCAAGAGCCGCGCCAGTATCGTCGAGCGCCGCGCACGTTGTCGAGCGAGACACGCGCGGCAGACGCGGCGCGCGTTTACGAGATCGGGAGCGGCGCGCAGGTCGCGCAGCCCCTCGGACAGTTCGTCCGAGGCCTCGGGCAAGATGTCCGACGGCGCGCGAGGGCAGACGAACTGACCGCGACAAATCGGCCGACCCGGCTTGGTCCGGCCCTTGCTCGGCGCGAGGGCCGTGACAAATCGCGACGCGCACATTGGCCGTGACGCCGGGGAAGCGCCCGAGCTATCTTCGCGCGCGCCGCGCGCCTTCGGGAACCTCATGGTCTCGACCCCGCCTCGCCATCCCTTCGTCACCCTGGCCTTCGCCCTCGCGGCGGTCGCGGGCTGCTCCTCGACCGGCGTCACCGCGTGCGGCGGCGCGTCCTGCGACTTCACCGACACGGAGTGGGACCGCGTGCGGTCGCTGTCGGGCCTGGGCCAGCCCGCGCCCGATCCGTCGAACCGCTTCGTCGCCGACGACTACGCTCGAAAGGCCGCCGTCGAGGCGCTCGGCCAGGCCTTCTTCTACGACACGCGCTTCTCGGGCCCGGCGACGCTCGTCGACGCCCTGGGGCGGCCCACCGGCGCCGCGCGCGCCGCCACGAAAGGCGCGGCGACGAACGTCTCGTGCGCGACCTGCCACGACCTCGCGCGCATGGGCATCGACGACACGTCGGTGCCCGACGACGTGTCGGCGGGCGCGGGCTGGACCGACGTCAACGCGCTCTCGGTCGTCAACAGCGCCTACCAGCGGCTCTTCTTCTCGAACGGGCGCGTCGACTCCCTGTGGGCGCTCGCCGCGACGGTCGCCGAGAGCCCGACGACGATGAATGGCGACCGCCTCCAGACGCTCTATGTGCTGAACGACTTCTACCGCGACCAATACGCCGAGGCGTTCGGCGAGGCCTTGCCGGCCCTGACCCCGAGCTGCCAGGTCACGCCGCTCCTCGACGCGACGACGGGCCAATGCACGCTCGCGCCGGGCGGGTTTTGTCCGGGGCCCTGCGTCTCGCGCCTGGGCGACGGCTCGCAGGCGAACAACCTCGGCTGTTGGCCGGCGTTCCCGCTCCACGGCCGGCCCGGCAAGACGCCGGGCTGCCAGCCTGGCTCACCCACCGAGCCCTTCGGCGACGCGTTAGACTGCATGGACGCGCCGGCGCAGGAGATCGTGACCCGCGCGCTCGTCAACTGGGCCAAGGCGCTCGAGGCATTCCAGCGCCGACTCGTCACGACCGACTCGGCCTTCGACGCTTTCGTCCGCAACCCGACGACGACCGGCATCAGCGCCGAGGCCCGGCGCGGGGCGCGGCTGTTCGTGGGCAAGGCGGGCTGCTTCGATTGCCACAACACGGCCCTCCTGTCGGACGGCGCCTTCCACAACATAGGCGTGCCGCAGACCGGGCCGTTCGTGCCGGTCGAGAGCGACTGCCCGGCCGGCAACGCCGCCTGCGACTGCAGCGCGACGAGCCCGAACAAGTGCCTGCCGTGGGGCGCGCTCGACGGCCTGGCGCGCCTGCCCACGAGCAAGTTCCTCCGCGGCTCCAGCTGGAGCGACGGCGGCCCGTCCTTGCCCGAGGCGTCGGCGACGTTCGCGCTCGATCCGGCGCTCAAGGGCGCCTGGCGCACGCCCAGCCTGCGCAACGTCGCCGTCACGGGGCCGTACATGCACGACGGCGTCTACCAGACGTTGGAGGAGGTGGTCGCGCACTACTCGAACGGCGCCGACCCGAGCGCCGTCGGGAAGCCGGCCGCGGAGCTGGCGCCGCTCGATCTGACCGCCGACGAGCAAGCGGATCTCGTCGCGTTTCTGAAGACACTTACGGGTTCACCTCTCAAGAACTACTTGAAGCCCACGGGGGCGCTGGGCGGGGCGTCGGCGTGCTCGCCATGAAAACCAAGACGCTGCGCCTCGCGACGCTGATCATGGCGCTGTTCGGCGCGCGGTCTGCCTACGCGCAAGAGGCGCCGCCCGCGAACGACGACGCCGACGACGACCCCAAGGACGACCTCGAGCAACGCCTGCACGACCTCGAGCAGCGCCTCGCCGACACTCAAGACATGGTCGCCAACCGGCGCCCGATCGTGACGACCGCGGGCTACGTCGACTTCGGCTTCTTCGCGACCGAGGGCAACGGTTCGGGCGTCGTCCAGGACCTCGGCCCGGCGTCGTCGCGCTACTTCCCGCAGTACGCCGGCCCGAGCTACGGCTGGGTGTTCCTGGGCGACCTGCTCGCGCCGGCCGTCAACAGCCGCGGCGAGGCGGCCGATCTCGGCAACCTCCCCGGCCAAGCCGGCGCCGACCGGTACGACGGCATCCACTCGGGCGGCGCGCCCAGCTTCATCGTCAACGAGGTCAACCTGACCCTCAACGCCGCCGTCGCCGAGAGCGCCCTCGCGACCGCCAGCCTCGACTTCCTGCCGCGCTCGGGCAGCGACTTCCGCCTGGGCGACGTGTTCGAGGTCGACCTCGCCCAGCTCGAGTGGATGGTGGGCCCCGCGCGCAAGACGTCGCTCTTCGTCGGCAAGATGGAGTCGGTGCTGGGCCTCGAGTACCGCGAGCGCAAGGCCAGCCAGCGCTTCGGCATCACGCCCTCGCTCATCGCGCGCTACACGACGGGCACGCCGCTCGGCCTCAAGGTGCGCAGCAAGCTGGGCCAGAACGACTGGCTCACGATCGCCGCCGCGGTCACGAACGGGTCGTCGACGATCGAGCAGTTCCACTTCTACGACGAGACCGACAGCAACGCGGGCAAGACGCTCTCGGGGCGCATCGCCGTCGCCCCCGTGCCCCAGCTCGAGATCGGTGTCTCGGGCGAGTACGGCCCGCAGGACCACGCGCGTGACGACGACGACCCGCTGTGGTTCTTCGGCGTCGACGGGCAGGCGCACCTGGGGCGGCTCGAGCTCAAGGGCCAGTGGCTCATCGGCCATGGCGCGGGCGAGACGGGCCGCATCTACGACGAGCCGCACCGGCCCTACGGCCTGTCGCTGCACGCGGGCGCCTACCTCGAGGGCGACCTCATGCTGAATTCGTGGGTGGGCCTGCTCGGGCGCGGCGAGCTGCGCGACGCCGAGGTGTGGCTCGGCAACGTCGACGGCGCGGGCATCGAGCGCCTCTACGTCACGCGCGGGTGGCGCGCCGTCGTGGGCGCGCGCGTCGTCGTCAACGACCACATCGTCGTCAAAGCCGAGCTGCTGCACAACGGCGAGTACGGCGGCGTCCCGCTCATCCGCGACGACGTCTTCACGACCTCTCTCGTCCTGATGTACTGAAGGAGCGCCTCATGAAAAAAGGATTCGCCTCCACGACCTTCTCGCTCTCGCTCGCGACGCTCTTCGCCACGACGGCGTCGGCCCAGTCGTCGGCCGCACCGACGCCCGCCGAGCTGGCCGCCGAGGTCGCGCGCTTGTCGGCGCAGGTCAAGGAGCAGCGCGCGCTCATCATGCAGCTCGTGCGCATCGAACAGGAGCACTACGACCTGCTGCTGCACCTCTACCAAAACCGCGCCGGTGAGCCCGCCGCCGCCACGCCGCCGGCGCTCGATTTCGGCGCCGCGCCCGAGGCCACCGAAGAAGCGGACGCGAAGGCGCCGCGCGCCCCGCTGCGCACGGCGACGCTGCGCGGGAAGATCAACGTCGCGGGCGGCACGCCGACCAACGCTTACGTTTACGTCGAAAACGTCAAGGCGGCGCCCGTGCGCGGCAAGACGGCGGAGATCGCGCAGCGAGACAAGCAGTTCGTGCCCGAGGTGCTCGTCGTCCAGCGCGGCACGCGGGTCTCGTTCCCCAACTATGATAGCGTCTTCCACAACGTGTTCTCGCCGACGGCGCCGCACCCGTTCGACCTCGGGAGCTACCGCGCGGGCGAGCCGGCGAAGTCGGTCGACATGACGTCGCCGGGCGTCGTCGAGATCTTCTGCAACGTGCACGCGCGCATGCACTCGAACGTGCTGGTGGTGCCGAACGCGCTCTACGCGCGCGTCGCGGCCGACGGCAGCTTCGAGCTGCCGGCGGTGCCCGTCGGCGCGCGCAAGGTCGTCGTGTGGAGCCCGCTCACGAAGCCGGCCACGCAGATGGTCGACGTCGGCGCGCAGGGCGCGGAGGTGTCGCTCACGCTGCAGCCGCAGCCGGCGGCCGCGCACAACAACAAGCTCGGCCAACCGTACGGGTCCTACAAGGACTGATGGGCGTGGGGCGTGGGGCGGCGGCGGCGCTTCTCGGTGTGGCCGCGCTGGCGGCCGCCGGAGGCGCGCTCGTCGTCGGCCACGGCGCCGGTCCAGCGGCGGCCGAGGCCGCGCGCGCGGGCGACGAGATCCGCGCGGCGCTCGCCGCGGCGACGACGGCGTCGCGCCACGACCTCGAGGCCGAAGCGACGGCGGCGGCCGCCGTGCCTCAGCTCGGCAACGCCCTCGCGCAGAAGATGGACGCGTTCACGCTGCAGGATCTCTTCGCGACGGAAGACTGGTGGGCGCCCCACCGCGCGCGCGCCGTGGTCGTGACGACGCCCGCGGGCGTCGTCGTGAAGCGCAACGGCCCCGCGGAGGGCTTGGACGGGCCGCCGACGAAGGAGCTCGTCGCCGCCGTGCAGGCGGGCGACGGCAAGCCTGCGTCGGCGATCGTGCGCGCGGGCGCGGCGGCGTTCCTCGCAGCCGCGGCGCGCGTCGAGGACGCCGCTGGTTACACGGTCGTGCTCGCGCGGCCGATCGACGCGCACCTGCTGGCCGATTGGGCCGAGCCTTCGCACCTCGCGCTCACCATCTCGGACGGGCACGTCGCGCTGCCGACGGGCGGCGCGCCGGGTCCCGCGCGCGCCGAGGCGCTCGTCGGACGCGAGGCCGAGGTCGTCGTCGACGACGGTGGCGCGTGGCTCGCCGCCGCGGCGCCGCT
>DASZRT010000135.1:0-2012 GCA_035549075.1 Polyangia bacterium | reverse complement strand
CCTCGACGTCACGCCGCTGTCGCTCGGCATCGAGACGCTCGGCGGCGTCATGACGACGCTCATCCCGCGCAACACGACGATCCCGACCAAGAAGTCGGAGACGTTCTCGACGGCGGCCGACAACCAGAGCTCGGTCGAGGTCAAGGTGTTCCAGGGCGAGCGTCCGATGGCCGGCGACAACCGGCTGCTCGGCAAGTTCGGCCTCGACGGCATCCCGCCGGCGCCGCGCGGCGTGCCGCAGATCGAGGTCACGTTCGACATCGACGCCAACGGCATCGTCAACGTGTCGGCGAAGGACAAGGCGTCGAACAAGGTCCAGCACATCACGATCACGGCGTCGTCGGGTCTGTCCGAGGCCGACATCCAGAAGATGGTGAAGGACGCCCAGGAGCACGAGGCCGAAGACAAGAAGCGTAAGGAGGCGATCGAGGCGCGCAACAAGCTCGAGTCGCTCACCTTCCAGGTCCAGAAGCACCTCGACGACAACAAGGACAAGATCGGCGAGAGCGATCGCGCCGAGCTCGAGGCGGCCCTGAAGGACGCCAAGGACACGGTCGAGAACAACAAGGACCCGAAGGACGCGGCGGCGTTCGAGGGCGCGTTCGAGCGGCTGCAGAAGGCCTCCCACAAGATGGCCGAGTCGCTCTACAGCGCGGCCTCGGCGGCGCAGGCCGGACCGGACGCGCCCCCCGCGGGCGGCGAGGGTCCGTCGGGCGGCGGCAAGGACGACGTCATCGACGCCGAGTACACCGAGGGCCCGAAGAACACGTAAGGCAGGTGGGTGACGCGCCCCGAGGGGGCCGTGCTATTTAAAGGCGGCCCCCGATGCGCCCCATCCTCGTCAACATCCCCTCGAAGGCGCTGCTTGCGCTGTTGATTGTCGCCACGCTGGTTTCGATCGGCGTGGACCTTTGGAAGGGTCGAAAGGCGTCGAAGCTCTCGCTGAGCTCGACGCCTTTGTATTTGGGCGGCGGCGCGCTGCTGCTGTACCTCTTCAAGTCGGGCCCGTGGACGCCGGTTCCGATCTACGCCTACGGCGTGATGCTCGGGACGTCGCTCGTCCTCGGCTGGTTCGTGGCGATGCGGCTCGCGCGCGAGGACGGCATCCCCGAGCAAGAGGCCGGGACGATCTACATGTGGACCGCGGTGTGGGCGATCATCGGATCGCGCATCCTGTGGTTCTTCACGGACCCGGGGCCCAAGAACTTCGTCGATCTTTTCAAAGTATGGCAGGGCGGGCTCGTCGCCTACGGCGGCATGATCGGCGGCTTCCTCGCCAGCTGGTACAACTGCCGCAAGCGCGGCATCGAGCTGCTCCGCTGGGCCGACGTGAGCGCGCCGTCGGTCGTGCTGGGCACGGGCATCACGCGCATCGGCTGCTTCCTGTTCGGCTGCGATTTCGGGCGCGTCAGCGACGTGCCGTGGGCCGTGACGTTCCCCGGGCGCTCGGAGCTGGCGGAGAACGGCAGCCCGGCCTGGCAGAAGCACGTCTTCGAGCTGCACCAGCTGTCGGAGTCGGCGGCGCGCTCGCTGCCCGTGCACCCGACGCAGATCTACGAGTCGCTCGTGGGCCTCGGTCTCTTCGGCTTGCTGATGCTGATTCGTCACTACCGCCGCTTCTCGGGGCAGGTCTTCGTCGGGTGGGTCGTCGGCTACGGCGTGCTGCGCTCGCTCATCGAGCAGTTCCGCGACGACGCCGATCGCGGGGTCGCGGCCGTCGTCGGCCCGCTCCAGTTGTCGACGTCGACGATCATCGGCCTCGGCTCGACGGTGTTGGGGCTCGGCCTGCTCGCCTGGCTCGTGCGGCGCGCGCGCCGCGATCCCGAGCACGCGCGCCTTTGGGAGCTGCCGCTGGGGCTCGCGACGGCGGGCGGACCGTCGGGCGCGGCGGCGACCGACGCCGGGCACGCGTCCCCGAAGGTGGCCGGCGCCAAGCGTCGGAAGCGGCGCTGATGCGGGCGCGGCTCGCCGCCGTCGTCGCGCTCGCGGCGACGGCCGCGGCGCCCGCGGCG
>DASZRT010000134.1:0-17259 GCA_035549075.1 Polyangia bacterium | reverse complement strand
CGGCCCGCGACGTCGAGCAAGCCGGCGAGCGCGCGCACCACGCGCGGCACGGCACGCACGGAGGCCGGCAGGGCCTCGACGCGCGCGGCGGCGACCAGCGGCATCCCCGCGGCCTGCTCTTCCTCGGCGAGCGCGAGCGACGCCGGCCAGCAGCCCGGATCCTCGGCGAGCGCCTCGCGCCACCGCGTGAGCGCGACCGCGTCGCGGTGCTGCGAGCGCGCCACTTCGCCGAGGCGCGCGAGAAGAAGTGCGCGCTCGCCGAGGCGGGCCTCGTCGCCTGCGGGCGACAAGGCCAGCGCGTCCTCGAAGGCGCGGCGCCGCTCGTCGTCGTCGCGGGCGACGGCCGCCAGCAAACGATACGCGGCGACCGACGGGCGCGCGGCGATCGACGACTCGACGGCGGCCGCCGCCTCGCGCGCGTCGCGATCCCCCGCGCCGGCGAACGCGCGCGAACGCCCGAGGTCGAGCCAAGCCTCGGCGGCGTCGTCGCCGCGCGCCGCCTGGGCGCGCGCCAGCAGCAGCGCCTCGAGCGTGGTGACCACCGGCGTCTTGGCCTTTGCCTTCGCGGCGTCGATCGGCGGCGCGACCTGCGCGCCGTCGGGCAGCGCGCCGTCTCCCAGGTCCAGCGCGTGACCCGCGGCGTCCGTGAACCGCACGTGCAGCCACCACGCGCCGTCGGTGTTCGTCGTCTTGACGAGCACGCGGTTCCAACCCTTGCGCAGCCGTGCCGGCGCCGCGTCTTGATCGAAGGCCGGCGTGCGCACGGCGTCGCGCGTGTAGACGAGCGCGCCGCCGATCCACACCTTCGTGGGCCCCGGCGAGCCGAGGCGAATCGCGACCACCTGATCGCGCGGGCTGTTCACGAAGGCCGCGACGTAGGCCGTCGCCTGCGCGTCGGGGCGCACGAGCGCGTCGACGAGGAGCGCGCCGTCGCGCACGCCGTTCTCGGCGCGCCGCCACGCGACGGGGCCCAGCTTGCCCTTGTAGGTGCGCCCCGCGGCCGGCGCGTCGGCGTCTGTCTCGGGCGGGAACACCTCGGAGTGACCGCCGCGTCCGTCGCCGAACGGCCCGACGACCCAGAACTTCGACAGCAGGTGCAGCGGCTCGCGCAGCGCGCGTCCGCCGGCGTCGTCGCCGCGCTCCTCCAGCCGGTGCGCCAGCAGCAACGCCGCCTGCGCCGCGACCAGCGGGTGGCTCCCCTCGCCGGCCGCGCGCCGCAGCGCCGCCTCGGTGGCCCCGGGCGGCAGGTTCTCCTCGAGCCAGGCGAGCTTCGCCACCGGCGCGATCGCCTCGGGCTTTCCTTGCCGCGCGTCGAGCGCCGCCGTCGCCGCCGCGAGCTCGGCCGCAAAAGGGTCGGTGGCCGCGGCAGCCGGCGCCGCAGAGATCGCGAGCGCGAGCGCCGCGACGCCCATCGCGCGCGCCCGGCCTGCGGCTCCGACGCTCATGGGGGCCGCGATTATATCCCGCGCGGACGGCTCACGCGGCCTTGAAGTAGTCCCCGATGGCGTCACGCAGGGCGATGCGCGCGCGGTGCAGGCGCGTCTTCACCGTCGGCACCGAGATGCCGAGCGCCTCGGCCGTCTCTTCGGTCGACAAGCCCTCGACGTCGCGGATCACGAAGACCGTGCGGTAGATGTCGGGGAGCGCGTCGACGGCCTTCTGGATGTGCGCGCGCAGCTCGGACGACTGCAGCTCGTCGTCGGGGCGCTGCGACCAGTTCTCGCGCGGCGGCGGCAGCTGCCCGTAGTTGTCGAGGTAGCCGATCGGCAGCTCCTCGGTCGAGACCTCCGGGTGGCGGCGCTGCGTGCGCAGGCGCATGAGCGCGGCGTTGGTCGCGATCCGGTAGACCCAGCTGCCGAACTGCGACTCACCCTTGAAGGTGTCGAGCTTGCGCCAGATCTGGACGAACGTTTCCTGAAGGATCTCCTTGGCGTCGGTCTCGTTGCGAACGATCCGTTGCGCCAGGCGGAAGACCTTGTCTTCGTAGCGCGACAGCAGCTCTTCGAAGGCGGCGAAGTCCTTGTTGCGCGCGCGCGCGACGAGCTCGTCGTCGCTGGGCGCAGCTGTAGACGCAGGACCGCCCGCGGCGGCCGTGTTTCCCCCCGACGTCGCGGCGCCGTCCTGGCCCGCGGGGGCTTTGGCGCCGGGCTCACTGGGTGTGTTAGGACTGGTCATCCGTCGACGGCCGCATCATCCCAGATAATTCCACCGGTAGCGACGGGAGAACATGATCGCCCCCGCCTTAAAATCGATGCGGCCCCACCAGTGGGTCAAGAATCTGTTCGTCGCCGCGCCGCTCGTGTTCGCGCGGCTCGTCGGCGACGCGCACGCGGCGGCGCGCACGGCGGCGGCCTTCGGCATCTTCTGCCTCCTGTCGAGCACGGTCTATCTCGTCAACGACCTCGTCGATCTCGAGAAGGACCGCGCGCATCCGGTGAAGTGCAAGCGGCCGCTCGCGTCGGGGGCGCTGTCCGTTCGGGCGGGCCGCGGGCTCGCCGTCGGCCTGGGCCTGACCGCGCTTGGCGGCGCGCTCCTCCTCGGGCCGGGCATCTACGTCGCGGCGGCCGGCGTCGCCTACCTCCTGCTCAACCTCGCCTACTCGTTCTCATTCAAGAAGATCGCCTTCGTCGACGTCGGCTGCATCAGCGCCGGCTTCCTGCTGCGCGTGCTCGGCGGCGCGGTCGCGATCCCCGTCGAGCCCTCGCACTGGGTGCTCGCCTGCACCTTGCTGCTTTCGGCGCTGCTGGGCTTCGGCAAGCGCGCGCACGAGCTTCGCGTCGCGGGTGAGACGGGCAAGGCCCAGCGCGACGTCCTCGGCCGCTACGACCTCGCCACGCTCCAGCGGCTCATGGACATCCTCGGCGTCCTCACGACCGTGATGTACCTGCTCTACACGCGGTCGCCGCACGCGCGCTCGATGTTCCACTCGATCGCGCTCATGTGGACGGTGCCGTTCGTCGCCTTCGGCGTCTTCCGCTTCATCTGGATCGCGTCGCGGAAGTCCGACGCCGAGAGCCCGACGGATTCGATGCTGCGCGACCCCGCGTTCATGATCAACCTCGCGCTCTACGGCATCACCGTGCTCGTCCTTCTGTACAGGTCGTAATCGCCGTCGACGCGGCGCGCGGCCGTTGGTAGAAAGACGACCATGCTCGGATCGTTCGCGAAGGCCGTGACCCTCGCCGTTCCCGCTCTCTGGGCCCTCGACGTACCGCCGCCCGACGCCGACCTCCCGAAGATCCCGTTCGAGAAGATCGTGCTCCCGAACGGGCTCGAGGTCCTGTTCCACGAGGACCACCGCATCCCCGAGGTCGCCGTCGACGTCTGGTACAAGGTGGGGTCGAAGGACGAGCAGCCGAAGCGCACCGGTTTCGCGCACCTGTTCGAGCACGTCATGTTCCAGGGCTCGAAGCACGTGCCGGAGGACAAGCACTTCGAGTATCTGCAAAAGGCCGGCGTCTCGAACGCCAACGGCACGACCAGCTCGGACCGCACGAACTACTTCGAGGTCGTGCCGTCGAACCAGCTCGAGCTCGCGCTGTGGCTCGAGAGCGATCGCATGGGCTTCCTGCTCGAGCGCACGGCGTTCGCGCAGACCGTCGACATCCAGCGCGACGTCGTCAAGAACGAGCGCCGCCAGCGCGTCGAGAACCGGCCCATGGGCCTCGTCGAGCGCGTGCAGCTCGAGGCGCTCTACCCGCCCGACCACCCCTACGGACACGAGGTCATCGGCTCGATGGAGGACCTGTCGGCGGCCTCGGTCGACGACGTCAAGGCGTTCTTCCGCACCTACTACGTACCCAACAACGCCACGCTCGTCATCGCCGGCGACTTCGCGCCCTCGACGGCGCGCGCGCTCGTCGAGAAGTACTTCGGGCCGATCCCGCGCGGCGACGACGTCCACCGGCGCGCGGTCGAGGCGGCGCCGCTCGCGACGGCCAAGCGCATCGCGCTCGAGGCCAAGGTGCAGCGGCCACAGGTCTTCATCTCTTACCCGACGCCGGCGAACTACCAGCCCGGCGACCGCGACCTCGACGTGCTCGCCAACATCTTGGGCAACGGCAAGGCGTCGCGGCTCTACAAGCGGCTCGTCTACGACCTGAAGATCGCGCAGAGCGTGTCGGCCGAGCAGCAGAGCCGCATGCTCGCGAGCGAGTTCGAGATCACGGCGTCGCCCATGCCGGGGCACTCGCTCGACGAGCTCGTCACGGTCATCGACGAGGAGGTTGCCCGCTTGCAGACAACGCCCGTCGACGAGGCCGAGCTCGCGCGCGCCAAGAACCAGATCGAGTCCGACAACATCCGCGGGCTCGAGCCGCTGTTGTCGCGCGCCGATCGCCTTCAGCACTACAACTACTTCGCGGGCGACCCGGGGTATCTGGCCACCGACGTCGCGAAGTACCGCGCCGTCGACGCCGCCGCCGTCCAGCGCGCGGCGCGCGATTACCTGAAGACGGGCGCGCGCGTCGTCGTCACGGTCGCGCCGAACCCCGACGCGCCCATCATGGGGCGGGTGGTGAGCAAGTGAAGGCCGTGGAGATCAAGTCGATCGGACTGGTTTCGATGTTGGCGCTCGCGGCGTGCGCTTCGGCGCCCCCGCCGCCGCCCGCGGCCGCGCCGATCGTCGCGTCGGTGCAGGTGGCGACACCCGTCGAGGCGCCGCCGCCCGCCCCGGAGCCTGCGCGCGAGACGCCCGACGCCCCTTTCCGCCAGTCGCCGCCCGGCGCGGGGCCCGATCCCGGCTTCACCGTGCCCACGTTCAAGCGCTTCAGGCTCAAGAACGGGCTCGAGGTGTTTCTGGCCGAGTTTCACGAGCTTCCCCTCGTGGAGCTCAACCTCGTCGTGAAGTCGGGCGGCGCGACCAACGGCGCCGATCACGCCGGCCTCGCCGACCTCACGCGCCGCATGCTGGACGAGGGCACGAAGACGCGCACGGCGCCGCAGATCGCCGAGCAGCTCGCGTCTCTCGGCGCGGCGATGGGCGGCGGCAGCGGCTGGGACTCGTCGAGCGCGACGCTGTCGGTGCTCAAGAAGAACCTCGCCCCGGCGCTCGCGATCTATTCGGACGTCGTGACGTCGCCCGCGTTCGCGGACGCCGACCTCGCGCGCGTGCGCGACAACACGCGCACGGCGATCACGCGCCGCAAGGACAGCCCGCCCACGGTGGCGACGCTGGCCTTCGCGCGCCTGCTCTACGGCCCGAAGCACCCGTACGCCTGGCCGCAGACGGGCGTCGAGGCGTCGCTCGACAAGATGACGCCCGCGCTGCTGCGCGCGACGTACGAGAAGTACTGGCGGCCCGACAACGCCGTGCTCATCGCCGCGGGCGACGTCGACGAGGCGAGCCTGCGCCCGATGCTCGAGGCCGCGTTCAAGGGCTGGAAGCCGCGCAAGGCGGCCGCGCCGAAGCTGCCGGCCCCCGCGCCCGCGGCGACCAAGACGCGCATCTTCCTCATCGACAAGGCCGGCGCGCCGCAGTCGTCGATCCGCGTGGGCGCGCTCGGCCTCGCGCGCACGAGCCCCGACTACTTCCCGGCGCTCGTCATGAACATGATCCTGGGCGGCGCCTTCTACCGGCTGGACCTCAACCTGCGCGAGGGCAAGGCGTGGACCTACGGCGCGCGCTCGAGCTTCGAGATGCGCAAGACGCCGGGACCGTTCTCGGCGGGCGGCGAGTTCGTGGCGGCGCACACGGCCGAGTCGGTGCAGGAGATCCTGAAAGAGATGAACGGCATGCGCGACGCCGACGTCACCGACGCCGAGCTGTCGCGCGCCAAGGACCAGGTCATCAAGTCGTTCCCCGCGCGCTTCGCGACGCGCGCCACGGTCGCGGCCCAGCTGGCCGAGGTCGCCGTCTACGGCTTGCCGGCGACCTACCTCGCCGACTACACGAAGAAGATCGCCGCCGTCACGAAGGACGACGTCCGGCGCATCGCGCGCAAGATCCTCACGCCCGACAATCTGACGATCGTCGTCGTCGGCGACGAGAAGTCGCTGCGCGACAAGCTCGAGAAGATCGCCCCCGTCGAGCTGCGCGACGTCGAAGGCAACCCCATCGCCGCCGCCGCGCCCGCCGCGGCGCCGCCCTCGCCCGGCGGCGACTAAAGCCCTTCGCCCGCGATGGGCGTGAAGCCCTCGCGCGACGGGTGCAGGCCTTCGAGGAGCGCCAGGTTGTGGCGCGCGTCGGCGTGCGTGGGATCGAGGCGGACGACCTCTAGGAAGGCGGCCTCGGCGTCGGCGAGCCGGCCGCCGCGAAGCGCGACGACGCCGACCAGAAAGCGCACCTCGGCGTCCTCGGGCGCGGCCGTCGCGGCGGCGTCGGCTTCCTTGCGCGCGTCTTCGAAGCGCTGCGCCGCCGTGAGCGCGAGCGCGAAGTTGTAGCGGACGCCGGCCTTCCCCGGCCGACGCTGCGCCGCGCGCGACAAGAACCACAGCGCCTCCTTCACGTGGCCGCGGCGGTAGGCGATCGCGCCCAGGTTCGAGTACGCGTCGCCCAGCATGCCCGGGAAGCGCGCGCCCTCGGTGAACATGCGCTCGGCGGCGTCGAGCTTCCCTGCCTCGAAGTACGAGGTGCCCAGCAAGAAGACGGGGCGCGGATCCTCGGGCGCGAGGCGGCGCATGCGCTCGTAGTAAGCCGACGCCTTCGCGGGATCGCCCTTCGTGCGGTACAGATCGGCCGCGGCCTTGAGCGCGACCGGGTTCTTGGGCCGGCGGCGCAGCACCTCTTCGTAGGCGTCGAGCGCGGCCTGGACGTTGCCGACGCTGGCGTGCGCGGCGGCCAGCTCGAGGCGCGCGTCGAGGTCTTCGGGATCGAGGCGGACGATCTCGGCGAGCTCGGCCGCCAGCTCGTTGCCGGCGTGGCGCGCGGCCAGGACGAGGGCCAGCGTGCGGCGCGCCCGCAGATCGCCGCCGTTCACGGCCACGACGCGCTCGAGCTGCGCCTGCGCCTCGTCGAGCTGCCCCGCCTCCGACAAGATCTCGCCGTAGGTGCGGCGCGCGTCGACGTCGTCGGGATCGAGCTCGAGCACGCGCGCGTAGCGCTCGCGCGCCTCGGGCAACGCCTGGGTGCGGTCGAGCATCGCGAGGCCCGCGACGGCGGCCGTGTAGTCGGGCCGCACGTCGACGGCGTAGCTCCACATGGCGCGCGCGTGGCCCGGGCGGCCCGCGCCGAGGTGGACGACGCCGACGTAGCGCCGCGCCTCGGGCACGCGCGGATCGATCACGAGCGACTTGCCGAGGGGCACGAGCGCGCGCTCGGCGTTGGCGAGCGACGACGCGCCGGCGGCGGCCGCCTTGCGACGCAGAGGCGGACCTTTCCCAGACGCCGCGGCCGCTGTCGGTGAGAACGGTTGATCGAGCCCCGTGTACAGCGCGACGCCGCGGCCGTAGAGCACGAAGGCGTAGCTGTCGCGCCCGAACGGCTCGACGATCTTCGCGCGCGCCTCGAGTGACGTCGGAATGCCCGCGGCTTCGAGCGCGCCGATCGCCGCGCGCAAAGCCGAGCGCGCGACCTCGTCTTTCGTATCCTCGACACGGGCCTCGCCGAGCTTCCGCGTCGGCGTCGCGGCCCCGGACGAATAAACCTCGACGGTGACGGCGATCTTCCAGCTGGGCCGCTTCTCGTAGCGGCCCGCGACGACGAAGCGCGTGCCCGCCGTCGCCGCGCGCGCGAGCGTCTCGTCGAGGCGGGCGCGCTCGACCAGCGTCTCGGCGCCCGTGAAGCGCAGCGCCGGGTGGCGCGCGAGCCGCTCGGCGACGATCGCCGGCAGGCCGGCTTGCAAGAAGTCGAGCGTGCGCGGCCCGTCGACGTTGGCGAACGGAACGATCGTGAACGACGATCTCGTCGGCGTGGTGGTCGTCGTCGAGGCCGGCGCGGGCGGCGGCGCGTCCTCGAGCGCGTGTGCCGAGGCA
Organism: Polyangia bacterium; assembly: GCA_035549075.1. Taxonomy (GTDB): domain Bacteria; phylum Myxococcota_A; class Polyangia; order Fen-1088; family Fen-1088; genus DASZFV01. Next base: position 9,348 of record DASZRT010000134.1, on the reverse strand, counting down.
CGCGTCGCGGGCAGCGCGAAAAGCACAAAAAACCCGAGAAAATTGACGGAAAGGCGCGCGCGGCCCATAGACGAATAGTGCAGGCCCGCGCGCGAATGACAAGTTTCCGCCGTGTTTTTCGGGTCGCGCTGCGCGTCGGGCTCATCACCTTCTTCGGGGTCGGCATCGGCGTCGCCATCGTCGGCGTTCGCGCCTACCGTCGGTTCGAGTCCGACCTTCCGCCACATCTCGACATGGTCACGGACTACCGCCCGCTGCGCGCCAGCCAGGTCTGGAGCGCCGACGGCGAGCTCATCGGCCAGTTCTACGTCGAGAAGCGCGTCCTTCTGCCCATCGAGAAGATCCCGCTCACCCTGCGTCACGCTTTTGTCGCGGCCGAGGACAACCGCTTTTATACCCATGGCGGCATCGACTATCAGGGCATCGCGCGCGCCGCCTGGGCGAACCTGCGCGCCGGCCACGTCGTCCAGGGCGGGTCGACGATCACGCAGCAGGTCGCGAAGCTGCTCATCGTCGGGCAGGAGCGCTCGCTGGCCCGCAAGGCGCGCGAGGCGATGCTGGCCCACCGCATCGAGCAGAAGCTCACGAAGGACCAGATCCTCGGCATCTACCTGAACCACGTCTATCTCGGTCACGGCGCCTACGGCGTCGCCGCCGCGGCAGCCGCCTACTTCGGCAAGGACGTGGCCGATCTCTCGCCGGCCGAGGCGGCCATGCTCGCCGGCCTGCCCAAGGCGCCGGGCCGCGCGACGCCGTTCCACGACTTCGGGAAGGCCCAGGCGCGGCAGCACTACGTCCTCGATCAGATGCAGGAGCTCGGCTACCTCACGCCGGCCGAGGCGGAGGCCGCGCGAAAGGAGGCGCTCGTGCTCGTGTCGCGCGAGCGCAGCCTCACGAACGTCGCGGCGCCCTACTTCGTCGAGACCATCCGCCGCTACGTCGCCGACAACTACGGCGACGAGGATCTGCTCCAGCGTGGCCTGAACATTCGGACGACGCTCGACATGCGCAAGCAGCGCGTCGCCGAGGCGGCGCTGCGCGCGGGCCTCGAAGACCTGCAGCGGCGCATCGGATACAGCGGCCCCATCGGCCACCTCGACGCCGACCAGCGGCGCCGCCTCTTGCGCGGCCGCCCTCGCCCGTTCGGCCCCACCGGCTACTTGCTCGACGACGAGGAGCAGGACGATCACTTGTTGATGGGCGGCGCCGAGCCGCAGGCGGCGCTCATCGACGCCAGCAAGCCCGGCGCCGAAGCGCGGCTCTCCGAGCCGATGGCGAGGTACGTCGTCGGCGAGGCTTGGGTCGCGCGCCGCAAGGCCGACGCGGAGGCGCGCAAGAAGGCCGCCGAGGCGCCCGCGTTCCCCGTCGATCCCGACACGACCTACGCCGCCGTCGTCACGACGGCCGGCAAGAAGGTCGTCCTCGCTTCGGGCGGGTTGTCCGTCGGCCTCGAGCCCGCCGACGAAGCGCGCCTCGCCGCGACCGAGACGCGCGCCGCCCAAGTCGAGGTCGGCGACGTGCTCCCCGTTCGATTTCGTTCTGTCCCCGACGGCCACAAAGGCACGCGCCTCGTGGCCGCGCTCGCCGCCGCGCCCGAAATTCAGGGCGCGCTCATCGCCGTCGACCCGGCGAACGGCCACCTCGTCTCGATGGTGGGCGGCTACGACTACGGCAAGAGCCAGTTCAACCGCGCCGTGCAGGCGCACCGGCAGATCGGCTCGGCGATGAAGCCCTTCATCTACGCCACGGCCATCGACCACGGCATGAACGAGCTCACCATCAAGTACGACGCACCCGTGAAGTTCAAGACGGCCTCGGGCGTGTGGGCGCCGCACAACTACAAGCGCGACTACCTCGGGCCGCTCACGTTGCGCACGGCGATCGCGAAGAGCGTCAACACCGTCTCGGCCCAGCTGGTCGCGCAGATGGGCGTCGACTCGGTCATCGAGACGATGCGCAGGCTCGGCATTCGCTCGCAGCTGCCGCATGCGCTGTCGCTCGCGCTCGGCACGGCCGACCTCACCCTCGAAGAGGTGGCCTACGGCATCGCGACCTTCCCCGCCGGCGGCCAAGAGGTCACGCCCGTCTTCATCACCAAGATCGCCGACGCCGACGGGCACACGCTCGAAGAGCACGTCACGCCGAAGACGCGCCCGCAGCGTCTCTCGCCCGAGACGGCTTACATCGTGACCGACCTCATGAAGGGCGTCGTCGAGATCGGCACCGCCAAGAAGGCGCGCGAGCTGGGCCGTCCCGCCGCCGGCAAGACCGGCACGTCGACCAACTACCGCGACGCCTGGTTCTTCGGGTTCACGCCCGACCTTCTGTGCGGCGTTTGGGTGGGGCGCGACGACTTCAAGCCCGTCGCCCACGACGCGACCGGCGGGCAGGTCGCGCTGCCCATCTGGCTCCAGTACATGAAGGAAGCCGAGAAGGGCCTCCCTGTGCGCGACTTCACACCGCCCGCGGGCGTGGTCTTCGTGCGCGCCGATCCCGACAAGGGCCTGCCGGCGACGCCGGCGGAGGTTGGCAGTCGCCTCACGCCCTTCCGGCGCGGTACGCTACCGCCCAGCTTCAAAACGGCGGCGAGTGGAGCGCGCTTCTCAGATGAGCAATTCTAGTGAGTGTCTGGATCCCGAGGTCGCGAGCACCGCGGGCGCGACGCGCATCGCGGCCGTTCGCCGCGTCTTCATCATCACGCTGGTCCTGAACGCGATCGTCGCGGGCGCCAAGGCCGGGTATGGCTACTGGTCGCACTCGCTGTCGCTCGGGACGGACTCGCTGCACTCGATCCTCGACGCCTCGGGGAACGTGCTCGCGCTGCTCGGCCTGCACTGGTCGGGGCGCCCGGCCGACGCGCGCCACCCCTACGGACGCCGCAAGATGGAGATCATCGCGGCGCTCGGCATCGGCGTCCTCATCTCGATCGGCATGTTCGAGCTCGGCCTCGCGGCCATCGATTCCTTGCGCGGGCACGCGGCGCCGCCCGAGATCGGCCCCGCGGGCTTCGCGATCGTCGTCGGCACGATGATCATCAACTTCTTCGTCACGCGCTACGAGCACCACCAGGCCCACGACCTCAAGAGCTCGCTCCTCCACGCCGACGCCGAGCACACCCGCTCGGACCTCTACGCCTCGGCGGCCGTGCTCGTGTCGTTCATCGCCATCCGGGCCGGCCTCCGCTGGGCCGACGGCGTCGCCACGCTGCTCCTGGTCTTTTTGGTGGGCCACGTGGCTTGGGAGGTCTTCCGAGAGAACGTTCCGGTCCTCATCGACGCCGCCGTCCTCGATCCGAGCGGCGTCATCGAGGTGGCGCGCGACATGCCCGGCGTGCGCGACGTTCACCGCGTTCGATCGCGTGGGGTTCACCACGCCGTCGAGCTCGATCTTCACCTCCGCGTCGCTTCGGAGATGAGCCTCAAAGACGCGCACGCCCTCTCACGTCGGGTGCAGTCGGAGCTGCGGGTAAAGTTTCCGGAGCTATCCGACGTAGTCATCCACGTCGAACCGGCCGAGGACAGTCATCCGAAGTCGTAAATGACATCGAGCGAGCGGTACCAAGCGCGGACAACGACGAAACGAAATCCAAGAGAGTCAGAAGACAGTTAGAAGAAATGTTCGAAAAATGCGGCTTTCTCCTAATGCTCGCGCCAAAGAAGCCGATTCGAGAGCTTGCTTGACACCATCCGCCACACCGATAAGATTGCGCCACCGTTGTTCCGTCCGCCTTCCGCTACCTGCTTTCTAAGGTAGCGCCGTTCTGCAGCTTTCCACCCCAATCCAGCTCGTTCCCCAAGCTCACTTCAACCCTGAGTCGATGGCGGCGCCGTTGCGCCCGCGAGGAGACAGAAGAGATGCAAGGACTCGCCAAGTTTCTCGAAGAAGGCGGCACCCTGATGTACATGAACCTGGTCACGGCGATCGTCGCGCTCTCGATGATCATCGACCGGGCCATCTTCTTCCTCGGTAAGGGTTCGGTGAACGCGAAGGCCTTCCTGGAGCAAATCCGGAAGCTCGTCCTCGCGAACAACATCGACCGCGCCGTGAAGCTCTGCTCGGCGACCGAGGCTCCTGTCGCGCAGGTCGCGCGCGCCGGCCTCCAGCGCGTCCACCGCGGCGAGATCGCGATCGCGCAGGCGATCGAAGAGACGCTCGTCGACGTGACGCCGCTCCTGAAGAAGCGCGTCCAGATCCTGTGGTCGATCGCCAACATCGGTACGCTCGTCGGCCTCCTCGGCACCGTCGTCGGCCTCATCCGCGCCTTCGGCGCCGTCGCGGCCGCCAAGCCGGAAGAGCGCTCCGCCCTCCTCGCCAAAGGTATCTCGGAAGCTCTCAACAACACGGCGCTCGGCCTCGGCATCGCCGTCAGCTGCATCATCGCGCACGCTTTCCTCTCGTCGGCCTCGAAGAAGCAGGTCGGTGACCTCGAAGGCTTCGCGCTCAAGCTCGAGAACCTCCTCGCCGAGTCGGCCCAGGGCGGCGCCAAGGCCTAACGGGCCGGCCGACCACGGTTCCATCTGACAAACGACAGATGAAACGAGGCGACCAATGACGAGAGGTCAAGTACGGGCGGCCTGCCGCCGCATGCGCGAGCACGTCGAGGAGATCGAGGACGAGGCGGGCGAGCTCAACCTCGTCCCCTACATGGACATCGTCACGAACATCATCATCTTCCTGCTCGCTTCGGTCGTGAACCAGGTCTCGCTCGCGAACATCAACGTCACCGTTCCGAGCATCTCTTCGGGCGGTGGAGATTCGGCGAACCCGGACGAACCGCCGCCGAAGCCGCCGTTGAACCTGACCGTTTCGGTCGGCGCGAGCGGCTTCACGATCGCGGCTTCGGGCGGTGTTCTCCCGATCGTTCCCAAGAAGCCGAACGGCCAATACGACTACGCGTCGCTCACGGCGAAGCTCAAGGAGATCAAGAGCGCGCCTGACAACGCCACGGAGACGAAGGCGAACTTCAGCGCCGACGCCAACGTGCCCTACGACATCGTGGTCGCCACCCTCGACGCCATGCGAACGACCGAGGAAGGGAAGATCCTCTTCCCCGACGTCGCCTTCGCGGCAGGGATTCTCTGATGTCTGAACATCACGAAGAAGAGAACCCGAACATCATCTCTCGGCTCGAGGGCAAGAAGGCCATCCGGTCTTTTGCCCGCAAGCTCGAGGAGCCCGAGGTCATCAAAGACCTCAACATCACCCCGATGATGGACATGATGACCATCATCCTGGTCTTCCTTCTGAAGTCATTCACGTCGAGCACGTCGACGATCACGTTCGACCAGAACCTCCAGGTCCCGAAGTCGGAGACGCAGCTCAAGATGAAGCTGGCGCTCACCGTCACGGTGACCAAGAAGGTCATCCTCGTCGAAGGTGACGCGATCGCCCCCGTGAACCAGGGCAAGGTCGACCCGACGGTCAAGCGCGACGGCGAGAACGGCTACTACATCACGCCGCTCGTCGAGATCCTCGAGAAGCACGCCAAGCGCGAGAAGAAGGTGGCCGAGCTGACGGGGCAGAAGTTCGAAGGGCAGCTGATGGTCGTCGCCGACCAGACGACGCCCTACCGCTTGCTGACGGAGATCATATATTCCTGCGGCCAGGCTGGTTACGCGAACTACCGCTTGCTCGTCTTGAAGGCGAAGGGCGAGTAGAAGGCGAGTAGAAGGCGAGTAGAAGTCGAGCAGACGTAAACCCTCGGTTCACGTCCTTCGTTTCACCTGAAAAAGGCGCTCTTCGGAGCGCCTTTTTTGTTTCCTGGCGCTCGCATCGCGGCGACACTCGCTGCGCGGCATCAGACAACCCTGCTAGGAGACAACCGGATATGCCCCGACCCGATCGTCGTCCCCGGCCTCTCTTCTTTTCTTCTGCGTCCGTGACGGCCTCCATCGCGCCGTGGCTGACTCTGGCGGCGCTGTTGCTCGCGGCCGCCCCTGCCCTCGCCGGCGTCGTCGTCGACCCGGAGGGTGGCGCGCCCGCCGCGGCCGCCACGCACGAAGGCGGCGAGGCGAACCTCATCCTGCCCGACCTCGGCCAGGTGCAGTTCCTCGGGTCGTTGCCTGGTAGCTCGCTGCTCAAAGGCGGGCTCGTCGTGTGCCTGTTGGGCCTCGCCTTCGGCCTCGTGATCTTCCGCCAGCTGCGCGCCCTGCCCGTCCACAAGTCGATGCTCGAGATCTCGGAGCTCATCTACGAGACGTGCAAGACGTACCTCGTGACGCAGGGCAAGTTCATCCTGCTGCTCGAGGTCTTCATCGGCGCCGTCATCGCGATCTACTTCGGCGCGCTCCGCCACTTCGAGCCGCTCAAGGTCGTCATCATCCTGGTGTTCAGCCTCATCGGCATCGGGGGCAGCTATGGGGTCGCGTGGTTCGGCATCCGCATCAACACGTTCGCGAACTCGCGGACGGCCTTCGCGAGCCTCAAGGGCAAGCCGTACCCCTGCTACGCCATCCCGCTCAAGGCCGGCATGAGCATCGGCATGCTGCTCATCAGCGTCGAGCTCTTGATGATGTTGTGCATTCTCCTCTTCCTGCCGCGTGACTACGCCGGCTCGTGCTTCATCGGGTTCGCGATCGGCGAGTCGCTGGGCGCGTCGGCGCTGCGCATCGCGGGCGGCATCTTCACGAAGATCGCCGACATCGGGTCCGACCTCATGAAGATCGTCTTCAACATCAAGGAGGACGACGCGCGCAACCCGGGCGTCATCGCCGACTGCACGGGCGACAACGCCGGCGACTCGGTCGGTCCGTCGGCCGACGGCTTCGAGACCTACGGCGTCACGGGCGTCGCGCTCATCACCTTCATTCTGCTGGCCGTGACCGACGCCGACGCCCAGGTGCAGCTGCTCGTGTGGATCTTCGCGATGCGCGTCATGATGATCGTCGCGAGCGGCATCTCGTACCTGTTCAACGAGGCGATCGTCAAAGGCCGCTACGGCAACGCCGAGAAGATGAACTTCGAGTCGCCCCTCACGCAGCTCGTGTGGGTGACGTCGCTCGTCTCGGTCGCGACGACCTACGTCGTCTCGTACTTGCTGATCCCGCGCTTGGGCGCCGGCGGCGACGAGTCGCTGTGGTGGAAGCTCTCGACCATCATCACCTGCGGCACGCTCGCGGGCGCGATCATCCCCGAGATGATCAAGGTCTTCACCTCGACGTCGTCGAAGCACGTCAAAGAGGTCGTCACGGCCTCGCGGGAAGGCGGCGCGTCGCTCAACATCCTGTCGGGCCTCACGGCCGGCAACTTCAGCGCCTACTGGATGGGCATCGTGTTCGTCGCGCTCATGGGCATCGCCTACGGCGTGAGCCAGGGAGGCCTCGGCGACGTCATGAAGGCGCCCGCCGTGTTCGCCTTCGGCCTCGTCGCGTTCGGCTTCCTGGGCATGGGCCCCGTGACGATCGCCGTCGACTCGTACGGCCCCGTCACCGACAACGCGCAGTCGGTCTACGAGCTGTCGGTCATCGAGTCCGTGCCGAACGTCAAAGAGGAGATCAAGAAGACCTACGGCTGGGACGTGAACTTCGAGCGCGCCAAGCACCTGCTCGAAGAGAACGACGGCGCCGGCAACACGTTCAAGGCGACGGCGAAGCCCGTCCTCATCGGCACGGCCGTCGTCGGCGCGACGACGATGATCTTCTCGATCATCATGTCGCTCACGCAGGGGCTCACCGTCGACCTCGACAAGCTGTCGATGCTCCACCCGCCTTTCCTGCTGGGCCTCATCACGGGCGGCGCCGTCATCTACTGGTTCACGGGCGCATCGACGCAGGCCGTGAGCACGGGGGCCTACCGCGCCGTCGAGTTCATCAAGCAGAACATCAAGCTCGAAGGCGGCGGCGAGAAGGCCTCGATCAGCGACAGCAAGAAGGTCGTCGAGATCTGCACGCAATATGCCCAGAAGGGCATGTTCAACATCTTCTTGACCGTCTTCTTCTCGACGCTGGCCTTCGCCTGCCTCGAGCCGTACTTCTTCATCGGCTACCTGATCTCGATCGCGCTCTTCGGGCTGTTCCAGGCCATCTTCATGGCCAACGCCGGCGGCGCCTGGGACAACGCCAAGAAGCTCGTCGAGGTCGACCTCAAAGAGAAAGGCACGCCGCTCCACGCCGCGACCGTCGTGGGCGACACCGTGGGCGATCCCTTCAAGGACACGTCGTCGGTCGCCATGAACCCGGTGATCAAGTTCACCACCCTCTTCGGCCTGCTGGCCGTCGAGCTGGCCGTCGGTCTGTCACACGCGACGTCGACCGCCCTCGCCGCCGTCTTCTTCCTGATCTCGATTGTCTTCGTGTGGCGCTCGTTCTACGGGATGCGAATCACCGTGGGGGAGCCTTCGACTCCCCCACGAGCCCCCTCGCAGAACGGCTAGACGCCGCCGGCGCGGCAAAGCCGCGCCTCCCGTCGCTGAATCGGTTCAGCGACGACCGCGAAGGTGGTGCACGAGCGGTCCCGCGAACGGCAGGACCGCGGCGGCGAGGAGCGCGAGCGCGAGCTCGGGGCGAATCGGCGCGGCGATCACGTGGTGCGGGAACGAGTGGGGGCCGGCGGCGGCGAAGAGCGCCGCCGCGCCGGCGAGCGACAGCACGCCCCACGTGCGCAGGCGCGTGATGCCGCGGAGGCCGCCGATCGCGAGGAAGCCGGCGGCGAGCGCGAGCCCGAGCGCGAGCATCCCCTGCCCCGGATCCTTGGGGCCGAGGGCCCAGAGGATGACGCTGGGGAGCGACGCCGACGTGCGGGTCACCGTCTTGCGGAGGCGCGCGACGCCGAACTCGTCCATGCCGTAACGCTCGCGCCAAGTGGGCTGGTCGTCGTAGCGCGCGACCATCTTCTGGCCGGCGAGCGCGAGGACGACGAGGCCGTGCATGCCGCCGAAGACGGCCAGGACCGGGTTCCACTGGCCGCTCATGACCATCGAGGCGACCGCGATGCCGAAGCCGGACCACCCCAGGCCGGCCGCGAACCAGCGCCCCCAGAACCACTCGGCCGCGACGCCCATGAACGCGACGCCGTAGCAGACGGCGAGCCCGATGAACGCCGGCACCCACATCTCCTGCCCGTTGACGAACAAGAGGAAGGCCAGCGCCAAGTAGAGCGAGACGAACAAGCTCATCACGAGCGCCGCCACCGCCCGCCGCGTCCGCTCGAACCCGATCCCATTGAGGCGCTCCAGCAGCTGCTGCATGGCCCAATTATAGGCCCGCCCAGTCCGCGGCGCCCGCCCGCTTTTGGCTCGCGCCTTCGAGCGAGCGCAGCGAGCGGCTCCAAGCCCGCGGGAACGCGGGCTTCGCCCGCGCGGTTCGCATCAGCAACCGGGGTGGGTCCGTGGGGGGGGGGCGGCCCGCCCCC
>DASZRT010000133.1:0-38120 GCA_035549075.1 Polyangia bacterium | reverse complement strand
GTCGAAGCTGGCTCCTCGGACGAGCGACGACATCGCGGTCGACCAAGGTGGATGGACGACAGGTCTGGCCTTCGAAGGTGAGACGTAGAAAGCGAGGGCGGAGGGGTTTGGCGATGCGGTTGGGCGGAGCTTCCAGGGCCCTTTCGACCTCACACCCGCTGGCGCCGTGCCGGGCCCGCCCGAGCCGCGGAGCCCAACCGCATCACCAAACCCCTCCAGCCCAGCGACCGGAGACGAGCCGCTATGCTTGCGCAGCAAGCGAGCCCGTTACGGCGTGCACCGCGATGCGAGCGGCAGCGAGCGAGCCCGATCGTCAGGGGTTGCGCAACCGTGGTTGCGCCACACGCGCAGGTCAATTTTTCGGAAACGTGGAACTTTTGGGCGCGGCCGGTGTCCGTTCAAGGCGTCTCGGGTTCGGTCGATGGTGGGTGGAGTTTTGACGACGCCGGCTCCCGAATGGCTCTCATCCACCGCATGCTCAAGCAGCTCTCGTTCGTAGCTCTCGCGTCGCTCGGCGTCGGCCTCGTCGGTTGCGCGAGCGACGAAGGGGCGAAGCGCTCTTCGTCGTCGCAGAGCGGCCATGGCGTTTGGAGCGCGTCCGAAGGCTCGCGCGGGGGCGTGCGGGCCAGCGCCGATCCGTCGCCGGGCATGAGCGTCGATAACCAGATGGGCGTGCTCGAGACGGCCGACGTCGAGGACACGCTGCAGGCGCGCCTCGACGACGTGCGCGCGTGCTACGAGCGCGCGGGCAAGGCGCAGGAGTACGCGGGCGGTCGCGTGCTGCTGCGCTTCATGGTCGCGGGCGACGGACGCGTCGACGACGTGCTCGTCACCGAGTCGACGCTGGGCAACTACGCCGTCGAGCGATGCGTCGTCGACATCGGCCGCCACGTCGTCTTCGACGCGCCCAGCGGCCACCGCTCGACGACCTTCGACTATCCGATCGAGTTTCGCTCGACGAACGCGATGCCCGTGCTCGACATCGACGGCCTCAAGATCGATCGCGACGTCGCGGCGTTCCTGCCGCAGCTCGCGTCGTGCGGCCCGCTCGCGAAGGACGACGTCGCCGCGATCATGTACATCGAGCCCAACGGATTTCCCGGCTCGGTGGGCCTCGCGGCGCCGGCGGCCCTCGACGAGGGCGCCGCGACGTGCGCCGTTCAGGCGATCCGCGGCTGGAAGATGTCGGCGGCTCTGCCGGGCCGCGTGCTGCGCGCGACGTTCCACATCCCGCGCGTCATAGCTCAGGCTGATTCATCGCCGACGCGGCACGCAGTTTCGAGTGCTTCCGCCCGTAGGCGGCGTAGATAACGAGGCCGATCACGAGCCACACGCCGAGGCGCAGCCAGTTGGCGACGCCGAGGCCGAAGATCATCGACGCGCACACGACGACGCCGAGGATCGGAAACAGCGGCACGAACGGCGTGCGGAAGTCGCGCGGTAGGTCGGGCCGGCGCACGCGCAGGATCCACACGCCGAGGCACACGAGGATGAACGCGAACAGCGTCCCGATGCTCGTCATGTCGCCGACGATGTCGCCGGGGACGAACGCCGCGAACGCGCCCACGAACGCCAGGAAGATGAGGTTCGTCTTCCACGGCGTGCCGTACTTCGGGTGCACGTCGGAGAAGACCTTGGGCACGAGGCCGTCGTGCGACAGCGTGAAGAACACGCGCGACTGGCCCAGCAGCATGACGAGGATGACCGACGAGAAGCCGGCGAGGATCGCGACGGTCACGAACTTGCCGAGCCAGCCGTAGCCCGTCATGTACGTCGTGATGGCGTAGACGACCGACGCCTCCTTGCCCTGCGTGCGGAAGTCGTTCACCGAGGCGACGCCCGTGAGCACGTGCGCGAACAAGATGTAGAGCACCGTGCAGATCACGAGCGAGCCGAGGATGCCGATGGGCATGTCGCGCTTCGGCTGCCGCGACTCTTGCGCCGCCGTCGACACGGCGTCGAAGCCGACGAAGGCGAAGAACACGACGCCGCCCGCGCCCAGGATGCCGAGCAGGCCGCCGTAGTTGTGGGAGATGCCGTGGCCGTCGACGAACGTCGAGGGCGGCGGGATGTACGGCACGTGATTGGCCGGGTTGATGAACCCCCAGCCGAGCGCGATGAAGAGGATGACGATCGCGACCTTCGTGATGACGATGATGCCGTTGACGACGGCCGACTCGCGGATGCCGCGAATCAGCAACAAGGTCAGGGCCGAGACGATGAAGAGCGCCGGCAGGTTCATGATGCCGTGGGCCGTGACGGCGCCGCTCGCGTCGACGAGCGTCTCGAACGGCGAGTGCGACCACGCGTAGGGCACGGCGACGCCGAAGTAGCCGAGGAACTTGTTGAGGTACTCGCTCCAGGCGATGCCCACGGTCGCGGCGCCGATGGCGTACTCGAGGATGAGATCCCACCCGATGATCCAGGCGATGAGCTCGCCCATCGTCGCGTAGGTGTACGTGTAGGCGCTGCCGGCGATGGGGATCATCGACGCCATCTCGGCGTAGCAGAGGCCCGCGAAGGCGCTGCCGACGGAGGCGACGATGAACCCGAGCGTCACCGACGGACCGGCGTTGTTGGCGGCGGCGGCGGCCGTGCGCACGAAGAGGCCGGCGCCGATGATGGCGCCGATGCCGAGCATGACGAGATCGGCGGGGCCGAGCGTGCGTTTGAGGCCGTGGGCGACGTCGGCCTCGGCGCGCAGCTTGTCGACGGACTTGGTGGCGAAGAGCGGGTTACCGGGCATCGGGTTCCATGACCTTTCCGGGGGCGGAAGCGCGGGACGAGCGGAGCATGGCGACGGCCGTGTAGACGACGACGCCGACGACGAGCCATTTGACGACGCCGAGCGGGAGCGACTTGACGACGAGGCCCGCGAGGATCGCCGCGGGCGTGCCCGCGAGCGTGAGGCCCAGCGACGCGCGCAGGTCGTAGCGGCCCGAGCGAATGAAGCGGATGCCGGCGGCCGGCATGAGGAACGCGCACGAGCCCATCATGATGGGGAACGCCGTGACGTCGTTCATGCCGAGGAACGACACGAGGATCATGCACGGCGCGTAGAGGCCGATGCCCAACGTCATGAGCGCGCCCAGGATGAAGTTGCCGACGAGGCCGGCGACGAGGCGCGCGCCCGACAGGCCGAGCGCGTCGCCGCCGCCCGGGATCGTCTTCGTGAGCCGCAGGACGATGATCGCGGCGGCGACGATCAGGAGCACGCCCATGCCGAGCTGCACGCGGCGGCGCGACCAGCTCGACACGACGCCCGCGCCGAGCCACGCGCCCGCGACGGCGGCGGCGATCATCGTCAGCAGCGTCGTCATCTCGACGTCGACGACGAGGATGAAGATGATCGCCTCGGCGAAGGTGGGCACCGAGTGGCCGACGTTGAGCGTGCCGGGGATGTCCTCGTCGTCGACGACGCGCCCGAGCTTGAACATCGACGTCGTCGACGCGAACGAGCCGATGCCGAGCGTGTCGAGGAAGTCGGTCACGAAGCCGATGACGAGGTGGAGCGGCGTCGGCCACACGGGGGCGCCCGGCGCCCGGGCCCGTTTGGCTTCGCGCGCCCAAGCCGCGACGAAGGCCGCGCCCACGACCGCGAGCAGCGCGAAGAGGACGCCACGCCCCGAAAGTCCCATCGTCTTCGCGACACTAGCCGCTTGACGGGCCGCGCGTCCACCGGCAGCGTCGAAGCGTGGGCTTGGACGTCGCCTCGTTGCTTCGGCGAAAACCCGCCGACGGCGGCGCGGAGGCGACGGGTGAAGGCGACGCGCGCGGGCTGCGGCGCTCGCTGGGAGCGCTCGATCTCACGTTGCTCGGCGTGGGCGCCATCGTGGGCGCGGGCATCTTCTCCAGCGTCGGCGAGATGGCGGCGGGCAGCGCGACCCACCCCGGCGCGGGGCCGGCGCTCGTGCTGTCGTACCTGCTGACGGCGTTCGCGTGCGGGCTGTGCGCGCTCTGCTACGCCGAGATCGCGTCGATGGTGCCGGTCGCGGGCAGCGCCTACACCTACGCCTACGTCGCGCTGGGCGAGGTGTTCGCGTGGATCATCGGCTGGGACCTCATCATCGAGTACGCCGTCGGCAACATCTACTGCGCCCAAAGCTGGGCCGACTACCTGCAGTCGTTCCTGCGCGGCGCCTTCGGCGTCGAGTTCCCCGCGTGGATGGCGACGGACCTCCAAACCGTCGCGCACGATCCGGCGCTGCGCGCGATCGCGCCCGTGCTCCACGCGCCGTGGGGCGACCTCGTCGTGGGGTTCAACTTGCCGGCGGCGCTGGTCGTCGCGGCGCTCACGGCGCTGCTCGTGCGCGGCGTGCGCGAGAGCGCGCGCGCCAACGCGCTCATGGTGGCGTTCAAGCTCGTGCTCGTCGTGGCGTTCGTCGCGATCGGCGCGGCGCACGTCGAGCCGGCGCACTGGCACCCGTTCGCGCCGCACGGCTTCCGCGGCGTGTGGTCGGGCGCGTCGCTCGCGTTCTTCTCGTACATCGGCTTCGACGCCGTCTCGACGCTGGGCGAAGAGACGCGCACGCCGCAGCGCGATCTGCCGCGCGGCATGCTGTGGTCGCTCGGCATCTGCACCGTCCTCTACGTCGCCGTCAGCGTCGTCATGACGGGCCTCGTGCCGTCGAGCGCGCTCGCGACGGGCGATCCCCTCGCGCACGCGCTGCGCGTCGCGGGGCTCGATCGCGCGGCGACGCTCATGTCGCTCGGCGCGGTCGTCGCCGTCACGGCCGTGCTGCTCGTGTTCCAGATGGGCCAGCCGCGCATCCTCTACGCGATGGCGCGCGACGGTCTCTTGCCGCCGGCGTTCGCGCGCGTGCACGGGCGTTTTCGCACGCCGGCGCTCGGCACGAAGCTGACCGGCCTCTTCGTGGGGCTCGCCCCGACGTTCCTCACGCAGGACCAGGCCCTCGAGCTCACGAACATCGGGACGCTGTTCGCGTTCTTGCTCGTCGCGCTCGGCGTGATCGCGCTGCGCATCCGCGAGCCCGAGCGCGCGCGCCCGTTCCGCTGCCCGGGTTACCCCGTGACGCCCGCGCTCGCGGCGGCGTCGTGCCTCGCGCTCATGGCGGGCCTGCCGTCGACGAACTGGTGGCGCTTCGCGATCTGGCTCGCCGTCGGCCTCGTGATCTACTTCGCCTACGGCGCGAAGCGCAGCCGGTTGGCCCGTAGCCAGTCAGATCAGTGAGCTTTGAACACGAGCGCGCGGCGGTTGAGCGTGTCGCTCACGACGAGGGCGCTGCCGGCGAGCGTGACGCCGCTGGGGAAGGCGAGCGTGCGCGCCGTCGGCGCCGCGCCGTCCTTGCCGGCTTGCGCGTCGTCGTTGGCCGAGACGTGCTTGAAGTCGCCCTGGCCGAGGACGACGTCGGCGGCGGCGCCGTTGGCCGTGGGGAGCGCGTTCCAGCCGAGCACGCGGTTGTGGCCCGCGTCGGCGACGAAGAGGCGCTTGCCGTCGCTCGCGAGCGCGCCCGGCTGTAGCAGCGTGCTCGCCGAGGCGTCGTCGCGCGCCGCGCTGAACGCGATCTGCCCGACGACGAGGTCCGCCGCGCCGCCGCTCGCGGCGGGCAGCTTCGACCACACGAGGACGCGGTTGTTGCCGCGATCGACGACCATCACGCGCGTGCCGTCGCTCCACACGTCGGACGGGCCCTGCAGCGTCGAGGCCGAGCGCAGGCCCACGGTGCCGTTGCGCAGCGAATCGTTGGCGACGCACGACGTGAGGCTCGACTGGCCGAGCGCGAGATCGGCGGCGACGCCGGCCGCCGTCGGCACCGTGTTCCACACGAGGACGCGGTTGTTGCCGCGATCGGCGACGAAGAGCTTGCCGCCCGCGATGAACGCGCTCGCGGGCGACCGCAGGCGATCGGCGGCGCAGCCGGACGCGGGCGTCGAGCCGTCGGCCCAGCCGACGACGACGCTCGCGGCGGCGCCGCTCGTCGACGTCGTAGGGAGCAGCAGCACCCGGTGGTTGCCGGCGTCGGCGACGGCGAGCGTCGTCCCGTCGCTGTGGAGCGACTGCGGCAGGTAAAAGGCCGCGAGCGTCGCGCCCGGCGCCTTCGTCGTCGCGGCCGCCTGGCCGAGGACGACGACGGCTGCGGCGCCGTTGGCCGTCGGCAGCGCCGAGAAGCCGAGCGCGCGCTGCGCGTAGGTGTCGGGCAGGAAGAGGCGCGTGCCGTCGAAGGCCGCGCTGCCGGGCGTGTAGTCGGTCGCGCTCGCGCTCGGCGCCGCGGGCGCGCCGTTGCTCGTGAAGTCGGCCTGGCCGATCACGAGGTCGGCCGCCTGGAACGTTGTGAAGGCCGCCGCCGCGCCGCCCGTGCCGGCGCCGCCGCCCGACCCCGAGCTTCCGCCCCCGCCACCCACGACCTTCGAGCTGTTGCTGCACGCCGCGAGCGCCAGCGCCAACCCGAGCGCCGCCCTCGACATCGTCATGGTCCTGTTCGTCTTCACGGATAGCTCCCGCACGTGCCGCCCGCCGAGCCCTTGCACGGCTGGACGATGAATTGGGTGAACGTCATGCGCGCGGGCGTGAGCCCGCGCGCGTCGAGGATCTGGCAGTCGACGGACAGCGAGCCGTGCGCGGGCACGGTGACGTTGCGGTTCGACGGATCGAAGACCTGAGGCGTCGTGCTCTTGCTCGGCATCGCCGTCGTGACCTGCGGCAGATCGGTGTCGAGGTGATCGTCGGGCGAGCCGATCCCCGGGATGAAGCAGTGGATGCCCGCGTACCCGATCGATTGCCCCGTCCCGAGGTCGGCCTGTCCCGTGAGGGTGAGCCGGAAGGTGCGGTCCTTGTCGTCCTCGTTCGTAAACTTCGCCCAATAGGCGACGTAGGCGAGGCCGTTGTCGCTGCACTCGCTCGACGGCAGCGTCGGCCCGAGGCCGAAGCTGTAGCTCGCGTTCGTGCCGAGGCCCGCGCCGTTGAGACACGGCGGGTAGATCTGCAACGACGTGCCCGGCCGCACGCGCGGCACGTTGTCGTCGGGCAGCGCCCACTGGTTGATGGCCGCCGTGCCGACGGCGAGGTTGGGCGCCGTGGCCCACACGTCGTCGGGCGACTCGCCGTGGAAGACCTGGATGTACTGCGCGTCGACGTAGACGACGCCGCCGTCGTAGACGAGCTCGGTGTGCCCGTCGGCCGTGCGCTGGAAATCGAACCACGTCTCCGTGTCCGACAGCGCCGCGAAGCCGTCGGTGCCGATCCAGAGGTACTGCGTGCCCGACATGAGCGCGTAGCGATCGGGGTAGCGCGGGCCGAACGGCACGCGCGTGAACTTGGCGACGTCGCCCGCGGCGCCAGCAACGAAGGCGTGCTTCGTGCCGGCGCGCACGAGCGTCATGGGCTGACCGGGCAGGTCGATCGCGAGCGAGACCGTGCTCGGGTCGGTCGCGTCGGCGACGAGCGTGAACGCCGACGCGCCCGAGCCGCGCCCGCCCGAGTCGCCCGCGAGCGCGAGGGCCTCGTCGGCCGTCTCGGTCGCGAGCGTCGCGGCGTTGAGCAGCGCGGGGGCGCCCACGGCGACGGCGCCGTTGCGGCCGTTGACGGTCCACGTGCCCGCGACGTCCGCCGGGACGTTCTTCAGCAGGTGCCGCTCGATGTGGACCGTGCAGCTCGAGCCGAGCTTGAAGCCGCCGCCCGTGCCGCCGGTGGGCCGCACGTAGGCGAAGCCGTCCTGCGGCGGCGACGCGAGGCACGAGCCGAGCCCGACCGTGATGGGCGTGTTCTTCATCCCATAGTAGGTCGAGACGGCGCCCGCGACGGTGTCGCCCATCGCGAGCATGGGGCGCGTCGCGTCCGTGCCCGAGGCGACGAGCAGCGGTGTCAGGTCACCGGCGTCGTCGCGGATCGAGAGCGAGTACGTGGTCGCCTCGCGCGAGACGCCCTCGAGGCGCTGCACGATCGCGTCGGCGAGCGCCGCGGGCGACGTGTCGTAGGGCGGCGAGCCCGCCGAGATGTACGCGTCGGCGCCCTGCAGGAAGGCGACCTCCTCGTCGCGCAGCTTTGCGAGGAAGTTGTTCGGCGGCGTCGTGAAGACCGTCTGAAGGTTGTCGGCCTCGCCCAGCGCCGAATACGCGCCGCGCACGAGCTCGAGCGCCTCGCGCTGCGTGATCGAGTACTGGATGAAGTGGCTCGCGATCTGCTCGAACGGCACGCGGGGGTTGCTGTTGTAGGCGACCTGCGCGAGCAACGAATAGAACGCGCTCTCCGCCGAGCCGAGCGTCTGGTCGGTCACGATGCGGTCGTGGATGATCGAGAACTGTGCGCTCAGGTCACAGGGGCCCGCCTGGCGGCCAACCATCTGCAGCGCGAAGTCGTGTATCTGCGCGTCGGTCGCGTCGGTGCCGCGCGCCTGCGCGACGAGCGCGACCTGCTGCGCGCACATCGTGACGCGGTTCTGCGCGTCGTCCATGTCGTGGATGAGCGTCTGCAGCTGCACCATCTGCGCCTGCGCGACGACGGTGTTCGTGAGCGTCGCGACGTCCATCTTGAGGTCGGTGATGTCGGCCTGCACGACCTGCAGCTGCATGATGATCTGGTCGAGCTTGGCGTCGAGCACCGGGTCGGTGCCGCCGCCGAGCCCCAGCATGTCGAACACACCGAGGTTGGTGAGCGCCGAGCTGATCTCGTTGCCGAGTACGTTGTTCAACGTGCCCTTCGCCAACGTACCCAGCAGCTGCGCCTTGGTCTTCGCGTGCGCGGCCTGCGCCGGCAAGAGCACGAGCCCAAGCAAACCAAGAAGCCGAAGTGTTCGTTTCATTAGGGGGGAATCCGGGTTCGGCGTGTGCGGCGACACGTTCCGCCGGGTCTCCCACGAGCCCAGCGCAGAGCTGCGCCGCGGCCACTGTAAACGAGGCCCCGCCGCAATGTCGAGAGCGCGCGCGAACGATCGTTCGTGCAGGTCGTTGACGAGCTACTGACCGAGCCCGTCGGTCTTCTTCTTGGGGGGCGGTGCCTCCGACTTGTCCCCGCCGGATTCGCGCTGCTTCTTGTCGGCTTCGGCGGCCTTCTTCTCTTCGGCGGCCATTTCCTTTTCCATCTCTTTTTGCCGCTTCTCTTCGCAGCCTTTGGGCTCGCAGTCGCCCTCGCAGCCGCATTTGCCCTTCTTGGCGCACAGGCACGCGCCGTTGGCGTCCTTGTAACAGCCGCAGGCGTTGACGTCCTTGCCGGTCGCGGGCGCCGGCGTCGCCTGCGCGCCGGACTTCGGGGCGCCTTTGGGCGACTTGGCGGCGGCCGGGCCAGCGGCGCCGACCACGGCGAAGAACGTCACGACGACCAACCAACTCCCGAGAATTCCCCGCATGGCGGTAAGATACGCTCATGTCGCGCCCGCGGCGAACCGATCTGGACGCGCGCCCGTCGAGGGACGGCGGCAAAGGCGGTCGCGCGACGGGCCGCGTGTTCGCGTTCCGCGCCGACCCGGCGATGGTCGAGGCGTTGAACGCGATGCCGAACGCCTCGGACTTCATCCGCAAGGCGATCATCCGCAGCCTCGAGGAGCCGTGCCCCGTGTGCACGGGCACGGGCGTCGTGCCGACGGGCTTCCGCAGCCAGCTCGAACGGCTCGAGGGTCACCTGGTCTTGCGGCGCTGCAGCTGCTGCGCGACGGAGTACCCCGGGTTTTGCGCCGACGTCATCCCGCGCCTCAAAGGACCGGATCGCCTTCGCTACGAGCTCGAGGTCAAACGCGGCGAGTACCTGTGCGCGCCCTGCCTCGAGCGCGCGCCGCCGTGCGACACGTGCGCGCGGCCCATGGAGCGCCACGCGCCCGAGAGCTTCGTCGCCCACTTCCGCGTCCAGCGCGTCGGGCGCGCGCTGCTCATCGATCCGGTGCTCGTCGAGGAGGACGAGGGTGGCCGCGCGCGCCGCGGCCCGCGCGCGCCGCGCTGACGAGCCGGCGCCGTTTTGGCTATAGTCGCCCTCCATGCCTTCGCTCGATCTCGATCGCTACCCGCTCGAAAAGCTCGCCAACCAAGTCGGCACGCCGTTCTACCTGACCGACGCCGGCGAGATACGCCGGCGTCTTTCGCGTTTGGCGGCGCTCACCGACGGGCCCGCGCTGCAGGCGCGTTACGCCATGAAGGCGAACTCGGGGTGGAAGGTGCTCGAGACGGTGCGCGCCGCGGGTTTGTGGATCGACGCCGTGAGCGGCAACGAGGTCATGCGCGCGCGGCGCGCCGGCTTCCCCATGGGCGCGGCGCCGCCCGTGGTCATGCTCACCGTCGACGTCTTGCGCGACAATGCGCTCACGGCCGTGCTCGAGCACGGCGTGCTCCCGAACGTCGGCTCGCCCGGGATGATAGATGAGCTGCGCGGCGCGGGGTACCGAGGCCCGATCGCGCTGCGCGTGAACCCCGGCTTCGGCCACGGCCACGTGCAGTCGTGCGACACGGGCGGCCCTTCGTCGAAGCACGGCGTGTGGCACGAGTCGCTCGCGGAGCTGCGCGCGCGCGCCGCGGCCGCGAAGCTGCCCATCACGTCGCTGCACGCGCACATCGGCACGGGCCCGCAGGTGCGCGAGTTCGACGAGAACATGCGCAAGCTCGTCGACGTCTACGCGGCGCTGTTGCCCGAGTTCCCCGACGTCGAGGCCGTCAACTTGGGCGGCGGGCTGCCGCATCCGTATCGTCCAGGCGCGCCCAAGTACGACCTGGCTTGGTATCGGCCCGTGCTCGTCGAGGCGGCCGAGCGTCTGGCCAAGATCGCCAAGAAGCCCGTGCGCATCGAGATCGAGCCGGGGCGTTACCCCGTCGCGGCCGCCAGCGTGCTCGTCGCGCGCGTCAAGGACCTCAAGAAGACGAACGCCAACGCCAAGGGCCCCGGCCACGAGTTCATCATGGTCGACGCCGGCTTCAACGATCTGATCCGGCCGGCGATGTACGGCTCGTACCACCACATCTCGATCGTGGGGAGGGGCGCGGCGCGCGCGCCCGAACCTTTCGTGGTCGCGGGCCCTCTGTGCGAGAGCGGCGACGTCTTCACGCGCGACGATCGCGAGCTGCTCGATCCGCGCCCACTCCCGCGGCCCGAGATCGGCGACCTGCTCGTGCTGCACGACGCGGGCGCGTACGGCGCCGCCATGAGCTCGAACTACGTGTCGATCGGCCGCGCGCCGCAGGTCTGGTGGGACGAGGGCAAGACGACGCTCGTCGCGCGGCGCGAGACGCTCGACGACGTCGTCAAAGCCGAGTGCGACGAGCCGCTGGGGTGAGCGGCATCGGCGAGAAGCTCGCGGGTCTCGACGACCTGTCTTCGTTGCTCGAGGGCCTCCTCGAGCACGCGCCGCTCGCCATTCAGGTGTTCAAGGCCGACGGTCACGTCCTGTTCTCCAACCCGGAGATCGGGCGGCTGTTCGGCGCGCCGCCGCCGCCCGAGTACAGCGTGTTCGACGACGTGATCCTGGAGCGCCAGGGCGTCACGGCGCTCGTGCGGCGCGCGTTCGCGGGCGAGGTCATCTCGCTGCCGCCGTCGTGGTACGACCCGCGCGCGCTCGAGGGCAACTTCGACACGTCGGGTACGCGCCGCTCCGGCATCGAGGTGACGATGTTCCCGCTGCGCGATGGTGCGGGCGTCGTGCGACACGTCGCGATCTGCGCGAAGGACGTCACCTCGCAGCTCGCGCTCGCCGAGCGCGAGGAGCGCCAGCGCCTCGCCTTCGAGACGGCGCGCCTCGTGTCGTGGGACACGAACCTCACGCGCGGGACCGTTCACGTCTCCGAGAACGCGGCGACGGTGCTCGGCCTCTTGCCCGGGACGCCGCTCGCGACCGTCGCCGATGTGCTCGCGCTCGTGCACCCCGAGGACCGCGCGATGATCGCCGCGCACGTGGCGCCCGAGGCGCGCGACTCGGCGTTCGGCGTGATCTTTCGGATCGTGCGGCCCGTCGACGGCGAGACCGTGTGGCTCGAGCGGCGCAGCCTCGTGCGGCGCGACGACGTCTCGGGCGACGTCTGGCGGCGCGGCCTCGTCATGGACGTGAGCGATCGCGTGCGCGGCGAGGCGGCGCTGCGCGCGAGCGAGGACGCGCTCCGCCGCGCCGAGGCGCAGCTGCGCCAGGCGCAGAAGCTCGAGGCGATCGGCCGGCTCGCGGGCGGCGTCGCGCACGACTTCAACAACCTGCTGTCGGTCATCCTCAGCTACAGCGATCTCCTGCTGGCCGACCCGGCCTTTGGCGACGCCACGCGCGTCGATCTCGGCGCGATCCGCCGCGCGGGCCAGCAGGCGGCCGAGCTCACGCGGCAGCTGCTCGCGTTCTCGCGCCAGCAGGTCGTCGCGCCCCGCGTGCTGGATCTGAGCGACGTCGTGCGCAACGCCGACAAGATGCTGCGAAGGTTGCTCGACGAGACCATCGAGCTCGTCGTGCGCGCGCCCGAAGAGCCGCTGCCCGTGCGCATCGATCCCGGACAGATCGATCAGATCGTGATGAACCTGGCCATCAACGCGCGCGACGCCATGTTGATGATGACGGGCGGACGCCTCACGATCGAGGCGACGGCCGTCGAGCTCGACGCCGCTTACGCGCGCGAGCACCTCGGCGTCACGCCGGGCCCGCACGCGCGCCTGTCGGTGCGCGACACCGGCGTCGGCATGGACGAGCACACGAAGAGCCGCATGTTCGAGCCGTTCTTCACGACGAAGGAGAAGGGCAAGGGCACCGGCCTCGGGCTCGCGACGGTGTTCGGCATCGTCCAGCAGAGCGGCGGCACCCTGTCGGTCACGAGCGAGCCGGGGCGCGGCGCGCTCTTCGAGATCTTCCTGCCGCGCGCCGCGGCCGCCGTCGAGGGCGCGCCCGGCGCCCCGGCGCCCGCGACGCTGCGCGGGAGCGAGACCGTGCTGCTCGTCGAGGATCAAGACGAGGTGCGCCTCGTCGCGCGAGAGGTGCTGCGGCGCTACGGCTACGTCGTGCTCGAGGCCCGCAACGGCGCCGAGGCGCTGCGCGTGTGCGAGGAGACGACGTCGCACATCGACCTGCTGCTCACCGACGTCGTCATGCCGCACATGAGCGGCCGCGAGCTGGCCGAGCGCGCCGCGAAGCTGCGCCCCGCGATGCGCGTGCTCTTCATGTCGGGCCACACCGAGGACGCGATCCTCCAGCACGGCATCCTCGATCGAGGCGTCGCCTATCTCCAGAAGCCGATCGTCCCCGAGAGCCTCGCGCGAAGGGTGCGCGAGGTGCTGGATTAGAAGAGCCAGGTCAGCTCGACCAGATTGAGGCGCGAGGGGCCGGGGCTCGGCGCGGCGGTCGTGCTCACGGCGACGGGGTTCCAGGGGTAGAGGCCGATCTGCAGGTGGTCGGTCGCGCGCACGCGGACGCCGTAGAGCAAGCGAAGGCGCGTCTCGTCCGAGCTCATCGCGAGGTCGCCGCCGACGGCGAGCGCGACGCGGCGGCCGGCGTCGAGATCGAGGTGGAGGCCGAGGCGCACGAACGGCAGGCTGCGCACGAGCGCGGGAGTCGTCGGCGAATTCGACGTCGGCGTGAGCGACGTGCGGGCGCCGAGCTGGACGTCGAAGACGTGGGCGAGCCGCACGCCCGCCGCGACGCCGCCGACGGCGCCCGGGCCGAGGCCCGCGTCGACGCCCGCCTCGGTCGAGAACGTGAACAGCGCGACCTCGCGGCGACGCGCCTCCGACGCGAACAGCGGCCGCGGCGGGTCCTCGTTCGCTTCGAGCGTCGGGATCGACGGCGGCGGCGCCGTCTCTTCGTCGTCGGGGCGCTGGAACGCCTCGCCCGCGACGGCCTCGAACGCGCCGCGCGTGAGCCCGAGATCGCCGTTGACGTGTCCGCACGAGGCGCTGCTCACGATGGCGAGCAGCGCGACCTCGACGACGGCCGCCGTCGTGACGACGACCGTGCCCGCGGCGACGCCGGCGAACGTCTCGGGCATGTTGAGCTCGTTGACCTCGACGGACGCGACGTCGGCCCACGCGACGCTCGTGTTTGCTGGTGGCGCGTCGGTCGGATGCGCCAGGGCGCCCGTCGTGTCGACGCGCGCGTCGTTGACGCGCAGCCGGCCCGCGACGAGCCACGGCGTGCGCGCGCCGTCGCGCAACGTGAACCGCAACCACGAGCTCGGGCCCACGTGCGCGCCCAGCGGACCGCCCGCGACGACGATCTCGCGCCTCTGCGCGCCGCGCCGCAGAGCTGACGCCGGGTCGACGGCCGCGCTCGTCGTCGCGTAGCACCCGCCCAGCGCGAACATCGCGAGGTAGAGAACCGAGGTGGCCAGCGACGCGCGCACGCCGGTCTGCCTTGGCAAGAGCCGTTCCAGGGCGCGGGCGCGCGTTCACGCGGGCGGCGCCCGCGCGCGCGTTGCGCCGTGTGGCGCGCGCGCCTCGCTCTTCGGCCCGTCTCGGGCGCGGGCGCCTTACTTCAGGCAGTCGGGGCAGAAGAACGTCGAGCGGCCCGCCTGCGGGATGCGCGCGATCGAGTGGCGCTTGTTGCGCGGGCAGGGCAGGCCGCCGCGGCCGTACACGAGGAACGGGTTCGCCTTGCGGTTCTCCTCGACGTAAACGATCTCGCCGTCGCCGCGGTCGGCGCCCGCCTCGTCGAACTGCGCGAGCGTGAAGGCGATCGAGTCGCGAATCCCGCGCGCGAGGCGACCGACCTCGGCGCGCGTCAGCGCGTTGGCGGCGCGCCGCGGATCGAGGCGCGCGCGGAACAGCGACTCGCTCGCCTGGATGTTGCCCACGCCCGCGAGGATCTTCTGATCGAGGAGCGCGACCTTGATGGGCAAGCGCACGCGCGCGAGCCGCGCGTGCAGCTTCGCGGCGTCGACGCCGTCGCGGAGCGCGTCGGGCCCGAGCGCCTTTATCGTAGGGACGTCTTCGAACGCCGCGCCCGGCACGAGCCGCAGGCGGCCCAGCCGTCGCGCGTCGCAATAGTGCAGCGTCGCGCCGTCGCCGAGCACGATCTGCGCGTGCGAGAAGCGCGGCTCGTCGCCACCTTTTGCGCGCCGCAGCCACTTGCCCGTCATGCCCAGGTGCGACCACAGGCCCAGCCGATCGCGCCCGCGCGCGATCGTGATCAGCAGGTGTTTGCCGACGCGATCGACGTTGGCCACGCGCGCGCCGACAATCGGCTCGAGGCCGTCGGGTCCCAACGAGCGCGCGAGAAACCGGGCCCGCGGCGCGACGCGCGCCTCCTTCACCTGGCTCGCCTTCGTCGTCTCGCCGATCCAGCGCCGCCAGTTGCGCGCCGCGACCTCGACCTCGGGCAGCTCGGGCACGCGTCACTCCAGATCGACGGGCGCCGAGAGCGCCTGCTCGACGGCCCAGTTGATCGCGGCGGGCGGCAGGCCGCGCCAGAAGACGTGCCACTCGGGGAAGCGCGCGAGGCCGTCGCACTGTTTGACGTACCAGGGCGTGATCGGGTTCGCGGGCCGCGAGCGCCAGTAGAAGGCCGGGAAGTCGCGCGTCAGCAACGACCACAGCTCGGTGCCGATGCCTTCGCCTTGCGCCTGGCGATCGACGGCGAACTTCGTGAGGTACGGCGCGACCGGCGTCGCGCGCACGACGGCGATTCCCTGATAATTCTCCTCGAGGTAGAGGCGCTCGACGGGCGCCGCGAAGAAGCCGGCCCGCAGCGGCCGACCGAACGCCGACTCGAACAGCGCGCGCGCGCGGACTTGATCGAGCCCGTCCCACGACCGAAACGCCTCGATGCGCGAGCCGCGCCGCACGAGCGTGCCCGCGCCCGACACCGTGAAGAGCTCACGCAAGAACTGCAGCGGGTTGACGACGGTCGCGCTCATGCGGTGAGGCACGCGCTCGAGAAGAAGTTTCATCTGCTTCAACAGTTGCGCTTGGCCGCGCGAGAGCGCGCCCGGCGCCATGAGGCGCTCGTAGTCGTTGGTGACGTTGACGACGTTGATGACCGAGGGCGGCGTGCCCTGCTCGAGGCCGCGGCGCCGCGACAGGAACACGAGCTTGCGCGTCTCGAGCGCCTCGGCGAGCTGCCCCAGCGTGCGGAAGCGCGCCTCGGTGTTGACGTCCTTCGCCGCCTCGAGCGTCACGAGCGGGACCTCGCCGCCGGCGATCGCGGCGCGGATCGCGTCGAGCACGGCGGGCTCGACGGCCGCGCCGCAGGTGACGATGCGCGCGGCGACGCCGTCCTCGACGAGCCAGGCGCGCACGCGCTCGGCCTGCGCGTCGGCGTCCTTCGGCTCCATGAGGCCCAGCAGCACGACGGGCGCGAGGCCGAGGCCCGTGAGGATGCGCAGGTCGAAGTGCACCTGCTCGAGCGCCGACTTCACGATGGCGGCGCCCGCGGCGAGGATCGCGAAGCTCTCTTTGCGCTGCGAGCGGAACAGCTTCAGGTAGAGATCGACGTCGGCCTTTTGTCCGACGCTCTCCAAGAAGCGCTGGATGATCTCCGGTTCCATCATGTCGACGTCGCCTGGAGCGCGCGCGTGAACAGCGCCTGCGCCGCCTCGAGCTCGGCGATCTCGACGAACTCGTCGGCGGCGTGCGCCTCTTCGATGCGACCGGGCCCGTAGACGACGGCGTCGACGCCGCGCTCCGAGAGACGGGCCGCCTCGGTCCAGAAGGCGAGGTCGATCGGCGCCGACGTCACGTCCCCCATGAGCGGCGCGAAAGCGGCGAGGTCGCGCGTCGCGAACGACGGGTTCGCCGTCTCGACGTGCCACGAGAGCTCGACCGGCGCGATCGCGGCGCGCGCGATCCGCTCGGCCTCGGCGAGGAGCGGCGCGACGTCGACCCCGGGCGCGGGCCGGAGCGAGAGCTTGAGCGTCGCGCGCGTCGGCACGACGTTGAAGGCGAGGCCGCCGTCGAGCGCGGCGAGGTTCACGCACAGGCCTTCGAAGCCATTCGGTCCGAGCGCGCTCTGCGACGCGCGCCAGTCGTCGAGCGCGACGGCGGCGCGCGCGAGCACGGCGATGGGGTTGACGAGCCCGTCGACGCGCGACGAGTGGCCACCCGGACCTTCGACGGTCGCCGTGGCGGCGGCGATGCCGCGGTGGCGCACGCCCACGCGGCAGCCCGTCGGCTCGCACACGATGGCGCGCTCGAGGCCGCGCGCGTGCGGCCCGTCGAGGAACGCGCGAATGCAGGTGCCCGTACGCTCCTCGTCGCCGGAGAAAAGAACGCCCACGTTGAGCTTGGCGCGCGCGGGCCCCATCGCCGCGAGCGCTTCCAGAATCGCCGCGATCGCGCCTTTGGTGTCGGCGGCGCCGAGGCCGTGCAGGCGTGACCCGCGCCGAACGAGCAGATGCGGCGGCGCCGAGTAGCCGGCGTTCGCGGGCACGGTGTCGACGTGCGCGTTCAGCAGCAGCGTGGGCGCCGCGCCGAAGCGCGCGTAAACGTACGCGTGGTCGCCGACCTCGACCTCGTCGACGGCGGTGGCGCCCAGCGCCGCGAGATCCTGCGCGAGCTTGTGCACGATCGGCCCCTCGTCCCCCTCGGGGTTCTGCGTGTCGAACGACACGAGCTCGGCGAGGCGCTCGGGCAGGCCCATCGATTTAGGACGCCCTTATAGCACCGCGCGCGCGCGGCGTTTCATTTGGGCTGGCGTTTCATTTGGGCTTACGCTGGGGCGGCCGCCCGTGCCGCTCGCCCTCGCGCTCCCCCTCGGAAGCACCCTCGCGTGGTTGTTTGCGCAGACGGCGGCAGCACCAGCGACGGGCCCCGTCGCGGCGCCGACGCCCGCGGTCGTCGCACCCGCGCCGGCGTCCACGCTGGGCCCGCGCCCGCACCTCGCCGCCGTGCGCGCGCGGACGCCGCCCGTGATCGACGGTCGCCTCGACGACGACGTGTGGCGCACCGCCGTGAGCTCGGACGCGTTCACGCAGCACTTCCCCAACGAAGGCGCGCCGCCGTCCGAGCGAACGACCGTGCGCGTGCTCTACGACGACGACGCGCTCTACGTGGGCATCGACTGCCAGCAAACACATTCGCGCGTCATCAAGCGGCTCATGCGCCGCGACACGCAGGCGGCGTCCGACGGCGTCTGGCTCGACGTCGACAGCCGCCGCGACGGAGTGAGCGCGTTCCACTTCTCGGTCAACGCCGCGGGCGTGCTGGGCGACGCGATCCATTTCAACGACACCGACTACTCGTCCGATTGGGACGCCGTCTGGGAGGGCCGCGCCGCCGACACGCCCACCGGCTACTCGGTCGAGCTGCGCATCCCGCTCTACGTGCTGCGCTTCGACGCGCTCCCCGTGCAGGACTGGGGCTTCGAAGTGCGCCGCTTCATCGAGGCGAGACAAGAGACCGACGACTGGGCGTTCATCCCGCGCAGCGCCGCCTCGTTCGTGCCGTTGCTCGGCAAGCTCGAAGGGCTGTCCGACTTGCGTCCGCGCCGTGCCTTGCAGCTGCGTCCGTTCGTGCTCGGGCGGGCGCGCCACCGCGCCGCCGACGCGAGCGCGGGGCAGGGCACGCTCGCGCACGGCTTCGACGCGAGCGCCTCGGCGGGCGTCGACGCCAAGGCCGCCGTCACCAACGAGCTCACGCTCGACCTTTCGCTCAACCCCGACTTCGGACAGGTCGAGGCCGACGCCGTCGTCCTGAACCTCTCGACGTTCGAGACGTTCTTCCCCGAGAAGCGGCCCTTCTTCCTCGAGGGCATCGACACCTTCACGACGCCGCGCCAGCTGCTCTACACGCGGCGCATCGGCCACCAACCGGCGACGCCGACGCTCGCGGCGGGCGAGACCCTCGTCGATTTGCCCGAGCCGTCGCCCATCTACGGCGCCGCCAAGCTCGTCGGCACGATCGGCGGGCGCACGACGGTGGGCCTGCTCTCGGCCTTCACGGGCGGCAACGACGTCGTCGTGCGCACGACGCCCACGAACCCGCGCCTCGGCAGCGCGCTCGACGTGCACCGCCTCGCCGAGCCGCCGTCGATCTACAACGTGCTGCGCCTCAAGCGCCTCGTGGGCGCGAACACCGACGTCGGCGTCATGGCGACGTCGGTGAACCGCTTCGAACCGACCTATGCACCGGCGCCCATGCAGCTGTGCGGCGCGACGCTCGTGCTGCCGGCGCACGACGGGCGCTGCACGAACGACGCCTACGCGCTGGCCGCCGACGGGCGCTGGCGCTCGCGCGACGGCGACTACGCCGTGACGGCGCAGGCGCTCGCGACCGCGCTCGTGCACGGCCCGGCCCGCGCCGAGGCCGACGGCATCCCCGTGCAGCCCGGCGCCATCGCGCCCGGCGGCTCGTTCAACGTCGAGAAGAGCGGCGGCGCGCACTGGCTATGGAACGCCTACCAGCAGGTGTCGGGGCGACAGCTCGAGTACAACGACGTCGGCTACCTCGACCGCAAGAACGACTACCAAGGCACGTTCGCCGTCACCTACAGGACGGTCGAGCCGTGGTGGCGCACGATCGAGACGCGGTCTTCGTTGCAGCTCGCCGAGCGCTGGACGCTCGACGGCGTCGACCTCACGAACCAGGTCACGCTGTCGACGTCGATCATCCTCGCGAACTTTTGGCAGCTCACGGCCGACGTCCTCTACAAACCTTCGACGCACGACGATCGCGAGATCGGCGACGGCACGGCGCTCGAGCGCGCGTCGCGCGCCGGCGGCGACCTCGGCATCACGAGCGATCCTCGGCGGCGCGTGACGTGGGCGCTGTCGGGGCAGGCGCTGCGGTTGCCCAACGGGAGCCACTACCAGCTGCAAGGCGACTTCACGGCGCGCGCGCTGCCGCAGCTCGAGCTCGACTTCGATCCGTTGGCGACGTGGGACGAGGGCGAGCCTCGCTACGTCGAGACGACGGGCACGCGCGCCTACCTCTTCGGACGGCAGCAAGCGCGCAGCGTGGGCGCGACCTTGCGCGCGTCGTACACGTTCTTGCCGGAGCTGTCGCTGCAGCTCTACATGCAGCCGTTCTTGGCGCGCGTTCACTACACGTCGTTCCTCGCGGGCGCCGTGGACGCGCCGCGGGCGAAGCTCGATCTCGCATCGCTCTCGCCGGCCGCCGCGCCGGCGTCGACATCGAGCCCCGACACGCTGACGTCGACGTTGAACGTCAACGTCGTGCTGCGCTGGGAGTACCGCCTCGGCTCGACGGTGTTCCTCGTCTACACGCGCGCCCAGACGCCCGCGCTCGTGCCCGGCGCCGCCGGCGCAACCAGCCTCGAGATCGCGCCCATCACCCACGGCCGCGCCGCGATCGACGTCATCATGCTCAAGCTCGCCTACTGGTACGGCTAGCGCGCGGGAGGGGCAGGCCCCTCCCGCGGGCCCACCCCCTTTCCTGATGTGGGCCGGCGCGGCTGAGCCGCGCCTCTCGGCGTCAAACCCGCTCGCTGCGCTCGCTCTGGCGTGGCAGCACAATCATGGGCGAGCGCGATAGGACCGCGCGGCGGATTTGCGTGGGCGTGCACACCCAAAGCGCCTCGCCACAACACTCACCGCGCGCGGCCGCGCCTTCATGGCGCTGGCATCAGTGCTGCAATTGCTGGGAGACGACGGTCGAACAGACCGAAACCACAACGAACCCGGAGGATGATCATGATTCGCAACACGATGTTCGGCCTTTCGCTCATGGCGCTCACGGCGGGCTCGGCGCTCGCGGCGCCGGTCGTCAAGCACCACACGACGACGCGCACCGTGGCCGAGGCCCCCGCGGGCGAGACGGCCCCGGCGGCCGACAAGGCGGCCAAGCCGGAGAAGAAGGCGCACAAGGCCAAGAAGGAGAAGGCGGGCGCCGCGAAGGACGCTCCCAAGGCCGAAGAGAAGCCCGCCGAGACGAAGTAACGCTAGGAAACTTCACGAAGCCGGCGCGCCGAGAGGCGCGACCGGCTTCGTTATTTGATCGGTGCGGCGCCAACGAGCGCGCGTCGCGCTCGTTGGATCGTCCACATCTTGTGCGCGAGGACGGCGAGCGCGAGGCCCCAAGCGATCCAGATCAGCGCCGTCCAGTGCAGGAACGTGATGTGCCGGCTCGACGTCGGCGTCAGCAGCGTCGGCAGCGCGTCGCGGTGGTTGAGCGACACGACGTCCATGAGGATCGCGACGGTGACGTGCACGAGAAAGCCGGCGTAGATGCTGCGCGTGCGCATCGACAGCGAGCCGAGCACGACGCCCGCGACCATGGCGCCGCACGCCTCGAGGTACGGCTTGCCGATGTGGATCATGGCGTAGGGCACGATCATCGACCAAATCGCGCCCACGCCGAACACGCGCGTCGCGCGGATCCACCAGCCGCGGAAGAAGATCTCGAGCGTGAGGAACTGCGCGATGTAGAGCGCCTCCCACACGAGGAAGTCGAGCCACGAGCGGCCCGCCTGGTGATAGAGCGGGTAGTAGCTCGCGAAGTCGCCCTGGCGGCTCACGAGGAGCAGCATTGGCACCATGACGACGACGCACAGGCCGTAGATCCAGGCGTGCTCGCGGAACCCGCGCGGGCGAAGGCCGAAGTCGAGCAAGCTGTCCTTGCGGAAGAACAGCGGCCACACCACGAGCGGCAGCACGTAGCCCGCGACGCGCGTGAAGGCCCACCAGCCGCGCAGGTAGAGCTCGTCGTAGAGGCCGACGTCGATGAAGCCTCCCGGATGTGCTTTCGTGCGGCGCGCCAGCACGGGCCGGATCAGCTCGGCGTAGGCGTCGCCGCGGCCGTAGTAGTCCTGCATCAACAAAATCAGCGCGCCCAGCGTGAGCGCGACGAGCGGCCGGTAGTCGACCTCGCCGCGCTCGTGCAGCGCGCGCCGGTACTGGAACGCCTCTTCGTCGAGGGCGCGCCACGTCGTCCGGAAGAACGCCCAGACGATGGGGGCGATGAGCACGAGCAGCGGGATCGGCACCGCCCATTTCACGTGCGGCTGTTCGAGCCACTGCATTCGAGCCGGCCGATACTATATCTTTGGCGCCGTGAGCGAAGAGCCTCAGCACAAGACCTCGAAGTTCGGGCATTTCATCCAGACGTACTCGAGCTTCCTGTCGAGCTTCGTCATCGGCGTCGCCGGCCTCGTCGCGACGTCGGTGTGGCAGTACCGGCAGTCGAAGAACGCCGAGCAGCAAGCGCTGTCCGACCAGGCGATCGCCAAGACCAAGGCCGACAACGACTGGCGCATCACGCGCGCCGACATCTTGTCGAAGAACCTCGACGTGCTCTCGAAGCAGGGGCCGGGCACGGCCGACCAGCGCTTCGGCGTGCTGCTGTCGCTCACGCGCGGCGCGATCATCGACCCGGAGCTCGCCGTGTCGTACGCGCTCGAGCTCGGCAAGGACAACGCCAGCTACATGCGCTCCGTCCTCGAGAGCACGACCAACAAGAACTACGCGCAGCTCGCGCAGGGCTTCAAGCTGACGTGCATCGAGCGCTTCGGCGTCGAGAAGGCGGCCGAGATCTGCAAGGACGACTCGCTGTCCGATCGCTCGGACGCCATCGCGCAGGTGCTGCAGGACGAGATGAACGCCGCCGCGGCGACGAACGCGCTGCCGACGGCGGGCCCGCTGTCGCTGCTGCGCGACGAGCGCGAGGTGCAGGACCAGCCGGCGCGCCTCGCGTGGCTGTTCGAGCCGTACCTGCAAGATCTCTACGAGCGGCGGCAGTGGAAGGAGATCGAGACCTTCGAGAGCGCGTCGACGGGCGCGCGCCTCGTCGCGGCGCTCGTGCTCGCGACGGCCCGCACCGGTGAGCTGCTCTCGCCCACCGAGGCGAAGGCGCTCGACGATTTTCACGCCGCGCGCCGCAAGTGGCTCGCGGGCTACCTCATGGGCTCGACGTGCGACGCCGAGTGCCGCGGCAAGCTCGTCGACGCGATGCTGAGCTCGTTCGGCGAGGCGCAGGGCGACTACGACGAGGCGCTCACGCGCTTGCTGCATCAGACGCGCGCCGAGGCGGGCGCGACGCTCGGCCACCTGCACGCGCGCCTGCTGTGGTGCCAGATCGACGGCAACGACCTCGCCGAGCTGCGCGACCGCGTGCTCGTGCCCGCCTTCGTGCAGGCGCTCGCCGACAAGCAGGCCGATCCGACGATGGTCGAGGACCTCGCGGGCCTCGTCGCGCTCGTGTCAGAGCCGACGGCCAACGACGACGCGAAGGACACGGCGGCGTGGAAGGCCATGCTCGCGGCGCTCTCGAAGTCGAGCGACAAGATCCAGCGCACGTTCAGCGTGCGGCGCACGTCGGCCGCGAAGGAGCGCGCGAACCCGCCGCCCATGATCAAGAAGGTGAACTTCTGCAACGCCGCCGCCGCGTCGCCCTTCACGCGGCTCGATCAATGACGGCCGTCGCGCCGCGCGAGGGCGGCCGCACCGTCCTCGACATGAACGGCTACCAGTGGACGGTGCTCTTCGCCGCGTGGCTCGGCTGGGGCTTCGACGTCTTCGACGGCCTGCTCTTCAACTACGTCGCGCCCAACTGCGTGCCGACGCTGCTGGGGCTCAAGATCGGCTCGCCCGAGGCGCGGCGCGCGATGCTGCTGTGGGGCGGCGTGCTCACGTCGATGCTGCTCGTCGGCTGGGGCGTGGGCGGCATCCTGTTCGGCCGCATCGCCGACCGCGTCGGACGCACGCGCACGCTCATGTTGACGATGCTCGTCTACGCGCTCGGCACGGCGTCGTGCGCGGCCGCGCCCAACATCTGGGTGCTCATGCTCTGCCGCGTCGTCGCCAGCCTCGGCATCGGCGGCGAGTGGGCCGCGGGCGCGGCGATGGTCGCCGAGGTCGTGCCCGACAAGCGCCGCGTCGAGGCGGGCGCGCTGCTCTACACGTCGGCGCCGTTCGGGCTGTTTCTAGCCACATTCGCCAATTTTCAGATCGCTGGCGTGTTGTTCAAGGGCGCGCCCGAGTCTTCGTGGCGCTACGTCTTCTTGTGCGGCCTCGTGCCGGCCGTCGTCGCGTTCGTCGTGCGCCTCTTCGTCAAAGAGCCCGAGCGCTGGCGCGAAGCGAAGAGCTCCGCGGAAGCGCCGCGCATCGCCGAGCTGTTCACGCCCGAGGTCCGCCCGCGCACGCGCAGCGGCTTCTCGATGGCCGTCATCGCGCTCATCACGTGGTGGGGCGTCAACGCGTTCCTTCCGATCGTCGCCGCGGGGCTCGCGCAGGTGTCGGCGAAGACGCAGGGCCTCGAGCGCGCCGCGACGCTCGCGCTCGTCGAGAGCTGGAAGACGACGGCGACCAACGTCTTCAACCTGGGCGGCCTGCTCGGCACGCTGCTCACCGTGCCCGCGGCGAAGATCATGGGCCGCCGCCAGATGTTCGCGATTTACTACGCGGCGTCGGCGATCGCCGTCCTCGCGGCGTTCGGCCTCGATCTCTCGCCCGAGGCGCGCCTCTTCATGTACTTCTTCATCGGCCTCACCGTGTTCGGCGTCTTCGGCAGCTTCACCTACTACCTGCCCGAGCTCTTCCCGACGCGCCTGCGCGGCACGGGCGCAGGCTTTTGCTACAACGTCGGCCGCTTCATCGCCGCCGGCGGCCCCTTCCTCGTCGGCGCCGTCGCCGCGCGCGGCACCGATTCACTGCGCAGCGCGATGCAGGTGTTGTTCTGGATCGGCGCCGTCCCGATCGTCGGCGTCGTGCTCTCCCGCTTCGCCATCGAGACGAAGGGCCAAGAGCTCGCCTGAATCAGGGCATTCGCGCGCAGCGGAAGCTGATGAAGTCGTTGCGCAGCGACGGGTTGTTGGCGTCGCGGTGGGCGGGGGCGAGGGCTTTGATGTTGTCGACGAAGGAGCCGCCGCGGATGATGCGCGAGCTGCCGTTCGAGAGGCGCGCGCCGTCGGCGCACGGTGAGACGTAGGCGTCGGCGTACCAGTCGAGCACCCACTGCGCTTGGTTGCCGGCGAGATCGAGCTGGCCCCACAGGCCGCCGCCCTTCGACGCGGTGCCGACGGGGGCGATGTTGCCGCTGACGTCGCAGGTCTGCGTGCTGTCGGGGTAGTTGCAGTCGTAGATCGCGTATTGGTTCGCCGTGCCGGGCGCCGTCGTGCCCCATGGGAAGGGGCGCTGCATGTCGCCGGCGGCGGCGGCGTACTCCCACTCGGCCTCGCTCGGCAGGAAGCCGCCGTCCCAAATGCAGAACGCGTAGGCCTCCCACCAGTTCACGCAGTTCATGGGCGCGTCTTCGTGGTCGCCGGCGGCGGGCGTCCACGCGCTCGTCGGGCCGCACGCCGTGAGGTTCGCGTCGGTGAGCGTGACGTTGGCGTCGTCGGCCGCGAGCCAGCCGGTCTCGTGCGGCGCGCCCGCGTCGGGCGAGACGTCGGCGAGGCCAGCGCCGCTGGAGAGGTGCGTGTGCTTGCCGGCGCCCGCGGCGGGGAACGTCCCGACGCCGCCGTCGCTGCCGCCCGCGCGCGCCGCCGCGACGAACTTGCGGAAGCGGCCGACGGTGACGTCGTACTTGTCGAGGCGGAAGGCGCTCACCGACGCGGGATCGGCGCCGCCGTCGACGTTGGCGCCGTAGGTTCGCTCGAACGAGCCGGCGGCGATGAGCAAGCTCTTGCAGCAGCTGTCGTGGTCGGCGCCGCAGCGGTCGAGGCCGACGCCGGGAGCGGCGCAGCTGGGCGGCGTTGGTCCCGCGTCGGGTGTGGAGCCGTCGGTGCCGGCGCCTCCGTCGGAGACGATGCCGCCGGTGCCGCCGGTCGTGGTCGAGCCTCCGGAGCCTCCTTGGCCGCCGCCCGTGCCTCCCGTTCCGTTCGAAGACTTGCCGCCGCCGCACGCGGCGAGGCCGATCGAGGACACGACGAGCATGAGGGTGGCGTGACGCGCGAGTCGACTCATGACGCCACCGTACATGGTTCGCCGTTCTCGGCGAAGCCCGTCATTTCCCATTTTGGAACGTGCATCACCGCACTCGGCGATGCCCCGATCGCCTCCGGTCCAAGCGGTAGCGTCACGCGATGAAATTTCGCAGCACCGTCTTGTCATTGACCGCGGCGGCGCTCCCGCTGCTCGTCGCGTCGGCGGCCCTCGCCGACATCCCCGCGGGCTACAAGGGCACGCCCTTCGATCCGGCCATCGTGGGTGGAACGAAGTGTCCGGCGACCGTGAAGGCCGGCCCGTACGAGATTCCGGGACGCCTCGACTTCGTGAACTACGACATCGGCGGCGACGGCGTGGCGTACCACACCGGCGATCACACGACGAAGGGCGGCGCCGGCTACCGCACGGATCAGCCGACGGCGACGCTGTCCCTCACGAGCGTGTGCGTTCCCAACGGCGGACCGCCGACGTGCACGAACGTCTGGTACGACACGAGCGCGACGCTCGACGGCACGCCGTACCCGTCGGCGACGACGGCCGACTTCTCGATCGGCGCCGTGCAGAACGGCGACTGGGTCAACATCACCGTCAACGTCAAGACGGCGGGCATGTATACGTTGAGCTCGACGTGGGCCTCGGGCGCGGGGCCGCCGGGCGGCGAGGGCGGCGACGGCAGCATGGGGCTCGCCGTGTTCTCGAACAACGTGCAGCTCGCGACGTGGAGCGCGACGTTCCCGAACTTCAACACGACGGCCGACTTCCACCACTGGAAGGCGTACCCGAACTTCGCGACGGTGACGCTGGCGGCGGGCCCGCAGGTCATCAAGCTCCAGTCGAAGGCCAAGCACCTGCAGCTCGACTACGTGCAGTTCGATCTCGTTGGCGGCGGCACGGGCGGCTCGACGGGCGCGGGTGGCTCACCCGCGACGGGCGGCACGACGGGCGCGGGTGGTTCGCCCGCGACGGGCGGCAGCACGGGCACGACGGGCACGGGCGGCACGACCGCGAGCGGCGGCACGACCGGCGCAACGGGCGGCGACACCGGCACGACGGGCACGGGCGGGACGACGTCGACGGGCACGGGCGGGACGACCGGCAATGACGGCACGGGCGGCACGAACGCCGGCGGTACGACCGGCTCGACGGCCGGCACCACCGGCACCAAAGGCGACAGCAAGTCCGGCGGCTGCGCGATCGCGCCGAGCGGTTCGAATGAGCTCGGCGCCGTCGGCGTGCTCCTCGCGTTCGCGACGATCGGTCTCGCGATTCGCCGCCGACGGTGATTTAGGGACGGGAGGCGCGGTGAGGGCGCGGCGAAGCCGCGGGGGTTGGGTGGGGAGGTTCGGTCCCGAATGCCGCGCCGGCCCGCTCTCGAGGCTCCGCGGGTGGGGCCCGCGGGGAGGCTCATCATTCGTCACATCTCGTCGGAGGACTCGTCTCGGGTGAGGGCGTGGTGCATCCCGCGGAACGGGTCCTGTCAGCTCGGCGATCCCTTCCCACTGAACTTTTTTTCGGGCCTCGAGGGACTCGAGCTCATCGCCTCGAGCGTGGGGATCCCCATGGACTCGCGAAAAAAAGCTTCAGCGGGCCCCTTCCCTCACTGCCACCCGTTCCACGGGCTACACCCCGCCGACAACACGACCCGATCGTCTCGATATGAATCCGTCTAGCCGGATCGACTTTGGCGGGATCGGCCGCTCCCATCGGCGGCGGGAAGCGAGAGGGAACGGGTGACGCGGAGGGGGGGGACCCCGATGAGGCTTTTTCCCGAGGCAGTCCATGGGGATCAGCCGCCGGTTGATCTGAGCACCAGAACAACGACGGTAACCGAGGGAAAAAGACTCAGCGGGGAGGACCCCGCAGCGGCAGGACCCGTTCCCGCGAGCGCCCGCCGCCCGACAAGAGAACCGTCCTCCGGCGAGATGTGACGAATGATGAGGCGGGGAGGGCGAAGCCTACCCGCGCGCTACGCGTCCTTCTTCACCATGTAGGTCAGGAGGTCGACGCAGCGGTTCGAGTAGCCCCACTCGTTGTCGTACCAGCTCACGAGCTTGAAGAAGTTCGAGTTGAGCTCGAGCGACGAGCCGGCGTCGTAGACGCTCGACAGCTTCTCGTGGATGAAGTCGCTCGAGACGACCTCGTCCTCGGTGTAGCCGAGGATGCCCTTGAGGTACGTCTCGCTCGCCTTCTTGAGCGCGGCGTTGATCTCCTTGAGGCTCGTCGCCTTCTCGGTCTTGAAGGTGAGGTCGACCACCGACACCGTCGGCGTCGGAACGCGGAACGACATGCCCGTGAGCTTGCCCTTCACCTCGGGCAGCACGAGGCCGACGGCCTTCGCGGCGCCCGTCGTCGACGGGATGATGTTGATGGCCGCGCTGCGGCCGCCTTTCCAGTCCTTGCGCGACGGGCCGTCGACCGTCTTCTGCGTCGCCGTGTAGCTGTGGATCGTCGTCATGAGGCCCTCGGTGAGACCGAAGCCCTCCTTGAGCACGGCGTGGACGAGCGGCGCGAGGCAGTTCGTCGTGCACGACGCGTTCGACACGATGTTGTGCTTCGACGAGTCGTACTTGTCGTGGTTGACGCCCATGACGATGGTGATGTCCTCGCCCTTGCCGGGCGCCGAGATCATGACCTTCTTCGCGCCCGCGGCGATGTGGCCCTTGGCCTTCTCGGCCTCGGTGAAGAGGCCCGTCGACTCGATGACGTAGTCGACGCCGAGCTTCTTCCACGGCAGCTCGGCCGGCGTCTTCGCGCTGACGACGAGGACGTCCTTGCCGTCGACGACGATGACGTCGTCGGCTTCCTTCGACGCGTCCGACTTCTTCGACGAGACCGTGCCCTCGAAGCGCCCCTGGATCGAGTCGTACTTCAGCAGGTAGGCGAGGTTGTCCGCGGGGACGATGTCGCCGACGGCGACGACCTCCACGTCCTTGCCGAAGAGGCCCTGCGCGTACAGGGCGCGGAACACGAGGCGGCCGATGCGTCCGAAACCGTTGATGGCGATGCGCGTGCTCATTTCTTTCATCTCCCTGGGGGCAAAAAAATCGAGGTCCGTCTGGGCCGGACACTATATGACGTGGCCCCCCGGTTGGGGCAAGAACGCCGCAAAATCGGCGAGATTCGCGTGATTCCGCGAACCTGCGACGCTCGTGGGGCGCGTCACTCGGGCGCGGGGTGGCTCGGGCGTAGCCTCTAGAGGCCGTGCCCCCCACGCGCCGCCGAGGAAGATCCGCGCTCGCGATCGCGCTGCTCGCGCTCGCGGGGCAGCTCGCGCTCCTCGCCGACGGCGCGATCGCGCACGTCACGTGCGCCGTGCACGGCGATCTCGTGCACGCGACGGCGCGCGACGACGCGCCCGCGCCGCCCGCTTCGGCGACGACCACCGTCGCGGCCGCGACCGTCGCGTCCGACGACGACGCGCACGATCGCTGCCTCGTCGACGAGGACGGCGAGGTCGCTTGTCGCCCCGAGGCGACGACGCTCGCCGTCCCCACGCTCACCGAGATCGATCGCGACGCGCCCGCGCCGCGCGATCGCGCGCCCACGCGGCGCGCGCCGCTCTACCGCCTCGCGCCGAAGAACTCCCCGCCCGCTTAGTCGCGTTCGAGACAGCCCGGTTTTCCGCGACTTTTCCACGAGCGAAGGAGCTCTCCATGGACACGCATGCCATTCGTACGTCCGCGATCCGTTCGGTTCTGTTCGTTGCCCTCGTTTCCGTCACGGCATCCGCTTCGGGGTGCGCCACCGTCGTCGAAGGACACGAGCGCGCTCTTTTCTATTCGGCGTCGAAGGGTCTCGCGCGCGAGCCCGTCGGCGGCGGTTGGTACTGGCACTGGCCCTGGAACGACTACATCACCTACGACCTGCGCTGGGCCTCGCACAAAGAAGAGATCCACATCCACTCGAAGGACGGCCTGCACATGAACATCGACCTGGCCGTCGTCGTGCGCCCCGACCCGAAGGAGATCTACGGCCTCGACGTCGACGTCGGGCCGCAGTTCTACGACGGCGTCGTCAAGGCGGCCGTGTTCGCGGCGGCGCGCGACGCCGCCGGCAAGTTCGACCACATGCAGATCGCCACCGACACGCACGCCATGGAAGAGGCGATCCGCGCGGCGCTCATCGATCACTTGAAGGGCCAGCACGTCGAGGTGTCGGAGGTCGCGATCCAGCACTTCGATCTGCCGCCCGACGTCGAGCTCGCGGCGAACCGCAAGGCGGGCGAGCGCCAGCTCATCGGCGCGAAGGAGGTCGAGCTCGCGCTGGCCGAGCGCGACTCGAAGATCGCGACCGAGAAGCAGCGCGGGGTGCTCGAGAGCGAGGGCATCGCGCGCAAGCTCAAGGCCGAGCAGCAGCTGGCCGAGACGCAGGCGCAGATCCAAATCGAAGAGGAGAAGCGCAAGGCCGACATCGCCAAGGCCGAGGCCGACGCCGCGACGACGAAGATCCGCGCCGAGGCCGAGGCGCAGGCGACGCGCGTCACCGCCGAGGCGAACCGCGTGCGCGTGCAGTCCGAGTCGCAGAGCCTGTCGCCGAGCTACGTTCGCCTCAAGGCGCTCGAGGCGATGGGCGAGGCGCTGGGGGCCGAAGGCAACCGCGTGTTCGTGCTGCCCGTCGGGAAAGACGGGCTGCCGAGCTACTTCGCGCCGTTCCTCAACCCGTTCGGCAACTTCCTCGGGCCGGTCGCCGACGAGAAGACGGGCAAGGCGAAGGGCGACGCGCTCATGCCGTAGGTCGGCCTCGAGCGCTCAGCGACGGCGCAGCAACAAGATCGTTGCGCCGTCGCCGCCCTGCGCGGCGCGCGCCGAGGTGAAGGCCAGCACGTCTTGCGTCGTCGCGAGCCAGCGCCACACGAGCGGCTTGAGGACGGCGCGCGCGTCGTCGGAGTGCGCGCCGCGCCCGTGAATGACGAGCGCGGCGCGGCGTCCGTCGGCGCGCGCCTTCGCGACGAACCGAGCGAGCGCCGCGAGCGCTCGCTCGCGCGGCATTCCATGCAGATCGAGCCGTGCCTCGACCGGCGGATCGCCCGCGGCCAGCGCGCGCAGCGTTCGCGCGTCGACGCCGTTGGCGCGCGCGGAGATCGTCTCGCCGCGCTCATCGATCGTGAACGTCGTGCCTTCGATCGGCGCGTCGACGTCGAGCTTCGCGTTTTCACCTCGCGGCAGCCGCGGTGCGGGGCCGCGTCGCGCCGGCGTCGAAGGCACGCGCGCGGCGCGCGCGTCGAGGGCGCGAGCGCCGCGCATCGCCTGCTCGAAGGTGCGCGTGTCGTCGTCGTCGCCTCGGCCTTCGCTCACAGCTTGCGGAACGCTTGCACGAGCTGGTTGATCGTCTTGCCGTTCGGATCGCGCTGCTCGCGATCGACCAACGACAACAGCGTTCGCTTCGTCCGCAACGTCACGCCCGTGTGGACCCCCGTGCGCTCGTGCTCGTCCTTGATCTGCTGCTGGCCGCGATCGAGCGCGCCGTCGTCGGCGTACTCGCACACGAGCGCCTCGACACCCGAGACGGTGCCTCGCTCGCAGTACGTCGCGACGAACGGCGGCGGGCTCACGGGCGTGAAGCCCTCGGGCGTGAGCCCGGCGCTGCGCCACGCATCGAGCACGGCGATCGTCTGCGGCGTGCCCGTGGCGTGCGCCGCGCCCGGCGCTCCGTCACCCGCCTTCTTCGAGCACGCGCCGACCGTGAGCGCGAGCGCCGCGATCGTGAGAGCGCGTGTCATCGCTTCCAGCCGCCTCCGTGTGCCGCCTTCGGGGGCGCGCCGCGCCAGCCTCCGCCATGGTTCGCCGGGGGCGCACCTCGCCACCCACCGCCGCTGGGCGGAGGGGGCGCGCCGCGCCAGTTGCCGTGCGGCGGTGGCGGTGCGCCGCGCCAATTGCCGTGCGGCGGCGGCGGCTCGCGCCACCCGTTGTTGCGCCAACCTTCGTGGTGGCCGTGATCGTGCCGCTCGACGTAGACGGGGGCTGGGCCGCCCCCGACCATGACCGGCCCGCCCATGTTGATGCCCACGCCCACCTGGACCTGAACCGGCGGGGGCGGCGGCGCCATGGGCGCGCCGATGACGGCGTGCGCGCGCCAGCCGGGCCCGCCGCCGACGAGCTCGCCGTGAAACCCCGCCGGCACGAGCGCGACGTCGACGATCGGACGGTCGTAGGCCATGGGCGCGTAGGCCTCGTTGACGGCGGCGTAGTGCGGGCGCTGGTCGTAATACGCGGGCTCGTACGACCCCGTGTACCAGTACGCGCCTCCACGCAGCTCGAACGTGGCCTGGGGCGGCGGCTGGTACCAGTGATAGTGCGGCCCTTGCAGATAACAATAGACGGGTTGCCCGAACGAAACGTTGGCTTCAACCACCGGGTGAGCCCCGTAGTAGGCGTAGCGAGGGCCCTGGTACTCGAACGGCGACGGGTCGCCCACGAAGTAATACTGACCGTCCACTTGACGGTACATGCGTGGGTCGGACGGCCCGAAGTCGTGCACGTGCGGCACGTCGATGTAACAGAAGCCGCCGCCTGCCCTCCGGGGCAACGGGTGCTGAGACATGTAGCGCACGACGCCGTGGGCGCTCGCAGAGACCGCGGCGAACGACAGCACCGCGCCCAGGATCAACGTGACGATTCTTCGCATGGCCCCTCCTCGACCCGGAGGTCGAGGGTCGACGTTACGCGATCAACTGGCGCTGCGGCATACCAACTTGAACGGCCGCCGTGCGTCGGCGATGGGCACTTCGCACCACCATCACCTCCAGCTCAAGAGTCAGCCTGCTGACGCTTCAATAGACGCCTTGATCGATCCGATGGGATCAATCACGCTCATGATTCGGGGGAGGTGCGCAGATGGCACAGAAGACAGTGCTGCTCGTCGAGGACGATGCGGACATTCGCGACATCGTTCAAGACGTGCTGGAGGCGGATGGGTACGACGTCGTGCCGGCGAGTCACGGCCGGCAGGCGATCGAATTTTTGAAGGGGGTGCGAGAGACGACGCCGCCGGCGCTCGTCATTCTCGATTTGAGGATGCCGCTCGTGAGCGGTCGCAGCGTGCTCGATTTGATGCGCGGCGATCAGATGCTCTCGGCGGTGCCGGTGGTCGTCATGAGCGCCGTGAGCCAAGAGAAGCCCGACGGCGCGACGGCGTTCTTGCGAAAGCCGTTCTCGCTCGAGTCGCTCTTCGACACGGTCCACACGCTCGCGGGTATGGAGCCCACTCTGGCGACGGCTTGACGGCTTGACGGCTTAGCGAAGAGCTCGAAGGTGTAGAAACGGGGGGCGCGTTCTCGCGCTCCCCGTTTTTTTTACGGCTCGTAGCGCGTCGGAGCCGGGCCCGAGTAGGGCGCCGTCGGCGGCTCGGGCGCGACGCCGGCGTCCTTGGCCGCTTCGCCGTTCTGCTCGGCGAGCGCGGCGCGCTGCAGATCTTCGATCGACGGCGTGCCGGTCGCGCGCGCGTCTTCTTGGTTGAGCAGCGAGCTGTCCTTCGCCGGCAGGTCACAGCCCTCGCGCACCTTGCGCGCGCGCTCGATCTCGCCGAGGCGATAGAACGAGAGCACGCGCCAGAAGCACGTCTCCGAGTCGCCGTGCTCGGGCATGCCGTGCAGGTGGAAGAGCACCGTGCGCCACCGGTCGGGTGACTTCTCGGCGCGCGCCGCCTGCTCGGCGTCTTTGAGTTGATCGCGGCGGTTCTCGGCGAAGGCCTGCTTGACCGTCTTGGCGTTCTCGCCGAACGGGACGATCGGCGGCGCGTTCTCGTTGATCTTGTGCGCGTCGGAGTCGCCGACGATGTACGTCGGGCTCACG
Source organism: Polyangia bacterium (assembly GCA_035549075.1). Lineage (GTDB taxonomy): Bacteria > Myxococcota_A > Polyangia > Fen-1088 > Fen-1088 > DASZFV01. The sequence continues at coordinate 4,659 of DASZRT010000133.1, read as the reverse complement.
CCGATCTTCCGGCGCGGCTTCGACGCCTGCGCCTCGGGCGCGTCGTCCGACTTCGCCTTCTTCGCCTTCTTGGATTTCTTTTTCGTACCGCCCGCCTTCGCGGGCGCGCTCGCCGTCTTGGCCGTAGGCGGCGCGTCCTCACCGGCGGCGCGCACGGGCGCCGCGAGGAACACGACCGCCGCCGCGAAGATCGCGCCGCCCGTCAGCCCAAACCGCCACGCTCCTCGCGTCCGCATCGCCGCGCTCATGATGGCTACGCCGGCGCGGGGCCCGTCGCCTGCGGGATGCCGAAGATGTCGCGCAGCCGCGGGTAGCGCTCCTTGGGGAGATCGACGTCGTGGAGCCCGACGCGCAGCGAGACGGTCGTGCCGTCGCCCCACGGCCACCACAAGCCGAAGGCGCCCGGCGCGCCGGCTTCACCGCCCCAAAACAGCAGCTGCGACGACCGCACGCCGCCGCAGCCCTCGGCGAGCTTGCGCACGCCCTCGGGCGCCGACGCCAGCGTCTGCGCCGAGAACGACGTCGGCAACAGCTCGGCCATGGCCGCGCGCGCCGCCGACTCGAGGTTCATGGGGATCGACGAGGCGACGCACTTGAGCCGCCGATCGTACGTCCAGTCCTGCGCGGGCCACTGCGCCTTCAGCTTTTCGAGCGCCGCGAAGAGGCCCTGCCACTGCTCGTCTGCCGTCGCCATGGGGCGAGGGTAACACGGCGCTACAGGCTGTTGGCGCCGTTCGTGCCGTTGGCGCCGTTCGTTCCGTTCGGGTCTTGGCGCCCGCCGTGGCGGATGTCCTTGCCCTTGACCATGAACACGACCATCTCGCCCAGGTTCGTGACGTGGTCGCCGATGCGCTCGAGGTACTTGGCGATGGACTGAAGGCGCGTCGCGCGGAAGATGTTCCTCGGGTCCTCCATCATGTAGGTGAGGAGCTCTCGGAAGATCTGCGTGTAGTAGGCGTCGACGTTGCGGTCGCGCACGATCACGCGTTGGGCGCGATCGGCGTCGGCGGCCACGAAGGCATCGAGCGCCTCGTGCAGCATCTCTTGAACCTCGCGCGCCATGTTGGGCAGGTCGACGTAGGGCTTGAGCGGCGGCTCGGCGTTGAGCTCGACGACGCGCTCCGAGATGTTGACGCCGAGGTCGCCGATGCGCTCGAGGTCGGTCACGAGCTTGAGGGCCATCGTGATGAAGCGCAGGTCGGACGCGACCGGCTGGCGGCGCGCGAGGATCTGCATGCACTGCTCGTCGACCTCGAGCTCGAGCTGGTTGATCTTCTTGTCGAAGGCGATCATCTGCTCGGCCAGCGTCGTGTCGCGCTCGGTGAGCGAACGGATGCTGCCGCGGATGATCTCCTCGACCTTGGCGCCCATGAGGAGCAGCTGCTCGCGCAGGCGGCGCAGCTCTTGTTCGTACTCGCGGTTCGTGTGCTCGCGGGAGGTCAGTGTGCGCATGATGGATGAGCTCTCAGCCGAAGCGGCCGGTGATGTAGTCTTCGGTCCGGGGGTTGCTGGGCTTCGTGAAGAGCACGTCGGTGCGATCGAACTCGACGAGCTCGCCCATGTAGAAGAACGCCGTGTAGTCGGCGACGCGCGCCGCCTGCTGCATGTTGTGGGTCACGATGACGACCGTGTACTCGCGCGAGATCTCGTTGATGAGCTCCTCGATGTGCGCCGTCGCGATCGGGTCGAGCGCCGACGCCGGCTCGTCCATGAGCAGCACCTCGGGCTCGACGGCGAGCGCGCGCGCGATGCAGAGGCGCTGCTGCTGGCCGCCCGACATGCCGAGCGCGTTGTCGTGCAGGCGATCCTTCACCTCGTCCCACAGGGCCGCCTGTTGCAGCGCGCGCTCGACGCGCATCGCGATCTCGCGCTCGTCTTTGAGGCCGCCGATGCGCAGGCCGTAGGCGACGTTCTCGGCGATCGACTTCGGGAACGGGTTCGAGCGCTGGAACACCATGCCGATGCGGCGGCGCACCGACACGGCGTCGACGCCCGGGCCGTAGATCGTGTCGCCGTCGAGCTTGACCTCGCCCGTGATGCGGCAGCCGGGGATGAGCTCGTTCATGCGGTTGAGCGAGCGCAGGAAGGTCGACTTGCCGCAGCCCGAGGGGCCGATGAAGGCCGTCGCGTGCTTCTCGGCGATGTCCATCGAGACGGGCCCGACGCCCTTCTTCTCGCCGTAGTAGACGCAGAGGTCGCGGACGACGAGCTTCGAGGGCGGCGTGGCGGGGGCGGCGGCGGTGCTCATGGTGGTGCTTCTTCGATTTTCAGTGGGCGAGGCCGCTCTGGCGGCGCACGCGGGCGCGCACGACGATGGCGGCGATGTTGAGGATGAACGTCAGGGCGAGCAGCACGAGGACGGTGCTGTAGAGGATCGGCTTCGTCGCGTCGACGTCGGGCGACTGCGTCGCGAGGACGTAGACGTGGTAGCTCGGCGTCATGAACTGCGACGAGAGCCCGCTCGGTAGGTGCGGCAGGAAGTAGGCGGCGCCCGTGAAGAGGATGGGCGCGACCTCGCCCGCGCCGCGCGACACGGCGAGGATCATGCCCGTGAGGATGCCGGCGCTCGCCTGCGGGACGACGACGCGGATGACGGTCTGGAACTTCGTGGCGCCGAGCGCGAGCGACGCCTCGCGCAGCTCGCGCGGCACGGCGCGCAGCGCCTCCTCCGTGGCGACGATGACGACGGGCAACGTCAGCACGGCCATCGTGAGCGCCGCCCAGATGAGCGCGGGCTGTCCGTAGACCTTCTGGCCGTGGAAGAACGCCTTGTCGATGCCGGCGCCCAGGAACTGCACGAAGAAGCCGAGGCCGAACAGGCCGAAGACGATCGACGGCACGCCCGCGAGGTTCGAGACGGCGATGCGGATCATGCGCGTCGCGCGCGCCTGTGCGGGCGCGTACTCGTGCAGGTAGACGGCCGTCGCGACGCCGACGGGCACGCCCGCGAGCGTCATGAGCACCACCATCTCGACCATGCCGACGATCGCCGGGAAGATCCCGCCCGCCGTCATGCCCTCGCTGGGGGCCTGCGTGAGGAACGTCAGCGAGAGGTGGCCGATGCCGTTGCGGAGGATGTCGATGAGGATGATCGCGAGGATCGCGAGCACGAGCAGCGTCGCGAAGCCCGAGCTGAGCGCCATCGCCGTGTCGCCGATGCGGTTGCTCACGGTGCGCACGAACACGCGCTGCGCGGTCGTGCGGCGAGGCGAGCGCGGCGTGTCCGCGGCCGGAGCGCCCGCGCTCACGAGCCGCCCCCGAGCTTCGCCTTCATGCGGCGGATCGTCCAGTCACCGACGCTGTTGACGAAGAACGTCGCGATGAAGAGCAGCGTTCCGAGGAAGAAAAGCACCGTGTAGTGCGCCTCGCCGAACACGACCTCGGCCAGCTCGGCGGCGATCGTCGCCGAGATCGTGCGCACCGAATCGGCGAAGTTCGCCGACACGATGGCGGCGTTGCCCGACGCCATGAGGACGATCATCGTCTCGCCGATGGCGCGGCCGAGGCCGAGCGCGACGCCGGCGGCGATGCCGGGCGAGGCCGCCGGCAGCAGCACGCGCAGGATCGTCTGCCAGCGCGCGGCGCCGAGCGCCGTCGACGCTTCGACGTAGCTGCGCGGCACGGCGCGGAACGCCTCTTCCGACAGCGTGAAGATCACTGGGATCACGGCGATCGACAGCGCCGCGCCCGAGACGAGCGCGTTGAGGCGCGAGTCGAGGCCGAGCCTGTCCTGGAACCACGTCGCCATGACGATGAGCGCGAAGAAGCCGAGCACGACCGACGGAATGCCCGCGAGCAGCTCGATGAGCGGCTTGACGAGCTCGCGCGTGCGCGGCCGCGCGTACTGCGAGACGTAGAGCGCCGACGCCACGCCGAGCGGCACGGCGACGGCCATCGACACGATCGTGACTTTGATCGTGCCGACGATGAGCGGCCACACGCCGAACTTCGGGATCTCCGAGACGGGCTGCCACACCGACACGGCCTCGTCGTAGCCAGGCCACGTCTGCGCGACCCACATTTTCGAGAGCGTCACTTGGGCGCGCACGACGGAGCTGTAGAAGAGCGGCGCCGCTTCCTTCCCGATGAAGATGAGAATGAGCGCGATCGCCAGCACCGCCGACGCCGCGAGGATGCGCAGGCCCCATTCGACGACGGCGTGCCACTTGGGCGCCGGCGCGAGCTGCAGCCGCGGCAAGCGCTCCGCCTGCGGCGGGCGCGTCGTCAGCAGCTTGGATTTTCGTCTTTCGCCCGGTAGCGGCAAGGCAGTCTCGCGGTTCAGCACAGCCCGGGAAAGAGACCACGGGCTGGTGGCGTGTGGATGACTGATTTGTGACAACAGCGTGACAAGGAGGCGGGATCTGCCGTACGGAAGGTTTTCTTTCAAGTCACGATGTTGTCACACCGGCTCGGCAAGATGCCGTCGCAATGATGCCCCCCGAAAGAACCCCCAAAACAGACCGGAAATCACCCCACATGACCAAGACCAAAGCCCTCAAGAAAACCGCCCTGTCTCTCTGTGCGATCGGCGCGTTCTCGGCGACGATGACGCGCGCGAACGTCGCCTCCGCGCAGGCGCCCGCCCCGGCCGACGCGCCGATGGCCGCCCCCGCGGGCGCTCCTCCCGCGGCCCCGGCCGAGGCGCCCGCGCCCGCCCCC
>DASZRT010000132.1:0-44806 GCA_035549075.1 Polyangia bacterium | reverse complement strand
ACGGCGCGCCGTTCGGAAAGACTCTCTTCGACGGGACCGGCGGGCGCCTTCGCCGCGGGCGGAGGCCGGCGCGCCGTCGTCGCGGGCGGCGTCGCCGCGCGCGCCGCGCCCGCACCCGCGAAGAACGCGGCGAGCAGGGAGACCAGTGCGACCGGGATCCCGGTCGCGACGCGCGCGGGCGTTGCCATGCGTGACGACAAGCGCGGATCGTATCGGATCGAACGCCCACCGCCAAAAAACCCAGCGAGCACGTTTGCTTGTTTTCCGTCTAGTGCTATAGGTTCAGGTCAAGGAGCACACATGCCCTTCGGAATGGGCTTCGGCGAACTCGTCCTCATCCTTCTGATTGTCGTCGTCGTCTTCGGATCGACGAAGCTGCCGCAGCTCGGTGACGGGCTCGGCAAGGCGATCAAGAATTTCAAGCGAGCCGTCAACCAAGAGAACGAGCTCGACGTCTCGCCGTCCAAGGACAAGCCGGCGATCGACGACGCCGACAGCAAGTCGGCGAAGTAGTTCCTTCGAACTAAACGCGATCGCTCTGCCGATCGCTGATGCGCGGCGCGATCGGTTGCCGAACGTGATCGCGCAGCGATTGCGAGCGAGCATCGACGGAGATGGCGCTCTATGATGCTCGTGCGCCGAGCGTCTTCGCGCGCTCGGATTGATCGCGTGACGCGCGTGGGCTCGCGCCCTGCGTCCGATGCTCCGCGCTGGCGCCGTGCGCGCGTCCTGTGGACAGGGTTCGTAACCTATTGTTGTCAAACGTGAAATCTGCTCGTCATTCTTCCTAGAATAGTTAGTTGGATTACACGATTGACGATGCCGATTGACTATGACACCCTAGGACAATGACCACTGCACGCACGATCAAACGGTACGCGAATCGGAAGCTCTACGACACGCGCGACAGCCGCTACGTGACGCTCGATCACATTGCGGCGATGGTGCGTGCGGGCGATGACGTTCGCGTCGTCGACAACACCACGCGCGCGGACCTGACGACGGCCACGCTCGCCCAGATCATCTTCGAGGAGGAAAAGAAGACCCCGCGGCTTTCTGTCGCAGGCCTCCGCAAGATCATCCAGGGCGGCATGCCTGCCGCGCCCGCAGCTCCGGCTGCCGGCGGCGCGCCTCCCCCCGCCGGCATGTCCGGCATGGGCGGCGCCGGCGGCGCTGCGGCGTAAACGCCGCCGTTTCTAAAAATCGAATCCGGCAGACAGAGCGTAGCTCTGCTGCGTGCCGCTCGTGTCGCGGGCGGCCGCGGGCTGCTTGCTGTCAACGCTGTGCCCGGCGGGAGCGAGATCGAATTCGCCGACGAGGAACAGCACCGACATCTTCAACTTGAAGCCCACCGACCACCTCTGGCGGGTGATGACGTCCTGCTGGGGGAACGTGAAGTTGGCGTTCAGGTCGTTGAAGCGGTTGACCGGCGCGGCCATCGAGCAGCCGGCCGGCGGTGACGTCGGGTTGGCGGCGAGCGCGACGCCGTCGCAGCCGGGCGTGGCGTCGATGACCCCGCTCTGCGCGTCGATGAAGAGGATGTTCCAGCCCACGAACGGCTCGATGCGCGCCGTGCCGGCGATGCCGAACGCCTTCGAGAGCAGCACGTCGATCCCGTAGACGTTGAGATCGACCTGGTCGGTGCCGAGCAGCTGCGAGGCCGAGCCGCGCACAGCGAACGACGGCAAAGCCCAACCGTGGAAGCCTTCTTGAAGGGCGATCTTCGCGTAGCCCTGCACGACGTACATATGTGAGCCGAGGATGCTCATCGCGCCGGCGCCGAACTCGAACGCCGGCAGCGGCAGCCACAGGCCCTTGCGCACGAAACCGCCGACGGTCGTGATGTACGAGTCACGCTGGATCGCCGGGTTGGCGGGATTTTGGCCTGCGACGCCGTTCCAGTAGTCGCGGCCCGAGTTGATCTTCGTGACGCCGAGCTCGGCCGAGAACTGGAAGCCGGCGTAGCCGAGCGTGTCGGCGGGCGTCTGGAGGCGCGGCGCGATGACGACGCCGAGCTCGGACATGAGGCTGCGGAAGCGCGTCTGCGCGTCGCCGTTGAGGGAGACGCCGAGGATGTCGCGGCCGTTCGCGGGCGAGGTCGCGGGATCGTTGCGCTGGATCCACGAGCACTCTTGTGCGGCGGCGCCTCCGGCGCCGATGCCGGGCGCGGCGTGCGGCGCGCAGAGGCCGAGCAGCTGCAGGTCGTTGCGATCGGCGCGCGCGGCGCCCGCGCCGACGACGAGGGCCCAGCCCGCGGCGACCGCGGCCGCGACGACGCGGCGGTGAGCTCCCGGCCGCGCCCGGTAGAACGCCATTGGCGAGTACGGTACGGTCCCGCGTCGAGCAGTGTCAAGAAGGCGGAGCGCCGACGGCGTGCTAGCCTCGCGCGATTCATGCCCGGCGCGCTCGCGTTCGAGAGGTTCGTGGGCGTCCGCTACCTGCACCGCGCCCGTCCGGCGCGGGGCGTGCGCGCGACCTTCATCGGCTCCCTCGCGCTCGCGGCGCTCGGCTTCGGCGTGTTCTTCGCCTCGCGCGGGCGGCTGCGCGCCGGTGAGACCGTCGGCGTGCTGGCCGTGCTGTTCGCGGCGCTCGGCGTCGCGTGGTCGGTGCTCATGCGCGCGTTCTCGGTCTTCACGGCCGTGTCGACGATGGGCGTCGTCCTCGGCGTCGCGTCGCTCGTCGTCGTGCTCGCCGTGACGAGCGGCTTCGAGCGCGAGTTCCAGGACAAGGTCCTCGCGCTCAACGCTCACCTCATCGTCATCCCCTACGGCGACGTCGACATCGACTCGCCCGAGGCCGACCGCATCATCGAAAAGCTGCGCGGCACGCCCGGCGTCGTGCAGATGGCGAAGTTCCTGTTCTCGGCGGGCGAGGTCATGGTCGGGCGCATCGGCGCCAACCTCAAAGGCGTCGACCTCAAGGACGGCGCCGACGATCTGCGGCGCGCCCTCATCGCGGGGCGCGTCGAGGATCTCGAGAAGCCCGCGACGTGCCCGCTGCCGTCCGCGACGCCGGGCGAGGCGCGCGCGACCTCCGACGTCGGCCGCATCGCCTTGGGCGCCGAGCTCGCGCACAAGCTGCACCTCGACGTCGGCTCGTGCGTGTCGATCATGATCCCGTTCTCCACGGGCAGCGCCGCGCCGCCGTCGTTCCTGTTCAAGGTCGTCGGGCTCTTCCGCATGGGCTTCAACGAGTACGACACGCGCCTCGCCTACGTGAGCCTCGCCGACGCGCGCAAGATTGCCAGCGCGCGCGGCTCGGTGTTCGGCGTCGAGCTGCGCTTCGCCGACCCGATGATGGCGCTCAAGATGACGGACGAGGTGCGCCGGCGTCTGGACGCGCCCTACCGCGTGATCGACTGGAAGGAGCTCAACCACAACCTCTTCATGGCGCTCACCATGCAGAAGCTCATGGTCTCGCTCGTGCTCGTGCTCATCATCGTCGTCGCGGCGTTCAACATCCTCGCGTCGCTCACGATGATCGTGCTGTCGAAGTTCCGCGAGATCGCGATCCTGCAGGCGATGGGCGCGCGTCGTCCGACGATCGCGCGCATTTTCCTGGTGGCGGGCGTCACCGTCGGTGGCATCGGCACGGGCCTCGGCCTGCTGTTCGGCCTGCTCGCGTGCTTTCTCGCGCGGCTCTACGGCTACCCGCTCGATCCAAAGGTCTATCTCATCGGCGAGCTGCCCGTGCGCGTCGCGCCGATCGAGCTCCTCGAGGTCGCGGCCGCGACGCTCGCGATCTGCTGCATCGCCACGCTCTACCCCGCGTGGCGCGCGAGCCGCCTGCGCGCCGTCGACGGCCTCAGATACAATTGAGGGAGCGGCCCGCTCAGAGCTTCTTCGCGAGGTCCTCGGCTTCGCCGGGCTTCGCGGTCGCCTTCGAGTCGTACTTCGACGGGCACTTGGCCATGATGCCGTCGGGCACGACGTCGAGCTTGTCGTCGGGCGCGAGCGTGCCCTTGGCGACGACCTCGGCCCCGTCCTTGAACGTGTCGGGCACGAGGCCCGTGTAGACGGCGCTGATGACGGCGGGCGGGCGCGGCTCGGGGCGGCTCATCGAGCCCGTCTCGATCTTGAAGCGGTACATGAGCGTGCCCTTGGCCTGCTCGATCGAGCCCGGCACGACGTTGCCGTGCACCTGCAGCTTCTTGCCGTGCCACGGCGCCGTGTTGGCCATGACCTCGTCGACGTGCTTGTAGTACTCGCTGCCTTCCTTGACCGAGGCGCGCAGCATGAAGGCGACGGCGCCCGTCACGACGACGACCGAAACGACGATCTTCCACGCCGAGCCGCGGCTGACGGGAGGCGCGGCGTTGGGCTTCTGGGCGGGGGCGTTGCTCATGGTGGGATCCTAACCGGACGGGCCCCGGATTCAATCCCGGCCACGGCGCGGCGCCGGTTTGAAGGCGGCGACTTTGTGAAAGTACCGGCGAAACATTTCCATGCCGCCGGCCGCCTGGCCCCAGTCGTAGTTCTCGTTGACGGCGTGGTAGCCGTGCTCGGGCAGCGACAGGCCCATGAACGTCACGGGCGCCTTCAGGAGGCGCTGCATCGTGAGCACGGCGCCGATCGAGCCGCCCTCGCGCGTGAAACCGGGCTCGCGGCCGAAGGTCTCGCGCATCGCCTGGGCGGCGGCGGCGTTGTATGGCCCTTCGATGGGCGCGAGGTACGGCTCGAGCGACGCCTCGTGCTCGACGACGGCGTCGGGCAGGTGCTTCTTGATGAAGCGCTTGATGAGCTGAAAGATCTTCGCCGGCTTCTGATCGGGCACGAGGCGCGTCGACAGCTTGAGCTCGGCGGCGTGCGGCACGATCGTCTTGATGCCCGGGCCGCTGTAGCCGCCGACGAGGCCGTGCACCTCGAACGTCGGCTGCGCCATGATCGACGCCATGACGGCGAGGTCGTCTTTGTGCGGGCGCAGGCTCGACAGCTCGTGCGCCTTCTTGAAGACCTTGCTCGAGAAGCCGGCGCGGCCGAACGCCTTCTTCTCGGCGGCCGTGAGCGGGCGGACGTCGTCGTAGAAGCCTGGGATCTTCACGCGGCCCGTGCGCGCATCGACGCAGGCGGCGACCAACCCCGCGAGCTCCGTGATGGGGTTGCGCGCGGCGCCGCCCGTCGTGCCCGAGTGCACGTCCTTCGCGCCCGTCTTCAGCGAGACGGTGAAGCCCATGAGCCCACGCAGGCCGTAGGCGATCGCGGGCTTGCCGGCGGCGATCCAGATCGTGTCCGACACGACGACGGCGTCGGTGCGAAACGGCGGGCGGCCGGTGGCGGCATCGCCGGCGAGCGCGGCGGCCAGGCCGCGCTCGAAGTTGGGGCTGCCGATCTCTTCTTCGAGCTCCCAGAGGAACTGGACGTTGACGCGCGCGTCCTCCTCGAGCGCGAGGCGCGCGCCGTACATCGCCGTGAGCGCGGGCCCCTTGTCGTCGGTCGTGCCGCGGCCGAACCAGCGAATGTTGCCGCCCGCGCCCGAGGCGTCGCGCGTGAGCTTGAACGGCGGCGACTTCCACTCCGGCCCGTCGGCGGGCTGCACGTCGAGGTGGTTGTAGATCGTGACCGTGGGCCACGACGGATCGCGCACGATCCGGCCGACGACGAGCGGGAAGCCGCCCGTCTCGATGACGTCGACGCGCGCGCCGAGGCCGCGCAGATAATCGGCGGCGAGCCCGGAGCACGTGTCCATCTGCGGTCGCCGCGCGGGATCCATGCTGACCGTGGGCACCTCGACGAGCGCGGCCAGCTCGTCTTCGAAGCGGCCGCGCAGGCCGGCGATCTTCGCGCGCAACGTCTCGTCGTCTGTCGGCGTCGTCACCCGCCGATTTGTACCATCGCTTTGCGGGGGCCGCCGAGGCCCACGAGCTGAAACGTGTGCCCGTCGCGCTTCTCGGCGAGCGCGCCGCGGATCGCCGCGACGACGGCCGCCTCGCCGCCCGCGCGCAACGGCCCGCGCAGGTCGACGGCGTCGTCGTGGGCGAGGCAGGCGTGCAGCGCGCCCGTCGCTGACAGGCGCACGCGGTTGCACGCGTCGCAGAAGTGCTCGGTCATCGCCGAGACGATCCCGAAGCGGCCGCCGTCGCCACCTTCGAGACGGTGGTAGCGAGCGGGTCCCGCGCCGCGCACGGGACTGTCGGGCTCGGCGACGACGCGCGCACCCGGGAACGAAGCCGCGATCGCCGCGCGGATCTCGCTGGCCGAGAGCAGCGCGCCCGGCGCCCAAGCCTGCCCGCCCGCCATGGGCATGAGCTCGATGAAGCGCGGCACGAAGCCGCGCGCCCACGCGAACGCGCAGATCGCGCCCAGCTCGCCGTCGTTGACGCCCTTGATCGCGACGGTGTTGAGCTTGATCGACGCGAAGCTGGCGGCGCGCGCGGCGTCGAGGCCCGCGCGCACGCGCGCGAGCTCGCCGTTGCCGGTTATGCGACGAAACTTTTCGTCGTCGAGCGAGTCGAGGCTGACGTTGAGGCGATCGACGCCCGCCGCGCGCAGCGGCGCCGCCAGCTCGGCGAGCGCGTGGCCGTTCGTCGACAGCGCGAGCTCGTCGACGCCGGGAATGTCTCGCAGCGCGCGCGCGAGCGCCGGCAGATCGCGCCGCGCCGTCGGCTCGCCGCCCGTGAGCCGCAGCCGCCGCACGCCGAGCGACACGAAGGCGCGCGCGAGCGCCGTGATCTCGTCGAACGGCAGCACGTCGGCGCGCGACGCGTGCGCGATCGCGGCCGCGTCGCCCTCGGGGATGCAATAGCCGCAGCGGTAGTTGCAGCGATCGGTCACCGAGATGCGCAGGTACGTGACCGCACGGCGCTGACGATCGACGAGCGGCTCGGGCTCAGGCGCGATCGCGAGCGCCATGCGCGTCTCCCGGCGAGCGCCTAAGTTGGCCGAGGGCGTGCGCGAGCTCGGGCACGATGAGCTTCGTCATCGCGAGCCGCGCCGCCGCGGGCGAGCCCGGCAGCAAGAACACGAGCGTGCCGCCGACGACGCCGGCATCCGCGCGCGAGAGCATCGCCGCCGCGCCGATCTCCTGGAACGACAGCATGCGGAACAGCTCGCCGAAGCCGTCGAGGCGCCGCTCGAACAGAGGACCGATCGCCTCGGGCGTGCGGTCGCGCGGCGCGAGGCCCGTGCCGCCCGTGACGATCACGACGTCGACGGTGCCCGACGTCGCGAGCGCCGCGACGTGCGCGCGCAGCGCCTCGGGCTCTTCGCGCAGCAACGCCTCGTCGGCGACGGTGAAGCCCGCCTCGCGCGCCAGCTCGCGCAAGACGCGGCCACCTTCGTCATTCGAGCGCGCGCGGCTGTCGGACGCGGTGAGGATCGCGACGCGAACCCGTTCCGCCGCGGGCGCGTGCGCCCTGTGTTCCTCGACGGACATCGCCCTGCCGCTCGTCGGGCCAGCATGGCGCTCGGCCCGCGTTGACGCAAGCCAGGCCGCGTGGGACAACGAATCGATGTCGATGTTCGGCGCGATGAAGGACATGATGGTGGGGCGCGCCATGCGCCTCGTGAGCGATCCGCGCCTGTCGCGCGTCATGGGCGATCCGCGGGTCATGAACGCCGCGATGAAAGCCGTCAGCGTCGGCGGCAACCTGCGCGCCGAGCTCGATCGCGCGAGCCGCTTCGCCGCCGGCGTCCTCGGCTTCGCGACGCAAGAAGAGGTCTCGACGCTGCGCTCGACGATCCAAACGCTCGAAGATCAGATCGCGGTCCTCGGCGCGCAGCGCCCGAACGGCTGAGCGCGTCGCGGCTCGCGCAGGCGCAGCGCGACGGCCGCGGAGCGTTGTGAGCGCCGGATCTGCACGTTCTAAAACCTGCTGAAGTCATTTTAGTTTTTCGGCCGCCCCGCCGCACTGCGCGCCGGACAGCATGGTTACTTACAATTTCGAATTGCTAATTTCCGGCTCGTCCGACACCATGGTCCGACCTACGTTTCTGTGCGCCTGGGTAGGACTTGACCACACCGCTCGACATCGGGATACGGCGCGCCCGCGCCGCTTCGCTCGCCTCGTTGATCGCGCTCGCGGCCGTCACCGCGTCGGCGTCGCGCGCGCGCGCCGCTGAGGCGCCCCCGACGCCGCCCGGCCTCGAGGGCACGGTGTGGCTCGACGCGCACGCGCCTATCTTCGCGGCGATCCACCCGACCGATCTCGGCGACGGCTTCGCGCTCATGGACCTGCTGGGCGGGATCTTCCCGGAGACGATGCGCGCCCTCAACCGCGTGCGCGACGGGCTCGGCCTCTACGCCTTCAGCGCGGGCGAGTTCTCGGAGAGCGGCGTCGATCCCGACGCGATCGTCGTCGCGTCGTGGGGCGTCGCCGACGAGGCCGACTGGGCGCGCAAGCCCGACGCGCCGGACGCCGCGGGCAAGCCGGCGAAGAAGGGGCGCGCCGTCTTCGTGCGCCACCGCTTCGTCGTCAAGACGCTCGACGGTGACAAGCTCGTGCGCGCCGCCGTCGCGATCCTCGCGGGGGGCAACGTCAGCGTCGCGAGCTTCGCGCGCGCGCACGGCGATCCCAGCCTGCCCGCGTGGGCGGCGACGGCCGACGTCAAGGCGCTCGCGAAGAAGCACAACGTGCTCGTGCTCGGGCGCGCGCGCGACGGCGCGCTCGTCTCGATCCGCCGCGTGGGTGCCCTCGCGCTCATCGACTACGCCGATCCGTGGACGGCCGCGGCGTCGGACGCCAAGGGCGACGTCGCGGCGCTGCTCACGAAGATGGTGGCGACGCCCAAGGAGACGCTCGCGGCCGCGCTCGACAAAGGGACGCGCCGCTTGCTGTCGACTGAAGACGTCTCGATCGCGCTCGTCGTCGAGCCCGGCGCGCTGGGCCCGCTCCTGCCGCGCGCGTCGTGCCGCAAGGAATGGATGACGGCCGACAGCGCGCTCTTCGACGACGCGGCCGTGCTGCTGCGCCTGCACCCCTTTCAATGGAAGCTCGACGTCGCTTGGGGCCTGACGGCGCTCGGCAAGGCGCGCCTCGGCGGCGTCGCCAGCGACGACGGCCTCGTCGATCCGCGCGCCGCCGCCGCCGACGGCATCGCCGTGGGCGGCTTCCTCGTCGACGGCTTCGACGCCATCCGCGGCGCGCCGCGGCCCGCGGTGCTCGGCGGCAAGCTCGAGAAGCTCGCGCCGTCGCTCGACGCGTGTGGGCCCGTCGCGTGGCTCGCGGCGGGCGCGCGGTTCTGGCCGCAGCTCGCCGCCGCCGAGCTCGAGCGCCTCACGGCGACGCTGAACGCGCCGGTGCCCGCGAAGGCCCCCGCGGCGAACGCGCCCGACGCGGGGACGCCGCCGACGCCATCGTCGACGCCGCCGATTTTGCCGAATCTGCGCAACGTCGCCGCCGTGCTGCGCCACCTGCCCGACGCCAAAGAGACGTGGGAGACGAGCACGGTCCTGCTCGCGACGCTGCCGCAGACGGCCGAGGCCAGCGTCACCGACGCGCTCGCCGCGCAGACGAGCGGCAAGCCCGAGACGCAAGCGTTCGGCGGCCGCCTCCCGACGTTCTTCGATCTCTCGGCGGGCACGGGCTTCTCCGAGGCGGGGCTCGAGCACATCGCCGCGGGACGTCTGTCGCTCGCGCTCACGCCGCAGGCGGCGGGCCTCGGCTGGTACTACCGGCTCGCGCGACGCCCCGCGAAGTTCGGCCCGCAGTCGAACATCGGCTACCTCCACCTCAACCTCGCGCGGCTCCTCGACACCTGGGCCGAGGAATCGGATCAAGCGACGCGCGCCGCCGTTCGCCTCGCCGCGAGCCAGCTCGGCCAGCTCGGCGGCAACCTCTCGCTCGACGGCGACTTCGTCCGGCTGGCGCTGGACCTCTCCGAGAGCCAGTAACTCCTAAAACGTATATCCGAGGGTGCCGCCGAAGAAGAAGGCGTCGTAGAAGCCGCCCTCGATCTTCGCCTCCCAGCCGCGCACGTGCGGCAGGCGAAAGTCGACGCCGACGAGCACGTTGACGATCGGCAGCACGGGCGGGACGTTGCTCTCGCGGAAGCGGTGCGGGTCCGTCGGATCGTCGACGCCGCCTTCGGTCGCCGCGAGCGCCGAGTCGCTGCACCCCGCGGCCGTGCACGTGATGGGCGGCGCGGGCGGCTTGCTCACCGGGTGGCACTGCGAGACGTCGCCGGCGTTGGCCTCGGTGCAGATATCGTTGCTGTCGCTCGTGCGCAGGATCTTGCCCGTGACGATGCCGAGGCCGAGGCCCGCGCCGTAGTGCAGGCCGAACCAGTCGGTGAGGAACGAGTGCCACACGAACGAGACGTCGGCGCCCGCGAGTCCGAGGCCCTTGAACTGGACGTAGTCGGTGTCGACGTTGGCGTCGTGGCCGCGGCCGAGCCAGTTGCCGTCGGGCGGCGACATGCTCTGGTACGAGAACGACAAGATGAAGTCGAACTCACCCTTGCGGCGAAGGAGCTCGAGGCCCGTGCCCCACGAGGTGAGCGGCACGTTCTGCTTCGTGAAGAGGTTGAGCAACCAGCGCGGCACCGACACGACGCGGAGGCGCGCGCCCACGCCGTAGGACACCGTCGGGCCGCGCGTCGGCGTCGCGGCGGCCGTGCCGACGAGCGTCGGCGCATCGAGCGCCGACGGCGGCAACGCCTCGGGCGTGGCGGCGACGGGCGCGGGCATCGCCTCGGGCGCGGGCATCGGCTTCGCCACGGCGGGCGCGCTCGCCGCGACGTCCGGAGCGGGTGCGGGCGCTTGCGCGCGCGCGACGCCCACGAGGCCCACCGAGAGCGAGACACCGACGAGGATCGCGAGCCGACCCGGCCGACCGTTCATGAACGGCGACTATACATGACCGACGTCTCGCTACGAAGCATCAGACGAAGCGCGCGACGACGGTCGAGCCTTCGCCGCGGCCTCGGCCGCGAGCGTCGCCGCGTGCGCCGCGAGGCGGCGCTTGTGTCGCCGCCACGCGCGCGTCCCGATGACGATGCCCGCGATCACGAGCGCCGCGAAGACGCCTCGCTCGGTCCGCCGCGCGGCCGCGATCACATGATCGATCTGCCCGCCGAAGAACCACGCCGAGTACACGAGCACGGGCACCGAGAACGCCGCCGCCGCGAGATCGTAGACGAGGAACACCGACGGCCGCAGGTGCAGCGTGCCCGCCGTGAAGAAGATCGTGAAGCGCAGGCCCGGCGTGAAGCGCCCGACGAGCACGACCTTGCTGCCGAACTTGCGAAAGTAGGCGCGCACGCGCAGCTGCCGCCGCGGCGTGAAGTAGCGGCGTGCCAGCTGACTCTCGAGCACGCGCCGGCCGAACAGCCGCCCCATGAAGAACGCGAGGCTGTCCCCGCAGAACACGGCTGCGAAGCACACCGCGAACGCCGTGTGGATGTAGAGGACGCCGCGCCACGAGAAGTAGCCCGCCGCGATGAGCGAGATGTCCTCGGGGATCGGCAACCCGAGCCCACACAAGAGGAGAATCCCCGCGAGCCACGTGTACGCCCCGAGCGGCGTCATGGTCGAGAGGTGAGCGATGAACCACTGCACGTCGTGAAGATCCAGCGAGAGCGAGATCGAATAACACGGACCGCCGCCTCGGGAACGCCCAGACCCAAAATACCCGTTGCGCCGTATTTTGTCTTGGCGCGGGAAGGTTTTCCGTCAGAACCGCGTTTGACATCGCACGTCTCGGAACGTACGGTCGTCCGCCACATGGGAGGGAACATGCATCGTTCGCACTCGCCCCGCTCGGCGTCGTTCTCCCTCGGGCAGCTCGGGCTGGCCGCCGTGCTCGCCGCCGTCGTCGTCGCCTCGGGTCTGGGCTGCAAGGCCGACTACCCGACGTGCGAGACCGACAAGGACTGCCACGAAAAAGAGTTCTGCGTCGCCCGCAAGTGTCAGCAGTGCCGCGACGCCGCCGATTGCCCCGCGGGCAACGCCTGCAACGCCGGCAAGTGCGATCCCATCCCGGGCTACTGCAAGAGCCAGGCGGACTGCCCCGCGAACCAGGCCTGCATCGCCAACAAGTGCCAGGCCTGCAAGAGCGACAAGGAGTGCCCCGGCGGCTTCTGCGTCAAGGGCGCCTGCAGCGCGAAGAAGGCGTGCAAGACCGAGGACGACTGCGCGCAGGACGAGGACTGCGTGAAGGGCTTCTGCACGAAGGACAAGGCGCCCGTCTCGGCGCCGGCGACGTGCCGCCTCGATCCCGTGTTCTTCGACTTCAACGAGTCGGCGCTCACGACCGACGCGACGGCGACGCTCGCGAGCGACGCCGACTGCGTCAAGAAGGTGGGCCGCGTCGTCACGCTCACGGGCCACACCGATCCGCGCGGCACCGAAGAGTACAACCTCGCGCTGTCCGAGCGGCGCGCCCAGTCGGTCAAGGATCACCTCGGCCGCCTCGGCTGCGACGGCACGAAGATGATGGTCCTGCCCCGCGGGGCGCTGGACGCCAAAGGCACCGATGAGCCGAGCTGGTCACAAGATCGCCGTGTCGACTTCACGTGGCGCTAAGGCGCTCGCGCTCGCCCTGACGCTCGCCGGCCTCGCGCCGGCGGCCGGGTGCGTGACGAGCGGCGAGGGCGACAAGATGCAGGCGGACATCGCGGACCTGCGCGCGCGGCTCGACGAGATCGACAAGCGCGACAAGGAGTACAAAGAGCAGGTCGTGCGCCTCAAGAAGGTGCTCGACGAGGCGACGGGCCTGCTGACGCGCAACTCGGCCGACGTGGGCGCCAAGGCCGCGAAGGCCGAGCAAGACATCGCCGCGATCCAGGGCCGGCTCGACGAGATGACGCACGCCGAGGAGCTGCAGACGCGCGCGGCGGCCGACGAGAGCAACCGCCTCGAGACGCGGCTCGCCGCGCTCGAGTCGACGCAGACGAAGATCGTCGACAAGGTCGCGCCGACGATGCCCGACGACAAGGACCAGCTGTGGTCGCAGGCGTCGCAGCGCCTCGCGAGCGGCCAGCGCGACGACGGCCGCCGCTTCTACCGCGCCTTCATCCAGCGCTTCCCCAACGACGCGCGCGCGCCGCAGGGCTACCTCGCGATCGGCATGTCGTTCGTGCAGGAGAGCAAGTACCCGAACGCCGCCGCCGAGTTCCAGAAGGTGCTCGACACCTTCCCGAAGTCGCCCGAGGTCCCCGAGGCCATGTGGCAGCTCTCGCTCGCCTTCGTCGAGCTGCACTTCTGCACCGACGCGCGCTCGCTGCTGAGCGACCTCGTGAAGCGCTACCCCAGGTCGCCGCGCGCCGCCGACGCCAAGGACGAGACCCGGCGCATCGGCAAGCTCCCGAAGAGCGCGTGTAGCAGCTAGCGCGGAAAGGCCGACGCGACGGCGCGGCCCGCCGCGGTCGGGTCGGGCGCTCTGTCGACCGCGGAGATCACGGCGGCGGATGCCGCGCCGGCGCGCGCCACGGCGGCGACGTTGTCGAGGCTGATGCCGCCGATCGCGACGACGGGGAGACTGACGGCGGCGCAGATCTCGGCGAGCGATTCGAGGCCGACGACGGGATCGGGCTCGGCCTTGGTGATCGTCGGGAAGACGGGGCCGAAGCCGAGGTGATCGGCGCCGCCCGCGGCGGCGGCGCGTGCTTGCGCGAGCGTGTGCGTCGAGATGCCGATGCGCATCGCCTGACCGGCGCGCTCGAGGATGCGGCGCGCGTCCTCGAGCGGCAGGTCGTCTTGCCCGAGGTGCACGACGTCGGCCTCGACGGCGAGCGCGACGTCGAGGCGATCGTTCACGCAGAACGGCACGCCCGCGACGCGCGCGAGATCGCGCAGGCGGAGCGCGGCGTCGCGCATGGGCGCGGCCTCGGCGCCCTTGGCGCGCAGCTGCAAGCAGCACGGCCCGGCCGCGAGCAGCTTCGCCCCACGGGCCGCGATCCCTGCGAGATCGCCGAGCTGCTCGGGCCGCACGTCGACGATGGCGTAGTAGCCGTGGAGGCCGCTTTTCATCGCGTACAATGTACCGCCTTGCCGACGCCGTTCACGCTCAAGACCGACCTCGCGCCCATGGGCGACCAGCCCCGCGCCATCAAGGAGCTCGTCGAGGGCGTGCGCCGCGGCGACCCCTCGCAGGTGCTCCTCGGCATCACGGGCAGCGGCAAGACGTTCACGGTCGCCAACGTCGTGCAGCAGATCCAGCGCCCCACGCTGGTCATCGCGCACAACAAGACGCTCGCGCACCAGCTGTACGGCGAGTTCAAGGCGCTGTTCCCCGACAACGCCATCCACTACTTCGTCAGCTACTACGATTACTACCAGCCCGAGGCCTACGTCCCCTCGACCGACACGTACATCGAGAAGGACTCGCTCATCAACGAAGAGATCGACCGCATGCGCCACGCGGCGACCTACGCGTTACTCACGCGCCGCGACGTCCTCATCGTCGCGTCGGTCTCCTGCATCTACGGCATCGGCGCCGCCGAAGCCTACCTCGGCATGAAGCTCGACCTCGCGCGCGGCCTGGAAGTTCGGCGCGACGCCGTCCTGCGCCGCCTCATCGAGATCCAGTACGAGCGCAACGACGTCGACTTCTCGCGCGGCACGTTCCGCGTTCGCGGCGACACCGTCGAGATCTTCCCGGCCTACGAGCGTGAAAAGGCGATCCGCGTCGAATGGTTCGGCGACGAGATCGACGCGATCTCCGAGGTCGACCCGCTGCGCGGCAAGCCGCTGCGCAAGCTCGACGAGGTGTCGATCTTCCCCGGCTCGCACTACGTCACGCCCGCCGACCGCCTCACGCGCGCCATGACCGGCATCAAAGACGAGCTGCGCGGCCGCCTCGTCGAGCTCAAGGCCGCCAACAAGCTGGTCGAGGAGCAGCGGCTGCAGCAACGCACGCTCTACGACCTCGAGATGCTCGAGCAGATGGGCCGCTGCAAGGGCATCGAGAACTACTCGCGCCATTTGTCGGGCCGCGCGCCCGGCGAACCGCCCCCGACGCTGCTCGATTACTTTCCGAAGGACTACATGCTCTTCGTCGACGAGTCGCACCAGACGATCCCGCAGATCGCGGCGATGTTCAAAGGCGACCGCTCGCGCAAGGAGACGCTGGTCGACTTCGGCTTCCGTTTACCGTCGGCGATGGACAACCGCCCGCTGCGCTTCGACGAATGGGAGGCGCGCGCGCCGCAGGCCGTCTACGTGTCGGCGACGCCCGCCGAGTACGAGCTGTCCGCCGCGCAGGGCGTGATCGTCTCGCAGATCATCCGCCCGACGGGCCTGCTCGATCCCGAGATCGAGGTGCGCCCCGTCGCGCAGCAGGTCGACGATCTGCTTGGCGAGATCCGCGAGCGCGTCAAGGTGAACGAGCGCGTGCTCGTCACGACGCTCACGAAGCGCATGGCCGAGGACCTCACCGAGTACTACTCCGAGCTGGGCGTTCGCGTGCGCTACCTGCACAGCGACGTCGACACGCTCGAGCGCATCGAGATCCTGCGCGACCTGCGCCTCGGCGAGTTCGACGTCCTCGTCGGCATCAACCTCCTGCGCGAGGGCTTGGACCTGCCCGAGGTCTCGCTCGTCGCGATCCTCGACGCCGACAAGGAAGGCTTCCTGCGCGCCGAGCGTTCGCTGATCCAGACCATCGGCCGCGCCGCGCGCAACGTGCGCGGCAAGGTCATCATGTACGCCGACCGCGAGACCGACTCGATGAAGAAGGCCATCGGTGAGACCGCGCGCCGCCGCGAGCTGCAACAGGCCTACAACAAAGAGCACGGCATCACGCCCAAGACGATCCAAAAGGCGATCGCCGAGCTCGCCGGCACGCCGCAAGACGACTACGTCGACGTCGCCAAGACCGCCGGCAAAGCCAAGGGCAAAGGCAAAGGCGGCACCGACATCCCGCTCGAAGAGCTGCCCTCGATCATCTCCGCCATGAAGAAAGAGATGTTCGACCTGTCCGAGGCCCTCGAGTTCGAGAAGGCCGCGGTCGTCCGCGACCGCTTGAAGGACCTCGAAGACCTCCAGGTCGCGCTCGGCTCGCGTTAGAGCGCGCCTCACGCCATGGGCGCGCGCTTCATCAGGTCGGGGGCGATGGTCTTGAGGAACGTGGCGACGGCGCGGACGCGGGGGTCGCGGCGGAAGTCGGGGTGGGTGACGAGCCAGGCTTCATGGCGCGCGACCTCGCGGCGCGCGACGCGGACGAGGTCGGGCGACGTCGGCACGGCGAACGCGGGAAGCACGGCCACGCCGGCGTGGGCGCGCGCGGCCGCCAGCAACGTCAGCGTGCTGTTCGAGACGAGCGCGACGCGTGCCCCGGCGAGGAAGCGCTGGAACCAGGGCGCGCTCTGCAAGAACGTCAGCTCGGGCGAGTAGACGAGCAGCGGCACGGCACCCGATGTGGGGCCGGCCGGCGGGTCGCGATCGAGGCCGCGCGGCGGCAGGCGCGCCGCCACCTCGCGCGTCGCGAACAGCGCGAAGTCCGAGGCGCCGAGGCGCACGGCCGTGAGCTCGCGCTGCGGCGGCCGCGGCGTGCGGATGGCCAGCTCCGCCTCGCCGCGCGACAGATCGGTCTGCGCGTTGCCCGTGAGCACCTGCAGCTCGAGGCGCGGGTGACGCTCGGCGAGCGCGGGCAGATGCGGCGCGAGCCAGGTCACGGCGAACGACTCGATGAGCGCGAGGCGCACGCGGCCCTCGACGGCGGCGCGCGAGGCCTGCGCCTCGGCCTCGAAGCGGCGCGCGGCCTCCTCCATCGCCTGCGCGCGCTCGAGCACGCGGCTCCCCGCGCGCGTGAGCAGGTGCCCGTGCGCCGTGCGATCGAACAGCGCCGCGCCCACGGTGCGCTCGAGCGCCTCGAGGCGGCGGCCCACCGTCGTGTGCTCGACGCCCAGGGCGCGCGCCGCCTTGGCGAGCCGGCCGTGGCGCGCGACGGCCAAGAAGTAGCGCACGTCGCTCCACTCGAGGTTCATGCCGTGCATCTTTGCACACCTGGGTGTGCGCCGATCTAGATTGGCCGCCGCCGCGCGCGGCGAGAGGCTCGTCTCAGGAGGACACCATGCGCTATCTCGTTCAAGTGACGCCCAGCTTCGAAGCCGCCAACAAGCTCGACGCCGGCCCCGGCGGCCCCGGCCCGCTCTTCGGCTACATCGCCGAGCGCTTCAAGCCCGAGGCCTTCTACACGGCCGCCGATCGCCGCACGGCCTATTGGGTCATCGACTTCGTCGACGCGGCGTCGATGGTGGAATTCACGCACATCGCCGTCACGCGGGCCGGCGCCGAGCCGACGCTGGTCCCCGTGCTCACGGGCCCCGAGGCGCGCGACACGATCCCGAAGGCGGCCGCCGAAGCCAGGCGCGCGCCCTAGGCCGCGCGTCGCGACGGCAGCGGCGGCGGCGTCTCGTCCGGCTTCGGGATGCGGCGCCGCCGGTAGCCGTCGTAGTCCGGGACGAGCCGGCTGTACGGCTCGTCCATGAGCAGCGACGAGATCATGAAGTCGGCCGACGCGCGGTTCGTCGCCATGGGGATGTTCCACACGGCGGCGATGCGCTCGAGCGCGCGCACGTCCGAATCGTGCGCGTTCGCCGCCAGCGGGTCCCAGAAGAAGACCAGGAAGTCGACGAAGCCCTCGACGATGAGCGCGCCCAGCTGTTGATCGCCGCCGAGTGGCCCGCTCTGCAGCTTCGTGACGCTG
Source organism: Polyangia bacterium (assembly GCA_035549075.1). Taxonomy (GTDB): domain Bacteria; phylum Myxococcota_A; class Polyangia; order Fen-1088; family Fen-1088; genus DASZFV01. Next base: position 27,222 of record DASZRT010000132.1, on the reverse strand, counting down.
ACGCCGATCTCTTTTTCGAGCAGCCGGCCCGTCGTCCCCGTCGCGAACACCTCGTGCTGCGCGAGCAGCCCTCGGTTGAACTTGGCCCACTCGATGAGATCGGCCTTCTTGCTGTCGTGCGCGACGAGAGCGACGCGCTTCACCTTCTCCATGGCGACTTCTTTGTTCCGCATGTCCGCTACTTCCAATCCTTCCTTCATGTGAGCTGACGAACTGATCGTACGGGAAAGATCGGCGGGTGCCGTCGCGGGCGGCGCGTCTGCGCCGTGATTTAACGGCGCCTCAGCGGAACGGAAATGAGCGGCGCGGCGCGCGCGCAGAAATCAGCTGTTTCTGCGGTACAGCAGGCGCCAGATTCGTGTCCCGTCGCCTTCGCACTGGCGCTCGCGGCGCGACTTCGCGGGGTACGGGTTCGCGGGCAGGAAGCTCCAGGGCGCGTGGACGTTGACGAAGCGCGCGGGGACGGCGCCCTCTACGGCCGACATCGCCTCGAGCGCGAGGTCGAAGATGTCGGTCTGCACGAACAGCTCGCCGTCGGGGCGCAGCGCGCGATCGATTTCGGCGACGAGCTCGGGGCCCATCACGCGGCGCTTGTGCTGGCGCGTCTTGAACCACGGGTCGGGGAAGTTCAGGAAGAAGCGGCGCACGCTCGCGTCGGCGAAGAGGCGCGGCATGTCGACGGACATGTTGGCGAAGACGAGGCGCACGTTGTCGAGGCCCGCCTTGCCGAGCTCCTCGTTCGTGAAGGTCACGAGCTCGCGCCGGATCTCGACGCCGACCAACGCCGTCTCGCGATCGGCGCGCGCGAGGTCGATGAGGAAATGAGCCTCGGCGCAACCGAGCTCGACGTCGAGCGCGGCGCCCGCCGGCGCCTCGACGCGCGGCACGCCGGCGATCTCGAGCAGGTCCGACTTGAGCGGATTGACGTGCTGGCGAACGCGCGGCACGCGTCAGCGATTGCGGCCGGGGTCCTCGGTGTCGAGGACCTCGAAGTGCAGATCGACGTCGTCGAGCGCTCCGTCGCCGAGGCCGAACAGGCGAGCGGGCGGCGCGGCTTCGGCGACGGGCGCGGGCGTGTCGCCAGCCGTCGCCCACTCGCGCACGGCGCCGAGGCGTCGCGCGAGATCCTCGAGCCGCCGGCGCACGCCGCCGAGCTCGGCCTGGATTCGCGTCAATCGCGCCGTCATGACGTTGAAACCTACCACGTCCGGCGCGCTAGGCCGGCTGGCTCTTGCGGTCGACGTGGTTGACGTAGAGCTGCTGCAGGATGCCGATGAGGTAGCTCGTCAGCATGTAGAGCGCGAGGCCCGACGGCAGCACGAGCGACATCGCCGTGAACATGACGGGCATCATGTACTGCATCATCTGCTGCTGCTGGTTGTCGGGCGACGCCGGCGACATGCGCATCTGGATGAACATGACGCCGCCCATGAGCAGCGGCGTGACGTAAAACGGGTCCTTGCTCGTGAGGTCGTGGATGTGGCCCACGAACGGCGCGCGGTACAGCTCGACGGCGTAGTTCAGCGTCGAGTAGAGCGCGATCCAGATCGGCATCTGGATGAGGCTGGGCAGGCAGCCGCCGAACGGCGACACGCCGTGCGCCTTGTAGAGGTTCATCGTCTCGACCGACTGACGCTGGCGATCGTTCTCGTACTTCTTGCGGATCGCGTTCATCTTCGGCGCGAGCTTCTGCATCTTCTTCGCCGACAGCAGCGACTTCTGCGTGAACGGGAACGTCGCGAGCTTGATGAAGAACGTCAGCAGGATGATGGCGAGGCCCCAGTTGTGGGCGAAGCCGTAGAAGAACTTCAGCAGCCCGAGGATTGGGCGCGAGAGCAACGCGAGCGTGACGTCGACGGTCTGCTCGAGCTCGACGTCGACGCCGCCCGGTTTGACCTCGCTGAGATCGTCGACGACCTTCGGGCCGGCGTAGAGCGCGAAGTCGTAGACCGTCGCCGCGTGCGGCTGCACGGTGCGCGATTGGAAGCGCAGCGTGCCGTCGGCGACGACGCCGTCGGCCGACGACACGTGACACACGCGGCTCGCCGAGCCCGGCTCGGGGTACGGCACGGCGGCCAGCAGGAAGAACTTCTCGTCGGCGGCGACCCAGCGGATGCCGCCGCTCTCGTCGATGGCGTCCTTGGCGATCTTCTCGATCGTCTTGCGCGTCGGCTTCGAGTCGTGGGGCGCGCACAGCACCGAGCTCGGGTTCGCGCCGCTGCCCGACAGGAAGCCGCCGCCCTTCTTCTCGGGATCCTGGCGGCCCGCGACGGAGATCGCGAGCGCGTGGTCCTGCGGCTTGTCGGTCTTGTTGTGGACGACGACGTCGAGGTGCAGCCGGTAGCGCGTCTGATCGACGGTGTAACGCTTTTCGATGCGGACGGCGTCGTTCTCGGCGACGAAGAGGACGCTGTCGGGCGTCGGCTGCGAGGCCTGCCAGGCGCGGCCGATGGCCGGGAAGTCCGCCGAGGGGAACGTCGTGCGGAAGGCGGCGGAGAGCGGGTCGAGCGTCGTGACGACGTCGTGACCCGTGAGCGCGTTGCCCGGGTGGTCGAGGTACTTGGCCTCGAGGAGGCGCGCGTGCTCGAGGACGCCGCCGAAGCTCGAGAACACGAACTCCTCGCGCTTGGTGGCGAGCGTGATCTTCTGTTCCTGCTGGTTCGCCGTCGGATCGTTGGCGGGCGCGGCCCCGTTGCCGGTCGCTGCGTTGGCCCCGGGCGCGCCCGGCGCCGACGCGGTGGCCGGCGTCGTCGCGCCGGGCCCCGGCGGCTGCGGCGGCGGGTTGAACTTCATCCAGATGAACATGGCCGCGACGCAGAGGACGACGGCGAGGACGACGCGTTTTTCCATCAGATCGAGCTCGGGGGCGGCGGCACGGGATCGAGCCCGCCGCGCGCGAAAGGTTGGCAGCGGAGCAGGCGCCACACCGTGAGGCGCAGGCCGCGGCCGACGCCGTGGACGTGGAGCGCGTCTTCGGCGTACGCCGAGCACGTCGGCTCGAACCGACAGCTCGGGCCGACGAGCGCCGTATGCGCGGGCGAGATCACGCGACGGTAGAACCAGAGGAGGCCGAGGAGAATCGTCTTCATCGTCTTTATCGATGGTTCATCGATGGGCCCGTAGGCGACGGGCGAGATTAGCAAGCTCCGCGGCCGTTGGCGCGTATCCCGCGCGCGCGGCCGATGGACGCGCCACGACGACGAAGTCGCGGCCGGGCGGGAACTCGCCGCGGAGGTGGCGGCAGCTCTCGCGCAGCCAGCGCTTGACGCGGTTGCGGACGACGGCGCCGCCCACCTTCTTGCTCACGGTGAAGCCGAAGCGCGGATCTCCGGCGTCGCCAGCCTCGTTCGTGCGGCGGAGCGCGAACAGCATGTAACAGTCGCCGGACACGCGCCGGCCCTGCCCTTGGATGGCCAGGTACTCGCGTCGCTTGCTGACGCGGCGCGCGCGCGGGAAGCCGCGGCCGTGCTCGGGGCCTGCCGCCGCCGACGCCACGGCGCCTACTTCTTCGCGATCGTGACCGTCAGCTGCTTGCGGCCCTTGCGACGACGGCGGCGGAGAACCTCTCGGCCCGAGCGGGTCTTCATGCGCTTGCGAAAGCCGTGCGTGCGCTTGCGGCTCTTGCGGTGGGGCTGAAACGTTCTCTTACTCACGACGTCCTCCGGAGGCTCTGTCTTTTCGCGCCACGGGTCGACCCGCGGACGCGCGCTTTCGCGTGGAAAAGGGCGCTTGTCTAACACCCGGGCCCCACCCTGTCAAACGCCCCGCACGGCCCTCCGTCGGTGAGCGTCTGTCCTTTGCGATCGGCCGACGCGTGCGCAGCGTCTTTTTCGGCGCGCGCGGCGATCGACGCGCGCGATCACTCTTGCTCAGCGATACATTCGCGCACCTCGGCACAGAAGTGCGCCGGTCACCGACGAGACACACGAGATCGCGCGCGTCGCGATCGCGCCAGCGCCCGAGACATGGGGCTTCGCGCGCGCGGCTCCTGGAAAACACCGTGAAACGCGGATGCGTCGAATCCGTGACTCGTTCGTTTCAAAAAAACGCATGGCCGATCGCCCTCTTAGAAAACCCATTCGCCGAGTCGGCTTTCGATCCCGCGCGGCTCCGCACGAGCGCGCTTTTGGCAAATCTTCTCTGATCTCCACGGTCTCCGTGGCTTCGACCGATTGCCGCTTGATGGTCCGCGAAGCGACCTGATAGAGACTCTTTCGCTTCGCGGCGACCGACGCGGGCACCTGCAGAGCAGCACTCGAACGACGACCGGAACCAGGCCTCGCGTGACGTCCTTTCGGACCTCTCCATCGGGGGTTTCTGCGTGCCGTGCGTTGTGGACAAAGGGGGGAAAACCACGTGAAGGCTGCCGATACCACGAAGATTTCCGCGCGCGAGCACCTGTGGATAGGGATCTGAGATGATCGAGCTTTGGAGCGAAGCGGTCCGATCGATCGAGCCGCTCATCAAACCTGCCCACCGCGACCTCTGGCTACGCCCCATCGAGTGCGTCGACATCGAGGACGGGCGCATCCGCCTGCGGGCGCCGAACCGCTACCACAAGGAGTGGTTCGAGGACAATTTCCTGCCTTCTATCCTCAAGGACCTCGAGTCGCGCGCGCAGCGCCGCTTCGTCGTCGACTTCGAAGTGGGTGACGACGGGCCCGCGCTCATGAGCTCCGGGGGCGACAGCGGCGCCGTGCCGCTCACGATGGCCGGCGCCATCCCCGTGGCCGCCCCCGCCGCGCGGCCCGCGCCGCGCCCGCCCGCGCCCGAGCTGGTCTCGCGCTACACGTTCGAGAAGTTCGTCGTCGGCCCGACCAACCAGTTCGCTCACGCGGCGGCGCGCATGGTCGCCGAGGCGCCCGCCTCGAAGTGGAACCCGCTGTTCATCTACGGCGGCGTCGGCCTGGGCAAGACGCACTTGCTGCACGCGATCGGCCACGCCATCCACGAGCACCACCCCGACTGGAACATCTGCTTCATCACGGGCGAGAAGTTCGTCACCGACTTCATCGGCTCGATCCAGAAGCGCCAGGGCGCGGGCTCGCACGGCGGCAGCTCGATGGACGAGTTCCGCAACCGCTACCGCAACGCGCCCGACGTACTGCTCGTCGACGACATCCAGTTCCTCTCGAACAAGGACAGCTCGCAGGACGAGTTCTTCCACACGTTCAACGCCCTCCACTACGCGCACAAGCAGATCGTGCTGACGTCCGACAAGCTGCCCGCCGAGCTGCCCGGCGTCGAGGACCGCCTGCGCAGCCGCTTCACGTGGGGCCTCATCGCCGAGGTCGAGACGCCCGACCTCGAGACGCGCGTCGCGATCCTCAAGCGCAAGGCCGAGGTCGACAAGGTCAACCTGCCCGACGACGTCGCGCTGTACCTGGCGGCGCACGTGAAGTCGAACGTCCGCGAGCTCGAAGGCGCGTTGCTGCGCCTCGCGGCGCGCGCGTCGTTCGAGGGCCACGCCATCTCGCTCGAGGTCGCGCGCGATGCGCTCGCGAAGCTCATCGCCAACGCGCCCACGGGCCTGACGATCGAGAGCATCCAGCGCGAGGTCGCCGGCTACTTCGACGTCAAGCTGCTCGACCTCAAGGGCCCGAAGCGCCATCGCGCCATCGCCCACCCACGCATGATCGCGATGTACCTCGCGCGCAAGCTCACCAACATGAGCTACCCCGAGATCGGCAGCCGCTTCGGCGGCAAGGATCACTCGACCGTCATCAGCGCCGTGCGCAAGATCGAGCGCCTGTGCTCGGAAGATCCGACCGTCCGCAGCGTCGTCTCGACGATCGAATCGCACCTCCGAACCCCGTAGGCGGAGCCGTCGGCCGTGACCTCGAGGCCGGAGGTGTGTCCAGCGTGTGCCGAGCGTTCAGCTGGGCAACTTGTGGAAAAGGGTGTTGAGGAGGATCCGACAGCGCCGCGGCCGACTTTCTCCACGATCTTCTCGACGGGCTCGCCGAGGTTTTCAACAGGGGGGCGAGGTGGGTCTCACCGACGGTGAGTGGGTGGTTTTCCACATGCCCACAGGGTCTGCTACATCTCCTTTCTAATCATTTAAATTAAAGATAAAAGAAGGGGTTCCACAGGGGTCGGAACTCGGAACGACGCGCAGGGCTCGCGAGACCAAGGAGACGGGATGGAGTTCAAGATTTCGAAGAACGAGTTCCTGCGCGGGCTCTACCTGGCCTCGGGCATCGCCGATCGCAAGAGCACGCTCCCCATCCTCGCGAACGTCCTCCTGCGCACCGAGGGCAAGAACAAGCTGCTCTGCGCGGCGACGGACCTCTCGGTCACGACGGTCGTCACGCTCAACGCCAAGGTCGAGAAGGAAGGCGGCCTCACCGTCTCGGCGCGCCAGCTGCACGAGATCGTGAAGGGTCTGCCCGACGACGAGGTCCGCGTGCGCGGCACCGAGCAGAACTGGGCCGAGATCCAGGCCGGCAAGGTCGAGTTCAAGGTCGTCGGCATGAGCGACCGCGACTACCCCAAGCTCCCGAACCTCAAAGAGGCCGAGACGTCGAAGGTCGAGCCGGCGGCGCTGCGCGACATGATCGCCAAGACGATCTTCTCGGTGTCGGTCGACGAGACGCGCCAGCACCTCGCCGGCGTGCTGTTCGAGAGCGACGGCACGACGGGCCGCATGGTCTCGACCGACGGGCACCGCCTCTCGAAGATCAGCCGCCCGTTGCCCGGCGGGCCCAAGCTCGCGGCGGGCGTGCTCATCCCGCGCAAGGGCGTGCTCGAGCTTCGTCGCGCCATCGAGACGCGCGAAGAGCCGTGCGAGATCGGCGTCCACCAGGGCAACTTCGTCCTCAAGGCCGACGACGTCGGGATCTCGGTGAAGCTGGTCGACGGTCAGTTCCCGCCCTACGACCAGGTCATTCCGAAGGACAACGACCGCGCCGTCGTCGTGTCGCGCCTCGGGCTGCTCGAGGGCCTGAAGCGCGTGATGATCATGTCGTCGGACAAGACCTACGGCGTCCGCTTCGCGCTCGAGAAGGGCAAGCTCCGCATCGAGAGCGACAACCCCGACCTCGGCGCCGCCAAGGAAGAGATCGACATCCCGTACAAGGGCCAGCCGCTCAACATCGGCTTCAACGCGCGCTACCTCATCGACCTCCTCACGGAGATCGAGACGCCGGAGATTCGCCTCGAGATGTCGGGCGAGCTCGACCCGGGCGTCGTGCGCCCCGCCGACGGCAGCGACTACGTCGGCGTCGTCATGCCCATGCGCTTGTAAGATCTGGGACCCTGGGAGGGTCCCAGGCCCCCGGGTCGCTCTCCGATGAGGGCTCTTCGATGAGATTGTTGGAGCTGCGCGCCGAGGGGTGGCGCAACCTCGCGCCGCTGGTGTTTCAGCCCGGCCCACGCGTCACGATCCTCCACGGCGACAACGGCCAGGGGAAGACGAACGTCATCGAGGCGATCTACTTCCTCGCGACGTTGCGCTCGTTTCGCACGTCGCGCGCCGAGGAGCTGGTCCGCTCGGCGCCCGGTGAACCTCCCGCGCCGCGGGCCCGGTTGGCGGCGCGCGTGCAGCACCGCGGGCTCGAGCGCAGCGTCGACATCCAGCTGGGCGGCGCCGGCAGCGACCTCGCTCGCAAGGTCGTGCTCGACGGCAAGGCGGCGCGCGGCGCGGCCGCGATCTTCGGCGCCGTGAGCGTCGTGCTGTTCGTGCCCGAGGATCTGCTGTTGCCGCGCGCGGCGCCGGCGGCGCGGCGGCGCTTCCTCGATCTCGCCGTCTTCAACGTCGAGCGCGGCTATTACCGCGAGGCCGCGGCGTTCCAGCGCGTCGTCAAGAGCCGCAACCACGTCCTGAAACAAGGACGCGCCGATCCGTTGCTGCTCGACGCCTACGACGACGAGCTGGCGCGCACGGGCGCGCGCGTCGTCGTGCGCCGCCGGGCCCTCGTCGCCGAGCTCGCGCCGCGCGCGCGGGAGCTCTTCCACGCGCTGCACGCCAACCTGCCCGTCGAGGTCCGGTACCGCGGCGCGCCGGCCGTCGACGCGGCCCGAGACGAGCCGACGATCACCGCGGCGTTGCTCGCGGGCCTGCGGGCGGCGCGGCCGCTCGACGAGCGTCGCCGCTTCACGACCTTCGGACCCCACACCGACGATCTCGATCTGGTGCTCGACGGCCGCCTCGCGCGCGAGCACGCCTCGCAGGGCCAGCTGCGCTCGCTCGTGCTCGCGCTCAAGCTCGCCGAGCTCACGAACGTCGAGGCGCGCCTCGGCGACGCGCCCGTCCTGTTGCTCGACGACGTGCCGAGCGAGCTCGACCCCACGCGCCGCCGTTTTCTCTTCGAGATCGTCGCCCGCCTCGACGCGCAGACGGTCATCTCCGTCGCCGAGCGCGCCGTCGTCCCGCAGCTCGCCGACGTCGTCGATTTTCGCGTCGCGCGAGGCCGGCTCGAGCGCGGCTAAATCAGCGTGACTATTCCCTTTACAGAAGTTTGTGAGGATGGTAGGAAAAGGACCGCTAGGGCCTCGGAACCTTTGAGCTTTCGCGCAATCAAGCGCCCCTCCATCCGCCCCCTGCCAAAGAGACGATGACCACACCGGTCGTGCCACCGGGAGGCGAGACGCCGGACGCGCCGCCGCCCACCGCCAACGCGTACAACGAAGAGAGCATCCAGGTCCTCAAGGGCCTCGAGGCCGTGCGCAAACGCCCGGGCATGTACATCGGCGACACCGATGACGGCACGGGCCTGCACCACATGGTGTACGAGGTCGTCGACAACTCCGTCGACGAAGCGCTCGCGGGCTTCTGCAACCGCATCGACGTCGCGATCCACGTCGATGGATCGGTGTCGGTCGACGACAACGGCCGTGGCATCCCCGTGGGTTTGCACCCGACGGAGAACCGCCCGACGGCCGAGGTCGTCATGACGGTGCTGCACGCGGGCGGCAAGTTCAACCACTCGAACTTCAAGGTCTCGGGCGGTCTGCACGGCGTCGGCGTCTCGGTCGTCAACGCGCTCTCGGAGCTGCTCAAGCTCGAGATCAAGCGCGACGGCAAGACGTTCTACCAGGAGTACCGCAAGGGCGATCCGGTCACGGAGATCAAGGCGATCGGCGTGTCCGAGAAGACGGGCACGAAGATCTCGTTCAAGCCCGACTCGGAGATCTTCAAGGGCACGGAGTTCAGCTTCGAGATCCTCACGCAGCGCCTGCGCGAGCTGTCGTACCTCAACAGCGGCCTCACGATCACGATCCGCGACGAGCGCGCAGCAGACAAAGCGCACGAGTTCAAGTTCGAGGGCGGCATCTCGCAGTTCGTCGCCGACCTCAACACGTCGAAGACCGTCATCCACGACAAGCCCATCGCCGTGCAGGGCGAGCAGGACGGCACGCAGGTCGACATCGCGCTGCAGTGGAACGACTCGTACCAAGAGTCGATCTTCTGCTTCACGAACAACATCAAGAACAAGGACGGCGGCACTCACCTCACGGGCTTCCGCGCGGCGCTCACGCGCACCGTGAACGCCTACGCGCAGGCGGCCGGCCTGCTCAAGGATCTCAAGAACGGTCTCGGCGGCGACGACATCAGCGAGGGCCTCTCGGCGATCGTGTCGGTGAAGCACCCCGACCCGAAGTTCAGCAACCAGCCCAAGGACAAGCTCGTTTCGAGCGAGGTCAAAGGCATCGTCGAGCGCGTCGTCAACGAGAAGCTCGGCCGCTTCCTCGAAGAGCACCCGCGCGAGGCGAAGCAGATCATCGAGAAGGCCGTCCTGGCCGCGCGCGCGCGCGACGCCGCCCGCAAGGCGCGCGAGATGGTGCAGCGCAAGGGCGCGCTCGACGGGTCGTCCTTGCCCGGCAAGTTGGCCGACTGCCAGGAGCGCGACCCGGCGCTCGCCGAGCTCTACATCGTCGAGGGCGATTCGGCCGGCGGCTCCGCCAAGCAAGGCCGCAACCGCAAGGACCAGGCGATCCTCCCCCTGCGCGGCAAGATCCTCAACGTCGAGAAGGCGCGCCTCGAGAAGATGCTCTCCTCACAGGAGATCGTCACCCTCATCACCGCGCTCGGCTGCGGCGTCGAGAAGGAGAAGGACGTCGACAAGATCCGCTACCACCGGATCATCATCATGACGGACGCCGACGTCGACGGCAGCCACATCCGGACGCTGCTGCTGACCTTCTTCTATCGCCACTTCGCCGAGATCGTCGACCGCGGCTACCTCTACATCGCGCAGCCGCCGCTCTACCGCGTCAAGAAGGGCAAGAAAGAGCTCTATCTCAAGAACGAAGCCGCGCTCGACGAGTACCTGCTCGACAGCGCCGCCGAGAACCTCAAGCTGCGCGCGCCGGGGCACGCCGAGGGCATCGCCGGCGAAGAATTGCGGAAGCTCGCGCGCCAGGCCGCGAAGTACAAGCGCCTCCTCGCCGTGATCGATCGCAAGTGCGACGCGCGCATCGTCGACGGCCTCGTGAAGTTCTCGAAGCTCACGAAGGCCGACCTTCGCGACCAAAAGGCGATCCTCGCCGCGCTCCAGCGCTTCAAGAACAACGTCGAGCACTTCGCCCCCGAGCTCTCGGACGTCGTGCTCACCGTCGCCGCCGACAGCGAGCACGGCGGCTTCAAGATCTCGACGCCCATGCGCGCCGCCGGCGTGCGCAAGCCGACGACGATCGACTTCGAGTTCATGGACTCGCCCGAGTTCACCGACCTCACGGCGGCGTTCGCCGATCTCGCCGTCCTGGGCGACGCGCCGTTCTTCCTGGAGAACGGTGGCGACATCATCGAGTTCACGCGCGTCGAGGAGCTCGCCGACAAGATCAACGAGGTCGGTAAGAAGGGCCTCGCGATCCAACGTTACAAGGGCCTGGGCGAGATGAACCCGGAGCAGCTGTGGGAGACGACGATGGATCCCACGCGCCGCACGCTGCTCCAGGTCCGCGTAGAAGACGCCTACGCCGCCGACACCCTCTTCTCCACGCTCATGGGTGACCTCGTCGAGCCCCGCCGCGCCTTCATCGAAACGAACGCGTTGAACGTCCGCAATCTGGATGTGTGACGGACGCGGGCACCTGCCCGCGCCTTTCACACCCGGACGTTCTGGATGATGCTCATCTCCATTTGGTGGAGGGCGGTGAGCATCGACGTCATGAGCTGGTTCATCTCGGAGATGCTGTTCATGCGCGCCTGCAGCGACTGCATGGCGGCGGGTGAGTCGGAGATCTCCTTCGGGATCTTGCCGTCCTTCACCGCCTGCATGAAGGCGTCGTTGCCCAGCGCCATGAACTGATCCTTCGTCATCTGCGACGGATCACTCGGCGTCGAACTCTTGCCGAGCAAGCCACCGACGAGGCTCGAAGCGATGGACACCGCCGGAAGCTTCGACACGAGTGAGGTCACCGTCGAGGCTGCAGACGAAGTCGCCGCCGGTGCAGCCGACGCCGTCGTCGACGAGGAAGGCGCGGCGGCGGTCGCAGCCGCGCTGGAGGTCGCGGGTGTGCTCGTCGAGCCCGCGGCGATCGCTGGCGTCGACGCGGCGCTGGCGGCCGCGAGCTCTCCGGACGTTTGCGCCCGCGTTGGCAAGGGCTGGGGCACCGCACGCCAGCCTGACGTCGGAGCCGTGGCGGGCTGGCCGCGCCACACGAGCGGCGTCGGTGCCGGGGCCTCGGGCCGTCCGCGCCACGGGGCCGCCGTCGGAGCCGGGGTCGTGGGCGGTGCCGCCGTCCCGAGCCGATTGCCGAGGCTCGCCATCGCCGCCGGTTGAGGAAAAGGGGCGGGCGTCGTTGCGGCCGGGGCTGCCGGCGTGCTCGAGGGCGTCGTCGCCGGCGTGCTCGCCGCCGTCGTTGTTGGCGTCGCGGCTTCGGGGGATCTGCCGGAGAAGGCCGACGACGCGCTCGACGCGAGCGGATGCGCCATCGCCAAGCCCGGGCTTCGCTGAGCCGACGACTGGAGAGTCGGCGCCGTCGCGAGCTCGTGGTCGTGAGAGGCGAGCGTCGGAGGAGGCGGCGGCTCCGTCTTGAACGGCTGCGCGGCGGGTGTGCTCGTGCTCGCGGGCTTCGTCGTGCTGGCGGCGGTCTGTTGCTGCTGCAAATCCTTGAGCGCGTCCATGCCGTTCGACAACGCGCCCGTCGGGTTGCCCATCTGCGCGTCGGTGATCGCTCCCGCGATGCCGCCGAGGAACTGCAGGTTCGACGGCAGGAACGACTTCAGCTCCGCGCTGACGAGGCTGCCCGGATCGAGGCCACCCTTCAGGATCGAACCGAGATCGAGACCCACGGCTAGCCTCCCACCGCGACGGCGAGGCCGTCGGTCAGCGTTTCATGCTTCTCGCGCGCCTTCTCTTCGGCGAGCGCGGCGATGAGCTCGTCGCGCATGAGCCGCAGCTTCGGCTCGTTCGGCTCGTAGGAAAGGCCGTTGTCGAGCTGCGCGAGCGCCTCGGGAAAGCGGCCGAGCCGGCGCAGCGCCGCCGCGTGGAGCGAGTACGACCACCAGTACGTGTGATCGGCCGCGATGAGGCCGCGGCAAAGGACGTCGACCTGCTCGTAGCGCCCCGACTGGTAGAGCAGGTAGGCCGTCGCCATGACCTGATCGAGGGCGTGCTGATCGATCCCGAGGATCGACTTCATCGTCGTGCTCCGAAGCAGCTCTTCGGCGACGGGGTTGTGCGGGACGGCGGCTGCGCTCATGATGACTCTCCTCTTCCGTGGGCATTGCAGGCCCGTGTGGAAGAGGTCTCGGTCGCGTCGCGCGGTGGTTGCTCAGAAAATGAACAACCCCGGCGCGGTTTCCCGGGCCGGGGTCGTCTCGAACGGATCAGAAAGAGCTAGCTCGTGAAAATACGATCGAGCTTCTCCTCGATCTTCACTTCCTTCGACTTCGTCGCGACGGCGATCTCCTTGATGAGGAGCGTGCGCGCCGTGTCGAGCATCTTGCGCTCGCCGAACGAAAGCTCCTTGTCGCCCTTGAGGCGCTGCAGGTCACGGAGAACCTCGGCGATCTCGAAGACCGAGCCCGTCTTGATCTTCTCCATGTACTCGCGGTAGCGGCGGTTCCACGTTTGACCCTCGACCGCGACCTCGCGGCTCTTGAGGATCTCGAAGACCTCGTCCACCTCGTCGGCGCGAATCAGCTCACGCAGACCCACAGCGCCCGCGTTGCGCGTCGGGATCATGATCTTCATCCCGTTCTCGAGGATCTTGAGGATGTAGAACGTCTGCTTGTTCCCCGAAATCTCTCGCGTCTCGATGCCGACGATTTGCGCGACGCCGTGGGCGGGATATACGGCCAAGTCACCGACCCGGAAGGTGGGCTCCATTGTTACGCTCGCTCCTTGGTGAAAACGGTTTTCAAGGCACGCGAACCTTATCACGCGAATGTCGCGTCTTCAATGCAAATCCCGGCCGAATGGCGCATGGCCGATTCGCGAAATGCATCGCGAATTCATGGACTTGGGTGGCGTCAGACGCTTGACGCGGCGGACGCGGCGCGGCGCACGAACGCGAGGATGGTCGCGACGCCGAAGCCCGTCCCGCCCTTCGACACGTGGGCGTACTCCTTGTCGGCGCTCGACGGGCCGGCGATGTCGACGTGGACCCACGGTGTCTTCCCGACGAACTCTTTGAGGAACAGGCCGGCCGTGAGGGCGCCGCCCCACCGCTCGCCGGTGTTCTTCATGTCGGCGACTTCGGATTTGAGCTGCTCGACGAGCCGGGGCGGCAAGGGCAGCCGCCAGACGTCCTCGCCGGCGGCGCCCGCGGCGGCGATCCATTCGTCGGCGAGCGCGTCGTCGTTGCTCATGACGCCAGCGGTGTGCGGACCGAGCGCGACCATGCACGCGCCCGTGAGCGTCGCGAGATCGATGATGGCGTCGGGCGCGAGCTCGAGCCCGAACGTGAGGGCGTCGGCGAGCGTGAGGCGCCCTTCGGCGTCGGTGTTCGTGATCTCGACCGTCTTGCCGGCCATTGACTTGATGACGTCGCCCAGCTTGTACGACGAGCCCGACGGCATGTTCTCGGTGCACGCCGCGAGCGCGTGCACTTCGATCGGGAGCTTCTCTTGCGCGATGGCGGCGAGCGCGGCGACGACGGCGGCGGCGCCCGCCATGTCCGTCTTCATGTCGAGCATGCCTTCGTTGGTCTTGAGCGAGAGGCCGCCCGAATCGAACGTGACGCCTTTGCCGACGAGGACGACGCGGCGGCGCGCGCCCGCCGGCTTCCACGCGAGGTGAATGAAGCGCGGCGGCTCGACGCTGCCCTGCGAAACGGCCAGGTAGAGGCCCATGCCTCGCGCGCGGCACGCGTCTCCGTCGAGGATCTCGACGGAGGCCCCCGCTTCGCGCGCCCAGGTCTCGGCGGCGACCGCGAGCGCCGTCGGCGTCATCGCGCCCGCGGGCTCGTTGACGAGATCGCGCGCGCGACGAACGGCGCGGGCCGTGTTGCGCGCGCGTGCGATCGCCGACGCGTCCAGCTTCGGCCCGCTCGCCGGCGCGAAGATCGTCGCCGTCGCGAGCGCGGGCGGCGTCGCGCGATCACCTGAAAGATACTTCGCGAACTGATAGAGGCCGAGCAGCAGGCCCTCGGCGACCGCTTCGAGCCCGCGGTTCGCGTCGTCGTTGGGCTTCGTCGCGAGCGGCGCGACGAGACCGAGCGTGCGCGCGCCCGCGCTGCGCGCGAGCCGCGCGGCGCGACCCGCGAAGACCTGCCGATCGCGCGTCGTCGTCAACCCGGCGCCGACGCCGACGAGCGCGAGGCGCCGCGGCCCGATCTTTCCAAGGCCGTGTACCGTCGACGTCTGGCCGGCCTTGCCCGTGAAACGCTCGTCGGCCAGCAAAGCGCGGAGCGCGCCGCCGAGGGCGGCGTCGGCGGCGGAAACGAGGGCGTCGCTCGCGAGCTGGTCCTCGGCACACGCGACGACGAGGAGGTCGCTCGGCGCCGCGAGGGGGTCGAAGGTCGCAACGTCGAGCCGAAGCTCGTCTGTTCCGTTTGACACGGGAGCGGTGCAGACATTAGCGTGATCGGCCATGGGCAAGGCGACAAAGTCGCGCAAGCCGGACAAAAAGGCGCCGAAGGCGAAGGCCAAGGTGGTGAAGGCGAAGGCCAAGACGGCGACCAAGAGCCTGAAGAACACCGCGCGCCGTTCCCAGATCGTCGCGCGCAAGGCCGCACCCGATGACAAGGCGCCCGTGCGCAAAGCGCCGCCGCCGATGGCCGCGCCCGTGGTCGTCGCGAAGATCCCGCCGAAGCCCGCCGTCGAGCAAAAGCCCGCCGAGCCGGAGGCGCCGCCTCCGCTGCCTGTTCCGATCGCGAGCTTTACGTTCTAGATTTCGATTCGGTCGTCCCCCCGACGGCCTGCACGCACGGAAGGAGACCGTTCGATGTCCGCTGAGAATACTGCTGCCCTCGCCGATCGGCGCGAATCCGCGGCGAAGGTGCTGAGAGAGATCCTCGACCACATGGGGATCGAAGCTGAAGTGAGCGCTTTCGACGACGGTGAGCGCGTCATCCTCGACGCACACGGACCGGAGTCGGGTCTGGTCATCGGGAAGAAAGGCGCGACGTTGGACGCGCTGCAGTACGTCATCAACCGCATCGTCAGCAAGAAGCCCAACGACGGCCCCGGCATCGTCGTCGACGCCGAGGGTTACCGGGGGCGTCGCGAGGATTCGCTGACGGATCTCGCGAACCGCCTTGCCGAGAAGGCGATCAAAACAGGCCGCCCCGTCCCTGTCGAGCCGATGAACCCGCACGACCGCCGCATCATTCACGTGACTCTGAAAGAGCACTCGGGCGTGACGACGGAATCGGAAGGCGAAGGCCTGTTCCGGCGCGTCGTGATCTACCCGAAGCGCGACGCCGAGTAGGTCAGAAGCCGAGCAGCTCGTCGAGCGCGGTGCCCGGAAACACGGCGCCGACGACCTCGGCGAGCCGATCGTCGTTGGCCATTTCGGTCGGCGACAACCATGGGATTGTCCCACGCGGGGCAACGCCTGTGGTTTGCTCGATGAGCCTCGCGTTCCAGGGCTCGTGCGGCGCGAGCGCTCGCTCCGTCCGTACGAGCACGAGCGCCGCGACCTCGAGCTGCCGTCGCGCGAGCTCGGCGCACGTGAGCGCCACGTGGTTGATGGTGCCCAGCGAAACGCGACCGACGAGGACGATCGGAAGGCCAAGGCAGCCCGCGAGGTCGGCGTTGGTGAAGCGCGGGCCGTAAGGCGCGAGCAAGCCGCCGGCGCCTTCGACGACCAAGCAATCGCCCCGGCTCCGGAGGGCTGCGGCCCGAGCGGCGAGGTCCGCGAGGCTGAGGGTGACGTTCTCTTCTGCGGCAGCGGCCGCGGGCGCCGCCGGCAGCGGCAGTGGGAAGGGGCAGACATCGGTGAGGGCGACCGGCCGGCCGGCGGCCCGCCACAGTCGGGTGGCGTCGAGCGGACCGGGCGCGCAGCCGGTCTCGACCGGCTTGAACGGCACGGGTCGGTGGCCGAGGTTCGCGAGGAGTCTCGTGAGACCGACGGCCACGGTCGTCTTGCCGACGCCGGTATCGGTGCCGACGACGAACACGCCGGGTCCGCCGCCGCTCACGGCAAGAGCTCCTGGAGGGCGGCGGCCAGTAGATCGATCTCGTCGGTCGTATGCTCTGACGACAGGGTGACGCGAACGCGAGCCGTACCAGTTGGGACGGTCGGCGGCCGAATCGCCGGAACGAACAGCCCTCGCGCGCGCAGCTCGGCCGCGACCTTCAGCGCGTCGGCGTCGGCGCCCACGATGACCGGAACGATCGGTCCGGGCGGTTGGTCGGCGCAGATGCCGGGCAGTCGCGCGAAGAGGCGGGCCCGGTTGGCGGCGAGCCGCTGGCGGCGGTCATCGCCGTCCGCGCCGGAGATGATGGCGAGCGCGGCACGGCCGGCGGCCGCGATCGGCGGCGGGGATGCGGTGGTGAACACGAACGTCCGGGCGCGGTTGAGCAGGAGAGATCGAAGCGCGGCCGGGCCGGCGACGAAGCCGCCGGCCGCGCCGAACGCTTTGCCGAGCGTCCCGATGAGCACGTCCGGCGAGATCCCGGCGGCGGCGCACATGCCCCGCCCACCGGGCCCGGTCGCGCCGATCGCGTGGGCCTCGTCGACGATGAGCACGGCGTCGGATTCGGAGGCGATGGCTGCGAGATCCGCCAGCGGGGGACAGTCGCCGTCCATGCTGAACAGCGACTCGGTCACCAGCAACCGTCGGCGGAACGTGCCGGCGCGGGCGAGCGCGGCGCGCGCCGAAGCTGGGTTGGCGTGATCATAGACCGCGACCGTCGCCCGAGAGAGGCGGCACCCGTCGATCAAGCTGGCGTGGTTGAGCGCGTCGGACACGACGAGATCTTCGGGCCCAGCGAGAGCGGACACGGTCCCGACGTTGGTTTGATAGCCCGTCGGGAAGAGGAGGGCGGCCTCGCGGCCTAGGAAATGGGCCAGATCGGCCTCGAGCGCGCGGTGAGAGGGGAGGTCGCCCGAGACCAATCGGGCCGCTCCTGCGCCGACGCCCTCACCTTTGGCGGCGCGTGCTGCCGCGGCAATCAGCGCCGGGTGATCCGCGAGGCCCAGATAATCGTTCGAGCAGAAGGACACGAACGGACGGTCGGCGATCCGGATGTGGCGTCGAGACGGCCCCGCCACTTCGGGACAGGCGCGCAACCGATCGGCGCGGGCCAGGGCATCGAGCTCGGCTTGGAGCTGTTCGGCGAAGTCGCGCACCGGCCGAACTTATAGCCCGATCAGACCGTGGGAGCCGCGATCGTTCCACGTGAAACGATCCCGGCCAGCGCCCGGTCGTTGTTCCACGTGGAACGATCAGAGGCTGATGGGCGCGGCGGTCAGCTCGACGATCGTTCGTCGGCCATCGAGGTACCGCTGGCGGAAGGTCTCGCGGGTGGTGACCGGAAGGGCGAAGCCCTCGTCGGCAACGGAAGCCAGCACGAAAATCCGGCCTTCGGGCAACACGAGCTTGCGGCCGATCTCAGCCCACTCGCCAGGCGCGAAGGTTGCCCGAGACAAGGCGGCATCGAAGGGCGTGGCGCCCATCGCCTCGGCGCGGCCGACGTGGACATCGACCCGCGGGCGCAGCGACAGCTCGCGAGTCGCCGTTCTGAGGAAGGCGGCCTTCTTCGCTATTGGCTCGACGAGCCGGATGCGCAAAGACGGACGGAGGATTGCGAGCGGGATCGCTGGGAGGCCGCCGCCCGAACCGACGTCGACGGCGCGAATCGACGAGTCGGCCTCGAAGCGCGCCGCGAGGGCGAACGAGTCGGGGAAGTGCTCGTCGGCGAGCATCGACGGCGAAGACGCGCCGGTCAGGTTGATCCGTTCGTTCCACTGCAGAAGCAGCGCCGCGAACCGCTCGAGCGCCTCGGTCTGCGCGTCGTCGCACGAGACGCCCCACGCCTCGGCGAGGCGCGCGATCGCGGGCGCGATGGATTCGGGGCGGTCGGCCATGACCCCGCGTATATCACGCACCGACGTCGCACAATGCCACCAACATTTTGTTCCGTATCGCCGCGGCTTCGCCGCGCATATACTGGCGTCGGACGGCGTGCGTCACGGTCTCCATGGAACCGCGAACGGATCAGCAATCGGGGCGACGTCGAATCCTCGTCGTTGACGGCGACGCTCAGATCCAACGTCTGCTCGACGTCAACCTGCGCACGGCGGGGTTCGACGTGCAGACGGTGGCGACGGCGACCGAGGCGCTCGCGGCGCTGACGGCGTCGCCCGCCGATCTCGTCGTCGCCGAGACGAAGTTCACGGCGGGCGCCGACGGCTTCGAGCTGTGCCGGCAGATCAAGGCCGCCGGTGCGGCCGCGCCCGCGGTCGTGTTCCTCGCCGAGCAATCGGTCGAGGCCAAGGTGAAGAGCGTCGAGGCGGGCGCCGACGACTTCCTCGCGAAGCCGGTCTACGTGCAAGAGGTCGTCGCGCGCGCGCGTGCATTGCTGCAGCGTCGAGAGCGCGATCGGCTCGAAGCGCTCGCGCGCGGCGACGAGCGCTTCGTGGGCGACATCGAGGTGCTGCCGCTCGTCGATCTGCTCCGCGCGATCGAGGCGAACCGGCGCTCGGGCGTCGCGCACCTCGCGGCGCCGAGCGGCGCGCGCGGCGACATCTACTTCCGTGACGGCTCCGTCGTCGACGCCGAGGTCGGTCGCCTGTCGGGTCTCGACGCCCTGTGCCGCTTGTTCTCGTGGGCGCAAGGCGCCTTCGAGGTCGAGTGGAAGAGCATCCGTCGCAAGGACGCGGTCGCCATGGAGCCGGGCGCGCTCATCATGGAGGCGCTGCGCCGGCTCGACGATTGGCGGCGGCTGCTCGCCGAGCTGCCGGCTGAAGGCACGATCTTCGAGGTCGACTACCACTTGCTGGCCGAGCGCCTCGCCGAGATCCCCGATGAGGTGAACAGCATCCTGCGGCTCTTCGACGGGCAGCGCACGCTCATGCGGGTCGTCGACGACTGCGGCTTCGCCGATCTCGACGCGCTCGCCGTCATCGGCAAGCTGTACCGCGAGCAGATCATCCGCGACGTGCGCGCGCGGCCCGAGACGACGGTGACGCCGGGCGCGGACATCGAAGGGTGGATCGCCGACGCCGTCGGTCCGTTCCGCGGCGTCGCGCCGCGCGAGCGCCGCGATCTCTTCGGCGTGCCGATGGACGCGAACGTCAGCGTGCACGCGCGTGTGACGGCGCCGGTCGAGCCGCTCGACGAGGCCGCGCGCGACGTCGTCGCCGACGAGCGGCGCGAGCGCTTCACCGATCGGCTGATCGCCGAGGGGGACCTACCGCCGGAGGGCGCGGCGCCCACGCCCGTGCCCGCGGCGTCGTCGGCGCCGAACCTCGCGCCCGAGACGACGCGCATGGGCCTCGCGCCGGCGCCGCCCGTGACCGTTCCCGCAGCGCCCGCTTCGATCGCGCCCGGACCGACGACGGCGCCGATGCCGACGGTCGCGCCCCCACGGCTCGCGCCCGAGACGACGACGATGGGCCTGCCGCCCGCGCCGGCGATCCCGCTCGTGACGGTGAAAGCGCCGCCGCCGCCCGAGCCGCTGCCGCCGGCGACCGGCCTCTCGAACGCGCCGCTGTCGACGAAGCCCGGCTTCGAGGCCGCGGCGGCGCCGCCGCCCGAACCGCCGCGCGCCGCGCGCGCGATGTCGATCGACGAGCCGCCGCCCGTGCGCTTGCCCGAGGGGAGTGGCCCGAAGCGCGCCGAAGGCATCCCGCAGCCGGTGGCCGCGCAGCGCCCGGAGCTCATCGTCTCGCCGTCGCCGAGCGCGATGGAGCTGCAGGCGACGGTGGGCGAGATCATGGCGCGTGCGTCGACCGACCTCATGGAGGCGCGCACGACGGCGGGCGCGGCCGCGCGGCGCACCGACCTCGGCCTCGGGCCCGAGCCGCGCACGGAGGCCAAGGGCGAGCTCGCGGCGTCGCCCTCGCGCGAGGTCGCGCCGATCGCGCCCAAGAAGAAGATCATCCTCGACGCCGACATGCCCGACGTGTCGGACGACGACGCCGCGCCTCGTTCTTCGTCGGCGGCCAAGCTCCTGATCGTGGGCATCTGCACGGTCGCCGTGTTCGGCGGCGGCCTCTTCGCGATCAACCGCGCGGGTCGGCGGCACGGCGGCGAGACGCGCGTCGACGCAGGCGCCTCCAACGCGCCCGCCGCCGCCACGGCGATCGCCACGACGTCGGACGCCGCGGCGGCCTCGGACGCGGGCGCGGACACGGCGACGTCGCCCGCCCTCGCGGAGGTCCCCCACGCGCACCCGACGGGCGCGCACAAGACGGGCGACCATGAAGTCCTCGACGAGCGCATGGCCGATCCGAAGGTGGCGCGCGCGCTGCCGTCGGAGTTCCAGCAGCTGCTCTCGGCGTGCCGCACGGCCTTCGGCGAGAAGCGCGCCAAGGACGCCGAGCTCGCGTGCACGGCCGCGAAAGACGCGAACCCCGATTCGCCCGAGGCATGCGCGCTCCTGGGACACGCGCTCTTCAATCGCAAGAAACGCCACGAGGCGTTGCAGTGGGCCGAGCGCGCCGTCGAGCTCGACGCCAACCAGGCCGACGCCTACGTCATCATCGGCGGCGTCAAGCAGCAGCTCGACGATCCGCACGGCGCCAAGGCCGCCTACAAGAAATACCTCGAGCTCGCGCCCGACGGTCAGTACGCCGCCGATTTGCGCGCGCTCGTCGATTCGCTATAGATCCGCCCTTCATGCTGGTTCTTGGAATCGAGACCTCGTGCGACGAGACGGCGGCCTCCGTCGTCGAAGACGGGCGACGCGTGCGCTCGGACGTGGTCGCCTCGCAGATCCTCGTGCACGCCGAGTACGGAGGCGTCGTGCCCGAGGTCGCCTCGCGGCAGCACGTCGCGACGATCGCGCCCGTGCTCCGGCGCGCCGTCGCCGATGCAGGCATATCCTTTTCCGACCTCGACGGCGTCGCCGTGACGTGCGGGCCCGGCCTCGTGGGCGCGCTGCTCGTCGGCGTCGAGACGGCGAAGGCGCTCGCCTACGCGCTGGGCAAGCCGCTCGTCGGCGTCAACCATTTGGCCGGGCACCTCGCGGCCGTCTTCCTCGAGGACGACAAGCCGTTCGCGACCGTGGGGCCGCCGCCGTTTCCGCACCTCGCGCTGCTCGTGTCGGGCGGGCACACGGCGCTCATCCGCGTCGACGGTCCCGGACGGACGCGCTTGCTCGGATCGACGCGCGACGACGCCGCGGGCGAGGCGTTCGACAAGGTCGGCAAGATGCTGGGCCTCGGCTACCCGGGCGGCGTGAAGATCGACAAGCTGTCGACGGCGGGCGATGCGCGCGCGTTCACGTTGCCGCGCGCGCTGCCGGGGCGCGACGACATCGACTTCTCGTTCTCGGGGTTGAAGACGGCGGTGTCGACGCTGCTCGCGGGGCGTACGGCGCTCCCCGAGGGCGACGAGCTGGCCAACTTCTGCGCGAGCTTTCAGGCGGCGGTCGTCGATGTGCTCGTGCGCAAGTCGCGCCGCGCGCTCGTGCTGCAGGGGTTGAACGATCTGATCGTCTGCGGTGGCGTCGCCGCGAACCGCGGCCTGCGCGCCGGGCTCGCGGCCGCGGCGGCCGAGGACGGCTTCCGCCTCTACATCCCCGCGCCCAAGCGCTGCACCGACAACGCGTCGATGATCGCGGCGGCCGGCTCGCAGATGCTGGCCGCGGGCGCGCGCTCGGGCATCGACCTCTCGGTCGATCCGGGCTTGCCGTTGAGCTGATGGACGACCCTCGCCGGGTGCTCGCGCGCCATGGGCTCGCGGCGAAGAAGTCGTGGGGGCAGAACTTCCTGCACGATCGCTCGGTCCACGCGCGCATCGTCGCGGCGGCGGCGCTCTCGCCCGACGACGTCGTCGTCGAGATCGGCTCGGGCCTCGGCACGCTCACGGGCGCGCTCGCGGCGGCCGACCCGCCTCCGCGGCGCGTGCTCGCGATCGAGCGCGACGCCGACATGCTGCGCGTGCTCGAGGCCGAGCTGGGCGGCGACGCGCGCGTCGCGATCACGCCGGCCGACGCCGCGGCGTTCGACTTCGCGGCCGCGAGCCGCGACGCGGGCCGGCCGCTCGTCGTCGTCGGCAACCTGCCGTATCAAATTTCGAGCGCGCTGCTCGTCGCGATCGTGCGCGCGGGCGCCGACGTGATCTCGCGCGCCGTCGTCATGGTCCAGCGCGAGCTCGCGCAGCGGGTCGTCGCGCCGCCGGGGTCGCGCACGTACGGGCGGCTCTCGGTCACGGTGCAGCAGCACGCCGAGGCGAAGATCATGTTCCACGTGCCGCCGGGCGCGTTTCACCCGCCGCCGTCGGTCGTGTCGTCGGTCATGCGGCTCGCGATCCGCGCGACGCCGCTCGCCCCCGCGCGCGACGCCGCGCTCTTCGACGAGGTCGTCAAGCAGGCCTTCTCGACGCGGCGAAAGATGCTGCGGCGCGCGCTCGAGCCGGCGTTCGGCGAGGCGATCGTGCAGCGCGCGCTCGCGGCCGCGGACGTCGACGAGACCTTGCGCGCCGAGCGGCTGTCGGTCGCCGACTTCGCGCGCATCGCCGACGCGATCGTCGCCGAGAGGGAGTCGTCCGGTGCCTGAGCTGCCCGAGGTCGAGACGATCGTGCGCGGCCTCGCGCCCGTGCTCATCGGCCGGCGCCTCGAGGGCGTGTGGACGAGCGGCAAGGCGCTGCGCCTCGCGCGCGCCGTCGACGCGCGCGGCCTGCGCGCCGTCGTCGAGGGCGCGCGCGTGCGCGACGTGCGGCGCGTCGGCAAGTACATCACCCTCATCCTCGATGACGGTTCGTCGTCGTCGACCCGGCGACGCAGCTCTGCTGCGGCGACGGGTGGGGGCCAGGGGGGACGCAGAGGCGCGGTCGATGGTTTGTCGAGACAGCCGCCACTCGCCGCGCCGGGCGGTCCCCCCTCGTCGATCGACGACACGCGCGGCGTCTGCGTTCACCTGGGCATGACGGGCCGCTTGCGCGTGCAGCGCGCCGACGAGCCGCGCGCGCCGCACACGCACGTCGTCTTCACGCTGGATCGAAACGAGGAGCTGCGCTTCGCCGACGCGCGTCGCTTCGGCTTCGTCGCGCCGGGCGATCCGCTCGCGGCGCTGCCGGCGCTCGCCGTGCTCGGCCCCGATCCGCTGCGCGACCTCGACGGCGGCGCGCTCGCGCGCGCGATGACGGGCGTCCGCGCGCCGCTCAAGGCGTTCCTGCTCGATCAAAAGCGCATCGCCGGCATCGGCAACATCTACGCGTGCGAGGCGATGTTCCTCGCGCGTCTGCACCCGCGTCTGCCCACGCACCGCGCGCGCGGCCGCGCCGAGGCGCTCCTCGCGGCGATCCGCGAGACGCTCGAGGGCGGCATCGCGCGCCGCGGGACCACGCTGCGCGACTACGTCGACGCCGACGGCTTCGCCGGCGACAACGCAGGCGCGCTGCAGGTCTACGGCCGCGAGGGCGAGCCCTGCGTGGTCTGCGGCCGGGCCGTTCGCCGCCAGATCGACGCCGCGCGCTCCACCTTCTTCTGCGCGCACTGCCAAAAGCGCTGACTCATTTGGGCCGCGCGCCGCCTTCGTGTTAGCAACGAAGCGTGCGGTGGATCTGGGTCGTCGCGGCTGTCTTGGTCGGATGTGGCTCGTCGTCGTCTCCGGCCGCGCCAGACGGCGCGACTTCGGACGCGGGGGCCGACGTCGGTGGTGTCACGATCACCGATCTCTCGGGCTTCTACCGCGTCACCTCCGATCAAGAAGGAGCCTGCGGCGCGACGTCGGCGTCGACGTTGAGTGGCGCGTACGCCTTCCTCGATCGCGAGCAGAGTCTCTTCGTGTGGCGCGTGTGTGGCGAGCCGGCGCGCGACGCGTGCACGGGCACGCTCACCTACGACTTCGACACGCCGATCGCGGGCGGCATGAGGGCCGCGGGCGGGGTCGCATTCTTCAGCGACGGCTGCACGCTGACGTGGGAGCAGGCCGACGCGACGCTCGCCGGCGACGAGCTTCATGTCCACCTCGTGAGGAACCGGATCGTCGAGCAGATCGCCGAGGACGCGTGCACGCTCGACGCGGCCCGCGCGCTGACGGGACCGTGCGTCTATCAAGTCGATCTCGTCGCGACGCGCGTGTCCGCCACCGACGGCGGCGCGGACTAACTTCGGGGCTGGGGGCGCTTCCCGGTCCGCACGCCGGCCCACGGCCAGCTGTGGCGCGCCTCGGGCGGGAGGCGGCCGTGCTTGCGCACGTGGGCGCGCGCGAAGGCCCGCGTCGCGGCGTTGACGTAGCCGCCGCCCGTGACGGGGCCGAAGTCGTCGGCGTAGCGCGCGGCGATGCATGCGAAGAGCTCGTCGCGGCGCACCTTGGCGCAGATGCTCGCGGCGGCGACGGCGACGTGGACGGACTCGCCGCGATCGTGCGCCTCGAGCAGCGGGAACTCGGCGCTGAGCGGGCCGAAGAGGCGGCGGCCGTCGGCGACGATGCGGCGGCACGCGGGCGCGGCGCGCAGGAAGCCGACGGCGCGCTCGCGCTCGAGCTCGTTGAGGCCGCCGCGCGAGACGTAGGCGTCGACGACCTCGACGTCGCACACGTCGATCGCGATCCACGCGGCGTGCGCCCGCACGATCTGGTAGAGCGCCGAGCGCCGCTCGTGCGCGTCGGCGCCCGCGCCGAAGGCCTTCGAGTCGGTGACGCCCGCGCGCGTGAGCCGCCGCGCGCCCGCCGGATCGACGGCGACGGCGGCGAGCACCATGGGGCCGATCGCGGGCCCGCGGCCCGCCTCGTCGATGCCCAGCACGAGCTTGCTCACGGCGCGAGTCTACGACGGCGCGCGATCGCGCGATCGATCGTTTTCGTCGAGCGCGGCGACGGCGCGCGCGAGCGCGGCCAGCGGGCCCTCGACGTGCTCTTCGCGCAGGAGGCGCTGGATCTCGGCGTCGCGCTCGTCGTCGTCGAGCGCGGCGTGTGCGCGCTCGTGCGCCGCTTCGAGCGCGTGCCCGAGCGGCGCGAACAGCGTCGGCTCGGGATCGGGTGCGCGGCGCAGGAGCGCGTCGCGGATCGCCGCGGGCTCGAGGCGCAGGCGCGGCAGCTCGGCGCGGAAGAACTCGGCGACGGCGCCGCCTTCGATCGCGCCGCGCGCGTAGGCGTCGAAGCGCGCGACGGCGTCGTCGATCGCGCGCGCGAGGTCGGGCGGCGCGGGCGCCTCGCCAGCCGTCGCGGCCGCGAGCAGCACCTCGCGCGTCGTCGTCGCGGCGCGCTCGAGCGCGTCCTCGAGCAGCTCGACGAGGAAGCGCTCGTCGGCGGGCTCGGCGCGGTGCTCGCCGAAGAGCCACGCGCGCGGGCGCACGAAGTCGCGCACCTCGAAGGCGGCCGCGCGGTAGGCCTCGTCGATGCGCGCGCGCAAGGCGACGCGCTCCTTCGCGAGGGCGCCGCGCAGCCGCGCGTCGGTCGCGTCGAGGGCGGCCCGTCGCGCCGCGAAATCGGGCGCGGCTGGCGGCGACGTCGCCGCGGTCGCGGCCGAGACGAAGCGCCGCAGCGCCGCGAGCGCCGTCGCGCGTTTCAACGAGCGCGCCGCGCCGAAGAATTGCCGCTCGAGCGCGGCGTCGAGGGACGCGAGCGCCGCATCGGCGCGGCCCGCGCCCTTCGATGCGAGCGCGCGCTTGGCCGAGAACGGCACGATGTCCTCGACGAGACCGCCGACGGACGACCGCACGTGCGCGATGACGGCACGGACGTCGTCGTCATCGGCGCCGTCGATCTTGTTGAGCACGCCCAGCACGCGCTTGCCGGCGCCGCGCGCGAGCTCGAGAGCCTCCTTCTCTGACGCCTTGGCCGCCTGGCCCACGGCGAAGACCCACACGAGCGCGTCGGCCTCGACGAGGAAGTCGCGCGCGACCTTCTCGTGCTCGGCGCGCAGCGCGTTCCATCCGGGCGTGTCGACGATCTCGACGCGGCGGAGCGCCTCGAGCGGGTGGAAGATCTCGACGACGCGCACGCGCGCCGCTTCGGCGTCGGACAGCTCGCGCAGGAACGGCGCGACCGACGCCGCGCCCAGCTCGCGCGTCGTGCCGTCGTGGTAGGCGATGCGCGCGCCCGTCGAGGGGCCGTGACGAAGGATGTTTACGGTGGCCGTCGTCGGCGTCACGCCCGTGGGCGCAACCTCCTCGCCCACGAGCGCGTTCACGAACGACGACTTGCCGGCGTTGAACTCGCCCATGACGGCGACGAGCAGCGGGCGATCGAACGCCTCGACGGCGCGACCCGCGGCGACCGTCAGCTCGGCGAGCGCCGGCGTGCGCGCCGCCAGCTCATGCGCCCACGCGAGCAAGCCCAGCAGATCCTGCTCGGGGGGCGCCGCGGGTGCGCGCGCGGCTGCGACGAAGCGGCGCGCCCCTTCGTCTGGCGCGACGCGGGCGAGCGCGAGCAGCTCGTCGTCGGTGGCGTGCCCCGCGAGAAAAGCGCGCAGCGCCACGAGCGGGATCGTGGACGCTGCGTTCGGTGCCTCGCCGGGCGCGGCCGCGATCGCGCCGAGCTCACTCAGGTCGCGCGACGCGAGCGCGAGCGCGAGCCTCGTCGGCGCCGCGACGGGCGCGCCGGCTTCGGCTTCCCGGCGCGCGACGGCCAGCGCCTCGGGCCAACGCCCCGCGCCAGCGTACGCTTCGCGAAGCGCGCCCAGCGCCGCCGGTGACGACGGCGTCGCGGCGACGCCCGCGAGCGCGAGGACGAGCGCCTCGTCGGCGCGGCCCGTGTGCGCGAGGTGGCGCG
>DASZRT010000131.1:0-5333 GCA_035549075.1 Polyangia bacterium | reverse complement strand
CGGCCGCGCTCGGCTCAGCAGCAGGGACCGGTGCCGCGGCGGCGGCGACCGGCGGCGCCGCCGGATCGGGCGCCGGGGCCGCAGCCGGCCCGGACGGATTGGCCGCAGCCGGCGCGGACGGATCGACTGCGGGCGGTGCGGGCGGCGGCAAAGGTGGATTGGGCCGCAGGCGTGGCGCGATCGCGAGCTCGGCCGGCGCCTCTTCTTTGTGGCGCGCGCTGATGATCTTCAGCCCCACGACGAACCCGAGTCCGAGGACGACCGCGGCACCGATGATGATCTTCCCTCGCCTCGGCGACGGCTCCGTCACGTGGTGCGCGCCCGAAGGCCGCGGCGCGCCCGGACGGGCTTCGCCCATGCGATCGCCCTCCTCGAGCCATTCCAGCATCGATTCCGAGAACGGGGCGTCGTCGTCCGCCGCGTGTCGCACGGGTTCGTACATTCTTCGCCGGGATGCCGCCGCGCGCAAGGGTGAACACGTCTATGATGCGACCCGAATCGTTTGCATGCGGCAACGCGCCGCGATCTGCCTTCATGGTCAGCAGCGAATGCCCCGCCTCCGAGACGTCGTCACCCCGCCCGGCCAGACCCGCCTCCTGCTCGTCGGCATCAATCCGGGCCTACGCTCGTGGGCCCTCGGCCATCACTTCGCGGGCAACGGCAACCCCTTCTGGCGTTTGATCCTCTCGGCCGGTCTCGTGCCCGAGCCCCTGCCCTTCGAAGAAGCGGACCGCCTCGCGACCTACGGCATCGGCCTGACGAATTTGTGTCCGCGGCAAACGCGCACGGCGGCCGAGCTCGGCGCCGACGAGATCGCGCGCGGCCGCCGCACGCTCGCGCGGAAGATCGCGCTCTGGCGCCCCGCCGTCGTCGCCTTCGTGGGCGTCAGCCTCTACCAGACGTTCTTCCAGCTGGCGCGCAGCGGAGGGCCCGGTGAAAAACCGGAACGCGTCGCCGACGCGCGCGTGTTCGTCGTCCCGAACCCGAGCGGCCTCAACGCGAGCTTCCCCGGCTTCGAGGACAAGCTGGTCTGGTTCAAGGCGCTTCGTGCGTTCGTGGACGAGACGGCGCCGCCGCGAGCGGATCGTGCGAGCGCGCGCCCTCGGGCACGCCGCCCGTGACCGCCTCGCGCGGCAGGCGGCCGTTCGACCACAGCGTTCGATCGGTCATGACGCGGAACACGTGGATGAGCGCGTCTTCGATCGTGGCGCCTTCCGCCGCGCCTTCGAGCACGCCCAGCGCGTGCGCGAGCGCCTCGAGCGTCGCGAGGCGCTCGGGGATCTGCGCCGTGCGCAGGCGCGTGCCGACGCGGCCCGCGATGGACAGAGCCACGCACGGCAAGCCGAGCGCGTCGGCGAGACGCGAGCGCGCGCGCGAGGCCTGGCGCCACGTCCCGTCGGGCACGACCAGCGTCGTCGGCGCGTCGTCGGCGTCGCGCCACGCCTCGAGCGGCTGCGCCGTCTCGTGCGGGAACAAGAACGCCGCGCGCGTGCCGGGCGCGATCGCCGCGGCGATGCGCGCGACCTGCGCGTCGAGATCGTCTTCGAAGACGGCGTCACGCGCGTCGGGCGCGCGGCCGCGGTGGACGATCGCGCTGTTGGCGAGGCAGCGCGCGGCGACGACGCCCGTGTTCGTCGGCTTGCCGACCTCGAGCTGATGCAGCAGCAGCACGACGCGCGTGCGCGTCTCGAGCCGCGGGAGCAGCGCGCAGATGCACAGGCTGCGGTGCATGCGGCAGTCGGGACAGCGGAGGTGCGGCTTGCGGCTTCGAGGCATGAAACGTGAGGGCGCGCGATCCTACCTTTGTTACGTGTCGGTCGTCTCGGTGCGGATTTTCATTTTTGTAAATCCCGATGATGCCGATGGCCGCCCGTCGAGCCCGGCCCGCGGACGCCTCCAAGCCGCCTGGAGCGACGCGGCGCAGATTGCATGCGGTTGCGAAACTCGCGCTGGTATGTGGCGCAACCGCTTTTTAGGATGCGCCTCGCATGACGTCGTCAACGCCCACGCCGCGCGAGCTGCCGGTGCTGAGATCGGTCGACGTCGATCTTCGGACGCCCGCGCCTCGCGCGCACGGGCGCAGGTCCGTGGGGGGAGGAGCCGTCATGAGGAACGAGCCGATGAACCGTGGGCAGGCCGCCCGCTTCGGCCAGGCGCCGTTCGCGCCCCATCAGTTCAACGCGGCGCCGCTGCAAATGCCCGGCGCGCTCCCGCGCGTCTCGACGACCATGCCGTCGCGGTTTCAACCGACGCCGACGTTCAGCTTCGCCGACGAGCTCGCGTTCGAGTCGCCGCGCGGCCGCGCGCGGCGCGGGTCGGGCGGCGGCATGGTGCTGCTCGTGCTCATGCTCGTCGCGGGCAGCGTGGGCTACGTCGCCGTGAAGTACCGCGTCTGGCAAGACACGGGGCCGCTCGTCGCGCGGCTGCAAGAGCTCGGACGCTCGCTGCGCACGCTCGCGCCGTCGGCGGCGCCGGACATCCCGGTGACGCGCGCGCCGGCCGCACCCGCGCCGCGCCTGCTGCCCGAGGTCGTTCCCATCACGCGCGCGCCCGAGCCCGCGGCGGCGAAGGTACCTGCGAAGGCCGCCTCCGCGCCCCACGCCGCTCCGGACGCGCGGTCTGATTCGCACGCGCATCACCGACGCGCCGGCGCCGGCAAGCCCGCGACGAAGGAAGCGCCGCGCCCGTCGGACCCGACGGAAGACGAGCTGCTCGCGCCGCCTGCCGACCGACGCTGATCGCGAGAGACTCCGGGCGCGGACTCCTCCATACTCCGCGGCAGATGGCGCACGGCCCGAGACCCCCGCGCAGCTCCGCTTCTTCGTTCGTCCTCGGCGCGGCCGCGCTCGCCGCGCTCGTGCTCGCCGGCGCCTGCCGCAAAGCCGAGACGCCGCCGCCGGCGGCGCCGCCGCCCCCGGCGCCGCCCAAGACGCTGCCGATCGATCTGCACGCGCTCACGAGCCGCATCGGCGTCACGCCTGGCACCGTCGTCGCGAAGGACGCCGGCCCTGCCGCCGCCATCATGAGCAGTCAAGGCGACGTCGCGCTCCGTCGCGTCGGCGAGGATCACTTGGGCGACGTTCCCCCCAGGGCGACGCTCTTCTCTGGTGACGTGTTCTACGTGGGCCCGCACGCGTTCGCGACGCTCGCGCTCGCCGACAACACCGTCGTGCAGCTCGCCGAGGAGACCGCCGTCGTCATCGGCGACAGAGCCGTCATGGCCGATCCCGCCTCGTCGATCGGCGTGCTCTACGGCGTCGCGCGCGTGTCGGTCAGCCCGCGCTCGCGCGGCGAAGGCGCGTTCCTCACGTACGCCGGCTCGACGATCATCGGCGCGAAGGGCACGGCGTTCGGCGTCGCCGTCGCCGCGGGCGGCTTCGTTCGCGTCGGCGTCGAGCACGGCGAGGTCGAGGTCGCCGTGCCGTCGGCGCTCGACAAGCCGCGCACGCTCGAGACCGGCGAGGTCGCCGTCGTCGATTCGTCGGGCGCGCTCGGCAAGAGCGAGGTCTTCAAGGCCGACGACTGGGGCGACTGGCGCTACGCGATCGAGGCCAACACGAAGGTCGCCGACGCCGTGCGCACGCACGCGAACGCGCTCGTCGGAACAGAGTCGAAGCTGGACGCGACCTACGTCGCGCTCCAAAAGGCGGCGACGTCGGCGTCGACGCTGTGCTGGCAGGCGGCGGCCGCGACCAAGCCGAAGGGCGCCGCCGACTACAAGGCGACGGCGACCGAGCGCGCCGCCGCGATCGAGGCCACGTATCGCCTCGGCGGCGAGGCGGCACGCCTCACGAACGCCGCGCTGTCCGATGCGTTCATCCTCGCGATGCTCTACACGCGACACAGCGCCGAGCTCGCCAACGACATCGTCGAGTTCGGTCAGGAGATCACGGGCGCCGTGCTCTACGGCAAGAAGCTCGTGCTCGTCTCGGAGATCTACCTCGGGCCGCTGCGCGCCGGCTACTACGCCCACACGGCGCACGGGCGCGCGCAGGCCGCCGACCTCGGCGCGTCGCCGCCGGCGTTCGCGTCGGTGAGAGTCCCCGAGCCGTCCTCGAGCGAGATCGCCAAGCGGTTGCCGTCGCCCGTCTACGTGCCGCCGCCCATCGATTCGGCGAACCACGGGCACCCCGTTTGGCAGGGCGCGCCGCGCGCCGGGTGGGAAGAGCGCCTCACGCTGCAGCCCGTGCCGCCGCGGCAGGGCGCGTGGTACCTCGCGCCGCCGCAGGTCGACGCTCATCTCCTGGCAGGCGTGGCGCTGCAGGTCCCCGTGCCGTCGGCGTTGCCGACGCCCGCACCGACGGCGCTCGAGAGCGCCGAGCTCGCCTTTCTCGTGCCGCCGTTCCCGCCGGCCGACGCGCTCCCCGCGCCCTGATCAGAACTTGGCGGCGACGCCGACGTTCGCGTCGACGTTGAACGTGTAGGCCGGCATCGTCACCTGCGTGTTGACCTGCAGGACGGCGAGGAACGGGCCGCCCAGGTCGGCCATGACGCCGCCGCCGGGCCCCGCGGCGATCGGACCCGCGGCGATCGTGTCGACACAGGTTTGGCGGTGGTCCGCGCCGCAGTCGTTGAGAGCGCCGTAGGTGACGACGTGGCGGATCGTGCCGCCGCCCGCCGCCAGCGAAAAGAACGGCCGCACGCGCCCCGCGCTCGAGCCGAGCCACGTCGCCTTCGCGAAGCCGGCCGCGGCGTAGGTCGCGGCGTGATAGACGCGCCCGCCGGCGTAGACGTCGGTCGTGCCCGTGACGGCCTGGAAGCGTCCTTGGATCGAGAAGAGCAGCCACGGACGCCACCACACGCCGAGCTCGGGCGCGAGGTGGCCGAGTCGCGCGAGCGCGAACGACGACGGGTGCACGGCGACGTCGGCGTTCGTGTCGCCGTTGCCCGTGGCCCAGCCCGCGCCGCTGCCGACGAGCAGCGCGAGGTAGAGGTGGCGCGGGATCACCGAAATCTCGTCGGCGTCGAGGGGCGCGGGCGCGTGCTCGACGAGCTCGTCGGGCACGGGCCCCGAGAGCGCGACGACGAGCGGGCTCTCGGCCGAGCCTCGCGCCGCGACGGGCGCGCCTTCGGCGTCGAGCGCCTCGACGTAGTACGAGACGATCGCGCCGCGCGTGGCCTCGGCGGGGATCTCGGCGTGGAACGCGCCGCCGCCGACGGCCTTCATCTCGCGGTGATGGAAGTCTCCGCCGGTCGCGGGTCGGTAGTCGAGCACGAGCCGCTCGAACGGCAGGTCGTTCTGCACGTCGACGACGACGTCGATCGTGCTTCCTCGTCGGCTCGCCGCGATCGCCTCGTGCACGAGGCCCGCGAGCGGCGCCTCCGTCGACGGA
>DASZRT010000130.1:0-3605 GCA_035549075.1 Polyangia bacterium | reverse complement strand
CGACGGCCTCCGCGAGCCGCGCCGCCTCGGCGTCGGCCCGGGCGCGCGCCGCGAGCGCCGCCGCGAACGCCGCCTCCGCCCGCCGCTCGTGCTCGACGCGCAGGTTGTACAAGCTCTGCAAAACGTCGCCGCGCATGGCTTGAATCTCGCGAATGGCGATCCTACCCTCGACGAGGATGACCAGCCAGCACGGGACGGCGCGCCGGTACCGCATCGAGCGCTACCTCACCGAGGGCGGCATGGGCGCCATCTACGTCGGCAAGAAGCTGGGCCCCGTCGGCTTCGAGAAGGACGTCGTCCTCAAGCAGCTCCTGCCCGAGTACACGTCGCGCCCCGAGTTCCGCGACCTCTTCTTCCGCGAAGCGAAGATCTCGGCGACGCTCGACCACGCCAACATCGTCCACGTCTTCGACCTCGTCGAGTCCGACGAATCGCTGTTCATCGTCATGGAGTACGTGCGCGGCGTCGACCTGCGCACGATCGTCCGCCGCGCGCGCCTTCGCCGCAAAGAGCTCGCGCCCGCCGCCGCGATCCACATCGCGCTCGACGTGCTGGCCGGCCTCGCCTACGCGCACGCGCGACGCGACGCGAGCGGCGCCTCGATGAACATCATCCACCGCGACGTCTCGCCCTCGAACATCCTCTGCTCGGCCGAGGGCGAGGCGAAGCTCTCCGACTTCGGCATCGCCAAGGCGTCGACGCACTCGTCGGTCTTCTATCGCGTGCGCGGCAAGGTCGGCTACATGTCGCCCGAGCAGGCGCGCAACGAGCCCATCGATCATCGCTCCGATCTGTATTCGCTCGCCGTGTGCCTCTACGAGTCGCTCACGGCCGAGCGCCTCTTCGTCGGCGATCTGAGCACGCCCCCCGACGTCATCTACGGCCAGCCCGTGCTGCCGCTGTCGAAGAAGCGACGCGGGCTGCCGACGGCGCTCGACGAGGTGCTCGCGAAGGCGCTCGCGCCGCGTCCCGACGATCGCTACCAGTCGGCCATCGCATTTACGGAAGCGCTGAGAACCGTCGCGCACCGCGTGGGCCTGACGTACTCGGCGCCGCAATTGGCGGCGCATTTGCGCGAGACGCTGGGCGCCGATCCGTCGAAGTGGCTCCAAGAGGACACGGCGACGTCGGGTGAAGGCACGCAAAAAATCCCGATGAAGGATCTCGAGGGCAAAGAGGCGGCTTCCCTCGGGCTCGTCGAGGGGTCACACTTGGATGATCCGCCTGCCTCTGCCATGAGCCCCGAGAGACCCAACCCGCCCGGTCCGTTCATCCCCGTCCACGAGGACGAGGACGAGATCCCCACGGTGGCGCGCGACGCGTTCCCGCGCGCGCCGGCGCCCGCAGCCGCCCCTCCGCCCATGGCGATGCCGCGCCGGACGAATCCGACGGCGCCGTACTCGTCGCTCGCGGTGCCTCCGGTGATCACCAAGAAGCCGACGCTGCCGCCGCCACCGCCCGCGGCCGCGCTCGCGCCCGGCGGAACGCGGCCGATGGCACCGCTTTCATCGGCGCCGCCCATGCCGCCCTCGATCGCCCCCACGCCCGAGCCACCGCTGTCGGCGCTCGCGCCGATGCGCGCGACGATCCCGCCGCCGCCCATCAACTTCGGCGCACAGACGCTCACGGCGCCGCCGCCACCGCCCATGCCCACGTCGACGGGGCGCGGCCAGGACTCGCCGTTCGATCTCAACGGCTTCGACGCCAACATGCTGACGCCGCTGCCGCCGCCCACGATCGACGATCCGCCGTCGCCCGCGCCGCCGCCGGTGTACCAGGCCACGCCCCCGCTCGCGGGCCCGCCGCCGGGCCGCCCGCGCGAGCCCGCGTCGCTGCGCAAGAGCTGGCCGCCCGAGCCGTTCCAGCTCCAACCGCCCGAGACGATCGACTTCGGCGCGGACGCCGCACCTGCCGTCGCGCCGCGCTCGGGCCCGCCGGGGTTGCTCGTGCTCGTCGTGCTGCTCGCCGCCGCGGCGGGCGGCGCCAAGCTGGCCCACGTCGTCACGCGCGGCGATCTCGCCGCGCTCGAAGCTCCATCGGCCGCGAAGTGATCGGGTGACATGATCGAGAAGAACGCCACCCGCATCCTCGACGCGGGCGCTCCCATCGTCCGCCAGGCGGGCCGCGGACGCCTGCTCATCGTCAAAGGCCCCGACAAAGGCGAGACCATCGGGATCGGCGATCTCGCCATGACCGTGGGCTCGGGCCCCGGGAACGAGGTGCTGCTCTCCGACCCGACGATCTCGCGGCGCCACCTCGTCATCGAGCCGCGCGCCGAGGGCGTCGTGCTGCGCGACCTGGGCTCGACCAACGGCTCGTTCGTGCAGGGCGCGCGCTTCCAAGAGCTGACGCTCGGCTTCGGCACCGAGGTCACGATCGGGCAGACGACGCTCAAGTACGTCCCGCAAGAAGAGGCGCTCGATCTCGCCCCGTCGGACGAAGAGAGCTTCGGCGCGCTCGCGGGGCGCGACCCGAAGCTGCGCAAGCTGTTCCGCCTGCTGTCCGACGTCGCCGCGAGCGACGCGACGGTGCTGATCGAAGGTGAGACGGGCACGGGCAAGGAGCTCTTCGCCGAGGAGATTCATCGCCACAGCCCGCGCCGCGGCGGTCCGTTCGTCGTCTTCGACTGCGGCGCCGTGCCGAAGGAGCTCATCGAGTCAGCGTTGTTCGGCCACCTGCGCGGCGCGTTCACGGGCGCCGTGTCGGATCGCCCGGGCGCGTTCGAAGAGGCCGACGGCGGCACGCTGTTCCTCGACGAGATCGGCGAGCTGGCGCCCGAGGTGCAACCGACGCTGCTGCGCGCGCTCGACAAGCACGCCGTGCGGCGCGTGGGCGCGACCACCTACAACCAAGTCTCGGTCCGCGTCGTCGCCGCGACCAACCGCAACCTGCGCGCCGAGATCGCCGCGAAGCAGTTCCGCGAGGACCTCTATTACCGGCTGGCCGTCGTGCGCATGCAGGTGCCGCCGCTGCGCGAGCGCCTCGACGACATCCCGCTGCTGGTCGAGCGCTTCACGAAGCAGCTCGCGGGCGGGCGCCCGCTCGACGTCTCGCGCGACGCGCTCGAGCGGCTGCGCGCCCACGCGTGGCCCGGCAACGTGCGCGAGCTGCGCAACGTCATCGAGCGCGCCTGCGCGCTGTCGCACGACGGCCACCTCGAGATCGACGAGGCGTTCGACGAGAAGGCCGCGGGCCCGGCCGCGGGCGCCGTCGACATCGACCTGCCTTTCAAAGAGGCGAAGGCGCGCGTCATCGACGGCTTCGAGCGCGAGTACATCCGCGCCCAGCTCAAGCGCCACGACGGCAACCTCTCCGCCGCCGCCCGCGCCGCCGAGGTCGACCGCAAACACTTCCGCGAGCTCTTGCGCAAGCACGGTTTGCGCGAATCCATCGACTGATCGGGCTCGCTCGCTGCCGCTCGCATCGCAGTGCAGGGCGTAACGGGCTCGCTTGCTGCGCAAGCGTCGCGGCATCACTCCGGTCGTTGGGCTGGAGGTGTTCGGTGACTCGTCCGCGCTCCGCGGCTCGGGCGGGCCCGGCACGGCGCCAGCGGGTGTGAGGTCGAAAGGGCCCTGGAAGCTCCGCGCGGCCGAGTCCCCGAACCC
>DASZRT010000129.1:0-30633 GCA_035549075.1 Polyangia bacterium | reverse complement strand
GGCTGCCGCGCGAGGGCGGCTCGACGGCCGCGGTCGGCGCCGTCGACGAACCCGTCGTGGCAGGCGTGGGCGTGGGCTTCTCGTGCGCCACGGTCTCGGCCAGCTTGCCCACCGCCTCGGGATCGAAGGCGGGCTTGGGCGCAGGCGCCGTCACGACGGGCGGCGGCTTCTTCGTCATGCTCATCATGACGACGGCGACGATGACGCCTATGACGCCCAGGAACGCGACGGCGAGCTTCGTTCCGCGGTTGCGGCCGGCCTGAGGCTGCGCGCCTTCCCACGCCGTCGCGGCGACGGGATCCATGATGCGCGGCGCGGCCGCCGGCTTCGCGGCGACGGCCCCGCCGCCCAGGTTCAACGCCGCGAGCGCGTCGGTGTCCGTCGCGGCTTTCGCCGCCGTCGCATGCGCGAGGCCGTTCGTCGTGTGCGTGGCGGCGTGAGCGCCGTTGGCGCCGTTCGTGCCATGGGCGTGCGGCGCGGGGACCGGAACGGCGTGCGGCGCCGACGGCGAGCGCGGCAGCCCCGGCGTCGGGATCGCCGTCGCCTCACCGCCGTGCGCGGAGGGACCCCCGGCCGGCGCGTGCGCGCGCGCCGCGAGCGGGGCCGAGGCGCCGGGGATTGGCAGCTTCGGGCCGAGGCCGCTCGTGAGGGGCATCGTCGGGCGGCGCGCGCCGACGGGCGGGACCGGCGGCGAAGGCGTCGTGCGCGGCACCGGTGGTTTCACCGGAACCGGCGGCGGCGGCGCTACGCGAGCGGCCATCGCCTTGGCGACGGGCGGGACGTCTCTCGGCGCCTTCCAGCCGTCCATCTGCTCGTTCCAGACGTGGACGTCGGCGTCCTTCGCCATCGCGAGCAGCTTGTCGACGAGCTCCTTCTGAGAGAACGGCCCCTGCTGCGCGCCCTCGAGCGCGAGGAACCACTCGATGCCGTCACCGATGGGCGGCGGCGGAGGCGGCGTCGGTCGCCGCTGCTGCTGCGCGATCTCGGCCATGAAGCCGGCCGGCACCTGCGCGAGCTGCGTGCGCTCCGAAAGCTCGTCCTCGGCGCCCGGTCCGAGCGCCGCGATCGCATCCGACGACGGCGGCCGCACGGGCGCGAGCGAGCCCACCGACGGCCGAGCGCCGGGCTCGCGAACGGTGATGACGTTTTGACACGTCTTGCACCGAACCTTCAGGACCTTCCCGCGAACCTTGTCGTCCGCGATCGAGTACTTGGTTTGGCAGCGGTCGCAGACGAATTTCATGCCTGGGGTGGGCCTTGCGCGATCGGGACCGAAGGAGACGGAACCGCCTAATCGGGTTCGGCGGAACGCGTCGTTTCTATAGTCTAACTAGCGGTCGCGAGTCCAAGCTGCAGAGGGGTCGGACGCTATCACTTCAAGACAGTGAACGCCATGATGGCGGCTCCCGCGAGAACCACCAATAAAATTAACCATCGCAGGCCCTTACCGCCAGTGGCCGGACGCTCGTCCGAGTCGCCAGGGGACGCGGGGACCGGCATGGCCCGCGACGGCGCGCGGGTCGGCAGCGCCGGCAGCTCGGGCGGTGGCGCCGGAGCCGGCGCGGGCGCCTTCCCCACGCCGTTTTGCTTGGCGGACGCGCGGCTCGACGCGCGCACGGGCGGCGGCGGGTCCTCGGTGGGAATCGGCGCGCGGCCGCGGGCGCCCGGCGGCTCGTCGGCCGTGCCGGCTTCGAGGCGCATCGAGAGCGGCGCGCGCCGGTCGAAGTCCAGCTCCTCCGAGTCGTCGCGCAAGCGCGCCACGAGCGGGACGCCGCCCGGGTCCGACCCGCCCTCGCCCGACGCCAGCGGCTCGCCCGCCGCCGCGCCCTGCGGTGGGAACAGCTCCTTCATGTAGAGCGCCACGCGCCGCGAGCCCGTGCGCAGGCCCTCGTCGGCCAAGAACTCTTCGAGGTCGACGCGCATTTGTTCGGCCGACTGGTAGCGGTCGTCGGGGTTCTTTTCGAGCGCGCGCATGACGACGAGCTCGAGGGCCGGCGGGTAGTCGCGCTGGACCGCCGTCGGGGGCGTGACCTTCTCGTCGACGATGCGCTTCATGACGACGTCGGGCGTCCCGCGGAACAGGCGCTGCCCGACGGTGACCTCGTACAAAATGATGCCCAACGAGAAGATGTCCGAGCGCGTGTCGACGTTGTCGCCGCGCACCTGCTCGGGCGACATGTAAGAGGCCTTGCCCAGGCGCACGCCGGCCTCGTCGCGCAGCTCGTTCTCGGCGCGCGCGATGCCGAAGTCGACGATCTTCGTCTGCCCTTCCAGCGTCACGAGGATGTTCGTGGGCGAGACGTCGCGGTGGACGATGCGCAGCACGTGGCCGTCGGGCTCGCGGAAGGCGTGCGCGTAGGCGAGGCCCGCCGCCGTCTGGCGGACGATGTGCACGGCGTGCTCGATCGGCAGCGGCTTTCCAACCGCCTGCGCGCGCCGGACGATGTCCGTGACCGTCTCGCCGCGGATGTACTCCATGGCGATGTACTTGAGGCCCGCCTGGCCGGGCTCGTGATCTTCGGCGACGTCGTAGACGTGGACGATGCTTTGGTGGTTCAGCTTGGCGGCCAGGCGCGCCTCGTCGAGGAACATCTGCACGACGCGCGGGCTCTCGGCGTAGCGGCCCTGGAGGATCTTGAGGACGACCTCCTTCTCGAAGCCGCCCATGGCCTCTTGGCGCGCGATGAACAGCTCGGCCATGCCGCCCGACGCCAGGTGCCGGACGATCTGATAGCGGCCGACGTGCCGGCCGATCATCTCGTCGATCGAGGACTGCGAGCTCGCGCCCATGGGCGCGACATCTTAGCAGCGTTGACCTGCGGGCCGGGGGGCGAGTACGAATGTCGGGCGCGTGTCCTACGGTCCTCCACGTGATGTCTCGGTCGATGGCCGCCTGGTCGACGGCGCCTTCGGCTACCTCACGCGCGCGACGGGCGTGTGCTTCGCGATCGTCGTGCTCGTGCTGGCGATCGTCGTGCTGTTCCACCGTTCGCGCGGCGGCGCGCGCGTCCCCCACTACACCCACGGCGATCGACCGCGGCACCACGTGCTCACGGCGCTCACGGCGCTGGCGATGTTCGTGGGCATCGACGCCGTGCTCGCGGGGCGCTCGATGGGGCACCTGCAGTCGCGTTTCTGGAAGTGGCCCGACGGCGATCCGAAGGCCGTGCGCGTCGAGGTCACGGCGCGCCAGTGGGCGTGGACGTTCCGCCTGGCCGGGCCCGACGATCGCTTCGGCACGCGCGACGACGTCGTCATGGTCAACGAGCTGCGCGTGCCCGTCGACCGCCCGATCTACCTGAAGCTGCGGTCGCGTGACGTCATCCACTCGCTGTACTTGCCGAGCTTCCGCACGAAGACCGACGCGATCCCCGGTAGCACGACGCGCCTGTGGTTCCAGGCGCGCGAGCCGGGGCGCACCGAGCTCGGCTGCGCCCAGCACTGCGGCGTGAGCCACTACAAGATGCGCGGCGAGCTCGACGTCATGCCGGCTGCGGACTGGGAGGCGTGGTTCTGGCGCGCCGTCGACGACGCGCGCCTGCACGCCGGCGCCGACGCGAGCGTGCAGCTCGACGGCTGGGATTGGGACCAGGGATGAAGCTCGTCTCCCGAATTTTTTCGATCGACCACAAGGTCATCGCGAAGCAGTTCCTGTTCCTGGGGCTGGCCTTCCTGGCCGTGGGCGGCTTCATGGCGATGCTGATCCGCTGGCAGCTCGCGCACCCCGGCGCGCTCTTCCCGGTCGTGGGGCGCGCGCTGTTCGGCGCCGCGGGCGGCATCATTTCGCCGGCCGCGTACACGTCGCTGTTCACGATGCACGGCACGATCATGATCTTCTTCGCCGTGACGCCGATCTTGATCGGCGCGTTCGGGAACTTCCTCATCCCGCTCATGATCGGCGCGCGCGACATGTCGTTCCCGCGCCTGAACGCGCTGTCGTTCTGGACGATGTTCGCGTCGACGGCCGTGCTCACGGCGTCGTTCTTCGTGCCGCTGGGCGCGCCCGCGGCGGGCTGGACGGCGTACGCGACGCTGTCGACGGCGATCGGCACGCCCGGCCTCGGGCAGACGTTGTGGGTCGTCGCGATTTACCTGAACGGCGCGTCGTCGATCATGGGCGCCGTCAACTACATCACGACCATCGTGCGCGAGCGCGCGCCCGGCATGACGTGGCTGCGGCTGCCGCTCACGATCTGGGGCCTGCTCATGACGGCCATCCTGAACGCGCTTTTTGTCCCGGTGCTGGCCGCGGGCATGGTGCTGCTGTTCTTCGATCGCGTCTTCGGCACGCAGTTCTTCATCGCGGGCTCGACCATCAAGGGCGGCGGCGATCCGATCCTGTACCAGCACCTGTTCTGGCTGTTCGGCCACCCCGAGGTCTACATCTTGATCCTGCCGGCGTGGGGCATCGTCGGCGACTTGCTGTCGTTCTTCGCGCGCAAGCCGGCCTACGGGTACCGCGTCACCGTGGGCGCGTTCGTCGCGGTGACGGCGCTGTCGAGCTTGGTCTACGGCCATCACATGTTCGTCACCGGCATGAGCCCCCTTTTGGGTGAGAGCTTCATGGTGCTGACGATGATCATCTCGGTGCCGGCCGTGCTGCTGTACTTGAACTGGCTGGGCACGCTGTGGCGGGGCGCGATGCGGCTCGACACGCCGATGCTGTACTGCCTGGGCCTCGTGTTCACGTTCGGCGTGGGCGGCCTGACGGGCTTGTTCCTGGCCGACATCACGTCGGACATCTACCTGCACGACACGTTCTTCGTCGTGGGGCACTTTCACTTGATCATGGCGGCGGCCGTGCTGCTGGCGATCTTCGCGGGCATCCACTTTTGGTTCCCGAAGATGTTCGGGCGCCGCATGAGCGAGCCGCTCGGCAAGCTGCACTTCTGGCTCACGATCGTGTCGCTCAACGTCGTGTTCGGCGGGCAGCTGGTCATCGGCTGGGCTGGCATGCAGCGGCGGCTCTACGATCCGTCGGTCTACGAGTTCCTGCGGCCGCTGCTCGCGCTCAACAGGCACATCTCGACGGCGGCGTTCGTGCTGGGCGCGTCGCAGCTGATCTTCGTTTTGAACTTCTTCTGGAGCCTGGCACGCGGGGAGAAGGCCGAGGCCAACCCGTGGGGCGTCGGCACGCTCGAGTGGACGGTCCCCTCGCCGCCTCCCGAGCACAACTTCGACGAAATTCCGGTGGTCGTTCACGGGCCGCACGAGCTGGGGCATCCCGACGTGCGCACGAGGCTGGGCAAGGACTGGCTCGCGCAGAACGAGGCGTTCGGGGAAGAAGCAGAAGAAGCGGGCGCCGTGCCCGAGGTGGCGTCGTGAGCGCGACGCGCGCGTTCGACGAGCGGCGCAAAAATGCGACGGCGGTCGTTGGCCTGACGATCTTCCTCGGCACGCTCGCGATGCTGTTCGCGGGGCTGTTCTTCGCCTACGGCGTGATGCGCGCGCAGGCGCCGGCGTGGCCGCCGCCCGGGTTGCCGGCGCTGCCGCGCGGCGCGCTCGCCGCGAACACGCTCGTGTTGGTCGGCGCGAGCTTGGCGTTGCGGCGCGCGCGGCGCGCGGAGAACGCGCGTGCGTGGGCGTTCGGCGCGTTGTCGTTGGGTGCGGCGTTCCTCGTCGCGCAGGCGCTCGTGTGGCGGTCGCTCGTGCTCGCGGGCGGCGGTCCCTCGTCGGGCATCTACGGATCGGTGTTCTTCGCGATCTCGGGGCTGCACGCGCTGCACGTCGTGGGCGGCGTCGTCGCGCT
The DNA here is from genome assembly GCA_035549075.1 of Polyangia bacterium. Lineage (GTDB taxonomy): Bacteria > Myxococcota_A > Polyangia > Fen-1088 > Fen-1088 > DASZFV01. Next base: position 24,884 of record DASZRT010000129.1, on the reverse strand, counting down.
CGCGGCCGTCGCCGCGCCGCGCGCGCCCGATGCGCGGCGGCTCGCGCTGTGCGCGCGCTACTGGGACTTCGTGCTGGTCGTGTGGCTGATCTTCTTCTTCGTCGCGTGCGTGCGATGAAGCGCGCGCTGCTCGCGGTGGTCTTGCTCGCGGGCGCCGCGTGCCGGCGCGGCGGCGAAGGCCCGCGCGTCCCGACCGAGCCGCTCACGCTCGGCGGCAAGGCGTTCTCCGTCGAGGCGCTCCTTCACGGCCGCGACGTCTACGTTCATTACTGCCGCTCGTGCCACGGCGACGAAGGCGACGGCAAAGGCGCCGCCGCGCCCGGCCTGCAGCCCGCGCCGCGCAACCTCACGCTCGGCATCTACAAGTTCGGCGCCGTCGCCGCCGGCCAATTGCCGACCGATGCCGACTTCGTGCGCATCATCCGCGGCGGCCTCCACGGCACGGCGATGCAGGCCTGGGACGTCCCACCCGCCGAGATGGACGATTTGATCGGGTTCGTGAAGTCGCTCTCCCCGCGCTGGAAGACCGAGACCGCCGGCGATCCCATCGTGGCCTCACCCGACCCGTGGGCCGGCCGCGAAGCCGACGGCCGCGCGCGCGGCACCCGCGTGTACCACGGCCTCGCCCAGTGCGCCGTCGCCTGCCACCCCGCGTACGCCACCAAGCCCGACATCGTCGCCTACACCAAAGCCCTCACGCAGATGGACCTCCGTCAGTTCCGCGACGGCCTCTACGACGCCGTCCCCAAAGACAGCGACTACGGCTTCCAAATCGTCCCCCCCGACTTCACCTTCAACCAACTCCGCGCCGGCGACACCGTCGAAGACATCTACCGCACCATCGCCAGCGGCATCGGCGGCACCGCCATGCCCACCTGGAAGAACGTCCTCCCCGAAGCCGACCTATGGGCCCTCGCCCACTACGTGCGCTCGCTCGTGGAGCTACGCGGAACGCCGGAGGCGATCGCGCAGCGGAAGAAGCTCATCGCGCAGGAGGGCTGGACGCCCCCGCCGCTGCCGGACGCGGGCGCGGGGGATTGAAAGCGTGGCTGCGCAGTCTCATGGTCCTTCGCGCGCGGTGATTGTCCTTTCCAGTTCTTCGATCGTCGGAAGCCTGTCCGGAACGGCACGCCCGTCGACCGAGTGAACATCGATCCCTGCCAACACCCCGAAGTGATCGAACAAGAATATCCCACGCTGACTTCCGTCGGCCATGAACCAATCTTGGTCGGAGACGACCTTCATCGCACCCTTCCGCGGCCAACCTTGGTCCCCGATGGCGAAATTGAGACTCGCGCATCCACAAGCGCATCGCGAGCACACACGGATCAGGTCTAGCTGCGGGAGATAGCCTGAGACGTCTCTCGCCGCATGCTCGAGAAGCCACCGGACAAGCAAGCGTTCATCCGAGCTGAGGTCCCGTGACTCGGGAATATCTGAGCTTACAAGTACCATTCAATCTTACGACTGCATTCGCAGCGTCGCAGCGATATGCGGCGGGCGTAGCAACTCCGCTTCATGGACGAGGTGGGGTGCTCGCACCAGTAAGTGCTGCCACCAAATTGTTGAGACCCACTAATGTGACTCGGCAGATTCCGACGAGAGCAGCAAGACTCGGTTCTTCGCCGGTCACGACAAGTATTTGGTCCCAATCGAGAAGGCTTTGTTCGCGTTCTGTGCGCGCGATCCCCAAGTGGACGCCGCCTTTTGCATTTGCGCAGACTGAAATCACGTCCCTTACGGTTGCGGAGACACCGCCCCAGGTCAAACATGGGGCGGCTAGAAACTGATCGAGGCTGCACGTCACTGTCGCCGCACCCGGAAAAGGATCCGGGTCGAGATCTAGCCAATGCTCCTTCGGAGCTCCGGGGGGGCCGGTCGTAAAGTCTATTGTTGTAAACGTTAGTGGAACGCGATGGGTTCGGTTCGCTCGGTGTACCAACCCTTCGAGTAAGAGCTGTCGGATAAGACCAGACGCTCGGATCAAAGCGTACCGGTCGTAGGCGACAAGCTTCTGTTCAATGTCTCGAAGCGTGTTCAAGAAGAAGCGCTCGTCCTCGCTGGCGTCGGCGGGGATACTGTGAGACTGCAACGCTGTCCTTCGGGGGACAGAACCACCACGAACGGCGGTCAACGGGATCGGCAGAGAGGTCTGTGTAGCAAGCGGGATGTCGACGCCGCTTACCTCCAGCCAGATCTCATCAACAGACCACTTCAGAACTAGTGCCACCCGGGCTGCGGCAGATGCGGCAACTGGTCCAAATCTTCGAGAGATCGGTGGCCGTTGAAGGCGTTCGACGTCGATCACGAATACTCCCGAAGGTTCTACTGATAGCGTCAGTCTGTTTTCACCAACCGATTTGGAAAATAGTTCGACTTGCCTCGGTGGTGGCCATGGCGCAGGCAGAATGGCGACCGCGATGATGGTTCCGTCGGCACTCATTTGCTGGCTCCGTCTGCGAAGCGATACTAACGATTCCCGGCGATGGGGAAGCGCAAGATACGCTGATGCGTCAGTGTCTGAGCTAGGCGTCCTTGTCGAGGTGGCGGATCATTCTCGCGACGGCGAAGAACACCGCGGGTGGGAGCAGCAGGAACACGCCGACGAGCTTCAACGTCGGCGTGAGCGCGTCGTGTTGGCCGAGGCAGTTGGGGCATAGGGCCCATGCTTTGGCGGAGGCGCTGGCCAACGCGGCGGCAACGATGGCAACGGAGCGCTTCATCGCCAGGTCACGGCGCGGAACGCCGCCTCCAGCATCAACACCACGGCGAATCCTGGACCGGCGATGATTGGAACCAGCGCGGCGAAACGCACGATTCGTGGCTCGCGGCCGATGCCCATGAAGGCGGCGAGCAGCACCAGGGCCTTCGTCATCGCCAGCCCCACCAACGCGGTCACTCGTGCGTTGCGCGGGACGGGGAGGTTCGCGATGCCGAGCTCGAGCGCGGTCAGCGCGAGCAACAACGCGAGCGCCAACACCAGGCGTCGTGTCTTCTTCGGCGTTTCGACGAACGTGCTCATGTGACGGGCAGCAGGTAGACGAACGTGAAGATGGGGATCCACGCGAGGTCCACGAAGTGCCAGAAGATGGCGATGACCTCGACCGCTCGCGGGCGGGCTCTTCCGGCGACGAGGGCGCCGATGATGAGCAGCAACCCCACGAAGACGTGCAGGCCGTGGTAGCCGGTGATGGCGTAGAAGGTCGACGCGAAGGTGTCGGTGCGCAGGCCCATCGCGGGGGTGTCGGTGAGGAGGCCGCGGTATTCCAACGCTTGGCCGCCCAGGAACGCGGCGCCGAGGGCGAGCGTCATCAAGAGCCACGCGACGCGGGCGCCTTCGCGGCCTGCGGCGGCGGCGCGCGCGGCCAGGGTCATGGTGAAGCTGGACGTCACGAGGACGCCGGTCATGACGGCGGCGGCTGCCACTTGCAGGCGCTCGTGGGCGTCGGGCCACTCGTCGGCGTGGACGCGCAGGACGGCGTAGGCGACCAGCAGGCCGAAGAAGCCCATGGCGTCGGTCGCGAGGAACATCCACATGCCGAGCTTGCCGGCGGGGACTCCCTCCTCGTCGGCGTCGGGCTCGGCGCGGGCGACCGATGCGCTCATCCGCTTTCGGAGATACCACGGCCTTGACAGCGCGAGAAGGCCGGGCAGAACTCGGGCGGTGAGCGAACCGGACACGCGCCCTGCCCCGCCCGCACGCCCGCGTGGTTTCGCGGCGCGCGCCCTGGGCCAACCGCTGCTGTGGCTGGTCGCGGTCGGCCTCTTGTTCGGGCTGCCGATCGCGCGCTCGGTGCGCCGGCGCCTCGCGGCCGCGCCGGCGATCCTCGGGACGGTGCCGGCGTTCGCGCTCACGGATCAGACGTCGCGGCCGTTCGGCACGCGCGACCTCGCGGGCAAAGTCTGGGTCGCGGACTTCGTCTTCACGGCGTGCCAGGAGGCGTGCCCCTTGCTCTCGCAGCGCATGGAAGAGGTCGGCCGCCGCACGAAGCAGCTGGGGCCGGATTTCCACCTGGTGTCGATCTCGGTCGACCCCGAGCGCGACACGCCGGCGCGCCTGGCCGAGTACGCCGCGCGCTACCACGCGAGCCCGCTCGCCTGGTCGTTCCTCACGGGGCCGGCCGACGCGATCCAGAGCGCGGTCACCGACGGCTTCAAGGTCGGCATGGGCAAAGAGGCGGTCACGCCCGACGGCGGCGGCCCGACGTTCTTCGAGATCTTCCACGGCGAGAACCTGGTGCTGGTCGATCGCGCGCAGCGCATCCGCGGCTACTTCCGGTCGAGCCCCGAAGACGTCGACCGCCTCGTGGAAGCGATCGGCCGCGTCGCGAACGAGCCGTGACGCGGTTGCTTGACGCTGCCGGGGCCGCCTGTTAGCACGTGGCTACCCCATGCGAACCCTGTCGTTGGTTGTTGGTCTCGCCTTCGCGCTCGGTGCCTGTAAGAAAGACGAGCCGCGGCCCGAGCCGGTGGTCGTCGCGCAGGGCGCGGCCGCGCAGAAGCTGCTGACGCCCGAGCCCGCGGCGCCGGCGGGCTCGACGGTCGCCATCACGGGAACGGTCACGCTCACGGGGACGCCGCCGACGATGGAGCTCACGAAGCGCGACGCCGACCCGTTCTGCGCGCGCACGCCGATGAAGGACGAAGAGGTCGTCGTGGGCGCGGGCGGCGCGCTCAAGAACGTCATCGTGCGCATCACGAAGGGCGTCAGCGGCAACTACGAGCCGCCCACGTCGAACGTCACGCTGGACCAGAACCAGTGCATGTACCGGCCGCGCGTCACGATGGTGATGGCGGGCCAGTCGCTGCTCATCCGCAACAACGACCAGACGCTGCACAACGTGCACACGTACAAGGGCGCGTCGACGCTGTTCAACCAGGCGGAGATCCCCGGGCTGCCGGCGATCGCAAAGACGTTCAAGGACGCGACAGGCGAGATCCTCAAGTTCAAGTGCGACGTGCACCCGTGGATGACGGGCTACGTGGGCGTGTCGGCCCACCCGTTCTTCGCGGTCACGGGCGACGACGGCAAGTTCGAGCTGCCGAAGATCGCGCCCGGGCACTACACGGTCGAGGCGTGGCACGAGCGCTTCGGCGTGAAGTCGCAAGAGATCGACGTCGTCGCGGGCAAGCCGGCGACGCTCGCCTTCACGTTCGAGTCGAAGTAGCGCTCGCGCGGATGCCTCGCACGCGCTACGAAGCGGCGGTCGCGGGGCTCTCGCTCAAGGATCTCCCGGGCGCGGCGCTGCGCGCCTCGCTGCGCGACGGCTACGGCGCGCGCGACCTGCGGCGCGACGTGCTCGCGGGCGTCACCGTTGGCATCGTCGCGCTGCCGCTGGCCATGGCGCTGGCGATCGCCGTGGGCGTGCCGCCGCAGCAAGGGCTCTACACGTCGATCGTCGCGGGCGCCATCGTCGCGCTGCTCGGCGGCTCGCGCACGCAGGTCACGGGGCCGACGGCGGCGTTCATCGTCATCCTCGCGCCCATCTGCACGAAGTTCGGGTTCGCGGGGCTGCTGGTCGCGGGCGTCATCGGCGGCGTCATCTTGATCGTGCTCGGGCTCGCGCGCTTCGGGCGCTTCATCGAGCTCATGCCCCACCCGGTGACGACGGGCTTCACGGCGGGCATCGCCACGGTGATCGCGACGCTGCAGATCAAGGATGTGCTGGGGCTGCACCTCGCTTCGTCGCCCGACGGCGTGCTGGCGCGCTTCGCGGCGTTGTGGGCCGCGCGCGGCACGTTCGCGCCGGTGGAGCTGCTCATCGCGGCGTTGACCTTCGCGCTGCTCGTGTCGCTGCCGCGGCTCACGACGCGCGTGCCACCCGCGCTGGTCGCCCTGCCCGTCGCGGCGGTCGTCGGCGTCGCGCTGACGCGCGCGTTTCCCGGGCATCCGATCGCGACGATCGCGAGCCGCTTCCACGCGACGCTGCCTGGAGGCCGCGTCGTCGACGGCGTGCCGCCGCTGCCGCCGTTGCCGATGCTGCCGTGGCACGCCGCGGGGCCGGGCGGCGCGCCGTTCGTGCTCTCGTTCGCGACGCTGCGCGAGCTGCTGTCGGCGGGCTTCGCCGTCGCGATCCTGGGTGGCATCGAGTCGCTGCTGTCGGCCGTCATCGCCGACGGCATGGCGGGCACGCGCCACGACCCCGACGCCGAGCTGCTCGCGCTCGGCGTCGCCAACGTCGTCACGCCGTTCTTCGGTGGCATCGCCGCCACGGGCGCCATCGCGCGCACGGCGACCAACATCCGTTCGGGCGGCCGCTCGCCGATCTCGTCGATCGTCCACGCGCTCACGGTGCTGGCCGCCGTCATCGCGCTCGCGCCGCTCATCGGATACCTGCCCATGGCGGGCCTCGCTGCGCTCTTGCTGCGCGTCGCGTGGAACATGGCCGAGGCGAAGCACTTCGTGCACGTCGTGCGCGTCGCCCCACGCAGCGACGTGCTCGTGCTGATCGCCTGCTTCGTGCTCACGGTGGTGTTCGACATGGTCGTCGCCGTGTCGGTGGGCGTGGTGCTCGCGGCGCTCATCTTCATGCGGCGCATGGCCGAGCTGACGCACGTGAGCCTCACGGACGAGGGCGACGCCGCGCGCGCGCCCGAGGTGCCGGCGACGCTCGCGGGGAAGGTCGCGATCTACGAGATCGCGGGGCCGCTGTTCTTCGGCGCGGCGCAGAAGGCGATGAGCCGCATCGGCGGCGTCTCGGGCCGCGTGCGGGTTCTCGTCATGCGCCTCGACAAGGTGCCGACGATGGACGCGACGGGCCTGGTCGCGCTCGAGAGCGCGCTCGAATCGCTCACGAAGCAAGGCTGCGTCGCCGTGCTCACGGGCCTGCAGGCGCAGCCGGCCGCGCTGCTCGAGCGCGCGGGCTTTCGCCACAAGCCGTGGCGCCTGCTGATGCGTCCCGATCTCGCGTCGGGCCTCGCCGCCGCCGAGGACGTGCTGAAGTCGAGCGCGTCTACCTGACGGCGCGCGCGGGTCCGACGTCGACCTGCGCGTGGGCGCCGAGCGCCTCGCGCAGCCGCCGCGCGAGCTCGTCGACGGCGGCGTCGTTGTCGTTGCCCGGCGCATAGGTGATCTCGCACGACTGCGGCGGGATCGGCGACGTCACGACGGGTGGCAGGGCCCAAGGGCCGGTGCCGGCCGCGAGAGGCGCGACGGCGCCGGGCGGGCAGCTCGAGTCGGGCGCCAGCGCCTCGAGCGTCACGTGGCAGCGGCCCGCGGCGAGCTCGCCCTCGGCGACGGTGACGCCGATCCCGGCGCCCGACATCTCCCGCGACCCGTTCGACGGCGCGAGCCGCGGCCCATAGAAGAGCGACTGGCCGGGTGGCGGCGGTCGGCGAACCATGCCGGCCGCCTCGAAAACGTCGGCGACGGCGGTCCGGCACGAGTCGTCGGTGGCGGCGGTCCGGACCTCGGCGCGGTGCGGGGTCGTCGAGTAACAGCCGGCCGCCAGCGCGAGCGCGGCGAGGGGCTTCATGCGTCGTTTGGGGGGCACGACGAAGGCAGCGTACCCCACGCGGCGCAGTAATTCGATGTGTTTCCTCGCCTACAATCGTCGACTTTGAGCACCTCGCGGCCCCGCCCCGCAGACATTCGGGTATAAAGACGCCCGAAATGCTGGTCCATCGGTTCGCGATCGCCACGGCCTTCGCGACCTATCTCTTGATTCTCATCGGAGGGCTCGTCCACGGCACGGGGTCGAGCCTCGCGTGCCCCGACTGGCCGACGTGCTACGGCACGATGATGCCGAAGATGGAGGGCGGCGTGCTCGTCGAGCACAGCCACCGCCTCGCGGCCGGCCTCGTGGGCATCCTCACCGTGACGCTCGCCGTGCTCGTCTTCCGGAGCGCGTCGCCCGAGGCGCGCAAGCTGCGGCCGTTCGCGGCGCTGGGCGTGTCGTTGTACGTCGTGCAGGCGCTGCTGGGCGGCATCACCGTGCTCCTGCGCCTCCCGACGCCGGTCTCGACGGCGCACACGGCGACGTCGCTGCTGTTCTTCACGAACTTCGTCTACATGGCGGTGCGCTCGCGGCCCGCGCCGGCCGTCGCGGCGCCGCGCGCGTCGCTGTCGGGGCCGGCGGTCACGCTGGCGACGATCTCGGCGGTCGCCGTCTATTTCCAGATGGTGCTGGGCGGGCTCGTGCGGCACTCGGGCGCGGCACTCGCCTGCACCGACGTGCCGCTGTGCCGCGGTGAGGTTTGGCCGGTCGCGCACCCGACGGTGCTCATCCAGGCGCTGCATCGTCTGAACGCGCTCGTCACGGCCACGCTGGTGGCGGCGTCTTCGGTCGTCACGTGGCGCGCGACGCGCGGCCGGGGCCGCGGCGACCTGCGCGCGCTCGCCGTCGTCGCGCCCGTGCTCGTGCTCGTGCAGATCGGGCTCGGCGTGCGCGCCGTGCAGACATTCCTCGACCTCGCGACCGTCGAGGCGCACCTCGCCGTCGCGACGGCGCTGCTGGCGACGCAGGTCCTCGTCGTGCTGCGCGGGCGGCCCGACGTCGCGCCGGGCGCGTGGAGCTCGTCTTGGTTCGCCGAGCTCGTACGGCTCGCGAAGCCGCGCATCACGGGGCTCGTCATCGTGACGTTCCTGGGCGGCATGTGGCTCGCGCCCGGCACGATCGATCACTGGCGCGTCATCATGTCGCTCGTGGGCACGGTGCTCCTGGTCGCGGGCGCCAACGCCTTCAACATGATCATGGAGCGGGACGTCGACCCGCTCATGGAGCGAACGCGCGATCGCCCGCTTCCGCGCGGGACGGTTTCGCCCGAGGCGGCGCTCGTGTTCGCGTCGGTGCTCGCGTGCGCGTCGGTGCCCCTGCTCTTCCTCGGCGGAAATTTGCTGACGGGCCTGCTGGGCCTGCTCGCGCTCGGGTCGTACGTGGGCGTCTACACGCCGATGAAGCGGCGCTCGAACGCGGCGCTGTTCGTGGGCGCGATCCCGGGCGCGGCGCCGCCGCTCATGGGCTGGACGGCGGTCACTGGCCACATCGACGCGCCGGCGCTCGTGTTGTTCGCGATCCTGTTCCTCTGGCAGATCCCTCACTTCCTCGCGATCGCCATCTACCGCGCGCGCGACTACGCGGCGGCGGGCTTCAAGGTGTTGCCGGCGGCGATCTCCGAGCGCGCGACGCGCTTCACGATCGTGGGCTTCTCGATCGTGCTCGTGGCGGCGACGGTGCTGCTCGAGCCGCTGCGAGTCGCGGGCGTGCGCTACATGGGCGCGGCGACGTTCTTGGGCGCCGTGCTCGTCGGTTGGGGCGCGGCCGGCTTTCGGCGTGGGAACGCGGAAACAAGGACCTGGGCCCGATCGCTGTTCTTGTTTTCGATCGTGTACCTGACGCTGCTGTTCGTCGCGCTCGCGCTCGACAGGACGGTCGCTTGAGCGCGGCGCCCGCGATCGACGTCGCGGCGCCCCGGCTGCGCGTGCGTGAGCTGTCGCGGCGCTTCGGCGAGCGCGTCGTGCTCGCGGGCGTGAGCTTCGACGTCGCGCCCGGGGAGGCGTTCGGCTTGCTGGGCCCGAACGGCGCGGGCAAGACGACGACGTTCCGCGTGCTCGCGGGGCTCATCCCCGCCGACGGCGGCACGGTCGCGCTCGACGGGCAGGCGACGGCGCCCACGGATCGCGGCTACCGCGCGCGCCTCGGCGTCGTGTTTCAGGAGCCGAGCCTCGATTTGAAATTGTCGGGCCGCGAGAACCTGCGCCTCGGCGCCGCGCTCTACGGCCTGCCGCGCGCCGTGGCCGCCGCGCGCATCGACGAGGCGCTCGCGCTGATGGATCTCGGCGCGCGCGCCGACGAGCCGACGGCGAAGTACTCGGGCGGCATGCGCCGGCGCGTCGAGATCGCGCGCGTGCTGCTGCACGATCCGGCGTTGTTGCTCCTGGACGAGCCGGGCCGCGGCGTCGATCCCGAGGCGCTGCGCCGCATCTGGGACGAGCTCGGGACCCTGCGCGCGACGCGCGGGACCAGCGTCGTCGTGACGACGCACCAGCCGGAGGAGGCCGAGCGCTGCGATCGCATCGCGCTGCTCGACGGGGGGCGCGTCACGGCGGTCGGCACGCCGGACGAGCTGCGGGCGCGCGTCTCGGGCGACGTCGTGCGCGTGCGCGGCGACGGGCCCGAGGAGATCGCGGCGACGATCCGCGCGCGCCTGGGACTCGAGGGCGTCGTGCGCGACGGCGACGTCGTCGTCGAGGCGCCGCGCGGCCACGAGATCGTCCCGCGCGTCGTCGAGCTGTTCGCGCCTGGGCGCCTCGCGACCGTCGCGACGAGCCGCCCCACCCTCGCCGACGTGTTCGCGAAGCTCACCGGAAAGGGATTGGCGTCATGACCGTTTCGACCGCACCGGCGATGTCGACGCCCCGCGCGCGTACGCCCGTCGCCGCGAGCCCGTCCGACGCGGCCACGATCGCCGCGCTCGTCGGCCGCGACCTGCGGCGCTTCTTCCGCCAGCCGAGCCGCGTCGTCGGCTCGCTCGCGCAGCCGCTGATCTTGTGGGCCGTGCTGGGCGCGGGCCTCGGCGGCAGCTTCCGCCCGGGCGGCGCCGTCGGCGACGTCAGCTACCTGCAGTACTTCTACCCGGGCATCGTCGTGCTCACGATGATGTTCACGGCGATCTTCTCGACGATCTCGGTCATCGACGATCGCCACCACGGCTTCTTGCAGGCCGTGCTCGCGGCGCCGACGTCGCGCGCGGCGCTCGTGCTCGGCAAGACGCTCGGGGGCGTCGCGATCGCGTCGATTCAAGCGGTGGCGCTGCTGGCGCTCGCGCCGCTCGCGGGCTTCCACTACGGCGCGATCGATTGGCCGCTCGTGCTCGTGGCGCTGCCGCTCGCCGCCGTCGGGTTCACGGCGCTCGGCTTCGCGATGGCGTGGTGGATCGACTCGACGCAGGGCTACCACGCCGTCATGAGCGTCGCGCTCATCCCGCTGTGGATGCTCTCGGGCGCGATGTTCCCGGGGCGCGGCACGGGCGCCGTCGTCGGAACGCTCATGAAGCTCGACCCGATGACCTACGCCGTCGACGCCGTCCGCCGCGGCTTCCACGGCGCGGGCGTGTCGGCCGACTTGCTCGCGACGGGCTCGTCGGCGATCGATCTCGCCGTCGTCACGGCGTTCGCGGCGCTCGCCGTCGTCGCCGCCGTCGCGCTCTGCCGCCGTCGCGCCTGACGCACCACGCCCGCGACCGGCCGCCGCACGAGGCGCCCTCGCGCGCAAAATGCGAGGCACCTCTGATATAGAGCGACGCCATGACGATCGCGCGCGGGTTGGGGGTCATCGCAGCGTTGGTGTTCACGACGAGAGCCGGCATGGCGCACGCGCAGACGGACGCGAACGCGCCTGCACCGCCCGCGACCACGCCGGCGCCGGCGGCGCCGCCCGAAGGCACGGCGCCGCCGCCGACGAACGCGCCCGCGGAGACGCCGCCACCTCCGCCACCCGCCCAGCCGATGGTCCCGCCGCCGGGCTATCCCTACCAGCCGCCGCCGGGGTACGCGTACCCGCCGCCGTATCCTTATGCGTATCCGGCGCCCGCGCCGTATCCGCCGGTCGCGACCGAGCCGCCGCCCGGATACCACACGCACGACGGCTTCTATTTGCGCCTGCACCTCGGGCCGGGCGGCACGAACGTGAGCGGAAACGAAAACGGCTCGAACGTCGAGATCTCCGGCGGCGGCGCCTCGCTCGGCGTCGCGATCGGCGGCGCGCTCACGACGAACCTCATCCTCTACGGTTCGTTCGACGTCGTCGACATGTCCAACCCCGACGTGAAGGTCGACGGATCGAGCATCGGATCGAGCAGCGCCGACGTCTCGCTCGACAGCTTCGGCATCGGCATGGCCTATTACGTCGAGCCCGCGAACGTCTTCATCGCGGGCACGCTCAAAGGCAGCAAGCTCGAGGTGAACGACTCGAACGGGAACGTCCTCGGCGACACCAAGACCGGCGTCGGCTTCGACGCCCTCTTGGGCAAGGAGTGGTGGGTGTCGACCGACTGGGGCCTCGGCGTCGCCGGTCAGCTGGTCTACGCGTCGGTCAAAGACAGGGTCCCCGCAGGCGATCCCGAGCCGACGCTCACGACCTGGGGCTTCAACGTCCTGTTCACGGCGACGTACAACTGAACGCGCCTCAGCGTTCGGCGCGGGTGTCGCGGGCGAGGAGCTCGGTGACGGCGGCGCGGGCGGTCTTGCCCTCGTGCAGGACGGAGTCGACGGCGCGCGTGATGGGGAGATCGACGCCGAGGTCGTCGGCGAGGGCGCGCGCCGTGCGGGCCGTGCCGATGCCTTCGGCGACGTGGCCGAGCGCGGCGGTGATCTGCTCCAGCGTCTCGCCGCGCGCGAGGGCGAGGCCGACCTGGCGGTTGCGCGACAGCTCGCCCGTGCACGTGAGGACGAGATCGCCGAAGCCGGCGAGGCCCGCGAGCGTGAGCGGGTGCGCGCCCAGCTTGACGGCCAGGCGGCTCATCTCGGCGAGGCCGCGGGTCATGAGGGCGGCGCGCGCGTTGAGGCCGAAACCGAAGCCGTCGCAGCAGCCGACGGCGATCGCGACGACGTTCTTCAGCGCGCCGCCGAGCGCGACGCCCGTGACGTCGTCAGATGTATAGAGGCGAAAGCGCTCGCCGCCGAGCGCGGCGACGACGAGCTCGTTGGCGCGCGCGTCGGTCGAGGCGACGACGAGCGCCGCCGGCAGCCCCTTGGCGATCTCTTGCGCGAAAGACGGACCCGAGAGCAGCGCGACGCGCGCGTCCGGCGCCGTCGCGGCGATGAGCTGTGCCATCGTCTGCTTCGTCGACGGGTCGAGGCCCTTCGACGCGCACACGATCACGGCGTCGGGCACGAGCGACGCGCGCGCGGCCTCGATCGTCGCGCGCACGGCGTCCGACGGCACGACGACGACGACGACCTCGCGCCCCGCGACCGCGGCGCCGAGATCACCGGTGACGGCGACGCGCGCGTCGAGCACGAAGCCCGGCACCGATCGTGCGGTCCGTCGATCGCGCGCGAGTGATTCGACCGCCGACGCGTCGACCTCCCACAGCGCGACGTCGTGCCCGCGCGCCGTCGCGAGCTGCGCGAGGACGGTCCCCCACGCCCCCCCGCCCAAGACGGCCACTCTCATGGTTCGCCTACAACGATAGGCCGCAGGCGGGCTTCGCCCGCCGGAGGCCGCTGGTCGGAGGGTTTGGGAACCCTCTCAGGGTTCCCATTTAAGAGCCGCCCGCGACGCGAACCGTGTTCCTGCCCGCGCTCTTCGCGGCGAACAGCGCGCGGTCGGCGGCGGCGAGCACCTGCGCGGGCTCGGCGCCGTCGTCCGGGAACGAGGCGACGCCCAGCGAGATCGTGAGCTTGCCCAGCGGCTGCGACGGGCCGAACTCGAACGGGAACTCGGCGACCTGCGCGCAGATGCGCTCGCCCACCTCGCGCGCCGCGGCCTTGCCGACGTCGAGCAGGATGATCGCGAACTCTTCGCCGCCGTAGCGCGCGACGACGTCGTTGGCGCGGCGGCCGTGCTGCAGGATCTTCGAGACGCCGCGCAGGGCGTTGTCGCCCGCCATGTGGCCGTGGCGGTCGTTGTAGATCTTGAAGTGGTCGACGTCGATCATGAGCACCGACAGCGGCAGCCCCGTACGGTTGCTGCGCTCCATCTCCAGCGAGAGGCGCTCGCGGAAGTGCCGGTGGTTGTGCAGGCTCGTGAGGCCGTCGGTGATCGCGAGCTCGGACAGACGCTTGTTGAGCGCCTCGAGCTCGTGCGTGCGCGCCTGGACCTTCTCCTCGAGCGACGAGTTGAGGTGCGCGAGCTCGTTGTTCTTCGTCTGCAGCTCGCTGAGCAGCTCTTGCCGTTCGCGCTCGAGACGGAACCGCGACAGCAGGTTCTGGATCGTGAGGCGCAGGTCGGGCTCGTCCCACGGCTTGGGGATGTACTGATCGAGCGCCGCCTTGTTGATGGCGTAGACGACGGCGTCGAGGCCGGCCTGACCCGTGAGCAGGATCTTCACCGTCTTCGGGCTGCGGCGGTGAACCTCTTCGAGCAGCTCGACGCCCTTCATGCCGGGCATGATCTGGTCGGCGATGACGACGGCGAGCTGCTCGCCGTCCTGCTGCAGGTCATCGATGAGCTCGAGCGCCTCGCGCGCGTTCTTGGCGACGGCGATGTCGCACTCGCCGCCGAAGCGCGCCGACAGCTGCTGCCGGAGCGCGGCGAGGATGCCTTCTTCGTCATCGACACAAAGAATGTGCTCGCGCATCGCGCTCATGAAGACGTTCCTTCGGGCGGCGTCGAGGCACCCATCGCGCGTTGCACGATCGGACCTGACGCCTGCGCCGACGCGACGGGCGCGGGTCCGTCGACCGGCAACCGCACCGTGAAACGCGTCCGACCGGGCGCGCTCTCGACGCTGATCTTGCCGCCGTGGTTCTCGATGATGCGCGCGCTGATGCTGAGCCCCAACCCCGTCCCCTCCCCTTTGGGCTTCGTCGTGAAGAAAGGATCGAAGATGCGGGGAATCACGTCGGCCGGGATCCCCGGCCCATTGTCTTCAATCGCGACCTCGACGGTCCCCTGGTCCTCGTTCACCTTCGTCTCGATGAGCAGCTCCCCTTGGTTTCCCATCGCCTGTGCCGCGTTGTGGATCAGATTCGTCCACACCTGATTCAGCTCACCTACATGCGCAGTGATGGGCGGTAACTTCCCGTAAGCACGCTTCACATTAATGCCTATCTCTCTGTACTTCAACTGATGCGAGAGGATGACGAGCGTGTCCTCGATGCCGGCGTGGAGGTCGACGCGCTCGAGCGGCGCCTCGTCCAAACGTGAGTACCGTTTGAGGGCGCCGACGATGCGGCGAATCGACCCGATCGCGGTGCGAATCGTGCCGGACGAACGCGCCAGGAAGCCGATCTCGCGCAGGTAGCCGGCGAGCGGCGCGAGGCTCTGGCCGGCGGCGACGGCGGGCAGATCACGCGCGACGCGCTCGCCGAGATCGCCCAGCTCGGCGAGCATCGCGGCGGCGACGTCGGCGTCGGTGTTGCCGGCCAGCATCGCCTTGAGCTTCTTCTGGCGCTGGCGCGACTCCAGCGTCGACGACAGCGCGGCCGTCGTCATCTCGGGCAACAGGCCGTCGACCAGCTCGAAGTAGCGGCGAAGGCTCGCGGGTGACAACCCCGCGACGAAGAGATCCGAGGCGCAGTGGCCGAGGCGCATGACCGTGTCTTGGAGCGCGTCGACGAGGCCCTGCACGGCGGCGGCGGGCGAGTTCACCTCGTGCGCGATGCCGGCGACGAGCATGCCGAGGTTGGCCATCTTCTCGGCGTTGATGAGCTGGCCCTGCGCCGTGCCGAGCTCGCGCAGCGCGCGCTCGATCTCGGCCTTGGCGCTCTCGAGCTCGGTGGTGCGCTCGCGCACGCGCTGCTCGAGCACCTCGGAGAAGGCGCGCACCTCGGTGTAGAGACGCGCGTTCTCGATGGCGGTCGCCGTCTGGTCGGCGAAGGTCACGAGCAGGCGCAGATCGGCCTCGGCGAACGGCGCCTCGCCGAGGCGGCCCACGACGATGACGCCCACCATGCGCTCTTTGAGCGTGAGCGGCGCCGCGATGACGGGGCCCGTGAGGCCGGCCAGCTTGGCGGCGTCGAGCAGCTGCGGGTCGGCCTCGACGGCGGGCGTGCGGCGCGCGCGGCCCAGCGCGGCGACGGCGCCCGCGAGCGGCGCGAGGCGATCGCCCACGGGATCTCCCGCGTAGGCGCGCACGACGAACGAGCGCTGCGGCTGCTCGACGGTGAGCGCGATCGCGGCGGTCTTGCCGCCGAGCACGGTCACGGCCTCGGCGACGACGGAGCGCAGGACCTCGTTGAGATCGACGACCGAGCTGACGGCGCGGCCGACCTGGTGAACCGTGACGAGCTCGCGCACGCGCGCGGCGAGGCCCTCCTGGTTCTCCTTGAGGCTGCGGGTCATGACCCGGAACGCCTCGGCGACGTCGCCGATCTCGTCGTCGGTGTCGATGGCGATGCGCGTGTCGAGATCGCCGCGCGCGACCGAGAGCGCGCCCGCGTGCAGCGTCTGCAGCGGCTTCGTCATGCGGCGCGCGAGCAGGCCCGCGAGGCCGATCGCCAGCAAGAGCGCGGCGAAGACGCCGAGCGCCAGCGTCGTGTTGGCGCCGCGGCGCGCCGCCGCGAGCGGCTCGCGATCGACGGCGATGCCGAGCACGCCGACCTGATCGCCGTTGACGTCTTGGAGCGCGCCGAACGCCACCGAGTACGGGTGCCCGTTGACGACGAGCGCGGCGACGCGCGGCTCGCCCGCGCCGAGGCCGGCCGAGCCGACGTTCGACGGCAGCGACGGGCCGACGAGGCGCGCGCCCGTCGCGCCCATGAAGGTCGACGCCGTCGGGTGATCGCCTTGGTAGACGACGACCTCGCGGCCCGCGCCCAGCGCGGCGCGCAGGCGATCGACGACGGCGCCGTCGACGGGCACGGTCTCGACGAAGGTGCCGAGCATGCGCAGGCCCGCGTCGACGAGCGGCAGGCCCGCGCGCACGACGAGCTGGGTGCCCGCCCCTTCGACGCTCACGGTGCGCTCGTAGCCGAGCGCGCGGCGCACGACGGGCGAGCGCATCGACGGCTCGAGGCCGCCGTGGCCCGGTTGCGCGAGCAGCTCGTTGCACGCGCCCTGCGCGCAGCGCGCGACGATGCGCCCGCTCGCGTCCGTGACCTCGAGCAGCGCCGTCGGCTGCGCGTACGACAGCTCGCCGAGGCGCTGGCGCACGTCGTTGGTGCTCGGCGCGCCGCCCGGGCGCGCGATGAGCGAGCGCAACAGCGCCGGGTCCTCGCTCACGGTGGCGGCGCGCGCCGCGATGCCTTGCACCTGTTGCAAGAAGAGCCCGCGCGCGACCTGCAAGCCACGCGTCGCCTCGAACTCGATGCCCTGCTCGACCGACGAGAAGATGAGCGCGAGCGCGACGGCCGAGACGGCGATGACGGGCGCGAGCGCCGCGACGAGCAGGATGACCGTGACGCGGCGGCGAAGGCCGCGCCGGCGCAGCGGCGCCGAGAGTGAGAGGCTCGAGACACCGGGACCCGAGCGGCGCTTGCCGCGCTCGAGGATGTCGGTGACGCGAAACATCGCCGACGCGCGCACCTCGCCGCTCGAACGGCGCAGGACCTCGGCCGTCGTCGTGCGGATCTCGCCCGAACGCTCGTTGGGCGTGTCGTTGGCGCCGATCCGCAACGGCGTCACCTTGTTGTCGTCAGCCGCGCTCACGGCGCGCGCTCCACGCCGCGGTAGAGGCCCATGGCCGACGGCTGCACGACGAGGCCGCGCAGGTTGGCGCGCGTCGCGAACACGACGTTCGAGTGGGCGAGCGGCACCCATGGCACGTCGGTCGCGAGGATCGCCTGCGCCTGCGAGTACAGGCGCTCGCGCTCGGTGCGGTCAGTCGTGCGCTGCGCGACCGAGATGACGTCGTGGAACCAGGCGTTGCTGTAGAAGGCGATGTTCGACGGGCGGCTGCCCGTCGTGTTGTCGGAGTCGAGCAGCGTGTAGAGGAAGTTGTCGGGGTCGCCGTTGTCGTTGAACCAGCCGTGCAGCGCCAGGTCGTGCTCGCCCGCCCACAGCGCGCGCTGGTGCTCGGCCGGATCGTTGAGGACGATCTCGACGGGGATGCCGACCTCGGCGAGGCCGGTCTTGATGGCGGCGGCGACGCGCTCGGGCGCCGGCATGTACGGGCTCGGCGCCGACGGCGCGTAGAGCTTGAGCGGCGCTTCTTTGTCACCGCGCCACCCGGCCTCGACGAGCATGCGGCGCGCGCGCAGCGGATCGTAGGCGTAGGTCACGATGTCGGTGCGCGCGCCCCAGACGTTGGGCGGCAGCGGCCCGATCGCCGGCATGCCGACGCCTTGATAGATGAGCTTGACGAGCGCGTCGCGGTTGACGGCCGTCGCGATGGCGCGACGGATGCGCGGGTCGTTGAGCGGGCGGCGCTGCGTGTTCATCGCGACGTACGAAACGAGCGCGGCGGGCGCCGTCACGAGCCGGAGGTCGGGGTGCAGGCGCACGAGCGGCAGGTCCTCGGGAGCGACCTGCTCGATGATGTCGGCCGAGCCCGACTCGAGCGCCTGCAGCCGCTGGCGCGACTCGGGCATGGCGACGAACACGAGGTAGCGCGTCTTGGGCGCGTGATCCCAGTAGTCGGGGTTGCGCTCGAGCGTGACGCGATCGCCGGGTATCCACTCGACGAAGCGGTACGGGCCCGCGCCCACGGGGTGGCGCGCGAAGCGGCCGCCCAGCTTGCGCACGGCCGTGGGCGAGACGATCGCCGCCGGGCCCATGGCGAGGTTGGCGAGGAACGGCGCGTACGGACGATCGATGTCGAACTGCACGCGCAGCGGCGTCACGGCGCGCACGCGGCGGATGTTGTGGAAGGCGCGCGTCCACACGAAATCCGCCTCGTGCGCGGGGTGCTCGGGGACGATCTGGCGCTCGAACGAGAACACGACGGCGTCGGCGTCGACGGGCGTGCCGTCGTGGAAGCGCACGCCCTCGCGCAGCTCGAACGTCCACACGGTGCCGTCCTCGCTCACCGACCAGCTGGTCGCGAGATCGGGCTCGGGCTCGAGGCGGCCGGGCGAGAAGCGCACGAGGCGGCCGAAGACCTGCTCGGCGACCTCGAGCGATTCGATGTCGCTGGCGCGCGCGGGATCGAGGCTCACGGGATCAGCCGAGCGCGCGACGATGACGCGGTCGGCGGCCGTGGGCGCCGCGGGGCGGCCGCAGGCGACGAACGTGAGCGCGAGCGCCGCGACCGCTCTGTTCACGGCGTGCCCTTTCCGGGGGCGAGGCGGATGCGGATCTCTTGCTGCTCGAGGCCGTCGACGCGGCGGAGATCGGCGGCGACGCGCGCGTAGTCGCGCGGCTCGACGCGCATGAGCGGCATCGCCGAGTCGCGCGTCAGCACCAGAACTTCGGGGGCGCCTGTTCGAAGCTTGCGCTCCTCGACGAAGCGGTAGCCACCCGCGCGCTCGACGCGTTCGACGCCCGCGCCCGGCCCGAGATCGGCCGCGTCGACGACGTCGGCCCCGCGCGGCAGCTCGACGGTCGCGCGCAGGTGGACGGGCACGTCGAAGCCCAGCACGAGCGTCGTCGACCGCCGCGCCTCGGTCGCGAAGCGGCGCCCCGGCTGCGACCGGAAGAACGTCGGCAGGAGCTTCATCTCGTGATCGCCGCGCACGGCGAGCTGCGGGCTCACGAAGGAGTAACGCACGTGTACGGCCGACGTTCCCCGCGCGACGGCGGCGCGGCCGCCCGCGTCCTTGGGGACGTCGACGTCGAGATCGCGCAGCGTCGCGCCCGGGAATTGAACGCCGAGCCAGCGTTGCTCGAAGTCCTGGCGCAGGCGGCCGCGGTCGGCGCCCAGGCGATCGACGAGCTCGGCCCATTCCAGCGCGGGCCAGCCCGTGAGCTCCTCGGTCGCGACGGCGACGCCCCCGCCCTGCTCGTCGAGGCGGATCGCGACGTCGATCGAGCGCCGATCGGCCGAGCCCGTGCTGCGCGCGACGCCGAACGCGCCGTCGGGCAGCGCGAGGGTCTTGGCGCCGTCGAGGCTGGGCGGCAGGTAGCCGAACGTCGCGTGTTTGAGGCGCAGATCGGCGAACACGAGCCGCGGCGCGCCCGGCGGTCCGATATCGAGCTCGACGATGGGCTCGGCGAAGTCGTCGAGCTCCTCGACGGGCGCGGCCGTCGACGCGTCGGCGACGAGGCGCGAGCGCACGAGCAGCTGGCGCGCCGGCACGCCCAGCTCGCGCGCGAGGGCGAGCGTGAGCGCGAGGCGGTTGCCGCGTCCGCGCGCGAGCGTCATCGTCGCCGGGTCGCGCAGGTCCTCGCCGTCCTCGACGTTGTCGGTGACCCAGCGGACCGTCGCCGCGGCGCGCGCCTCGCGGCTCGATTTTGCGCCGCCCGCGGCCTCGAGGATCTTTGCCGCCGCATCGCTGATCGCCGCCGAGGTGCGCGTCGTGCCGTGCAGCTGGTCGGCCACGTAGCGCGTCCAGCGCGCGAAGGTCACGCCGCTCGCGGCGCGCACCGACGGCACGTACTCGACGGGCGGCACGGCGGCGCGCTCGACGAAGAGCTGGTTCACGCGCGTGGCGGCGAACGTCGTGACGCGCGTGCCGTCGGGCCCGTCGGCCACGGCGGCCGCGGGCGCCTCGCCGCGCCGGTCGAAGTCGATCGCCGTCGCGCGCGGCGTGACCAGCACGTACTCGCTGCGATCGAGCGGCGCCTCGAACGACTGAAAGTAGAAACGCTCGCCGAGGAAGCCCGGCGCGAAGGCCGGCGAGGCCGCGCGCGCCTCGAGCGTCTCCCACTCGATCGTGTCGCCGATGGCGACGTTGGCGGCCGAGACCGTCTCCTTGCCCGCGATGTCTTCCGGCTCGCGCGTCGTGCCGTCGGGCTTGTGCGTACGCAGCGCGAGCACCTCGGCGCCGGGCGGCACCTGCACCTCGGCCCACCGATCGATCGCGTCCTTGCTCTGCACGCGCACGATCTCGTGCGTGAGGATGAGCTGCGCGCCGTCGGGGAACACGCGGCCCACGGTGCGATCGAGCAGGACGACCGCGGGCGCCGCGTAACGCCGCCCGCTTTGATCGAAGGCACGAATCACCTCGCGGCCGTCGATGCGCCAGGCGTCGAGCGGCAGCGGCTCGCCGAGGGCGCGCGCGAGGCGGCGCACGTCGGGGGCTTCGGGGCGCAGCGCGAGCGCCTCGCGGATCGTCGCGCGCGCGGCGTCGGTGTGGCCGTCGGCGGCCTGCAGATCGGCGAGGCGGGCGCGCAACGTCGGGTCGCGCGGATCGGTCGCGACGCGACCGGCGACCTCGGCGAGGGCCTCGGCGCTTTGGCCGCGTGCGCGCCAAGCGTAGGCCAGCTCGCCCGCGAGATCGTCGCGTTCCGGCGTGAGGCGGAGCCGCGCGCGCAGCGATTCGATGAAGGCGCCCGTCTCGCCGCGCGAGCGCAGGCGGTCGAGGCGCAGCTCGGAGCCGGCGTCGCGCGACGCGAGCGCGGCTTCGAGGTGCAGCTGGCCCGCGACGTCGCGGCGCTCGTCGGCGCGGCGCAGGAGCGCTTCGAGGACGAGGTCGGGCGCGTCGCCCTCGCCGCCTGCGCCGTGCGCGGCTTCGCCGCCGCTCTTGTCGATGCTCTTCTCGAGGGCGCGATCGAGCGCGTGGTCGGCGTCCCACTCGAGGCCGCGGCCTTCGAGGGCGCGGCCGAGGACGAGCTCCGGTTCCCACCAGCGCGGCGCTTGCTTCGCGGCCTCGCGCGCGTCGTCGACGGCTTCGCGCTGGCGCTCGTCCTCGAGGTCGATGCCCGAGAGCGACAGCCAGGCCCGCGCGTCGACCGGGTCGGCGGTGACGGCGCGGCGCAAGAGCGCGCGGCCCGCGTCGCGCGTGAAGCTCGCGGGCCGCGTCGGGTCGTCGCGCGCGACGTCGGCGGCGAGCGCGAGGCCGGCCGCGAACGGATGATCGCCCGCGAGGCGCGCCGCGAGCCGCGCGGCTTCGTCGGCGGCGCCGACGCGCGCGGCGGAGAACGCCGCCACGAAGGCGCCGAGCCGCCCGGCCACCTCGGCGTCGCTCGCGACGACGGGCTCAGCCACGAGCGAGCCGCGGGCGGCGACGCTCGCTGGCGCGCGCGGATCGACGAAGCGCGCCGGCGCGCGCGGATCGCGCGGCAACAAGACGAGGGCCAGCTCGGCGCGCCCACCGAGCGTCGCGACGCGCAGCTCGAGGTCGTGGCGTCCCGGGGGCAGCGTCGCCGTGAAGGCGCTCACGCGGGGGCCCCAGCGGTCGCCCGAGCCGTGCGCGAGCGGCGGCGCGCCGTCGAGCGCGACGCGCGCCTCGCCGTCGTAGTCGAGGACGAGATCGTAGACGCCGCCCGGGCCGTCGACCGCGGCGCGCAGCACCTCGGCGCTCGGCCGCCCGTCCTCCGAGCGCATCGAGACGCGGCAGCCGGACGTGACGACGGAGCGCCAGTCGCTGGGCGCGGGCGCCGGGAACGTCGTGTCGAGGTCGCCGAACGCGAGCGGCCCGGCGGAGCCCGCGTCGCGAACGTCGCGCGCGCAGCCACGCGCGCGCGCCACCTTCTCCAAGAGATCGGCGTCGCCACGCCGTCGCGCC
The DNA here is from genome assembly GCA_035549075.1 of Polyangia bacterium. Classification (GTDB taxonomy): domain Bacteria; phylum Myxococcota_A; class Polyangia; order Fen-1088; family Fen-1088; genus DASZFV01. The sequence continues at coordinate 2,734 of DASZRT010000129.1, read as the reverse complement.
GCGCGGGCGTCGAGGCGCGCGAGGTCGAGGCGCGCTAGCCACGGCAGCCGCGCGTCCGCCGGCAGCGCGAGGAGCGTCGCCTGCGCGCGCGCCGCCCGCGTCGCGGCCGCCTCGTCGAGCAAGCTGGCCGCGCGCGCGAGCGCCATCGGCGAGACGAGCGGCGCCCACGTCGCTTCGTCGCCGTCGAGCGTGCCCGTCGCCGCGCGCGCGACGACGCGCGTGTAGTCCTCGAGCGCCCCCGGCACGTCGCCCCGCTCGTACTCGATCGCGCCGCGCCCGAACCGCGCGAGCAGGTCGTCGGGCGACGTCGCGATCCGCGCCTCGAACCCGCGCGCCGCCCCCGCCACGTCCCCGTCCATCAAGGTTCGCCAAGCGACGAGCGAAGGCCCCCGCCAATCCGCCTCGCGCGCCGCCCGCCGCGGCGCCGCGCAAGCGACGAGCAGCGCCCCGATGACGGCCGCGCCCCGCTTCACTTCTTCGCCTCCGCGCCGACGATCACGCGCCCCGCGAACACCGCGTCGATCTCCCCGAGAAACGCGCGGAACGCGGCGTAGTCGGCCGCCGCGATTCGCCCGCGCGTCACCGCCAACGACGACTTCACCCGTACGCGTCCGCCGTCGATCACCTCGACCGCAACGTGCAGCCGACCGAACGGCGTCACGATCTCCCGCGGCGTCGCGCCCGAGCGCACGGCCCACCCCGCGGGCAGCGCGTACGTGATCTCCTCTTCGTGCGTCCACGGGTAGTCGAGGACCAGGTCCTCGCGCCGGGTCGACAGCCGCGCGTAGGTGCGCACGAAGTCGGCTTCTCGCACCGCGAGCGGCAGCGCGAGCGCGCCCTCGCCCACCGGCACGGCCAGCCTCGGCACGTCGGCGACGGCGTGGATCTTCACGGGCGCGTCGCGGTCCTCGAGGTCGGGCATCTCGACGGAGACGAGCCGCGTGCCCGGCGAGCGCGCCTCCCACACGCGCCCGTAGCGCTCGGCGCGCTCGCCCGGCGTCTGGTAGTGCGCGCGCCAGTCGGGCGCGGCCGCGCCGTGGATCTCGAGATCTTCCTCGACGCGCGCGTCGCCCGTGGCGGCGAGCGCGACGCGCCAGCCGCGCGCGACCTTGTTGGTCTCCGCGGCGAGCACGGGCGTCTCGACGAGGTGCGCGCCCGCCGCGCTCACGCGCAGCACGAGCACGCCTTGGTCCTGCGTCGGCAGCTCGCTCGTGCCCGAGAACTCGGCCGTGCCGTCGAGGTAGAGGTCGAGCTTCGGCACGTAGGTGATGGCGTGATCGAAGATCGCGAGCGACGCCGGCTCGGGGGCGACGCGGCCGCCGCGCCGCGTGCGCACGAGGACGAGCTCCGACGGAATCCCGACCTCGCGCAAGAGCGCGAGCATGAGCGACGCCTTGTCCTTGCAGTCGCCGAAGCGCCGCTCGAGGATCTGCGTGACCTTGTACGGCTTGTAGCCGTGGATTCCGAACTCGAGGCCGACGTAGCGCGTGTCCTTGACGACGAGGTCGTGGATGGCGCGCACCCGCTCCACGTCGGTCTTCGCGCCGCGGACGGCGTCGTGCGCCGCCTTGCGGAGCTCGTCGTCGGACGCGAGCTGCTCCTCGACGAGCCGCCAGTACCACGCGCCGACGTCGGCCCAGCTGGCGTAGGTGCTGACGTGGAGGTACGGCGCGGCCTCGGCGAGGCCGGGCATCGCGGGCTCGGGCTCGATCGACGCGACGTCGCGCACGGCGAAGGCGTAGACGCGCGCGCCGTCGCGGTCCGTCGTCGAACGCTCGAGGCGCGGGACGTTCGGGGCGTTGGCCAAGTTGGAATAGATCGGCCGGCTCGCGGGCGCGATGAGCGTGTAATCCCAGCGTCGCTTGGGGATCGACTCGGCGATCATCTGGAAGTCGCCGAAGTAGTCGGCCATCTGGTTGCGCGCCGACACGTCGTCGACGACGTACTGCACCTCGAGCACGTCGCCCGCGCGCAGGCCCTCGAAGCGCACGACCTCGGCGCGGTTGTCGTAGTAGAGGCCGTACCACGGCTCGGAGAGATCCTGGTCGTCGCGGTCGGTCGCCTCGATGACGTCGAGCGCGCCGTTCGGGCCGCGGCGGTAGATGCGCGCCTGGCGGATCTCCACCTCTTGTTCGCCCGGCGTGTAGCGCACGTAGAACGACTTGTTGTCCTCGGCGCCATGCTGCGTGCGCACGAGGACGAGGCGCTGCGCGAAGGTCTGCGAGAGGCCGTTGACGTGCACGCGCACGGCGCGGCGGTCGAGCAGCACGGCGGCGTCGGCGCTGGCCTCACCCGTCGCGGGCGGATCGGCGGCGGTCGTCAGCAACGCGCGCGCGTCGGCGGCGTAGCGGCGCGCGAGATCTTCTCCCGCTTGGCCGGCGAGCGCCTCGCCGCCCGTGGCCTTCTCTTGCTCGAAGGCTTCGACGTAGCGGCGCAGCTCGGGGTCTTGCGGGCGCAGCGTCGTCGCCGCGTGCAGGCGCGCGAGCGCGTCGGCGCGCCGGCCCGAGCGCCGCAGCAGCTTGCCGAGGCTCGTCTGCACGCCGGCGTCGTCGGGCAGGCGCGCCGCGACGGCTTCGAGGCGCGCACGGGCGGCCTCGGGCTCGCCCGCGCCTTCGGTGGCGCGCGCGAGCTCGAGCTCGAGCGTCGACAGATCAGGCCGCAGGTCGGCGGCCTCGCGCAGCTTCGCGAGCGCCTCTCCGCCCTCGCCTCGCGCGCGGGCCCGCCGCGACAGTTG
>DASZRT010000128.1:0-31223 GCA_035549075.1 Polyangia bacterium | reverse complement strand
GGGCGCGGTTGCCGCCGGCGCGGCGGGCGCTGGAGGAGGCGCCGGCGCGGGCGGGGTGGGCGTAGCCGCCACGGTCTCGTGCGCCGCCGACGTCGACGACGATCCTCGCCCGAGCACCATCGCCGCCGCCGCGCCGCCGCCGACGAGCCGCACGGCGCTCGCGATCATCGGCGCGCGTCGGCTCGCGGGCTTCTCGCTCGGGACCTCGCCGGCCGCGCCGCCGAAGGTCGTGCGCACGACGGCCGGCGCCGCCACGGCCGCGGGCGTCGCCGCGACGCTGGCCACGGGCGCGCCGCCGACGGCGATCGCCGACGCCGCGCCGGGCACGGTCGTCATGCGCGAGATGTACGCCATGAAGCGATCGGCGACGGCGCGCATGCTCGCGGGTCGCTCGGTCGGCACCTTGCGCAGGAGCTCGCCGACCAGCTCGGCCAGCGGCGCGGGGATGTCAGGTTTGATGGCACGCACGTCGGGCGGCGCCTCGGTGAGGTGCGCCACCATGAGCTCGCCGAAGTTGTCCTTCGAGAACGGCGGCCGCCCCGTGAGCAGCTCGAACACGACGCAGCCGAGCGAATAGATGTCGGTGCGGAAGTCGATGTTGGCCGAGTCGCGGCACTGCTCGGGCGACATGTAGAGCGGCGTGCCCATGACCGACCCGCTGCGCGTCTTGTGGACCTGCCCCGCCTGCAGATCACCCGCGAGCTTGGCGATGCCGAAGTCGACGACCTTGATCGAATCGGGCGGGTCGGGCTGCACGAAGACGTTCTCGGGCTTGAGGTCGCGGTGGACGATGCCCTTGCTGTGCGCCGCCTCGAGCGCCTCGGCGAAGGCGCGCCCGATGCGCGCCACCTGCAGCGGCGGCAGCGCGCCCTGGCGCGCGATGAGCGACGCGATCGTCTCGCCCGTGAGCAGCTCCATGACGATGTAGGGCCGCCCCGTCGGATCGACCTCGCAGTCGAAGATCTGCACGATGCCCGGGTGCGCGATGGCGCTCGTCGCGCGCGCCTCGAGGAAGAAGCGCTCGAGCAGGTCCTGCCGCTCGATCAGCTCACGCGCGAGCAGCTTGAGCGCCGCCTGCCGCTTCAGGTGGCGGTGCTCGGCCAAGTAGACCTGGCCCATCGCGCCCGAGCCGAGCTGCTTGATGATGCGGTAGCTGCCGATGGTCTCGGGGACGCCCGTCATCACGTTGCGGCGCAGGATACCACCCCGGCGCACCTGCGCGGGACGAGCGTCGGCGCCGCGTCACAGACCCGACGCTGCGCGTCCCGACTGCGTAAAGCGAGACTTGCAAACTGCCGACACCGACTACGCCCCGCCGTCCCCCGGCGCGGGTCAGGATGTCTAACTCGACCAAGTTGACGAAGGCGCCGACCGACGCGCCTCCCGACGTCATCACGCCCATGCCGCGGGTCCCCCGCGCGCGCATCCTCGTGGTCGAAGACAACCCCCTCAACCGCTTGCTGGTCCACGACATTCTCGAGCTGCGCGGGCACGAGGTCGTCGAGGCCGCGACCGTCGACGAGGCGCGCGCCGCGCTCGAGCGCAGGCCCGATCTCCTGCTGCTCGACGTCCAGATCCCAGGCGGCGGCGGCGAGGCCGTCATCCGCGAGGTCCGCCGCCGGCCGCACCTCGCGCACTTGCCCATCGTCGCCGTGACCTCGCTCGCGATGCCGGGCGATCGCGAGCGCCTGCTGGGCATCGGCTTCTCGGGCTACCTCTCGAAGCCCATCGACACGCGCACGTTCGGCGCGGCGATCGAACAATACCTCCTGAAAAGCGCGGAAGGCGCGGGGCATGGCGTCCGACAAGCGGGTTGACTCACCCATCACCGTCCTCGTCGTCGACGACAACTTCCAGAACCGGGAGGTCGCCGAGGGCCACCTCGTGGGAGCGGGCTACCTCGCGATCCAGGCCGAGAGCGGCGAGGACGCCATCGCGATCCTCGCGACCCGCAAGCCCGACCTCATCCTGCTCGACGTGCTCATGCCGGGCCTCGACGGGTTCGAGACCTGCCGGCGCATCCGCGCGCTGCCGGGCGGCGATCGCATCCCCATCCTCTTCCTGACGGCGCTCGGCGATCTCGGCACGCACAAGGCGGCGCTCGACTCGGGCGCCGACGACTTCCTCACGAAGCCCATCAACCGCACCGAGCTCTTGATCCGCGTGCGCTCCCTCCTGCGCATCAAGGCGCTGTCCGACGAGCAGGCGCGCAACCTCGCGCTCATCTCCGATCAGCGCGACGCGCTCGTGGCCGCGCACCGCGAGAAGGAAGAGCTCACGGCGCTCATCGTCCACGATCTCAAGAACCCGCTGTCGAGCATCCTGTCGAACGTGCAGTTCGCGCTCGCGCAGGACGGCCTCGCCGCCGACGAGCGCGACTCGATGCTCGACGTCCTACGCGCCTCGCAGTCGATGGTGCGCATGGTGATGAACCTCCTCGACATCAGCCGCAGCGAGGACGGCGCGCTGGTCCCGCACATGGCGGACTTCGACGTGCCTCAGCTGCTGACCGAGGTCGTGTCGGAGATGCAGCGTCGCATCGAGGACAAGGACCAGCGCCTCACGCTCGTCGTCGCGCCCGGCGTGGGCGTCATGACGGCCGACCGCGACCTCGTGCGGCGCATCCTCGAGAACCTCGTCGACAACGCTTACAAATACGGCCCGAGGCGGGCGACGATCTCGATCGAAGCGCAGGTGTTGGCCGGGGGCGCGGGCGGCGCCGCCGAGACGATCGAGCTGCGCGTGCGCGACGAGGGCGAGGGCATCCCCATCGCCTTCCGCCAGAAGATCTTCGAGAAGTACGCGCGCATCGGCGCGCGCTCGGCGCACGAGATGCGCAACAGCCACGGGCTCGGCCTCGTGTTCTGCCGGCGCGCCGTCGACGTCCACGGCGGCGAGCTGTGGGTCGAGGAGAACGCCGGCAAGGGGAAGGGCAGCTGCTTCTGCGTGCGCCTCGCGCGCCGTCCGGGCGCGCCGCGCGCGACGGGCGAGCTGGGCGTCGCGCGCACGCCCGGCGCGAACGACGTCGACGCCTCGGTCGCCTAGGAGCTCTCACCCGTGCGCGTCGTCGACGAGACCCCTGGCACCCGGCGGCTGTACGCCGAGTACCGACAGGAGCTCTGCGAGCGCACCGATCGCATGTTCCTGTGGCTGCTGCTCGCGCAGTGGCTCGCCGCCGTCGTCACGGCGCTGTGGTCGAGCCCCGCCGTGTGGAACGGCTCGCTCACGCAGCTCCCGCCGCTCGTCATCAAGGCCTTCGCGCTCGGCGCGGCCATCGCCTCGCTGCCCGTCTACGTCGCCTTCAAGTACCCAGGCTCGATGCTCACGCGGCAAGAGATCGCGATCGGCCAAGGCCTCATCACTTCGCTCCTTATTCACGTGTCGGGCGGGCACTTCGAGATGCGCTACGCCGTGTTCGCGTCGCTGGCGTTCCTCGCGATGTACCGCGACGTCACCGTGCTCTTGCTCGCGACGCTCGTGTCGACGCTCGATCACGTGCTCGGCTGCTTCTTCTGGCCGAAGTCGCTCTACGGCGTGCTGCACGTCGGCGGCTGGGCCTGGGTGCAGCACGTCTCGATGATGGCCTTCGAGGACGTGCTGCTGTCGCTCGCGATCCGCAAGAGCCAGGAAGACATGCTCGGCACGGCCAAGAAGCAGGCGACGATCGAGGCGAGCCGCTCGGCGCTCGAGCGCGAGGTGGCCGAGCGCCAGCGCACCGAGCGCCTGCTGTCGCTCCAGTACGTCATCACGCGCGTGCTCGCGGGCGCGAACGGCCTCGCCGAGGCGGCGCCGCTCATGCTGCGCATCATGGGTGAGAACCAGGACTGGCACGTCGGCGAGCTGTGGGAGGTCGACGAGAGCGAGCAGTTCATGCGCTGCGTGGACCTGTGGCACGCCGACGACTTCCAGGGCGGCGACTACCTCAAGCTGCGCCGCGCGACGCGCCTGCAGCCCGACGTCGGCTTGCCGGGCCGCGTGTGGGCGCGCCACCTGCCGCTGTGGATCCCGGACATGTCCGAGGAGCCGAACTTCCCGCTCGCCGCCTTCAAGACCGAGGTCAACCTGCGCGGCGCCTTCGCGATCCCGCTGCGCAACGGGCCCAAGGTCATCGGCGTCATGGCCTTTTACAGCCGCGATCTGCGCGAGGCCAACGACGATCACCTGTCGATGCTGTCGGCGCTGGGCGGCCAGATCGGCCAGTTCATGGAGCGCAAGCGCATCGAGCAAGGCCTGCGCGACAGCGAGGAGCGCTACCGCTCGATGATCGGCGCCCTCGACGAGGGCATCATGCTGGTCGACAACGCCCGCCACGTGTTCGCCGCCAACGCGAGCGCCGAGCGCATCCTCGGCGTGCGCGCGAGCGACGTCGTGGGCGCGCCGGCCGCGCGCCTGTTCGCCGACGCCGTCGACGACGACGGGCGCGCCGTCGGCGGCGACGAGCTGCCGTTCGCGCAGACGCTCGCGACGGGCGAGCCGCGCCAGAACGTCGTCTTCAAGATCCGCCGCGCCGACGGCGCCATCGTGTGGATCTCGATGAACGCGCAGCCGCTCGTGCGCTTCGAGGCCGAGCCGGGCACGACGCCGTACGCGGCGCTCGCGTCGTTCACCGACATCACGGCGCGCCGCGCGGCCGAAGAGTCGCTGCTCGCGGCCCACGCCGAGCTCGAGACGCGCGTCGACAAGCGCACGAGCCAGCTCACCGAGGCGAACTCGCGCCTGCAGCTCGAGGTCGAAGAGCGCGAGCGCGCGCAGAGCGAGCTGCGCTCGGCGAAGGAGCTCGCCGACACGGCCAACCAAGCCAAGAGCGCCTTCCTCGCCAACATGAGCCACGAGCTGCGCACGCCGCTCAACGCCGTCATCGGCTTCTCCGAGCTGCTCGAGCAGCAGATCTTCGGGCCGCTCAACGACAAGCAGTCGGCCTACGTCAACAACGTCCTCGTCTCGGGCCGCCACCTGCTCCAGCTCGTCAACGACATCCTCGACATCTCGAAGGTCGAGGCGGGCCGCATGGACCTCGCCTACGAGCTGACGCCCATCGGCGCGATCGTCGACGTCGTCCGCGGCGTCATCCAGGCCGTCGCCGCCAAGAAGGGCATCAACCTCGAGGTCTCCGTGCCCGACGGCCTGCCCGACGTGCAGGTCGACCCGGGCCGCATCAAGCAGGTCCTCTACAACCTCATCTCGAACGCCATCAAGTTCACGCCGCGCGGGGGCGTCGTGCGCGTCGCCGTCCACGTCCAGCCCGAGAACGACTACCTCGTCGTCGAGGTGTCCGACACGGGCGTCGGCATCGCGCGCGAGAACCTCGGGCGGCTGTTCCGCGAGTTCGAGCAGCTGCCGCAGCCCGGCGGCGTGCGCCCCGAGGGCACGGGCCTCGGCCTCGCGCTCACGAAGCGCCTCGTCGAGCTCCACGGCGGCAAGGTCGAGGTCGCGAGCGAGCTCGGCAGGGGCTCGACGTTCTCCGTGTTCCTGCGCCTGCGCCCCGCCGACGAGTCGGGCGCCGTCCGCGTGTCCGACGCCATCGCCGTCGGCATGTAGAGGGTCGAGCGAGCGCGCGCGGCGCTTGGTATAAGCTGCGAACCCATGGCCGACCGCGCCCCTGACGACGACGAGCTCGCCGCGATCCGCGCGAAGATCGACGCGACCGACGACCGCATCCTCGCGCTCCTCAACGAGCGCGCCCACCTCGTCGCCGACGTCGCCGATCTGAAGGCCCTGTTGCAGGTCCCGTTCTACGTGCCGTCGCGCGAGCGGCAGATCGCCGAGCGCCTCTCGGCCGCGAACCCGGGCCCGTTCCCGACCGAGGCGATTCGCTCGGTGTTCCAGGAGATCTTCAGCGCGTGCCTCACGCTCGAGAAGAAGGTGCGCGTCGCGTACCTCGGGCCCGAGGGCACGTTCTCGCATCAAGCGGTCAAGCGGCAGTTCGGCCTCTCGGCGCGCGCGACGCCCATGGGCTCGATCCCCGGCGTCTTCGAGGAGGTCGAGCGCGGCAACGCCGACTTCGGCGTCGTCCCGATCGAGAACACGACCGAGGGCATCGTGCACCACACGCTCGACAGCTTCATGGACAGCGACCTCAAGGTCAGCGCCGAGATCGCGCTCGAGGTCATGATGTGCCTGCTGGGCCGTCCCGGCACGGAGCTCGCGCAGATCGAGCGCGTGTACTCGATCCCGATCGCGCTCGGGCAGTGCAGGCGCTGGCTCGCGACGAACCTGCCGCGCGCGACGCTCGTCGAGGCGCGCTCGACGGCCGATGCCGCCCGCCTCGCCAACGACGACGCGCGCGGCGCCGCCGTCGCGTCGGAGATGGCGGCGAAGCTCTACGACCTCGCCGTCGTGCGCCGCAAGATCGAGGACTCGTCCTACAACATGACGCGCTTCTTGTTGCTGGGGCGCGCGCAGGCCGAGCCCACGGGCCGCGACAAGACGTCGGTGCTGCTCGTGACGAAAGACGAGCCCGGCATCCTCTTCCGCACGCTGGGCGCGTTCGCGCAGCGCGGGCTCAACATGACGAAGATCGAGAGCCGCCCGTCGCGCCGCGCGCCGTGGGAGTACGTCTTCTTCGTCGACATCGACGGGCACGAGCGCGACGAGAAGGTCGCGGCCGCGCTCGCCGAGGTGCGCGCCGCCTGCGAGAAGGTCAAGGTGCTCGGCTCGTACCCCAAGGCCGACCCGATCGGACAGGCAGCGCCCAGCCCGTAACCTGTCCTTTCAGGCTGTAAACAGCGCTTTTTGACGCGTTCGCGCGCGCGATCCCGAACGCCCGCAAGCGCGCGCCGCGCGCGGCCCGAGGGGTGTTTTTCGGCCGTTTCCCGAACGCTGTTGCGGGTTTCGCAACAGAGGGTTCCCTTAAGCGCGCCTGCGGGAACACCGATGAAACGTGCTGGACATGAGCAAGCGCGTTCTCCTCGTCGACGACGACCCGTCGATCCACGCCGGCCTGCTGCGCCTCGTGCGCGGCCTCGGGCACGACGCGGTCGCGGCGTCGACGGGCGCGGAGGCTTCGGCGCGCCTGCGCGCGCAGCGCTTCGATCTGTGCATCACCGACCTTCGCCTGCCCGACGGTGACGGCCGCGAGGTCGTGCGCGAGGCGCGCGCGGCGCGGCCGCCCGTCGCCGTCGTCGCGCTCACCGAGCAAGGCACCGTGAGCGACGCCGTCGAGGCGCTGCGCCTCGGCGCCGCCGACGTGCTGGGCAAGCCGTTTCACGTCTCCGTCGTCGAGCAGGCGCTCGCGCGCTTGCTCCCCGCGAACGAGTCGGGCCGCGCGCGCCGCCCCACGCCGGGCGCGGCCGTCGTCGGCGATCACCCGGCGATGCGGCTCGTCCTCGATCGCGTCGAGCAGATCGCCGACACCGACGCGAGCGTGCTCATCCGCGGCGAGACCGGCACGGGCAAGGAGGTCGTCGCGCGCCTCGTGCACGGCGCGAGCGGCCGCCGGGCCGGCCCCTTCGTCGCCGTCAACGTCTCGGCGATCCCCGAGGCGCTCGCCGAGTCCGAGCTGTTCGGTCACGTTCGTGGCGCGTTCACGGGCGCCGACAAGGCGCGCACGGGCCGCTTCGTCGCCGCCGAGGGCGGCACGCTGTTCCTCGACGAGATCGGCGAGATGCCACGCGGCGTGCAGGCGAAGCTGCTGCGCGCGCTGCAGGACCGCGAGGTCACGCCCGTGGGTGGCACCGACCCGGTGCGCGTCGACGTCCGCGTGGTCGCCGCCACCCACCGCAACCTCGAGGAGATGGTGGCCGCCGGCACGTTCCGCGAAGATCTCTTCTATCGCCTCGATGTCGTGCCCATCGAGATCCCGCCGCTGCGCGAGCGGCGCGCTGACATCCCCGCGCTCGCCGAGCACTTCCGCGCCGAGGTGAACGCGCGCGAGGGCCGCGCCGTGCCCGGCTTCGCGCCGGAGGTGCTGCAGCGCCTGAGCTTCTACGACTGGCCCGGCAACGTGCGCGAGCTCGAGAACCTCGTCGAACGGCTCGTCGTGCTGGCAGGCAGCCGCCCCATCGGCATGGAGGATCTGCCAGGGCACCTGCGCATGACCGTCGTCGATCTGGAGAGCGCGACGCTCGATCTCCCCGACGCCGGCGTCGATCTGCGTGGCTTCCTCACACAGGTCGAAGAGCGCCTCATCTGCCAAGCCCTCGAGCGAACCGGCGGCAACAAGAACCGCGCGGCCGAGCTCCTGGGCATGAACCGCACCACGCTCGTCGAGAAACTACGTAGACGTAACGTCGCCTGATAGTTGAATACATCGTGCGTGCGCGACGCTGATCAGCGGCGCTCGTCGGGAAGTGCGCGTCCGTCATCCGATTGACGGCGTCAGGAATCGACGATCGCCAATGCGCTGACGGTCCGTCCGCGTCGTGAGACGCCAAGCCCTTGATCCACGCGGATCGAGCGAACGCCATGAACGTGGCATGAGGCGTGCTCTAGGCCAGCGTCATGGCGACAATGACGAAGGCGAAGAAGGCGGCTGGCAAGGTCTCGAAGAAGGCGACGCGGTCGAAGAAGGACGACCTCATCGCGCGCCGCAACGAGTACGCGGCGAAGTTCTTTCCCTACATCGAGAAGGTCGCGCGCCGTCTCGCGCGCCGCTTGCCGGCGCACGTCGAGATCGACGACCTCATCTCGTCGGGCGTCATCGGTTTGATGGAGGCGGCCGAGCGCTTCGATCCGAGCCGCGTCGACCGCTTCGAGGCCTTCGCCGAGTTCCGCATCCGCGGCGCCATGCTCGACGACTTGCGCTCGCGCGACACGCTCTCGCGCGACATGCGCCGCCTCTCGAACGAGCTGCGCGACGCCACGCGCCGCCTCGAGGCCCAGCTGGGCCGCACGCCGGATCACGAGGAGATCGCCAAGCGCCTCGGCGTCGGCGTCGACGAGCTGTACGCGCGCCAGCAGAAGCTGTCGGGCTCGTCGGTCGTCGGCATCGACGACGCGGGTCCCGACCTGCTCGAGCGCACGGGCGACCAGACCTCGCCCGATCCGTTCGAGGCCGCGTCTCGCCGTGAGCTTCTCGGTCGTCTCGTCTCGGGAATCGGCGACCTGCCCGAGAAGATGCAGCAGGTCCTGTCGCTCTACTACTGCGACAACCTCAACCTCAAAGAGATCGGCACCGTCCTCGGCGTGACCGAGTCGCGCGTCTGCCAAATCCACGGTGAAGCCACCCGCCGCCTCCGCGACACCCTCGGCGAATTGGCCGTCGAAGCGGCGGCGTAAAGCCTCCGATTGGGGCCGTAACCCCCGAATGTTGCAGGCTTGTTTCTGTGGAGAAAACTCCCCCTCAAGGAAATGGGGGCGATGGTCGATGGTGTAGGCATGAGCAACACCACCCGGCACACCTCGCAGCGTCGTCCTCCTGTCTCCGCGCAGCGCGCGTCGGCGCCGATCGCCGCCGCTCCTCAGACCGTCGTCAGCGCGAACAAGGTCGATACGCTTCGTCGTCTCGTGGCCGCGGGCCAGTACCACGTCAGCCCGAAGTACCTCGCCATGAAGATCTTCAAGGCGGCGGGCCTCGGCGAGACCAACGAGTAGCTGTCCCTAATCCTCCGGCTCGGCCACTTCCACTCGGTTGCGGCCGTTCGCCTTCGCGAGGTACATCGCCGAATCGGCGAGCTTGAGGAACGTGCTCTCGCGCCGCCGCGGCGTGCCGCCGGGCGCGAGGTGGTCGCGGTAGGACGCGACGCCCAGCGACGCGGTGATCTTCGGCAGCGCCGTGACCTGCGCGCCTTCTGAATCGGGATCGAAGAACTTCGCCTCCGAGATCGCGCGCCGGAGCGACTCCGCGCTCTCGAACGCGCGGCCGAGGTTCGCGCCCGGCAGGATGACGACGAACTCGTCGCCGCCGTAGCGCGCGAGCAGCGCAGCCGGCGGCGCCTTGCTCTGCAGCAGCTCGGCGACCTTTTGCAGGGTCCAGCTGCCCGCGAGGTGGCCGAAGCGATCGTTGACCTCCTTGAAGCGGTCGAGGTCGACGAACACCATCGACAGCTCGGTGCCGTCGCGGTCGGCGCGCGAGATCTCCTCTTGGAGGCGCATGTGGAAGTAGCGGCTGTTGGCCAGGCCCGTGAGGTCGTCGACGCGCGCGAGGGCGCGCGCGCGGATGGCGTCGAGCGCGTTCTGGATCGACGACGACATGTACGCGGCGAAGATGCGCAGCAGCTCTTTGTCGCGGCTCGAGTAGGCGCCGCCGAGGCGGCGGTTCGACAGCTCGAGCACGCCGCAGATCGATTCGCCGACGACGATGGGCACGCCCACGATCGAGCTTATCGCGGCACTGTCGGCGGCCGTCTCGACGATCGGGTCTTCGGAATCGAGGTGATCGGTCTGCGCGGGGCGGCCTTGCTTGTACACGCGGCCCGCGAAGCCCGTGTCGCTGGGGATGCGACGGCCCAGCAGGTGGTTCGAGCCGGGGCCGAACGCGGCGATGAACGTGAGGCGCGGCGCGGGCGCGCCCGCGAGCTTGGCGCGCGGGTCGTCGAGCAGGATGCCGCCCGATTCGGACGGCACGAAGTCGTTGGCGCGCTCGAGGATCTCGCGCAGCGTGGCGTCGAGGCGCACGTCCCAGTGCTCGGTGTCCTGGTCGCGCCGCGCGCGCACGAAGAAGCGCGCGATCTCCTCGGGCGAGAGCGTGACGATCGGCCCGGGCGGAATCACGGGCGTCGGCACCGAGAGCTCCTCGGTGCGCACGCGCTGCGGGACACCGGGGCGAGAATCAGATTCGGACACGCCCGAAGATTTTAAACCCGTCAGCGGCCGGACGGAACGTAACCACGCCACACCCAGGCCAATGCTTCGGGCAGCGTCTGTTTCAGCGGGCCCATGTCGACGTGGCCGGCGCCGGTCGCGAGATCGTGGTGATAGTGGTAGTGGCGCTTCGCCAGAGAGTCGGCCATGCGCTGGTTGGCGAGCGCGAAGTTGCGGTAGGTGCTGGGCGCGTCGCCCGAGTTCGAGTCCTTCGTGCCCGACTCCATCCACACGCGGATGGGTTTGTTGGCGCTCGTGTTCCAGGCGCAGCCCGTCATGGCGAGGCACGCCGACTCAGACAGCGGCGTGTCGCACGGGCCGGGATCGTCGACGCCCGCGGCCGGGCTCGTCGCGCTCTCGCAGTGGGCGACGACGAGGCCGTTGGGCGTCGTGGCGTCGAACGGATCGACGTCGTGATAAATCCAGCCGCCGTGCGGGAACGGCGAGTCCGCGGGAACCTGGTTCACGTACGAGCCCGAGAAACTGAGGACGCGCCGAAAGAGATCGGGGTGCCACCAGGCCATCGAAAACGATGCGAGCCCGCCCGAGCTGCCGCCCATCGTCGCGCGCCCTTCGGGATCTTTCGTGAAGGTCACGGCTTGGTTCGGAAGCTGCGTCTTGGTTTGTTGCTCGACGAGGGGCAGGAGCTCGGTCGACACCCACTTCGCGTAGAGGCCCGAGACCGTGTCGTACTCGAGGCCGCGCTCGCTGCCGACGTTGTCGCCGCCGCCGTTGCCCGCGAACACGCCGACGACGGGCGGGATCGCGCCTTTGGCGATCACGTTGTCGAGCACCGTGGGGATCGACGTGCTGAAGCCGTAGAAGTCGGTGCCGTCCTGGAAGACGATCACGGGCGCGGGCGTGCCGGCGACGTACTGCGCGGGCACGTAGACGCCGATCTTTCGCGTCGTCGGCGCCTTCGGGTAGATCGTGCTCGCGACGCCGACGGCGAACTCGAAGTACGCGCCCTTGGGCACGCCGGCCTGCGCCGTGTACTCGGGCGCGTTCTTGAACGGCGGGTTCAGCGTGCGCTCGCCGTCGCCGTCGGCGCCGGGATCGGTCGAGCTCGAATCGAAGCCGCCCGTTGTCGTGTCGGGCGGGCCGCCGTCGTCGGGCCCGCCGCCCGCGTGCCCGCCCGTCGAGGCCGGGCCGCCGCCGTTCGCCGACGCGTCGATCTCGTCTCCGCCGGTGCCGCCGTTCGCGGTCGCGACGCCGCCGGTCCCGCCCGACGCGACGCCGCCGCCGGTCGCGCTCTCACCGCCCGTCCCGCCGGCGCCCGCGTCTCGCGGCGTTCCGACGTGACCAGAGCCGCAGCCGGACGCGACGAGCGCGCCCACGACCATCGAGCGCACCCACTTCACGCCCCCTGAGATTGCCTCGTCGGACAGCGACGAGCGCGCATGCGCCACCCCGCCTTTGCACACCCTCAGACGACGTCGGCGGCTTCGGGGTCGAAGGTCGTGCGGTAGGCGGCGCGGAGGCGGACGCGGCGTTCGAGGTCGCGGACGACGAGGGCGGCGACGTCGAGGCCGTAGAGCTCCTGGATCGAGTGCAGGCCGCCGGGCGTGAAGACGTTGAGCTCGAGCAGCTTGTCGCCCACGATGTCGACGCTCACGAAGTGCAGGCCGTCGGCGAGCAGCTTGGGGCGCAGGATGTCGCAGATGCGGGCCTCGACGGCGCCGAACTCGCACTTCGAGCGCGTGGTCGGCCCCGGGCCGCGCGCGGCGCCGGGCGTCGTCGAGCGGCGGCGGTAGATCGCGACGGGGCCGCCGGGCTCGGCGCGCACGGGCTCGGCGTTGAGCAGCACGAGGCGCTTCTCGCCCTCCTCGGCCTCGGGCAAATACTCTTGCGCGATGGCGTAGCCGTCTTTGGTGACGGTCGTGATGATCTGGTTGAGGTTGGAGATCTGGCGGCGGCGCACGTAGAACGCGGGCTCGTCGCCGCGCGGCGCGAGCGGCTTGAGCACGGCGGGGCCGTCGAGCACGCGCACGAACTCGCGCAGCCGCTTCTTCGACCGCGAGACGAGCGTGCGCGTGCGGACGTCGGCGGGAAAATCGGCGAGGTACATGCGGCTGCCGGCGCGGCGCAGGCCTTCGGGGTCGTTGACGACGAGCGTGCCGCCGAGCTTGAGGCGCCAGCCGAAGTCGATGAGCGGCGCCGCCGGGTGTGCGCCGCCCTCGCGGATCGGGTTGTAGCGAAGAAAGACGACGTCGAAGCTGCCGAGCGTGTCCTCCTCGACGACGGCTTCGTCCGACGTGAGAGCGCGCGAGTAGGCGTCGGCCTTCGTGTAGGCGCCGGCGCGCACGCGCGTCGTCATGCCGAGGACGTTGTTGTCGTCGAGGAACGACAGATCGTCGACGGAGACGAAGCGCACGTCGTGGCCGCGGCGATGCGCGGCGACGGCGAGGTGAATCGTCGCGTACGTCGGCTTCTGCTCGTGCACGTCGCCGACGACGAAGCAGATCCTCATGGCCTTTGAGCGTCTCCGCGGTAGCTCGCGCGGTAGCGCCCGAGGATCTCGGCGAGGCGATCGAGCGGCAGCGCGGGCGCGACGTGGCCCGTGGCCCCGCGCATCTCGTCGGCCATGCACAGCGCGTTGACGATCGCCTCTTCCGTGCACTCGACGACGGCCTCATAGAGCGGGTCGCACGCTTCGTCGAGCAGCACGTCGAGCGTCGCCGTCATGCGCGTCGCCTCGCGCGGCAGCACGTTCGCCGTCGAGAACGCGACGAGGATCTCGCCCGAGCCGTGCGCCGCGAACGACCCGCAGCGCCCGATGCCGAGCGCGGCGCGCTTGCACACGCGCACGAGCTGCGGCGACAAGAGCGGCGCGTCCGTCGCGATGACCGTGATGATGGAGCCCGCATTCCGCTCGCGGCGCGGGTCCCCGAAGCTCGCCTCCAGCAGCTCGCCCACGGGCGCGCCGTCGACGCGCAGCGAGCGCATGACGCCGAAGTTCGAGTTCACGAGGATGCCGACGGTGTGAGTGTCGCCGGCGATGTCGACGCGGCGGCTCGACGTCCCGATGCCCGCCTTGAAGTCGCACGTGATGAGGCCCGTGCCCGCGCCCACCGAGCCCTCGGCGACGGGGCCGCTCGCCGCTTGTTCGATCGCGCGGTACACGTGCTCGGAGCGCACGTGCCGGCCGACGGCGTCGTTGAGCCACGAGTCGTCGCACTCGCCGACGAGCGGGATGACGACGTCCTCCTCGTTGCCGATCTTCGGCCACTTCTTCGTCATCCACTTGACGACGGCGTCGGAGACTTTGCCGACCGACATCGTGTTCGTCAGAAGGATGGGCGTCTCGAGCAGCCCCCACTCTTGCACCTGAGTGAGGCCCGACAGCTCGCCCGCGCCGTTGAGCACGAAGCCGCCCGCGACGGCGCGGCGCCCGAAGATGTCGTCGTTGGGGATGACCGCCGTGACGCCCGTGCGCACGGGGCCCTTGCCGACCTCGAGCGGGCCTTCGCCGAAGTTGAGGGTCGTGTGGCCGACGCGCACGCCCGCGACGTCGGTGATGGCGTTGAGCTCGCCGGTGGGGAAGTGCCCGATCGAGAAGCCGAGGTCGCGGAGCCGCGCGCGCGGCACGGTCACTCCGCGTCGCCGATGCGCGGCAGCTCGGTCTGGCGCGGATCGACGGGCGGGCGCTCGCCGTTGCCGTTGCGCGCCTCGGCCGCCTCGCGCGCCTCGCGGCGCTTCTCGCGCAGGCGCTTCAAGCCGCCCTCGAGGATGTCGCCGATGAGCGTGCGGTACTCGATGCCCGCGGCGTTGGCGATGAGGCACAGGTCCGAGTAACCGGGCGTCAGGCCCGGCAGCGGGTTGACCTCGATGACGTAGAACTCGCCCTTGGGCGTGAGGCGAAGGTCGACGCGCGCGACGTCGCGGCAGTCGAGCGCGGCGAACGTCTCGCGGCACACGCGCTCGATGGCCTTGAGCTCGACGGGCGAGAGCTTCGCGGGGCACTGGTACTCGACGTGCTTCTCCCACTCTTGCTTGATCTGGAAGTCGTAGACGGGGCGCTCGTTGCCCTTGTCCTTGAAGAGGATCTCCATGGGCGGCAGCACGCGCGGGCGGCGATCGCCGAGCAGGCCAACGGTGAACTCGCGGCCCGGGATGTACGCCTCGATGAGCGCGGGCTGCCGGTAGCGATCGATGAGCTCCTTGACGATCGCGCGCAGGCCTTCCTCGTCGTCGACGACCGACGCCGACGCCGAGACGCCCTTCGACGAGCCTTCTTGGTTCGGTTTGACGATGAGCGGGAACTTCAGCTTGGGCGAGAGCCGCTCGCGGCCCGTCTCCATGACCTGGAACTCGGCCGTGAGGATCTCGTGCTGCATGAGCACGCGCTTCGACAGCGCCTTGTCGAGCGCGATCGACAGCGTCGCGGCGTCGGAGCCCGTGTAGGGGATGCCCATGAGCTCGCACAGCGCCGGCACGGCGGCCTCGCGGTTGCGGCCCGCGACGCCCTCGGCGATGTTGAAGACGAGATCGACGGGCGTCGTCATGAGCTGGCGCGGCAGCTCGGCCGTCGCCTCGAACGGGATCACCTGGTGCCCGTAGCTCTCGAGCGCCTCCCGGATGGCGTCGATCGTCTCGGGCGCGTCGTACTCGGCCTCGGCGTCGTTGCCGCCCTTGGCGTCGATGCGCTTGACGTTGAAGGTGAAGCCGATGCGCAGCGGCTCGGCGGGCCGCCGCTTGCGCGCGCCCGGCTTGACGACGAGGCCTTGGCGGCGCGCCGCGCTCTCGACGATGGACTGAATCGTCTCGTCGTAGCTGAGCGCCTCGCGCCCCGAGGCCGCGAACAAGCTAGAGCCGTGCTCGAGCGACGGCAGCGCGTTGACCTCGAGCAAATAGAGGCGCCCGTCCTCGCCGAGGCGGAAGTCGATGCGCCCGACGTCGCGAATGCCGAGGGCGCGCGTCGCGCTCTTCGAGATCGCCTGCAGGCGTGACGTCACGTCGCGCGGCAAATCCGGTGGGCAGCGCACCGAGACCATGCTCGCCTCGGCGCCCTTGAGCCTGAAGTCGTACAGGTTGAAGCGGCTCTTCACCGACGGATCGACGACGTAGTCGACGGGCAGGAGCACGCCGTCGTCGCCGCGACCTTCGAGGAACGGCACCGTGACGTCGGTGCCGGGCACGAACTCCTCGACGATGACGCCCGACGGGTAGGTGCGCAGCGCGCGCGGCAGCATCTCGGCCAGCGCCTTCGGGTCGCGCACGACGGCGTCGTCGCCGATGCCCTTCGACGAGCCCTCGTAGTTCGGTTTGACGATCACCGGGAACGCGAGACCCAGCGAACCCGGATCCTTGAGGCGCTTGAACTCTTCGGGCGTGACGAGGCGCCCTCTGGGCGTGTCGATCCCGCGCTGCGCGAGCACGAGCTTCGTGAGCCACTTGTCGAGCGTCACCGTCATGACGTAGGCGTCGGAGCCGGTGTACGGGAAGCCGAGCTCCTCGAAGAACGCCGGGTAGAACGCCTCGCGCGTGCGGCCGCGGCGGCCCTCGGCCGTGTTGAAGATGAGGTCGGGCCCGAAGCCCTCGATGCGCGCCGCGAGGTGCGACGCGGGCCCGGTGACCTCGATCGTCTCGACCTCGTGGCCGCCGGCGCGCAGCGCGCTGGCGATCGCTTGGACCGTCTCGGCGCTGTCGAACTCGGCCTCTTCTTCGCTGTCGGTGAGCCGGAGGTTGTGCGTGAAGGCGATGCGCATGAGGGCGTGAGCTCGCGACTACCCTAACAGGATTCCGCCGCGTCCGCCGAGCGCCTCGGCGACCTTCTCGCCGAGCTTCTTCAAATCTTCGCTCGGGCGCACGAGGAAGGCGTCGACGCCCGAGGCGAACGCTTCCTTGACCGAATCGTAGGACGGGTAGGCCGTGTAGAGCACCGACGCGCAGTGCGGGAGCAGCCGCTGCGCGTGCTCGATGACGCGCAGGCCGGAGGTGCCCGGCAGGTGGCGGTCGGCGAGCACGAGGTCGAACTTCTCCTTTTGCAGCAGCGTGAGCGCCTCGTCGCCGTCCTTCGCCGCCGTGACGTTGTGACGCTTCGAGAGGTAGTCGGCGATGAGCTGGCGGCGCTGGCCCTCCATCTCGACGAGCAAGATTCGCCCGAGCTTGCCGGCGCCGTCGCCTTTTTCGCCGGGGCGGCCGGGCCGCGGGCGCGCGAGCTGCTCGTCGCGGCGCGAGAGCGCGCGCCTGATCCGGAAGCGCAGGTCCTCGACGTCGCGGATGGGCTTCTCGATGTAGTCGTGCGCGCCGATGTCGAGCGCCTCGACGGCCGAGTCGTACGACGTGTAGCCCGTGATGAGCACGATCGCGGGCGCGGGCGTGAGGCCGCGCGCGGCGCGCAGCACGTCGAGGCCCGACGCGCCCGGCAGGTTCTTGTCGGTGAGCACGAGATCGAAGCGACGCTTGTGCATCAGGTCGATCGCCTCTTCGGCGCTCGCCGCCGTCGTGACGCGGTAGCCGCCTCGCCGGAGCGCCTCGCGCAGCACGGTGAGCACGACCGCCTCGTCGTCGACGACGAGGACCTCGTGGCCCGTCGGCACGACGGGCACGTGCGCGCGCGACACGGCCTGGTCGGCGATGAGCGAGACGTCGATGTCGCGGTGGGGCGCGGGCGTTCGCGTGCGCTCGTGGCCCGAGAGGATGCCGTGGCGCGCGAGGACCTCGACGATGCGCACGCCGAGCGCCTCGCCCTGGCGGCGCACGGCCGCCGACGCGGCGACGCGGCCCAGGTTCGCGAGCGCGGTGCGCGGCAGGTAGGCGCGCGCGCCGCCGTAGAGCGCGTCGCGCAGCCGCTCGGTCGAAGGCGACGAGTCGACGACGACGACGGCCGAGCCCGCGGCCCGCGCGCGCGCGTCCTGCATGCGCGCGTCGAGCGCGTCGCGCTCGGAATAGGCGACGACGACGGCGTCGGGCGGCGCCGGATCGGTGGCGGCGTCGGCCTGCGCGCCGGCCGCGCGCGCGAGCTCGTCGTCGCCCAGCACGACGATCGACGGCGCGAGGCGCGTCGCCGCCACCAGCTCGTCGAGCTCGCCGGCGAGCGACGCGTCCATCGGTATGAGGTCGGCGCGCACGCCCGCGAAGGCGTTGAGCACGAGCTGCCCGCGCGTGCGCGAGCGGCGAAACCCCGCGAGGCGCTTCACGTAGGCGCGCAGCAGCGCCTCGACCTCGGGCAGCGGGCGCGGCAGCACGGCGGCGACCTCGCGCCCGAACGCGTCGCCGCACACCGTCGGATCGCTCTCGGCGACGAGCACGACGTCGGTGAAGGGCCGCAGCTCGCGCGACGCCGCGAGCGGATCGCGCCCCACGCGCTGCTCGGGGACGTCGAGCACGGCGACGTCGAACGACTCGTCGGCGAGGCGCTCGAGCGCCTCGGAGATCGACGCGACCTCTTGCACGAAGCCTTCCGTCGACAAAGCGGCGGCGAGACGCTGCCGTTCGGCCGCGTTGGCGAGTCCTACGAGAAACCTTTCTTGGCCGCCGCGCGCCGCGTTCCGCAGGACGTCGATGGGGGAGCGCAACCCGTCGCTGCTAGGCATCGAGCCGGACGATACTATCGCAAAAGATGGCGGACCGAGACGTGGACGACAACGCCTCCGACGGTCGCGTCGATGTCCGAGTGGACGGTGTCCCCGACGACACGAGCGTGTCGCGCGCGCTCGTGCCGGCGGCAACGCGCGGTCCCGTGGGGGCGCTCGTCGAGCGCGTGCTCGCGCGCATCACCGAGCCGTTCGCGCGCACGCCGGCGCGCGGCGATCCCTCGGCGCTCGTGCGCTCGGGCGGCGTCGTCGCGCGTTGGGTGTCGTTCCCGCGCGGCGTGCGCGCCGTGACGGCCGCGACGTCGCTGGGCGTGGCGGCGCTCGCCGCGTGGGGCGTGCTCGCGCTCGCGGGCACGGGCCTCGGCGTCGTCGCCGCGGGCGTGGCCGCCGCCGCGAGCCTCGGCGCCGTGTGGGGCCCGATCTCGGTGCGCCTCGCGAGCCGGCTGCATCGTCTCGTCGTGCTCGGCCGTCGCCACCGCATCGCCGAGCTGCGCGCGCTGCCCGATCGCCGCGCCGTCGCCGTGCGCGGCGTCGTCGTCGCGCGCCGCACGGCCGCGTCGGCGCTCGAAGGGCGCGCCGCCGTCTGGTCGCTCGTGCGCTTCCGAAGCTCGCCCCTCAAAGCCGACTTCTTCCACGAGGCCGCGTTCGACTTCTTGCTCGACGACGGCACCGACGAGCCGATCTGGGTCGAGGTCGCGGGCGGCATGCTCGTCGATCCGTTCCCGCCGGAAGAGCGCGTGCAGTTCCACAACACGACGTTGCTCGAGCTCGAGCATCCGTTCCTCACGCGCTTGCGCCTCGACGCGCGCGAGGTGCGCGGCGCCGAGCTCGTCGTCGCTCCTGGCGATCTGGTCGACGTCGTGGGGCGGCTGTCGCGGCGCCTCGATCCGACGGCGACGTCGGAGTCCGGGCGCGAGCCGCCGCAGCGCCGCGCGCTGCGCTCGGGCACGCGCATCCCCGTCATGGTCCGCCGCGTGCCGACGCCGGATCCCGAGCTGGCGCGTGTCCGCCGACCCGTGACGAAGGGCCCACCGTCGACGTCCCCAGGTGAGCCCCCGATGCGGAAGTTTTAGTGCGCACGGGCGGGGGAGGGCGCTACGATCGGCGCGTGCCCTCCGCCTCCAGGTCACGGGTCGCAACCCTGGCGTTGCCTTTGCACATTCACCGCGGCGAATCGAGGGAGGTAATCCCATGACCCGCGTTCTCGCCTTATCGACCGTTCTTCTGCTTCACACCGCCGCCGCGTGGGCGCAACAGCCGTCCGACGCGCCGTTCGGTCCGCCCGCACCGGCGGCCGAGACGCCGCCGAGCACAGCTCAGCCGACGCCCCCCGCGCCGCCGTCGCCGCCTCCCACGGCGACCGTGCCCGCGCCGCCGGCGACCCCGCCTTCACCGCCGGTGCAGCCGGTGCCGCAGCCCGAGGAAGGCTATCCGCCCGGGTACGGCCCGCCGCCCGGCTACGTGCCGCCGCCCGGCTACGGTCCGCGCTATGGCGCCCCTCAGACGTACGGCGCGCCGCCGAGCTACGGCCCACCCGGTTACCCGCCGCAGGGCTACTACCACTATCACCACATCTTGCAGCCGCCGCCTCCGCGCCGCGTGACCGATCGCCCCTTCACGATCGGCGGCGGCATCGGCTTCGGCGGCCTCAAGCTCGACGACGGCAGCGGCGGCACGTGGAGCCAGAACGGCCTGTCGTACACCGCGCGCCTCGGCATCGGCCTTCGTCCCGGCCTGCTGTTGTTGTGGGACATCGAAGGCTCGACCGCCGATCGCACGATCAACGATTCGGTCGGCGGGCACGTGCACTCGTTCTCGCAGACCGCGCAGCTCGCGGCGCTGCAGATGTTCGTGGGCGACCGCTTCTTCCTCAAGGGCGGCTTCGGCATGGCGCAGTTCAGCCGCGACGACGCGCTCTTCACCGACTGGGGCGGCGCCGTCATGGGCGGCGTGGGCCTCGAGATCGCGCAGGGCTGGAGCTGGTCAATGGACATCGAGTCCACCGTCACCGCCGCCTTCTACAACGACGAGACCCTCCTGAACTGGTCCGTCTGCAACTTCGCCATAAACCTGTTTTGATCGGACGGAGCTGAAGCTCTCTACGGAGCGCTGGCGTGAGTCGCGTCGGGCTCGAAGGCTTCGAGGACGGGCTTGCCTTTCATGTCGGGCGGGGCGGGGAGGCCGAGGGCCCAGAGGGTCGTGGCGGCGGTGTCGACGGTGATGATGGGCTGCTCGATTTGGTGGCCCGCGCGGACGCCGGGGCCCCAAGCGAGCCAGGGGATGAGGCGATCCTCTTCGATGTGGCCGTCGTGGTTGCGGCCGTGGCCGCCGTGATCGGCCGAGAGGATGAACAGCGTCGAGTCGTCGAGACCCGCGGCGTGGACCATGTCGACGAGCACGCCGAGGCACTTGTCGGCGTGCTTGACGGCCTCGAGCTGGGGGTTCGACATCCAGCCGACGGCGTGTCCGAGGTCGTCGGGATCGGAGAAGTGGATGAACTCGATCGTCGGCTTCTTCTCGACGAAGTACTGCGCGGCCTGGTCGACGACCTTCTTGCAGAAGTAGCCGGGACGCTCGAACACGTCGACCGAGCCGGGGTGCGCGATGTGCTTCAGCTTCTTCTTGCCGACGAACGCCGCGGCCGTGCCGCCGCTCTTCTCGGCGGCGTCGAACACCGTGGGCACGTGGATCCAGCCGCGCTCGGGCTTCCACGAGTTCCAGAACAAGCCGTGCTCTTTGACGTCGAAGCCCGACAGCATCGCGGCGTGCGACGGCAGCGTCGACGCGTGGCGGATCGTGCGCGCCTTGAGCGACCACGATCCGCGGCGCATGATCGCCTCGTGCACGGGCGCGGGCACCGACGTGAGCGCGTCGGGGCGGAGGCCGTCCTCGCTCACGATGACGACGTGCTTGATCGCCGAGCGGCCCAGCTTCGCGGGCGCGGGCCGCGCGCCGGCGTCGGGCGTCGCCGCGGCGACGTGTGCCGCGTCGGCAACAGCGACGGGCGCGGCTGGTGGCGCCTCCGACACGGGCGCTTTCTTCGCGCACGCCGCGAATCCGAGCACCAAGGCGCCGGTGGAGAGGGCCGAACGGATCCTCACGGCTCACGACGATAACAGGAAAAGACTTGGCTCGCGCGCCGCGGCCCGGTCGCGCGCCGCGCTTGCGCCTTTTTCTTTTTGGCCTAACCTCATGCGCATCCGAGCTTCGTTTCGTGTGATGGCGGCGCCCCAGCGTGAGCGCGCCCCGCAGTTCCGGTTCCGCTGGTCCGCCGTCTTCATCCTCTTGGCCGTCACGGCGGCCGTCGTGGACCTGGCGTGCGCGCACGCCGGCGGCGCGTGCGGCTCCGACCGCGACTGCAAGCTCGATCGCGTCTGCCAGGCGGGTGCCTGCGTGTGGCCCCACGCCGCCGGCTCGGCCGAAGGTGTCGTGCCGCCGGCTGCGCCTCATGCGGCCGCCGGGCCGCCGCTGCCGCGCTACGCGATCGAGCCGGCACAGGCGATGTACCGCCTCGGCCCGGCGCACCGCGGGCGCTCGCCGTTCGTGCTGCCGACGGCGAAGCCCGACGTCGCGTGGATCGTGTCGACCGGCGGCCCCGTCGTCTCGTCGCCCGCGCTCGGCGACGACGGGACCATCTACTTCGGTTCGCACGACGGCCGCCTCTACGCCGTGGGCCGCGACGGCGCCGCCAAGTGGAGCTACGCCACGGGCGACATCATCTTCGGCTCGCCGGCCATCGCCCACGACGGCACCGTCTACATCGGCTCCGACGACGACCACCTCTACGCCGTGACGCCCGCGGGCGGCAAGCCGCGCTGGATCTTCCAGATCGGCGCGTGCCCGCAGCGCATCGGCGTCGGCCCCGAGGCCAGCCGCTGCGACGTCGACGCCGGCCCGACGGTCGGGCCCGACGGCGTCGTCTACACGGGCGGCGACGGCGTCTACGCCATCAACCCCGACGGCACGCTCCGCTGGCGCTTCGCGACCGGCGGCCACGTCGCCTCGGCGCCCGCCGTGCTGTCCGACGGCACCGTCGTCGCGGGCTCGCAGGACGACCTCGTCTACGGCATCGCGCCCGACGGCACGAAGCGCTGGGACTTCCGCACGGGCGGCGACGTCGACGCCGCGCCTTCGGTCGGCGACGACGGCACGATCTACGTCGGCTCCGACGACCACAAGATCTACGCGCTGGGCGGCGACGGAACGCTGCACTGGGCGTTCACGACGGGCGGCGACGTGCGCGCCTCCGTCGCCATCGGCAACGGGACGATCTACGTCGGCTCGTTCGATGCCCAGCTCTACGCCGTCAACCTCGACGGCACCCTCAGCTGGACCTTTCGCACCGGTGACCGCGTCGTTTCGTCGGCGCTCATCGACGCCAAGGGCGCCGTCCTGTTCGGCTCGCAGGACGACCGCCTCTATTGTCTCGAGCCAGACGGCCACCCCCGCTGGTCGGTCGAGCTCGGCGGCGACGTCGACAGCTCGCCCGTCCTGGCGGCGGACGGCACCATCTTCGTGGGCGCGGACGACAAAAAATTGTACGCGCTCCGCGCGAGCGGCTCTCCTTAAGGAGCGGCCGCCGCAGAAACGGAATTCATGTCATACGAACGCAACGGCTCGAACACCGAGCCCACGGCTCCGCCTTCGCTCATCCGAAGGCTCACGGGCCGCATCAAGATCCACCCCGCGGGCTACGGCTTCGTCGTGCCCGACGACAAATCCGAGGACGTGCACGTGTCAGCGCGCGCGCGCGGCACCGCCATGGACGCCGACACCGTCGAGGTCGAGGCGTGGCCCGCCGCGCGCGGCATCGAAGGGCGCGTCGTGCGCGTCGTCGCGCGCGGCCGCGCCAAGATCACGGGGCAGCTGTCCCGCGCGGGCAAGCACACGACGCTTCAGCCCGACGATCCGCGCATCACGGGCGCCGTGAGCCTCACCGGCAAGATCCCGGAGGGCGCCGTCGGCCAGGCCGTCGTGGCCGAGATCACCCGCTACCCCGACGTGCCCGACGGGCCGCTCGAGGCGCAGGTGCTCAAGGTGCTCGGCGACCCCGACGACCCGCGCACCGAGGTCGAGAAGGTCCTCGCCTGCGCCGACGTCACCGAAGAATTTCCCGACGAGGTCGCGCGCATCGCCGAGGGCCTGCCGAAAGACGTGCGGCTCGCCGATCGCTTCGACCGGGCGGACCTGCGCCACGTCGAGTTCACGACGATCGACCCCGAGACGGCGCGCGACTTCGACGACGCCGTCGCCGTCGAGAAGCTGCCCCACGGCGGCACGCGCCTGTGGGTCGCCGTGGCCGACGTCTCGCACTACGTGCGCGAGGGCTCGCCCATCGACACCGAGGCGCAGCGGCGCGGCGTCAGCATCTATCTGCCGAACCGCGCGATCCCCATGCTGCCCGAGGCGCTGTCGGGCCACATGTGCTCGCTCGTGCCCGAAGAAGATCGCCTCGCGATGGTCGTGCGCATCGATCTCGACAAGAACGCCGGCGTCGTCGAGACGGACTTCTGCGCGGCTGTGATCCATTCGCGCGCACGCTTGGACTACCCGGGGGTCGCGGCGGCGCTGGCCGGCGACACGCGCGGCAAGCGCAAGAAGTACGAGCCGTTCTTGCCGGCGCTGCGCCACATGGACTCGCTCGCGCGCGTCATGCGCAAGAACCGCTTCGCGCGCGGCGCGCTCGAGCTGGATCTGCCCGAGCCCAAGGTCGAGCTCGACCACGACGATCCGCGCCTCGTGCGCGCCATCAGCAAGTCTCGCCGCGATCCCGGCGAGAAGTCGGCCTACTCGATGATCGAGGAGTTCATGCTCGCGGCCAACGAGGCCGTGGCCGAGAGCTTCCGCAAGCGCGACGAGGACACGGTGTGGCGCATCCACGACGCGCCCGATCGCGCGCGTGTCGAGGAGTTCGTCAACCTGGCCGAGCACTACGGCATCTCCGTCGACGTCGACGAGGCGCGCACGCCCAAGGGCCTCGGGCGCGTGCTCGAGAAGCTCAAGGGTCACCCCGCCGAGAAGGCGCTGTCGTTCCAGCTGCTGCGCTCGCTCAAGCAGGCGACCTACGACGTCGTCAACGTCGGGCACTTCGGCCTCGCCTCGACGGACTACCTGCACTTCACGTCGCCCATTCGCCGCTACCCCGACGTCATCGTGCACCGCTTGTTGAAGTCGCGGCTCGCGACGCTGGGCAAGCCGGCGGGCGGTTGGAAGTCGGCGACGGTGGCGCCGCCGCCGCGCCGCGAGGCGCTGCAAAAGATGGCCGCCGCGGCGTCGTTCTCCGAGCGCAACGCCATGGAGGTCGAGCGCGAGGTCGTCGATCTCTACCGCGCGTACTTCTTGCGTGATCGCATCGGCGACGAATTCGAGGGCACGATCTCGGGCGTCGCCGGCTTCGGCGTGTTCGTCGTCGTCGACGATCCGTTCGTCGAAGGCCTCGTGCGGGTGAGCGCGCTCACCGACGACTTCTACGAGCTGGACGAGCCGACGTGTCGCCTCGTCGGCCGACGTTCGGGGCGCGTGTTCGCGCTCGGCGACGCCGTCAAAGTCGAGGTGCAGTCGGTGAGCGTCGTGCGCCGCAAGGTCGACTTCTCGCTGGCGGGCCACGACGCGCGCGAGCAGCCCGCGCGCGGGCGCGAGAAGCCCGGCCGTCACGGCCGCGACGCGCGCCGCGAGGCCGCCGACAAGCGCCGCGCGAAACGTGTGGCAGAACGAGCCGAGAAGAAGGGCCGCGGCGGCAAGTTCGGCAAGTCCGGCCGCAAGCCCAAACGGTAGCGGAGGTCCCCATGTCGGCGAGCACGATCAGAGAGCAGCTGGAGATCGACGAGGAGATGGTCCTCTCGCCGTTCGCGCAGAAAAGCCGCCTGTCGAAGGGGCGCGAGCGGCCCGAGCCGCCCGACGACACGCGGCCCATCTTCCAGCACGATCGCGACCGCATCATCCACTCGAAGTCGTTCCGGCGCCTCGCGGGCAAGACGCAGGTTTTCCTCGCGCCCGAGGGCGATCACTACCGCACGCGCATCACGCACACGCTCGAGGTCGCGCAGGTCGCGCGCACCGTGACGCGCGCGCTGCGGCTCAACGAGTCGCTCACCGAGGCGATCGTCATGGGCCACGACCTCGGCCACACGCCGTTCGGCCACGCGGGCGAGAAGGTGCTCGCGAAGCTCATGCCCGACGGCTTTCACCACGTGAAGCAGTCGCTGCGCGTCGTCGAGAAGCTCGAGCGCGAAGGGCAAGGGCTCAACCTCTCGGTCGAGGTGCGCGACGGCATCCTCAAGCACTCGAAGGGCAAGGGCCACATCATCTCGGACAACGCCAACCTCATGGCGATGACGCTCGAGGGCCAGATCGTCCGCATCAGCGACATCGTCGCCTACGTCAACCACGACCTGGACGACGCCGTTCGCGGCCGCGTCGTCGATCTCGCGAGCGTGCCGAAAGACATCATCGCGATCCTCGGCGCGACGCACAGCGATCGCATCGCGCGCATGGTGAACGACATGGTCGCGTCGTCGCGCCTGGAAGAGAAGCGGCAGATCCGCATGAGTGACGAGGTGCTCGACGCGCTCATCGCGCTGCGCGACTTCTTGTACGAGACCGTGTACGAGCGGCCCGAGATCCGCGGCGAGTTCGAGAAGGCGCAGCGGATCATCAGCGAGCTGTGGGGCTACTTCCACGCGCACGGCGACGAGTTCCGCGCCAAGCACTGGCCGAAGGGCGTTCCGGAAACCGATGGGTTGCCGCGCGCGATCGCCGACTTCATCACGGGCATGACCGATCGCTACGCGCTGCGAATCTACGAAGAGTATTTCCTTCCGAAGAGATGGACGGTTTTGTGACGTCACCGACGGCGAGATAGGTGGCGTTACATCGAATGTTCCTCCTGGAAACGTCCGGTTAACGGCAGGTCGTCTAGTGTGAGGAACGTCCGGATGAAGTCGCAGTCCGGGCGCTCCAGAACATGCGTCTCGCTGGCTCTCCGCTTCGCATCGTCGTCGTCACGCTCGATCGTGGACAGAACGACATTCGGCCCGACGCCCCCGCGGCGCTGCTGCGCGGCCTCGGCCACCAGGTGACGATCGTCGGCTACGACTTCGCCGAGCTCGATCGCAAGAACCTGCCCGCCGACATCGCCGTCGTCGAGGCGGGCGCTCACCTCGAGATTGGCCGCGACGCCATCAAGCGCCTGCGCGCGCGGCCCGAGATGGTCGCGACGCGCGTGCTCGTGTGCGTCGAGATCTCGCGCGTGTCGGGCCTCGACCCCGAGACGGGCGCCGACGACTTCATCCTCATGCCGCTGTCGGCCGAGGAGCTGACGGCGCGCCTGCAGCAGCTCCACGCGCGCGACAAGCGCCCGGGCTCGCCGCTGCAGATCCGTTACGGCGAGATGATGCTCGACTGCGAGATCCGCCAGGCCTTCGTCGCCAACGAGCCGCTGGGCCTCACGCCCTACGAGTTCCAGCTGTTGCGCTTCCTCGTCGATCGCGTCGGCCGCGTGTTCACGCGGCAAGAGCTGCTCTCGCGCGTCTGGGGCTACCGCCACGTCGGCCGCGTGCGCACCGTCGACACGCACGTCCTCAACCTGCGCACGAAGATGGGCCGCCTCGGCGACCGCCTCCAGTCCGTGCGCGGCCTCGGCTACAAGCTCGTCCGCTACGACCAGAGCCCCGGCGCGGCGATGAGCGCCTAAGGGGCGCGCGCGGAATGGTCTCCGTCCCGCGCGATCTCGGCTACGAGCTCGTTCGCTGCTGCGCCGCTGCTAAGGGCAGACCAGCAGGACGTTTCTGAAGCCCGGGTTGGGGACGCAGGCGCCGGAGTCGCAGCCGAGGTCGCCCAGGCAGCGCTGATCGCCCGAGCAATCTTGGCCCGCGCCGCGCCGAGGCTGACACGTGCCGCTGGCCGTCGGGTCGCACCACAGGTACGGAAGACAGGCATCGGGGTTGCCGGCGCATTTGGCGCCGAGCACGAGACGGGGCACGCAGGTCCACACGGTCTGGTCGCAGATCTCGCGTGGATCGTCGCACTGCTCGTCGACGTTGGTCTCGTCGCACGGCTCGCCCGTCGTGGGCAGCACGCCGCACGTCCGGTACAGGCAAAGCAGGCCGCCGTTGCAGCCTTGTTGGTCCTCGACGCACGGCGCCCCCATCGCCGACGGGGCCGGCTCGCACAAAGGGTTGTCGGGATGGTTCACGCGGTCGCAGACCGCGGCGGGCTCGCAGCCGTTGTAACAAAAGTCGCCAATCTGCGCGGGAGGCGGGGACGGCGCGCAGTGGCCGATCTCCGACGGGATTCCGTTCGGCGGGACGTAGCTGCAGAAGAGCCCCGTCGCACACTCCGAGTCGGCGGCGCAGGTCGCGCCCAGCGGCACTTGTCCGCGGAAGGTCGTCGCGCAGAGCCCGTCGAAGGTCTGCCTCGCGACGCGGTTCATGGAGCCGGTCTGCCCGCAGGGAAGGTTCGCGAGGAACGCCGCGAGATCGTGGCCCGCGCGCGCATCGACGACGATTCGGCCAAGCCCGAGGTCTTGCGTCGTCAACGTGCTGATCGGCGGCATCGTCGAGGACAAGCAGTCCGCGAGCGCCGCCTGGAGGCCGCACGTGACCTCGCGCCGACATGCCGCTTCGTGCACTTCGTCGACGACCTGCGCGACGAGCGCCGCCGCGTCAGGCGCCGCGTCCGCATCGAGCGCCGCATCCGCGACAATGTCGGACGGTGCGTCCGCGCGCGCGTCCGATTCCGCAGCGGCGTCAGGTGACGCATCCACGTTCGCCGCTGACGCCTCCGACGCGTCCGCATCGATCGATCCGGTCGTCGCATCGCGGCTGGCCTCGGCATCAGCCCCGCCTCTCGCCAGCGGCGCCGCTCTTCCGCACCCGAGCGCGAGCGCCGCGCACAACACCACCGCTCGGCGCCGCCGCACCCGGAGCGTCGATCGGGAGCCGGCGAAATGACGACCCACGAGCCCTACGTCGCGACGGGCTTGACGCGTGGGCGGATCAAGCGCGCGCGCAGCAGGCGGAACAGGACCTTCGAGACGTCGAAGGAGCCGAGGCGCAGCGCGCGCACGATCTCGCGGACGGCTCTTCGGCCGTCGACGTGCTCGAGGACGGCGAGCTCTTCGCGCGTGAAGGTGCCGGCGGGCAGGCGCGCGACGCGGTCGTCGTCGCGCACGTAGACGGCGTCGGCGCCGGCGACGACGTTGCCGATGACGCGCCACTCGTCGACGCGGCGGTAGCCCTCGAGCAGCAGCCGATCGACGTCGATCTCCAGCGTAGCCGTCCGCGCGAGCGTCATGGCTTGGCTCTCGTCGGCGGTCTCGGCGGGACGCAATTCGAAGATGCCGTGCATCCAGCGCAGCGTCTCGTACACGAGCTCGCTCGTCTGCCTCGTCATGATGCGCTTGAGCTGCGCCTCGGTCAGCAGGCCGCGCGCGATGAGGTCGGCGCCGAAGAGCGGCGGGCGCGTCGCCGCGCGTTTGCGCTCCTCGAGGACGGCGTCGATCTTCTCGGCGGGGACGTCGCCGCGCTCGGCGGCGAAGCGACCCAGCAAGAACTCCTCGGCGACGCCCACGGCGTGCGCGAGCTCGATGCGGCCCGCTTGGAAGACGATCTCGATGCGGGCCGCCGTCGTCGAGTTGACGACGCGCAGGACGCCCGTTTGCTGCCGCTCGCTCAGCATCGACAGGATCTCGCCCAGCGACACGACCGAGAGATCGCCCACGAGCGCGACGGCCTCGGCCAGCGCCGACGACGCGCGCGGCGCGCTGCCCGTCGACAGCGACATCGCCTCGGCGACGGCCGCCTCGCTCGCCGCCGTCGGGCCCGTGCCGCCGCGCCCCGCGACGGCCTGCGAGACCACGGCCCGCAGCGCGTCCGGCGAGAACGGCTTGCTGATGTAATCGACGACGTTGGGCGCGCGCGCGAACCGCGCCTCGAGCGCGTCGCCCGGCGTCGCCATGACGACGACGGGAACGCGCGCCAGGGCCGCGTCGCCCGCCAGCTCGCCGCAGATCTCGACCGGGTCGCTCCCCGGGATGACGCCGTCGAGGAGGATGAGGTCGGGAACGGTGGGCGTCCCTCGCACCAGGGCCAGGCCGGTCTTCCCGTCGGCCGCGACGTCGACCCGGTACCCAGCTTGCGTGAGCGCCGACTCCACGACCTTTAGAAGAGTCGGACTATCGTCGATGACGAGCAGGTGCTCGCCCGCCATGTGTCTACCTTCCCCGGGGGAGGAGTTTCCCGTGAGTTTTCACTGTAACACGACTGCCTCTCCCCATCGCCTGTCTCCCGGCGCCGACGCGCCACGAAAGCCGAGCTGTTAAGATTGCCCGCATCGCTCCCCGCACTCGCTCTCCCGAAGGGGCCCAAGGCCGCACCTGCGGCGGGCGGGCTCGCGGGCCGGCGTGACATGAACGAATTCCCGCGCCGATTCGGCAACTACGTCCTGCTCAAGCCGCTGGCCCGCGGCGGGATGGGCGCGCTGTACCTCGCGCTGTCGGGGCCCGACGAGACGGCCAAGCTCTGCGTCATCAAGACGGTGCTCCCGCACCTCGCCGACAAGGAGTACCTGCAGCGCTTTCGCGACGAGGCCAAGGTCGTCGTGCGCCTGTCGCACGGCAACCTCGTGCCGGTCTTCGACTCGGGCCAGGTCGCCGGCGAGATCTACCTCGCGATGGACTACATCGACGGCAAGGATCTGCGCGCGACGTGGAACCGCTGCGCGAAGAAGGGCATCGCCTTTCCCGTCGACGTCGCCGCGCACATCACGCGCGAGCTCGCGCGCGGCCTGCACTACGCCCACACGTTCAGCGACATCAAGCTCGTCCACCGCGACGTCTCGCCGCCCAACGTGCTGCTCTCGTACAGCGGCGAGGTGAAGCTCACCGACTTCGGGCTCGCGGCCTCGACGCTCAAGATGGAGAAGACCGCGCCGGGCATCATCTACGGCAAGGTCAGCTACATGTCGCCCGAGCAGGCGCGCGGCGAGCCGCTCGACGGGCGCACCGATCTCTACGCCGCGGGCATCATGCTGTGGGAGCTGCTCACGGGGCGGCAGCTGTTCCCGTCGGGCAAGGGGCCGGGCGCCAAGGACGCCGTCACGGCCGAGGAGCTGCTGCGGCGCGTGCGCGATCCCGAGATCGTCGCGCCGTCGAAGCGCGCGTCGCGTGTGCCGCCCGAGCTCGATCGCATCACGCTCAAGGCGCTCGCGCCCAAGCTCTCCGATCGCTACGCGAACTGCGAGGAGCTGCGGCAGGACCTCGCGACGTTTCTCGCGGCGACGGCGCCGGCGACCGACTCGGTGCGCGTCGCCGGGTTCTTGAAGGAGCTCTACGAGGCCGACATCGCGAGCGAGCGCGTCGAGCGCGAGGGCCTCATGGCGACGGCGCGCGCGTGGTTCACGTCGGGCGCTCTTCCGCGCGCGGCGGCCACGGCGCCGCCGCCCGCGCCCCCGGCGGCGTCGCCGCGCGGCCCCGCGAAGACGATGCTGCCGCCCGCGCCCACGAACGTCATCGTGTCGCCCCTCGCGGCGATGCCCGCGAAGAAGGACGGCGCGGCGCGCGCCGAGAAGGGCACGCTCATCGCGGGCCCCGCGCGCCACGACAAGTCGCTCGACAAGCGCAACACGGGCGCCATCACGAGCGAGCGCCAGAGCGCGACCAGCCTGTCGGCCGCCGTCGTCGGCTCGGTCGTCGGCGGGCGCTACTTCGTGCGGCGCCTGTGCGGCGAGGGCGGCATGGGCCGCGTCTACGAGGCCGAGCACACCGACATCGGCAAGCGCGTCGCGCTCAAGATCCTCCACCCCGCCTACAGCCAGACGCCCGATCTCGTCGAGCGCCTGCGCCGCGAGGCGCGCGCCGCCTCGAAGATCTCGCACCCCAACGTGGTCGACGTCACCGACTCGGGCACGACGCCCGACGGCGCGTTCTTCTTCGTCATGGAGTACCTC
>DASZRT010000127.1:0-32388 GCA_035549075.1 Polyangia bacterium | reverse complement strand
CGGCGAGGCCGCGCGGCGCGCCGCGGCCGTCGTGGCGCTCGTACATTTCGCCGAGCGCGGCGACGACGCCGGGGCCGACGTCGAGGTGCGCGCCCAGCGCGACGGCCTGCGCGCAGTGGGCGCGCGCGAGCTCGCCGTAGGTGCGCGGCGCCGTGAGCACGCGCGCGACGGCGCCCGCGCGCGCCGTCAGCGGCTTGCCGCGCGCGAGCTTGCCGAGCGTGAGGCCCACGAACGCGCGCGTGTCCGTCGGATCCGCCGCTTGGTATGTCGCGAGGAACGCGAGGTCGTCGCCCGCGCCCAGCGCCGCCTCTTCGTGCGCGAAGCCCGTGCAGCCGAGGTAGCGCAAGAGCGCCGTGTAGTAGACGTCCGACAGCGCGTGGCCGCCGACGCTCATGGCGCGCGCGACGCGCGTCGCGATGACGGCCGTGCGCAGCGCCGATTCCGTCGGGTTGCCGGCCCCGAGATCGGTCGCGAGCGACAGCGCTCCCAGCAGCGGCGCGAGCCGCGTCGGGTTCTCGGGCACGAAATGAGCCGATCGGACCATGTCGGGGCGCCGCTGCTTCTTCTAGCGTGGGTTCAGGAGGCAGTCACCATGAACACGGAAGAGAAAAAGCAGTTGGTTCGAAGGTACTACGACGAGGTGTGGAGCCGCGGCAACGTCGCGCTCATCGACGAGCTCATGACGAAGGACTACGTCAACGACGATCCGGCGACGCCGGGCCGGCGCATCCAGGGCCGCGAGGCGTTCAAGCACCTCGTGACGACGTTGCGCGGGGCGTTCCAGGAGATGAAGATGACGATCAAGGCGCAGCACGCCGAGGGCGACGTCGTCGTCACCGAGTGGAGCGCGCACGCCTTCCATCGCGGCACCCTCAACGGCATCCCGCCGACCGGTAAGGAGGGCACGACGACCGGCGTGACCATCTCGACCTTCGCGGGCAATCAGATCGCCGAGGACCGCGCGATCTGGGATCTCTTTGGGCTTCTCCGCCAGGTCGGCGTGATTCCGATCTGACGGGGGTACGGCTCGCTTCGCTCGCGCACCCCCGGCCCCCCCTCGCTCCGCGCGGCAAAGCCGCGCTGCGCTCACTGCGCCGCTCTAATTGGCGGTAACTTTGCGAACGGTCATGTTGGCGGCGGCGCCGGTGCTGTTCAGCACGTGGTTGATCGACGTCGTCGCCTTGCCGTTGGGCCACACCGTCACGAGGTGATGGAGCGCGACGTTCGTCGCCGTCGGCGCCTCGAAGGCGGCGTCGGCGACGACGTTGTCGTTGCGGAAGGCGCAGTACACGCCCATGCCCCACGCCTCGTGCGTCGTCACGCCGGCCGCGACCTTGTACGACGCGTAGCCGGCGACGCCGTCGTGCGTCCACATGTCGGGCGACGGTGGGTCGTAGGGCATTTCAGACTGGTAGAAGTACACGCGGCCGCCTTCGCCGTTCCAGATCGTCTGGTACTGCTGGAAGTGCTCGACGAAGAGGCCGTACATCGTGACGTTCTTGCCGTTGACGACGAGGCCGTTCTTGCTGACGTTGCTGGTCCAGCCGACGCCCGTGCCGTGGTCGGCGCGCCAGAGCCACAGGTTGTCGCCGACGACGTCGTTGCTGTCGATCGTGAGGCACGTCGTCGCCGTGCCCGCCGAGCCGCCGCCGATGCGGCACGACAGATCGTAGAGCCACGTCGGCGAGCTCGCGTGGCTCGCGCCCGCAGCTGCGGCGACGCCTTCGCCCACCTCGATGAGCGTCGCGGAATTCGTCGCGCCCGCGTCGACGATGAGACCGGCGATCTTCACGCCGTCGACGTCGGCGACCGAGATCGCCGCCGTGCCCGCGTCGGCGACGAGCGTCGCGAGCCCGAGGCCCATGACGATCGTGCCGGCGCGCGTGACGTGCAGCGGTTGCGTCAGGTGGTAGATGCCGGGCTCGAGCAAGAGGTGCTTGCCCTGCGCGAGCGCGGCGTTCATCTCGGCGGCGCCGTCGCGGCCCGCGCGCGCGACGTAGAACGCATCGAGCGACAGCGTCGTCGGCGCCGGCGCGTTCGCGCCCGTCGTCCACGACGCGCCCTTGGCGTTGGCGCGCGCCGCGGGCACGACGATCGCGTACTTGCCGCTGCCGTCGATCGTGAGGAACGGCTTCTCCTGCGCGACGGGCGCCTGGTCGACGACGGTGTTGGGCGCGCCGGGCCACGCCGCCGTCGGGGGCGTGTTCACGCCCACGAACACCATGTTCCAAACGCCGCCGACCCAGCTGGTCCATTCGGTGTCGCGCGTGAAGTACTGCTGCTGCGATGCCGACGTCACCTTGCCGTCGATCTTCGCGTCGGCGATGAAGCCGCCGCTCGACGTGCCCGTGTCGGCGAGCATGAGGTTCCCCGCGACGTGCATGCGCCGGAACGACGCGCCCTGCGACACGGCCCAGATGTCTTGGCCGTTCTGCGTCGTGCCCGGCGTGACGGCGGCGTTCTCGACGGCGCGCCAGAACGACAGCGTCGCGTTTCCGGTCGCGTTGCCCATCGAGCGGATCGCGCCCGTGACCGTGACGTCGTCGGGCGCGGCGCCGAGGCCGAGCACCTGCGTGTAGTAGCCTACGGTGACGTCGAGCGAATACTTGCCGGGCTTGAAGAGGAACGCGTAGCGATCGGTGCTGAACTGCCCCGTCCACTGCGTCGCGTACACGTCGTCGATCTGCTTCTGCATCGCCGTCGACGACATCGTGGGGTCGAAGACGATGACGTTCGGGCCGAAGCCCGTGAACGGCGTCAGCGAGACGTCGGTGGGCGCGTCGAGGCCACCGTCGGGGTTCGCGGGCGCGCCGCCGTTGCCGCCCGCGGCCGTGCCGCCCGTCGCGTCGCCGCCACTTCCACCGGTCGGCGCGCCGCCGCCGCTTCCGCCCGAGGCGCCGCCGCCCGTGCCGGCCGTGCTCCCGCCCACGCCCGAGCTGCCGCCGCCGCTCTGGCCGCCGGTTGCGGGCGGCTTCTCCGACGACGAGGCGGCGCAACCAAGAGAAAGCGAAAGGACGACGAGGAGACCGTAAGCGAGACGCACGCTCTTCAACAGATGCCTCCGACGGGGATTCGGGTCATGTTAGATCTCGGTTCGATGTCGCGGCGATTGAGCGGCTCCATGGTCTTGCTGTGCGCCTGGGTGGGAGCCGCGCTCGCCGGCTGCGGCTCGGGCGGCGCCAACGCTGGCGACGCGGCGAGCGGCGACGCCCCGTCCGAGGCGTCCGACGCCGGCGGGCTCACGTGCGCCGCCTACTGCACGACGATCATGGCGGCGTGCACGGGCTCGAACCAGCAGTACTCGGGCATGGACGACTGCCTCAACAGCTGCAAGGCCTTCCCCGTCGGCACCGCCGCCGACACCTCGGACGACACGCTCGGCTGCCGCGCGACGCACGCCGGCGTCGCGGCGCAGAGCGCGGCCATGGCGCTGGCCCACTGCGCGCAGGCCGGCCCGGGCGGCGACGGCGTGTGCGGCACCGACTGCGGCGGCTACTGCGACATCGTCATGACTTATTGCACGGTCGACAACAGCGCGGACATCTACCAAACGCGACAGGACTGCCTCGACGACTGCGCGACGCGCGATCCGTCGGTCAAGTACACGGCGGGCGATCCGGGCCGTACCGACTTCGGCAACACGGTCGGCTGCGTTCTCTATCACGCGCAGATGGGCTCGTCGGCGCCCGAGGAGCACTGCAGGGGCGATCTCGCGCCCTCGGCCGGCACCTGCCGGACTCAGTGACTACGACCGCCGGCCGGCGCGCAGCGTGAACTTGCGCGCCCAGACGGGCGCGTCGGACAGCGCGTGCACGCGCGCGCGAAACGTGGCGAAGCGCGCCGCGTGCATCGCGGGGCCGATGAACGAGATCGAGCGCAGGATGCGATCGAGCGTCGCGTGATCGATGGGCGTCTCGTCGGTGAAGGACGTCTCGTCGACGAGGGGCGCGTCGACGATCGACGAGACGTGGACGACGTTGCCGGTGAGCGCGCGCGGCCGGCGCGGCACCGAGTCGTGGATGACGGCCTCGACGGCGCGCATGTACGGTGTGTCGCCGAGCCAGCTCGTCACGACCGCGAGCGCGCCGCCGCGCACGAGCACGCGCGCGATCGCTTCGCCCGCGAGCTGCGCGTCGAGGAAGTGCAGCGCGTCCGCGACGACGACCAGGTCTGCCGAGCGCGCCGGCAGCGGCAGATCTTCGGCCGTCGCGTGGCGCGCGTCGATCGTGAGCCCGCGCGCCGCGGCTTCGGCGCGGAGCGCCTCGAGCATCTCGCGCGCGGGCTCGATCGCCGTGACGGCGTAGCCGCGCGCCGCGAGCGGCAGCGCGAGGTGCCCCGTGCCCGCGCCGAGATCGACGACGCGCGCGCCCGGCGGCCCCGCGAGCGCCGCGAGCGCGTCGACGAGCGCGGCGGGGTAGGGCGGCCGCGCGTCGTAGACGTCGGCCATCTTGTTGAAGACCCAGCGCGAGGCGTCCTCGAGCTTGACCTTCCTGCGGCCGAGGCTCACGCGACGAGCTCGATGAGCTTCTGCAGCGTGCGCCAGTTGCGCAGCGTGATGGTCGTGCCGAGCTTCGTGTCGAAGTAGCCGACGGTGAGCTTCGTCTTGCCGACGCCCTTGGGAAAGCGGAAGAACACCTCGCTGCCGACGACGACGAACTCGTCGGGCGGCGAGCGCTTCGGATCGAGCGACGCGATCTGCGCCGCCGTGGGCGTGTCGGCGAGGAAGCCGACGTGCAGCTCGTCTTCGTCGATGCCCTTCTTCAAGAACGGGTTCGCCTTCGCGATGGCGCGCAGCGCGGCCGCGTCGCGCACGATGACGGGCACGTCGATCTTCGCGTGGCCGAGGATCGCGCGCGCCAGCGACGCGGGCAGCTTCTTGGCGTGCGACGCCGTCGCGCCGAACGCGACGTTGCCGCTTTGAATGTACGTGACGACGTCGCGGCACCCCGCGTCCTCGCAAAGGCGCGCGAGGTCCTTCATGGGCAGGCCGTTGCGGCCGCCGACGTTGATGGCGCGCAGGAGCGCGACGTGCGACCGCGCGCTCGGCACCTTCAGCCCAGGCGCTCGACGCGGCCGTCGGCGTGGCGCGCGAAGCGGCCCTCGTCGGCCGGGTGCACGGGATCGTCGCTCGACCACGGCCAGCCGCCGAAGCGCGTGCGCTGGTAGTCGACGAACGCCTGCTGGATCTGCGCGGACGTGCTCATGACGAACGGCCCGTACGACACGACCGGCTGGTTGATGGGCCGCCCCTGCAGCAGCAAGAGCTCGCTCTCGTCGGAGCCGTTCTCGATCAAGGCGTCGGCGTCGGGCTTGAGCGTCGCGCCGTGGTAGGCGGGAATCGCCGTGCCGTCGATGCGCAGCGACGAGCCGCGGAAAAAGTACAGACGGCGGTTCACGCCGGCCCGAGCGGCCGGCAGCGTCCACGTCGCGCCCGGCTCGAGCTTGATCGTCAAAATCGCGACGTCGGTGTCGGGGCGCGCGGCCCACGACTTCGGCGGCGGCGCGGGCGGGCGCGCCTCGCCCAGCGCGCCGGCGGCGATCGTCACCGTCGTCGCGCGGCCCGCGGCGTCGCGCGAGACCACCGTCGGGATCTGGTCTCGCCACAGCATCGTGAAGTGCGGCTCGACCATCTTGTCCTCGGCGGGCAAGTTGAGCCAAATCTGGAACAGCTCGAGCGGGTTCGGCGCCTCGCGGTCGAGCAGCGGGAACATCTCCGAGTGCACGATCCCTCGGCCCGCCGTGACCCACTGGACGTCGCCGCCGCCGAAGCGCGCCGCCGCGCCCAACGAGTCCGAGTGATCGATGAGGCCGCGACGCACGATCGTGACGGTCTCGAAGCCGCGGTGCGGGTGCTGCGGGAACCCGGGCACGACGTGCCCGTGGTACATGCGCCACCCGCCCTCGCGGCCCGATGGGTGGCCTTCGAAATCCTGGCCGAGGTTGCGCCCCGCGAGCGACGCCGCGGGGCCGAGCTGCTCGTTGCCGGCGGGGTAGGCGTCGTCGTGGTGCACGCAGAACAGGAACGGGTCCGCGGTCTCCCACGGGAACCCGAGCTTGCGCGTGCCGAGGACGACGCCCGCCATGTCGTTACGCCAGCGACGCCGTGAGGTTGATCTTCGCCGCCGCGAGCAGGCGCGAGATGGGGCAGCCCTTCTTCGTCGCCTCGGCGATTTGCTGGAATTGCTCCGCGGTCGCGCCTGGCACGACGGCCTTCGTCACGAGGTCGATCGTCGTGACCGTCCAGCCCGCCTCGACCTTCTCGAGGTGAACGTCGGCCGTCGACTCGATGCTCGTCGGGTTGAGGCCCGCCTGCCCGAGGCCGACCGAGAGGGCCATCGAGAAGCAGCCCGCGAGCGCGGCGCCGACCATCTCCTCGGGGTTGCTGCCGGCGACGCCCTCGAAGCGCGTGCCCGCCGAGAAGGCGACGTCGGGCGTGTGCGCGCCCTTCATGGTGCCCTTGCCGTCCTTGAAACCGCCCTGCCACTTCGCGCTCGCCTTGCTGATGCTCATGGAATGCTCCGTCGTTGAGGTTGGAGCCCCAAACTAAGCACACCGCGGGGCGCCGCGTAGGGGAAATTTACGTGCCTCGGGCGGTGCATCGGGAGAGGCCCGCAAGCACGGTTCGAGGGAAAATACTCCGCCTGACCGAAGGGATTTTGGCGACTATCCCGCCATGCGACAACGCCTCCGTCTCTCGTTCGCCGCCCTCGCCGCCGTCGGTCTCGTGCTCGCCCCCGCCACCGACGCCCTCGCCAAGCACAAGAAGAAGTGGCCGGCCAAGAAGTCGTCGACCACGTCGACGTCGAGCAAGTCGAGCGGCTCGAAGTCCGACGAGGACGACGACGCGGCGACCGCGGCGGCCGCGAAGAAGAGCGGCGGCGGCGACGACGAAGACGAAGACGCTCCCGCGAAGCCGAAGGCGAAGACGGCCTCGAAGCCGAAGCCGAGCGAGGACGACGACGAAGACGACGCCAAGCCCGTGAAGAAGAAGGCGGCCGCGAGCGAGGACGAAGACGAGGACAAGGGCGACGAGAGCGGCGGCGACGACGAGGGCGAGACGCCCGTCGTGCGCAAGAAGGCGCGCAAGCACGTCGCCGAAGAGGCCGAGGGCCCCGCCATGACGGGCCTCGAGCTCGCCGTCGGCTCGCGCGCGCTGCACCGCACGTTCGACTTCAACGATCCGCTGTCGGCCCACAACTCGGCGGCGGCGACGCCCGATCACTACGCGCTCGCGGCCGGCCCCGTGCCGTTCATCGACGTGGGCCTCTACCCGGGCGCCTTCGCGGGCCGCGGCATCGCCTCGCAGATCGGCATCGTCGGCGGCTACGAGCGCCTCATCGGCACGAGCACCGTCTCGAACAAGGGCACGGCCAACGAGACGACGACGACGACGACCAGCCAGCAGTACGAGGTCGGCCTGCGCGGCCGCACCTCGCTCGGCGACGGCGAGGTGGGTCTCACGGCGGCCTACGGCCAGCAGTCGTTCCGCGTCTCGGCCTCCGACGCGCCGCCCGCGAACGGCACGGGCGTGCCCAACGTCCAGTACACGTTCTTCCGTCTCGGCCTCGACGGCCGCGTCCCCGCGGGCCCGATCTCGCTGGGCGCCCACGTCGGCACGCGCCTCGTGCCCAAGGTCGGCCCGCTCGCGACCCAGTGGTTCGCGACGACGAAGACGACGTCGATCGAGGCCGGCATCTCGGCGAGCTACGCGCTCACGCCGATGTTCGACATCGTGGTGGGTGCCGACTTCCTAC
The DNA here is from genome assembly GCA_035549075.1 of Polyangia bacterium. GTDB lineage: Bacteria > Myxococcota_A > Polyangia > Fen-1088 > Fen-1088 > DASZFV01. Next base: position 24,634 of record DASZRT010000127.1, on the reverse strand, counting down.
GCTACGCCTTCGATTTCAACCCCGTTCGCCCCAACAACCCCGTCGTCGCCGGCGGCGCGGTCGATCAGTACATCTCCGGCTACCTCGCGTTGCGCGTCGCGATCTCGGGCAGCTGATTCTTCGAGCCGCCCAGACCCTGCTCCGGCTGGGCGGTCAGTCCTTCAACCACTCGCTGTGCACGAACCCGCGCTCCGGGTGATCCGTGCGCTCGTACGTGTGGGCGCCGAAGGCGTCGCGCTGCGCCTGCGTCACGTTCTGCGGCAGGCGCGCCGTGCGGTAGCTGTCGAAGTAGGCGAGGCTCGCCGAGAACGACGGCGTCGGGATGCCCAGGCCCTGCGCGACGCCGATCGCCTTGCGCCAGTTCGCCTGCGCCGCGAACATGCGGCCCTCGAAGTCCTCGTCGAGCAGCAGGTTCGGCAGGTCGGCCGCGCGCTCGTAGGCCTTCATGATGTTGTCGAGCAGGCGCGCGCGGATGATGCAGCCGCCTTTCCAGATGCGGGCCGTCTCCTTCATCGAGATGTTCCAGCTGTACTTGGCGCTGCCGGCCTGGATCAGCTGCATGCCCTGCGCGTACGAGCAGATCTTCGACGCCAGCAACGCGTCGTGGATCGCCGTGATCATCGCCGCCTTCTCCGACGCCGACGGCTTCGCGCCGACGACGCCGCGGATGCGCTTCTCGGCGGCGACGCGCTGGTCCTTCATCGACGACAGCACGCGGCCGTCGATCGACGACGTGATGGTCGGGATCGGGACGCCGAGATCGAGCGACAGCTCGGCCGTCCACTTGCCCGTGCCCTTCTGGCCGGCCTTGTCCTGGACGAGGTCGACGAGCGGCTTGCCCGTCTCGGCGTCCTTGACCATGAGCACCTTGCCCGTGAGCTCGACGAGGAACGACGCGAGCGCGCCCTCGTTCCACTTCGTGAAGACCTCGCCGATCTCGGGCGCGCTCATGCCGAGCCCGCGCGACATCAGATCGTAGGCCTCGGCGATGAGCTGCATGTCGCCGTACTCGATGCCGTTGTGGACCATCTTCACGAAGTGGCCCGCGCCGTCGGGGCCACAGTGCGTGACGCATGGGCCGCTCTCCGTCTTTGCCGCGATCGACTCGAGCACGGGCTTGAGGCGCTCCCATGCTTCGACGGTGCCGCCCGGCATGAGGGCGGGGCCGCGGCGCGCGCCTTCTTCGCCGCCCGAGACGCCCATGCCCACGAAGTTGATGCCCAGCTTGGCGAGATCGGCCTCGCGGCGGCGCGTCTCCATGAAGTGCGTGTTGCCGCCGTCGATGACGATGTCGCCCTTGTCGAGGATGGGCTTGAGCTGCTCGAGCACCGAGTCGACCGGCTTGCCGGCCATGATCATCATGAGGATCCGGCGCGGGCGCTCGAGGGCGCCGACCAGCTCCTGCAGCGACTTCGTGCCCGTGAGCGAGCGGCCCGGGTTCTCGGCCAGGAACTTCTCCGTCATCGGCTGCTCGAGGTTCCAAGCGGCGACGGAGAACTTGTGGTCGTTGATGTTGAGGGCGAGGTTGCGGCCCATGACGGCGAGGCCGATGACGCCGAACTCGGATTTTCCTTGAGCGCTCATTTTGATTCCTCTCTGTCGTGCTTCAGGCGATCTGCCACGGCGGGTTGTGCGGGAGCAGCTTCATGAACTCGTCGATGAGCGACTTCTCGTAGGCGCCCGCGTAGGTCTTGCCGAAGAACTTGCCGATGCCCTCGTCGACGAAGCGCTCCCAGGACTTCTCTTCGGCGCCGGGGTTGATCGGGTAGAAGAGGGCGCCCACGTCGCGCGCCGCCTTGAGGTCGCCGGGCGCGTCGCCGATCATCAGCACCTGATCGGCGCCGTACTTGCCCTTGGCGGCCAGCGTGAGGTGCTCGGTCTTCGAGCCCATCTCTTGGCCGGCGATGAGCGCGACCTGCTTGTCGATGCCGTGCTCGGCCCACTCGCGCACGAGCGCCTCGGCCGGCGTCGCCGAGACGACGAGCACGTCGGCCTGCTCGTTGAGCTTCGGCAGCGCGGCGCGCAGCCCCGGGAACGGCGGCAGGTTGTGCACGGTCTCTTCGACGAACTTGTTGACCGCCTTCGACCACTTCATCAAATGGTCGAGCTCGACCTTGGCGTCGCCCGTCGCGGCCTCGGCGATCTCTTTGAGACGCGCGTTCGAAAGGTTGTTGTCGCTGCCGACCCAGGCACGCGTCGCGACGAGGTCGGGCACCTTGACGCCCGCGAGCTTCACGCGCGGCATCTCGCGCAGGTGATCGAGCACGAACAGGATCGCCTTGAAGCGGTTGCACCCGCGGTTCTGCGAGTAGAGGTTCACGAAGTCCCACGCCTCGTGCACCTGACGCGACACCGCGGCCAGGTGGTACTCGCGCACGAGCGCCACGGAGAAGCAGTCGTTGTGCTTGACCTCCATCGAGTTGAAGGCGCAGCCATCCGAGTCGATGCCCACGAAGAACTTCTTCGTCGGCTTGAACTGCTTGAGCTTCTCCTGGGGATCGTGAGCCATGCGGGGGGTCTCCTGCGGGGAAAAGAGGCGAAGGCACAGACTCCGCGAGGACGGCCCACGGGTCAAGGTGTCCGTGGTGTAGAAAGGGGGAGATGCGCGTCCCGTCATTCGCCTGGTTTTTCGTCGCCTTCGCCCCCTTTGCCGGAGTCGGTTGCGCCCACCGCTTGACCGTCGAGAAGCTCGACGTCGACCGGTACCGGCTCACGTGCGGCATGTCGCTCGATCAATGTCTGGTCGAAGGCGGGAACAAGGTCTGCCCCGACGGCGGCTACTTCGTCGAGCGCGCCGTCAACGACGCGAACTACCGCGGGCGCCAGGACACGCCCGAGGCGCAGCGCTCGAGCATCGCGCTGCTACGCTGCGCGCCTGCGCACGGCTATCGCGACGGCGGCAAGGCGCTCATGCAGGAGCCAGCGGCAGCGCCCAAGGACGCGCCAGCGCCGGCGCCGCGCGCGGCCGCGTGCACGCCCGGCGCGACGCAGACGTGCGTGGGCCCGGCCGCCTGCCAGGGTGGCCAGGCCTGCCTGCCCGACGGCAGCGGCTTCGCCCCCTGCGACTGTGGGTCGCACCCCGCTTCTCCGTAGGCCGTAAACGGCGCAACGCGCTCGCGGCCCACGCACAGGTGGGGTGCGGCGCGGGGCTACAGTTCGGCGCATGAGCCCGATCACTCGCGCCCCCTCGAGGATCTCGACCCCGATCTCGCGACGCCGCCTTCTGAAGGGCCTCGGCGCCGGCGCGGCGCTCGCGCCGTTCTTGAGCGAGCGCTCGCTGACGGCGGCGGCTCCCGCAGGCAACCTGATCATCTTTCACACACCGAATGGCCACAAACGCCGCCTCGACAGCGACCCGACGGCGCTCGCCTTCGACGCGACGACCGCGGCGGGCGCCCTCTCGTTCGGCCAGTCGCTGCGGCCGCTGCAACCGTTTCAAAGCGACGTCGCCGTCGTCCGTGGCCTCAACCTCAAGACGCCGACGTTCATCGCGAGCCACCAAGACATCTGCCGTATCCTCACGTGCAGGGCGAACCCGAACGGGGAGACCGATCGGGATCAGTTCACCGCCTTCGGCCCTTCGATCGATCAGGCCATTGGCGCGGCGGTCGACAAGCCGCCGCTCGTCGTCGCCGTCGATCCGTACCGCGACACGCCGCACTGGCGCACGGCGCTCTCGTGGTCGGCGTCGGGTGTCGTCGCGCCGTTCGTGAAAGACCACGCGGCCGTGCTCGACGAGCTCTTCGGGGGCGCCGCGGGTTCTGTTCCGTCGACGGCGCATCCCCCGATTCACAAGGCGACGAGCCGAGCCGACTTCTTCAAAACGCAGATCGGCGCGGCGCGCGCGCGTGTCGCGGCGCGGGCGCGCGCGCATCAGCCGTGGACGAGCGACGCCGTCCGCTCGCTCGAGCAGAGCGCGCAGGTGTCACCGGCGGTGACGTGCGACGCGACCGCGCTTCGCAGCCGCGTCGCCGCGCTGCCGACGCCCCCGGCGAGGCAGCCGGACGACAAGTCGTACGACGGCGCCGCGGCCGAGATGCAGGCGCGCGGCGAGCTGTGGATGGACATCATCGCGCAGTCGTTCGCGTGCGGCGCGCGGCGCGTGGCCACCATCCAGTGGCAGGGCGCGTCCGAAGGGTACGACCCCGTCGCCAACGCAGGCTCGCCCACGCACCACAGCGTCACCGAGTACGCCTTCGGCTCCATGAGCGGCGCGCGCTGGATGGCGATCGACGCCTGGTACGCGCAGCGGTTCGCTTACCAGCTGGCCGCGCTCGATCGCCTCGGCATCCTCGACCGCACGATCGTCGTTTGGGTCAGCGAGATCACCGAGGGCCACAACCAGACCGACATGGTGACCGTCGTGGCGGGCGGTCAGGCGCTCGGCATGAAGACGGGGAAGTACGTCCGCTACCCGTTCATCGGCACCGAGGTCGAGGGCGCGGGCGCGATCCCCCTTCAACAAAACCCGGCGAACCGCAGCCTCGCCGACCTGTGGGTCACCGTGCAGCAAGCAATGGGCATCCCGAACGCCACCTTCGGCGACCCGAAGTGGTGCGCCGGCCCCCTGACCGAGCTCCGCGGCTGACGGCTTGACGACGCGGCCCGCGCGCGGGAATCCTTGCGCGCGAGCCCATGAAGATCGTCGACGCCAAGGTCATCATCACGAGCCCAGGTCGCAACTTCGTCACGCTGAAGATCACGACGGAGGACGGCATCACCGGGATCGGCGACGCCACGCTCAACGGGCGTGAGCTGTCGGTCGTCGCCTACCTCGAGGAGCACGTCGTGCCGCTGCTCATCGGGCGCGACGCGCGCCGCATCGAGGACACGTGGCAGTTCCTGTACAAGGGGGCGTACTGGCGGCGCGGCCCCGTGACGATGACGGCGATCAGCGCCGTCGACTGTTGTCTGTGGGACATCCTCGGCAAGTCGCTCGGCGTGCCGGTGTACCAGCTGCTGGGCGGGCGATCGCGCGACGACGTCATGGTGTACGGCCACGCCAACGGCACCGACGTCGAGGACACAGTCGTCGCCATCAAGAAGTACGTCGAGCTCGGCTACAAGGCCGTGCGCGTGCAGTCGGGCATCCCCGGCTTGAAGGGCGTCTACGGCATCGGCCGCGGCACGATGAACTACGAGCCGGCCGAGCGCGGCCACGTGCCCGAGTTCGAGTGGTCGACGGAGAAGTATCTCAATTTCGCGCCCAAGCTGTTCGCGCGCGTGCGGCAAGAGTTCGGCCCCGACTTGCACCTCTTGCACGACGTCCACCACCGCTGCACGCCCATCGAGGCGGCGCGCCTCGGCAAGGAGCTCGAGCCGTACCACCTGTTTTGGATGGAGGACCCGACGCCGGCCGAGCTGCAGGACAACCTGCGCCTCGTTCGCCAGCACACGACGACGCCCATCGCGATCGGCGAGGTCTTCAACACGATCTACGACGCCGAGGCGCTGATGCGCGGCCAGCTCATCGACTACCTGCGAACCGCCGTCGTCCACGGCGGCGGCCTCACGCACCTGCGCAAGATCGCGCACGTCGCCGAGCTCTACAACGTTCGCACGGGCGCGCACGGCGCCACCGACATGAGCCCCGTGTGCCTCGCGGCGTCGCTGCACTTCGATCTCGCGATCCACAACTTCGGCATCCAGGAGTACATGCGCCACAGCGCCGAGACCGACGCCGTGTTCCCGCACGCGTATACGTTCGCGAACGGCGCGCTCCACCCGGGCGACAAGCCGGGCCTCGGCATCGACATCGACGAGACGCTCGCCGCGAAGTACCCGTACGAGCGCGCCTACCTCCCCGTGAACCGCAAGCTCGACGGCACGATCCACAGCTGGTGAACCAGCTGCTTGTCACGGCTGGTAGCCGCTACCAGCTCGCGACGGCGAACCTGACACCGTCCTCCGCGACCGAGGCGATGCCGACGGCGTGGCGCGAGAGCGCGACGGCGCCCGAAAGGTAGGGGGAGATCGTCACGGGCTTCGAGCTCGCCGTCATTCCGGCGGCCGTGAAGCGCGTGCCGTACAGGTTGCCGCCGGCGCCGTCGATGATCGTCACGACGTTCGCCGTGTCGATCGCCGCCGCGAAGAGCATGCCCGACCCGCCCGCGAACGCTTGCGTCAGCGTCGGATTGGCGAGGCTGGTCGCGGTGATCCGACCCGGCTCCGCGGCGAACAGCTCGTCATCTCCGAACACGTAGCAACATCGTAAGGGAGGTCCGTCGACGGCGCCTGCCAACGTGAACGCCGCGGCCGGCCCGGTGCTGACCCAGAGTTGCGGCTGATCGTCGACGATCCATGTCGCCCGCCCGTCGCGCGCGACGCCGAGGGCCGTCACTTGACCGTCGAGCACGCCTTGCTCGTGGAAGCTCGACCCGCGATCGTCGCTCCTGAGCACGATCGACGACGGTTTGACGCCCGAGACGAACGGCGTGTTGCCGACGATGACGACGGTGTCCCGTGCGGCGGCGACGCGCAGGAGATCTGTCGCCGTCGGCGCGATGGGACGGACGGACCAGGTCGCGCCCGCGTCGAGCGTGCGCATGAGCTGAAGGCCGCGCGCCCACGCTTCGACCACGACGTAGAGGGTCCCCGGGCGCCCGGCGGCGATCGCGGGACCGGCGTAGATCGAGGTGGCGGGGATGGCGATCGGTTTCGAGAAGGTCGCGCCGCCGTCCGCGCTCGTGAAGAGCTCGAGGTGGTCGTCGCACTCGACGACGACGTAGATCCGGCCGGCGTCGTCGACGGCGACGGGGAACTGGTTGGGCGTTCCGGCGATGCCGCAGTTCCCCGTGCCGATGACCTCGTTTTCGATGTCCGAGAGGTCGTCGTCGCGGTTCGTGACGGCGACGCTCGCAGGTGTGAGACCCTCGTATTGCGTGTCGGTGCTCACGAGCGGCCCGAGGTCGACCGCGTACGGCCGCGGACCGTCGACGACGCGATCGTCGGCGCCAGTCACCGTGACGGTTTGGGGGACGTTCCAGCTCGAGGGCGTGAAGGTCAACGACGCCGGGCTCACCGTTCCCTCGCCGACGTTCGAGCTCGCGAGTGGTACGGTGACGCTGGCCGTGGGCTGAACGTCGAGACGGACCGTGAACGTCTCCGCCGTCCCATCCTCCGACGTCACGAGCTCGTCGGCGCCGTCGAGGACGAGCGAAGCTTCGTCGTCGAGGTTCGTGAACGGCAGGTCGTCACCGTCGACGCCCGCGTAGAGCGGATCGTCGCTCCGCGCGGGCGCCGTCACGATCGTGTAGCTCTGCGCGCCGTCACCGACGGCGTCGTCGACGCCGGTCACCGTGACGGTCTGCGGGGTGTGCCAGTTCGTCGCGTCGAAGGTGACCAGGGCGGGGCTGGGCCTGCCTTCGGTCGGCCGCGTGCTCGTGATCCCGACGGCGACGGGCGCCGTCGGTTGAGAGGCCAGGACGACTTGAAACGTCGCGAAGTCGCCGCGCTCGCTCGTGACGAGAGCGCTCGTGGGCGTGACGATGACGCCCGAGGGAGGTGGCGGAATCGAGAAGCGGAGGTCGACCGGTCCCGCCGACCTCGTAACCTCGACGAGGACGGTCTTTTCCTGCGCCGTGGCGTTGTAGTAACCCGCGTTGGGAGAGGAGCTGTTCGAACAGCCGTCGTCGCACGACGTGCGGATCCCCAAGTTCGCGCCCGCGTTCGCGACCGAGGTCGTGAGCTCTTGGAAGGGACGCAGAGTCGCGACGTAGTAGAGCGCGGGCTGGTTGGGACCGGCGCATGTGGTGGGCGAAGCGACGACGCCGTCGAGGCCAATGTTCACGAACGTCGTGCCGTCCTGGACGGGCACCGGGCGCGCGCAGCTCGCGAAGAGATCGGTGAGCCCGACGCGAACCTCGACCTCGGGGGCCGTGACCTCGCCGCGCGAGGACACCGCCACGATCACGTGGTGTGTGGCGGGGCCGTTGTTGATCCAATCGATCTTCGGGGTGCCACCGTCGGCGAGGCCTCCCTGCGCGAGGCAGTAGGTCGCCTCGCACGAATCGAAGGCGGCGAGCCGAGGCGCCCAGGTCGGGTGGTCGGTCGTGGCCTTCGCGGTCACGTAGAGGCGCTGCCCGACGGGGACGTCGACGGCGTAGAACAGCGCGTGGTCGTCGCTGCCGCCGCACACGAGGTAGGGCGACCCTCCGAGGTTCAAGTCGCCACGGACGACGCTCGCGTGCGGGGGCCCGAAGGCGATCGCGGCCGAGCAAGACGCGTTCACGGGAGGCCCATCGCCGTCGGCCTCGGAGGGCCCGTCCCGTTCGACGACATCACCCGTGTCAGCGTCGCTCGCGTTGCCGTCTCTCGCGGCGCCGTCGTGGTCTGCGACCTCGGACGACGCGACATCTGCTTGGGCGTCGTTCCCAGCGCCGTCGAGCTCTGGTCCGGCATCGGCCTTCTTCTTCCCGGCGCCGCAAGCGCTCGCGAGGACGGCGAGACAGATCCATGACGCGGGGACTCTCATGGGGGGCGCCCTCGGCGCGGCAAGGGCGGCAGAAATGGTCGAATGTTCCGCGCGGAAATGACGCCGGCCGTGGTCGTTATTTCGGTGCGAGACGCAGCACGGCGGCTTCGGGCGCGCCGACGGCGCCGCGGTTTGTCCAGTAGACGGCGTCGGCGTCGACGGTGACGTTGAGCGGATCGATCTGGTCGGTCGCGAGCACGGTCGCTGGACCGCCAGTGACGCTGACCTTCATGATGCGGCCGTCGGTGTTCCCCCAATAGAGGGTGTCGCCGTCGAGCGCCATGTCGCCCGGGCCGTGCAGACCCGAGACGAGCGCCTCGGGCGTGCCGCCCGCGAGAGGCATCTTCATGACCGCGCCGTCGGAAGGAATGGCGGTGCCGTGGCCGTGCTCGGTCCAGTAGACGTTCGTGGCGTCGGCCACGACGCCCAGGGGCGCGAACAATGTGTACGAGGCGCCGGCGTCCCTCGCCGGGCGGCCGACGAGCGACGTGCCGGGCGTCCCGTCGAGCGACCAAGCCCAGACGCCCGCGGGAACGGTGATGGCGCCTTTGTCGCCGCCGATGCTCGCCCCGTAGAGGGTCCCGTCAGCGAAGGCGAGATCGTTCATGCACCCGACGGCGTCGATCATCGACGGCGCCGCGCCGGACGTCGGCAGGTCGAGCACCGAACCGAAGGTGCCGTCGCAGGTGGCCACGTACACGTCGGAGGCGCTCGCGGCGAAGTTGCGGCCGAACCCCTGGACCGGCGCCGTCGCGCTGACGTCGGCGACCGCCGTCGCGACGAGTCCGTTTCCCGAGTTGAGGAAGACGTTCCCGGCGCCGATCGCGACGGCCCGGCGATCGCTCGTGACGACGGTGCTCACGGGACCTCCGAGCGCCGGCGCGCGCTTGACCGCAAAGCCGCTGCCCGAACGCTCCGTCCAGAAGACGCTCGCGCCGTCGATCGCGAAGCCGACGAGATCGTTGCGGCCGCTCGCGATCACGACGAGACAACGCGCCGGCACGGAGGCGTCGCTCTTCGTGGCCGGCACGCAGGTGGGCGCCGAAGCGTCCGCGTCGTTCGGGACGTCGTTGGGGACGTCGACAACCGCGTCGCATGCACCACCGGAGCAAACGCCACCGTCGGTGAGCTTCGGCGGCGCGTACGACGGCGCGCTCCCGCCGCACGCCGGCGCCACGATCGCCAGCAGGGCGACGAGCCCGACGCTCACCTCGTTCGTGCTCATCGGTGCCTTGGACCGTAGCACGGCGCTTGACGGCTCGGGGCTGGCGCGGGAATTCTAGGTCCCTTCACCCCCGAGAGGAATTCATGGCCCTGAACATCAAGCCCAAAGCCAACTGCCGCTTCGACCTCGTCTCGCTCGGCGAGATCATGCTGCGTCTCGATCCGGGCGACGGTCGCGTCACGACGACGCGCTCGTTCCAGGCGTGGGAGGGCGGCGGCGAGTACAACGTCGCGCGCGGGCTCAAGCGCTGCTTCGGCCTCGACACGGCCGTCGTGACGGCGTTCGCCGACAACCCCATCGGCCGCCTCATCCAGGACTTCATCTATCAGGGCGGCGTCGACCAGTCGTACATCAAGTGGGTCAAGTACGACGGCATCGGCCGCAACGTGCGCAACGGCCTCAACTTCACCGAGCGCGGCTTCGGCGCGCGCGGCGCCGTCGGCTGCAGCGACCGCGGCAACACGGCCACGAGCCAGCTCAAGCCCGGCGACATCGACTGGGACAAGCTGTTCGGCAAGGACGGCGCGCGCTGGCTGCACACGGGCGGCATCTTCGCGGCGCTGTCGGAGACGACGGCCGCCGTCGCCGAGGAGGCCATGAAGGCCGCCAAGAAGCACGGCACGATCATCTCGTACGACCTCAACTACCGCGACTCGCTGTGGAAGGGCATCGGCGGGCAGGCGCGCGCCAAGGAGGTCAACCGCGGCCTCGCGAAGTACGTCGACGTCATGCTCGGCAACGAGGAGGACTTCACGGCGGCGCTCGGCTTCGAGGTCGAGGGCGCGTCGGCCGACCTCTCGCACCACGACGTCTCGGCCTTCCAGAAGATGATCGAGAAGGCGCGCGTCGACTTCCCGAACTTCTCGGTCGTCGCGACGACCCTGCGCAACGCCAAGACGGCGACGATCAACGACTGGAGCGCCATCTGCTACGCCGACGGCAAGCTCTACGAGTCGATGGCCCGCCCCAACCTCGAGATCTTCGACCGCGTCGGCGGCGGTGACTCGTTCGCGTCGGGCCTCGTCTACGGCTTCCTGGCCGGCAAGGGCCCGCAGTGGGCCGTCGACTGCGGCGCCGCCCACGGCGCGCTCGCCATGACCACGCCCGGCGACACGTCGATGGCGACGCTCGCCGAGGTCGAGAAGGCCATGAAGGGCGGCGGCGCCCGCGTCGACCGCTGAGCTCGTAGCTCATCCCGCAGCTCGCGGCTCCCGTCCCCGACAAGGGGTTGTGGCAAACTCGGGAGCTGCGATGGCGGGTGCATCGGGTCCTGTCGCCGAGCAACTCGAGCCGGCCGTGCTCTGGGCGCGGTAGCGACGTCGCGATGTAGCGATGTAGCGATGTAGCGATGTAGATAGAAGACCCGCGGTTTTCGCGGCGATCTCGCGAAGCTACGTAGTGTTTGCGACCCGGAAACCGGGTCTTGACCGATTCTCTGTCAGTTTGTCCACAGGGACATGGCAGAGCCGACGATCGTCGATCTCGCGAAGGACCTCGCGGACACCAAGGCGCTGGTGGCGCAGGGGCAGACGGCTCTGAACATCGTCTGGACCCTCGTCACCGGCTTCCTCGTGATGTTCATGCAAGCGGGCTTCGCGCTCGTCGAGACGGGCATGACTCGGGCGAAGAACGTCGCGCACACGATGGGCATGAACTTCCTCGTGTACTCGATCGGCGTGCTCGGCTTCTGGATCATGGGCTTCGCCCTCCAGATGGGCGGTGTCGGCCCGATGTCGACCTTCGGCAACGATCCGACGCTGAGCCGCGAGTTCACGATCACCATCGGGGGCCACGACTTCGGCCTCTTCGGCATGCACGGCTTCTTCTTGTCTCCGGCCGTCTACACGGCGCCCGTCGCGGCGCTGTTCCTGTTCCAGATGGTCTTCATGGACACGGCGGCGACGATTCCGACGGGCGCGATGGCCGAGCGCTGGCGGTTCTCGTCGTTCGTCGCCTTCAGCTTCGTGCTGTCGGCGTTCATGTACCCGATCTTTGGCAACTGGGTGTGGGGCGGCGGCTGGCTCTCGCAGCTCGGCAAGAACTTCGGCCTCGGCCACGGGCACGTCGACTTCGCGGGCAGCTCGGTCGTGCACATGGTGGGCGGCGTCGCGGCGTTCGTGGGCGCCAAGATGATGGGCCCGCGCCTCGGCAAGTACACGCTCGACGGGCGGCCCAAGCCCATCCCCGCGCACAACGTGCCGATGGTCGTGCTCGGCACCTTCATCCTCGCGTTCGGCTGGTTCGGCTTCAACCCGGGCTCGACGCTGTCGGGCACGGACACGCACATCGCCGTCATCGCCGTGAACACCATGCTCGCGTCGGCCGCGGGCGCCGTCGGCGCGTACTTCTACTTGAAGGCGCGCTTCGGCACGCCCGACGTCAGCATGCTCTGCAACGGCATGCTGGGCGGCATGGTGGCCATCACGGCGCCGTGCGCGTTCGTGACGGCGCCGGCCGCCGTGTTCATCGGGCTCGTCTCCGGCGTCCTCGTCATCGTCTCGGCGCTCTTCATCGAGAGGACGCTCAAGATCGACGACTGCGTCGGCGCGTCGTCGGTGCACGGCGTGTGCGGCGCGTGGGGCATCATCTCGCTCGGGCTCTTCGCCGACGGCCGCTACGGCGACGGCTGGAACGGCGTCGCCGGCCCCGTGCGCGGGCTGCTCTACGGCGACGGCGGCCAGCTGGCCGCCGAGTGCATCGGTGTCCTCACCAACATCGCGTGGGTCGGGACGATCACGTTCATCACGTTCAAGATCCTCGAGGCCTTCACGCCGGCGCGTTCCGCCGCGCAGGACGAGCGCGAGGGCTTGGATGTCCCCGAGATGGGAATCGAAGGCTATGCCGCGGAGGTGGGTGAATGAGCGCGTCCAAACGAGACTTCGAAGGCGACGCGACCCCCGTTCCCGCGGTCGGTTTTCACGCACAGATCGACGGCGCGAGCTTGTGGGACCTCGTGCAGATGGAGTGCCTCGGGCGCATGCACGCCGTCGTCGAGGTCACGGGCGAAGGCGGAACGGGCTACCTCTACTTCGACGGTGGCCGCGTCGTGCACGCATCGACGGCACGCGCGCGCGGCGTCGCTGCGGCGCTCGAGATCCTCGACTGGACGCACGGCACGTACCGCGCGTCGGACCGCGCGTGGCCGAGCGGCCCGCCGACGATCGACATGACGCACGAAGGGCTGCTGCTGCACGCGGCGCAACGGCGAGACGAGCGAGGCGCTTCCAACCTCGTCGCGTTCCCGGGGCGCGGCGAACGTGGAGCCGAGCTCGACGCCAACGTCGAGCTCGCGATCGAGGACGTCGAGCTCACGGAGATCGAGGACGCCGGGGAGGTCGAGATGCGCAATCCCAACATCGAGGACAAACCGACGCCGCCGGCGCCCATCGGGCGATCCGAGTCGGCAACCGACTTTCCCGTCATGCTGCGCTTGTCGGCGGCGGGCGCGGTCATCCGCAACCGCGGAGGCACCGAGGAGCTCGCCGAGGCGGCGGCCTACGCGCACCGCCTCGTCCAGCTCACGGGCGAGCTGCTGGGGTTCGAAGGGTTCGTCGCGCTCGAGTGCGTCTTCACGCAGGGGCGCTGCCTCGTGTTCGACGAGGGCGAGGGCGACGTCGTCGTGCTCAAGCCGCGGCCCGATCTGGATCTCCAGGCGCTTCGTGAGAGGCTCGGCCTGTGACCGGCCCCGTCACGACGCTCGCCGACCTGGGCGCGACCCTCGGCACGCTCAAAGACGTCTCGGGCATCATGGGCAGCTTCGTGTTCTCGGGCGGTGGCCAGCTCGTCGCGCGCGAGATTCCGCCGATGTTCGACGACGGCGCGCTGTCCGAAGCGAGCGGGCGCCTCGCGCGTCTGCGCGACACGTTCGCGGCCGTGGGCGACGCGCTCGACGTCGCCGTCGTGCGCTTCCGCGACCATAAGCTGTACCTCAAGATCCTCGGCGACGGCATGCTGTGCATCGTCGCCGAGGGCGCCGTCAACATGCCGGCGCTGCGCATGGCCGCGAACCTCGTGGGCCGCCGCATCTCGCCCGCGCTCGCGTCCGGCGTGCTGCCGGCGATGCCCGTGCCCGCGGCGTCGGCCGTGCCCGCGCCCGCGCCCGAGACGCCGTCGGGGGCCACGTCCCGGCCCGCGGGTTGGCTGCCGCCCGGCGGCCGTCGCTTCCGCGGCCGCGTCGTCGAATAGCGGTTTTCTTGCGCTCTCTCGCTCGCGTGTTTCCATGGTCGAGGGGAGCGCGAACATGGACATGAAGATCATTCGCCTGCCATCGGGCGGTCTCGTCGAGAAGCTGGGCCGAGGCGTCCGGTTGACCACGCCCTGCGCGGGCGCGCTCGCGAGCGACAGCCGCACGCGCCTCGCGTGGCAGCTGCTCACCGTGCAGCAAGCCGAAGAGGCGCTCGGCGTGCGCCTGCAGATCGTCGACTGGACGCTGACCGCCGTCGGGGCGCGCACGATCGCGTACCCCGAGGCCGAAGAGTCCTACGCCCTCGAAGAAGCCAGCGCCGGCGCGTAGCCGTCCGGCCCGTCAGATCTCGAAGACAGATTCTCTCGGCAGATAGTCGAGGATCCGCGTGTCGGCGGTCGCGAGCCGCCATGAGCGCATGAGGGCGTGGCCCACGACGAGCCGGTCGAAGGGATCGCGCGTCCACGGCAACCGAGCCGCGGCATCGAACAGAGCCGCCGAGGAAGGGTTGTCCACGGCGAAGCGAGGATCGTCCTCGAGCCGCGCCGAGCTCTCGATCTCGAACCGACCGATCTCCTCGAGCAGCCGGAGCTCCAAGAGGGTGACGGGCGAGACGAACAGGCGCTCTCGTGGCGGAAGCCTCCGAGCGCGCTTGTGGCCTGACAAGAGCCACATGAGCGTGTGGGTGTCGAGGAGGATCATCGGGGCTTTCTCGACTTGCCCGACTTGCTCGACTTGCCCGGCCTGCTCGCTCGTGTCGTGTTGCTGCCGTCGCCGGGGACGAACGTGAAGCCCCCCGGACCCCATTTCCACGTCCAGTCGCCGGCTTCGATCGCGGGGTCGAGGATGCGGATCTTGACGAGCGGGCGCTTCGCGCGCGGACGCTCCGAGGCGAGGATTCGAAAGCGGATGCCGCGTCGTTCGATGAGGACCTCCTCGCCGCGCTCCGCCTCGTCGAGGACCTCCGCGATCTTCATGCGGGCCTCGCTCACGGTGTACCGCTTCATGGCGTTGTACATTGTACATCCGTCATCGGCGCGGCGTGGGGCCGGTTGCGTCCCGCTCGACGGGCCGCGCCGTGGCTCGAGGGCACTCCTTTCTGCTATGAGTACGCGGATGACCACGATGAAGGGATACCGAAGCCGGACCTCGACGCAGGGGCGCAACATGGCGGGCGCGCGCTCGCTCTGGCGCGCCACGGGCATGAAGGACGCCGACTTCGAGAAGCCCATCATCGCGATCGCCAACAGCTTCACGCAGTTCGTCCCCGGGCACGTCCACCTGCACGACGTCGGTCAGCGCGTGAAGAAGGTCATCGACGCCGCGGGCGGGTGGGGCGTCGAGTTCAACACGATCGCCGTCGACGACGGCATCGCCATGGGCCACGGCGGGATGCTCTACTCGCTGCCGTCGCGCGACCTCATCGCCGACAGCGTCGAGTACATGGTGAACGCGCACTGCGCCGACGCGCTCGTGTGCATCTCGAACTGCGACAAGATCACGCCCGGCATGTTGATGGCGACGATGCGCCTCAACGTGCCGACGATCTTCGTGTCGGGCGGCCCCATGGAGGCCGGCAAGATCGCGGGCACGCACGACCGCAACGGCAAACCGGTGGTCCGCAAGCTCGACCTCATCGACAGCATGATCGCGTCGTCGGACTCGAAGGTCAGCGACGCCGAGCTCGGCGAGCTCGAGCGGTCGGCGTGTCCGACGTGCGGCTCGTGCTCGGGCATGTTCACGGCCAACAGCATGAACTGCCTCAACGAGGCGCTCGGCCTCGCGCTGCCCGGCAACGGCACGCTGCTGGCGACGCACGCGCGCCGCTGGGAGCTGTTCGAAGAGGCGGCGAAGCGCATCGTCGGCATGGCGAACCGCTGCTACGTCGACGGCGACGAGTCGGTTCGTCCGCGGAGCGTCGCGACGAAGGCCGCCTTCGAGAACGCCATGGCGCTCGACATCGCCATGGGCGGCTCGACGAACACGGTGCTGCACATCCTCGCGATCGCGCACGAGGCGGGCGTCGACTTCACGATGAAGGACATCGATCGCCTGTCGCGCCAGGTGCCGAACATCTGCAAGGTCGCGCCCGCGGGCCACTACCACGTCGAGGACGTGCACCGCGCGGGCGGTATCTTCACGATCCTCGGCGAGCTCGACACGGCCGGCCTCATCAAGCGCGAGGCCATCACGGTCCACTCGGCGTCGATGGGCGCGGCGATCGAAGCGAATGACTTGCACCGCAAGACGGCGACGCCCGAGGCGAAGGCGCGCGCGCTCGCGGCGCCGGGAGGTGTCCCGACGCAGGTCGCGTTCTCGCAAGACAAGTACTTCAAGGATGCCGACCTCGACGTCGAGAAGGGCTGCATCCGCGACATCGCGCACGCCTACTCGAAGGACGGCGGCCTCGCCGTGCTCCACGGCAACATCGCCGTCGACGGCTGCATCGTGAAGACGGCCGGCGTCGACGAGTCGATCCTCAAGTTCGAGGGCCGCGCGCGCGTGTTCCACTCGCAGGACGCGGCGTGCGACGCGATCCTCGCCGACCAGGTCGTCGCGGGCGACGTCGTCGTCATCGTCTACGAAGGCCCGAAGGGCGGCCCCGGCATGCAGGAGATGCTCTACCCGACGTCGTTCTTGAAGGGCAAGGGCCTCGGCAAGGCGTGCGCGCTCGTCACCGACGGCCGCTTCTCGGGCGGGACATCTGGCCTGAGCATTGGCCATGTGTCGCCGGAGGCGGGCGAGGGCGGCGCGATCGGCCTCGTCGAAGAGGGCGACACCATCAAGATCGACATCCCAAACCGCCGCATCGATCTCGCGATCAGCGACGCGCAGCTGGCCGAGCGGCGCAAGAAGATGGACGCGCGCGGCGCCAGCGCCTGGAAGCCAAACCGCGACCGCCAGGTCTCGCTCGCGCTGCAGGCCTACGCCGCGCTCACGACGAGCGCCTCACGCGGCGCCGTGCGCGACATCTCGCAGATCGTTTCGAAGAAGAGCTGAGCGACTTTCGCATGCGCTACTGCGCGTGCGTGTAGAGGAC
Source organism: Polyangia bacterium (assembly GCA_035549075.1). Taxonomy (GTDB): domain Bacteria; phylum Myxococcota_A; class Polyangia; order Fen-1088; family Fen-1088; genus DASZFV01. The sequence continues at coordinate 7,713 of DASZRT010000127.1, read as the reverse complement.
GTACGCGACGCCCGAGCCGGTCGCGACGCCCATGGCGGCGGGGGCGATCGTCACGAGGTCGCCGCGGCCGTCGCCGTTGAAGTCGCCGCAGGCGACGGCGCTGCCGAGGCGATCGTTGGCGTTGGCGCCGTAGAGGCGCTCGAGGATCGTGAAGCCGCCGCCGGTCGCGAGGACGTAGGCGCCGCCCGCGTTCGAACGTGAAGCGACACGCGTCGTGCCCGGCGCACCGACCGCGAGGCCGTAGGTCGCCGTCGCGCCCGTGCCGTTGGCGCACGCGGCGAGCGCGCCGCCGAAGCCGGCGTTGGCGTCGCCGAGATCGAGCGGCGAGCCCTTCTTCTGCGTCGCCTTGAAGTCGCGCATGGGCGCGTGGAAGAAGTCACCGTCGTGCGCGTAGAGGTAGACGAGGCCGCGCCCGTCGCCGCCCGAGGGCTGGCTCACCAGCAGATCCTGCCCACGGCCCGTCGAGTCGAGCGCGAGCGCAGCGCGGCCGAAGCCGTTGCCGTCGCCCACGATCGTCGTCGTGGCCGCGGTGGCGGCCGTCGCGGCCACGCCCGCGGGATCGACGTTGGCGAACACGAACACGGCGCCGCTCGCCGCGACCTGGTTCATGGGGATGTACGACGGATCGCCGACGACGACGTCGACGCCCGTCTTCATGTCGTCGAAGTCGCCCGCGGCGAGCGACGTCGCCGTCACGCCCGTGAAGACGGGGTGGTCGGGCAGCGAGACGTCGGTGACCGCGCCCGCGGCGGCGGCCGCCGGCAGCAGGTGAACCTTCTTGGCGTCGGGCTCGGCGGCGAGGACCCGCGTCTTGCCCGCGCCGTCGGCGAACGCGAACAGCGGGCTGCCGAAGTGGCCGGACGCTGTTGCGGTCGCGGGCGCGACGACCACGGGGCCCCACAGGGCGTCAGCGCGCTCCGACATCGTGGCGTTCGTGCCGACGTCGACGGCGCGCCGGTTGAACGCTTGCTTGCCGTAGACGGCGTAGACGCGGCCCGCGCCGTTCTCGGCGTTCGGCGCGCCGACGATCAGATCATCGAAGGGATCGCCGTTGAGATCGGCGCACGCGACCGACGCGCCCAAATGATCGCCCGCCATGTCGCCGTAGAACACCAGCTGGCTCGCGTCGTGCGGATCGAGCGTCACGGCGCCGCTGACGTCGAACACGACGAACACGGCGCCCGCCTGCGTGCGCGAGGCGTCGCGATCGAGGCTGGCGACGCCGACGACGAGATCGTTCTTCTTGCCGTCGCCGTCGAAGGCGCAGGCGGCGACCGAGGTGACGCCGGCCGTCGACGCGGGCGCCTTGATCGTCGCGTCGGCCGAGGCCGTCAGCAGATCGGTGCTTCGCGTGCCGGGACCGACCGTGCCGGGCGACGCCGCCGCGAGCGCGAGCGCGAGCGTCGCGCGGCCGCCGCCGGGGAGCGTCGCATCGCCCGTGGCGTTGGCGATGATCTTCATGCTGTCGAACGCGACGGCCTCGCCGTGGATGTCGATGGCGGCGTCGTTCTTCGTCGAGACGAGGAAGTGCTCTTTGCCCGACGAAGGGATCGCGATGAAGCGAATGACGAGGTCGAGCGTGCCGTCGCCGTCGACGTCCTCCTGCGTGACGCCCGGGCCCGTGACGTCGTCGGCCTGGGTGGCGCGCATGAACCCGTGCGGCGCGTGCAGGATGACGCGCACCTCGGCGGCGCTCGACTGAAACGACCCGAGGTCGACGTCGACGACGAGCCCCGCCGGCTGCGCGCACGTCGCCGCGCCGAGCGCGAGCGCCGCGAGCGCGATCGTCCTGGCCATCGTCCTTCGATTGTTCATGGGTTCGTCGGCCCGTTGATGGTTTGGATCTTCTCGGGCCGCGTCTCGACGTAGGTGATGACGCCCGCGCCTGTCGCGACGGCGCCCACGATCGTCCACAGCCACCACTTCTGGTACCAGCGCGGCGGACCTGCGACGTACGCCGGCGGCGGCGACTCGACCTGCAGGCGGAACGGCAGCGTCGCCGTGCCCGTCTCGGCGAGGACGCCGCCGTGCTCGTCGAGCGCGCTCACGTAGTAGTCGACGCGCGCGCCCGCGTGCAGCACGGGCGCGGGCACCTCGAGCGGCGCCGTCGGCGGCTTCGCGCGCGCCGTGAGGAACGCGCCGCCTTCGCCGGGGCGGTACGCGAGCTCGAGCGCGTCGACCATGCGCTCGGCGTCGCCCTCGACCTTGACGTCGACGCGCGCCGGCTTCTGCGCGGGCACCTCGCCGAGCGGCGTCTGCACGAGGCGCAGCCCGCCCGCGGCCGCGGCGTTGACGCTCTGGCGCGCCGCCGCGAGCGCGCTCGCCTCTTGCGGACGCGCGTCGGTGATCTCGGCCGACGGCCGCAGCTCGAGCGCGCGCTTGAGCTGCGCCTCGGCGGCGAGCACGTCGCCCGAGCCCGCGGCGACGCGCCCGCGAAGCAAATAAGCCTCGGCCAGCAGCTCGCGCCGGTTGCCGGGCTCGCGCAACAAACGATCGAGCACGCCCGCGGCGTCGGCGAGCTGCCCGGCCTGGAACATCGTCTGCGCGAGCTTGAGCGCGTCGGCGCCGCGCGCGGCCGCGATCGCGCCCTGGCGCTCTTGCGTTTCGGCGAGCGCAACGGCCGGCCCCAGCTCGGCGACGAATTGTTCGGCGTCGGGCCGCACCTTCGATTGCGGCGCCTCGCGCAAAAGCGCGTCGTAATAATGAAGCGCGCGCCGCCCCAGCTCGCTTCGTTTTTCGGCCTCCCATTGCTTGCGGTAACACTGGCCGAGGTTGAAGAGGATGTCGGGCAGCCTCGAGAGCGCGTAGGCCTTCTCGAACTCGGTGATGGCGTCGGCGTAGCGGCCGAGGTTGTAGGCCGTGTTGCCGCGCGCGAACGCGGCCTTTGCCTCGTCGCGGCGCGCCTGCTCCGTCGCTGCCGCGGCCTGCGCCGAAGGGGCCGCCGTCACGCGGGCCGCCGACACCGAGACGACCAAGGAGATGACGACGCCCGCCGCCCTCGCCAGCCTCGTCGACGCCACGCTGGCTCTCCGCATCGCGGCGAATTATGCGCAGCCGCCTTCGTGGCGATCAACCGTATTGCAACCTGTTTGCGGAATATCCTCTTGCCCTGCTCGTTACGTGCGGCGTAGGGTTGCGTCGGCCGTTTTCTGGGCCGGTGTTGCTGTCGCTCTAGCCTGAAGGGGGATTGGATTGATGACGAGGCCCGTTTGTCTCGACGGAGGGCGCGTCGTCGCGCTCGGTGGCATCGCGAAGCTGCAGCCGGCGTTCGGCCGCACGCGAATGGCGGCCGTGGCGGCCGTCGCACTCGCTGGGATCGCGGCCTGTAGCCCGAAGATCGGGCACCCCGTGGGCGAGGCCGCAGACGCCTCGGTCTCGGTCCAGCAATCGGCGATCGTCGCGAACCCGGCCACCTGGAACAACCTTTGGGGCAGCTGGCCGCAGCAGCGCTACGAGCACCAGTCGACCTACGACACCGACCGCAACCTCATCGTGATGTACGGCGGCCAGCAGAACTCCAACGGGCCGTACTACGGCGACACCTGGGAGTGGAACGGCACGAAGGGCACGTGGACCCAACGCACGCCCACGGGCAAGACGCCGGGCGCGCGTTCGGGCTTCGGCTTGGCCTACGACCCCAACACGAAGAAGACCTTCCTCTTCAGCGGCTGGCAACCGGCCGCGAGCTTCTTCATCCCCGATCAGTGGGAGTGGGACGGCACGACGTCGACGTGGGCCGAGCGCCAGATCGCAGGCGCGCAGCCCTCGGCGCGTCACGACTTCACGATGCTCTACGATCCGGACCGCAAGAAGATCGTGCTCTTCGGCGGCATCGACGAGACGGGCACGCGCCTCAACGACGTCTGGGATTGGGACGGCACGGCGGGCACGTGGACGCAGCGGACGATCGCCGGCACGAAGCCGCCGGCCCGCTGGGGCCACACGATGGTCTACGACACGGGCCGCAAGAAGTTCGTCGTCTACGGCGGCAACACGGGCACGGGCACGGGCAGCTGGGTCAACGAGACGTGGGAGCTCGACGCCTCGGCGGGCACGTGGCAGCAGTTCATCACGACGGGTGATGCGCCCGCCTACTACTACTACGAAGGCTACGAGCGCCTCGCGCACGACCCGGTCACGAAGAAGACCGTCCTCTACGAATCCGACGACTACATCTACGAGTGGGATCCCGTGACGCCGGCCTGGAAGAAGGTCACGGCGCCGGACGCGGCGACGATCAACACGCCGAACTACTACCCGACGCTGACCTACGATCCGGTCCGCGCGGTCATCGTCGTGTTCGCCGGCCTCTATCAGGCGCGCCAGCTCTGGGAGTTCGACACGACAGCCTACGGCTTCACGAACCGCTCGGTGCCGTTCAACGGGCCGCTGCAGCGCCAGAACCCCGCGCTCGCCTTCGACACGAAGCGCGGCAAGCTCATGCTCTTCGGCGGCCGCAGCTCGGCCGACAACCTCTACAAGCAGGACACGTGGGAGTGGTCGGGCACGGACGCGACGTGGCTCCAGCGCACGACCGTCGACACCAAGCCCGACGCCCGCTACCTCAGCGCCATGGTCTACGACAGCAAGCGCGATCGCTTGCTGCTCTACGGCGGCACGGGCGCCGCGACCTACGACGATCTCTGGCAGTGGGATCCGACGACGCGCACGTGGTCGCCGATCACCGTGAGCGGCATGCGCCCGGGGCAGATCTACGGGCACTCGATGTTCTACGACGCCGCCCGCGACAAGGTCATCCTCTTCAACCCCTCGGGCTACACGATCTGGGAGTACGACCCGGCGCTCAACACGTGGGCGAACCGCACGCAGACGCCGCAGCCGACGATCCTCAACTATCGCAGCTACTACGAGCTCGCCTTCGACAGCGATCGCGGCAAGCTCGTCATGCTCGGCGGCTACTCGTACGTCACCAACGTCGGCTACGTCTACGACACCGAGGTCATCGAGTGGGACACGACGCTGGGCACGTGGGAAGATCGCCCCGCGGCGACCGGGACGACCTCGCCCGTCGGCCGCTACTACCACGCGATCGCCTACGACTCCGCGCGCCGGGTCATCGTCATGTACGGCGGCCACGCGCAGGTCACGGGCCTCAACGCCGACATCGACGACTCATGGGAGTGGGACGGCAACGCCAAGACGTGGACGGAGACGACGCCGCCCGGCGTGCGCCCTCTGCCGCGCGAGAACCACGGCATGACGTTCGACACCGTCCGCGGCACGACGTACATGTACGGCGGCTCGGTGCCGGCCGACAGCACGTACGGCCCGTCGGAGATCTGGGAGTACGTGCCGAACAGCGCGCCGCGCCCCAACGGCGCCGGCTGTACCGCCGCCTCGGCGAAGGGCTGCATGTCGGGCAACTGCGTCGACGGCGTGTGCTGCGCGCAGACGGCCGCGCAGTGCAACGGCATGTGCAAGGCCTGCAACGTGCCCGGGATGTTCGGCACGTGCCAGAACGTGCCCGCCGGCTCGCCCGACGACACGTGCGCGAGCGATCAGGCCTGCGACGCCACCCAGACGTGCAAGGCGCGCATCGGCGCCGCGTGCTCGACCTACGCCGACTGCGCGACCGGCCACTGCGCCGACGGCGTCTGCTGCGACACCGACTGCAACGGCGCCTGCATGCAGTGCAACCTCAACTCGAAGAAGGGCCAGTGCTCGCCCGTGCCGAACGGCATCGAGGACCCCGGCACCTGCTCGTCGGATCCGAGCCAATCGCGCTTCTGCGACGGCAGCGGCGTCTGCACGAACGGCCCCAAGGCGAACGGCAAGCCGTGCACGGCCAGCGGCCAGTGCTCGAGCACGTACTGCATCGACGGCTTCTGCTGCGGCAGCCCGTGCAACCAGACCTGCTACACGTGCGGCCAGACCGGCTCGGAAGGCAGCTGCACGCCGATCGCCGCCGGCTTGCCCGACCACACGGCGACGCAGACGTGTGACGGCGCCACGCAGTACTGCACGGGCAGCGGCACGTGCGGCATGGACAAGAAGCCCAACGGCCAGGCCTGCCCGAACGGCAGCTCGGACTGCGGCAGCGGCTTCTGCTCCGACGGCGTCTGCTGCAACAGCGCGTGCGGCGGCACGTGCCAGTCGTGCGCCGTCAAAGGCAAGGAAGGCAGCTGCGTCAACGTCATCGCCGGCTCGCAGGACCTGAACTCGGCGCCCGCGTGCAACGGCTCGCAGTACTGCGACGCCGCTGGCACCTGCCAGTCGGGCCTCAAGCCGAACGGCCTCACGTGCGCCGCCGGCACCGAGTGCGGCTCGAACAACTGCGTCGACGGCGTCTGCTGCGACTCGGCCTGCGGCGACGATTGCTACGCGTGCAACGTCGTCGGCTCGGTCGGCACCTGCACGGGCGTCGTCTCGGGCACGACCGACGGCAAGTGCGTGGCGCCGAACTACTGCAGCACGACGCACACGTGCACGACGGGCAAGAAAGCGAACGGCACGGGCTGCAAGCTCGACAACGAGTGCGGCTCGGGCAACTGCGTCGACGGTGTTTGCTGCGACAGCGCTTGCGGCGGGAAGTGCCGCTCGTGCGCGGTTCCGGGCTCGGCCGGATCGTGCGTGCCCGTGCCCGACGGCATGGACCTGCGCAAAGACTGCACGGGCGATCCCAAGTGCGGCGGTACGTGTGACGGGCAGGGGGCCTGCCGCTTCATCGCGGCGGGCACCGTTTGCGCGCCCGCCGGCTGCCAAGCGCTGAGCGGCCTCATCACGAGCGAGCTCACGTGCGATGGCGCGGGTCACTGCCCCCCGACGAACAAGGTGACGATGCCGTGCAACGGCTTCCGCTGCTACACGGACACGAACGGCGCCGCGCAGTGCGGGAAGGACTGCACGCAGGACCCCGAGTGCGCGCAGGACTTCTACTGCAGCGCGGGCGGCTCCGACGGCGGCGCGGACGGAGGCGGCTCCGACGCCGGATCGGGCGGCACGGCCACGTGCCCGGCCGTCTTCGGCCTCGGCCACGCCTGCGACCGAAACGCGCAGTGCGGCTCCGGCACGTGCAGCGACGGCGTTTGTTGCAACGTCAACTGCGATCAGTGCGGCAGCTGCAACCTGCCAGGCACCGTCGGCACGTGCGTCCCCGTTCCGGCGGGCACGGATCCGAACCACGACTGCATCAACAGCGCGAGCGATCCGAGCGGAAAGTGCGGCGGCATGTGCGACGGCCACGCGCACTGCTTGTTCCCGTCGGCGGGGACGACCTGCGGCACCTGCAAGTCGTGCAACGGCTCGGGCCTCTGCAACATCCAGCCGGACGACGACGACGCGTGCGGCACGATCGACTGCGACACGCTCGACACGAGCTGCGCCGACTACCACGACCTCACGACGAAGCGCTGCGCCGGCCTCGGCACCTGCAAGACGCCGGACGTCGCGGCCAGCTGCACCGACGTGACCCAGCTGTGCGGCGCCGACGGCGGCGCGGGCACGGGCGGCGGCGGCACGGCGGGCGGCGGCTCGACGGGCGCGGGCGGCGGTACGGGCGGCGGCACGGGCAACAACGACGGCTCGTCCGAGTCGAAGTCGGGCGGCGGGGGCGGCGGCTGCGGCTGCGTCGTCGGCGGCACGGGCCTCGGCGGCAACGCGTCGGCCCTCGGCCTGCTGCTCGGCGCCGTTCTCACGGCGCGCCGCCGCCGTCGGCGTTAGAGTAGGGGGGGCCCCCCGCGGGCCCCCAACGAC
>DASZRT010000126.1:0-2194 GCA_035549075.1 Polyangia bacterium | reverse complement strand
GGCCGCCGCCCGACGACAACCCGCCCGCGCAGTAGCCCGCGCAACCGCGCGCGCGCCGCGCCGACAACGTCGCGCATGACGGCCACTCCACGCGGTGCCCTCGCGGCGATCCTCGGCGACGATCCCGCGCTGCGCGACGTTCTCGCGCGCGCCGCGCTCGTGGCGCGCACCTCCGTGCCGGTGCTCGTCACGGGCGAGAGCGGCACGGGCAAGGAGCTGCTCGCGCGCGCCATCCACGACCTGGGCTCGACGCCCAACGGCCCGTTCGTCGCCGTCAACTGCAGCGCGCTGCCGCGCGACCTGGCCGAGAGCGAGCTCTTCGGGCACGAGCGCGGCGCCTTCACGGGCGCGGGCGCGCGGCGCGCCGGCGTGTTCGAGGAGGCGTCGGGCGGCACGCTCGTGCTCGACGAGATCGGCGAGCTGCCGCTCGAGCTGCAACCGAAGCTGCTGCGCGCGCTCGAGACCGGGCGCGTCCGGCGCGTCGGTGGCGTCGGCGAGATCGCCGTGCGCGTGCGCGTCGTCGCGATGACGTTGCGTGACCTCGCCAGCGAGGTCGCGCGTCGCGCGTTCCGCGAGGACCTCTACTACCGGCTCGCCGGCTTCGAGCTCGCGCTGCCGCCCCTGCGCGCGCGTCGCGACGACGTCGCCGTCCTCGCGGCCAGCTTTCTCCGCGAGATCGAGCGCGAGGTCGGGCCGCGCCGTTTGGAGGCCTCGGCGATCGCGGCGCTGCGCGGGGCGCCGTGGCCGGGCAACGTGCGCGAGCTCCGCAACGTCGTGCGACGCGCCGCCATCTTGACGCGCGATCGCATCACCGACGGCGATCTCGATCTGCCGGCGCCCCCGCCGTTCCGCTTCGGCGAAGAGCCCGCGCCGCCCGCGCGCCGCTTGGCGGTCGTGCCAGCGCCACCGTCCGAGCGCGCCGACGTCCTTCGGCTCGAAGGCCTCACCTTCGACGAGATCGAGCGGCACGTCCTGCGCTGGGCGCTGGAACGCCACGGTGGCAGCCGCCGCCGCGCCGCGCGCGCCCTCGGCATGGCGCGCAGCACCTTCTGCGACAAGGTCAAACGATACCGATTGGCTTCGCCTTCAAGCGCCGAGGCCGAGCCACACGCCGCCTGATTCGCCGATCTCTTTTTTCCAGATGGGGGCGCGCTCTTTCAGACGATCGATCGCGGCGCGGCAAGCGGTGAAGGCCTCGGCGCGGTGGGGCGCGGCGGCGGCGATCACGACGGCGGTCTCGCCGACAGAGAGGGCGCCCGTGCGGTGATGGATCGCGACGCGGACGCCGGGCAGCTCGCGCTCGAGCTCCTGCGCGATCTCCGAGAGGACCTCGACGGCCATTTCCTCGTACGCTTCGTATTCGAGGCGCACGACGTCGGGGATCATGTGGCCGTCGCGGCGCACGACGCCCGAGAAGGTGACGACGCCCCCGCGGCCGGGGCCCTCGACCTGCGCGACGACGTCGGCGAGCGAAAGCGGCGCGCGGGTGATCGCGACCTTGTCGCCGGCTCCGCCGGCCACGGGGGGGATCAGCGCGAGCTCGTCGCCTTCGGCGAGCGCGTGCGCGTCGGGGACGAAGGCGCGGTTGACGGCGCTGCGCACGATCGGCAAGAGCGGCGCTATCGCCGGGTGGCGCGTCGCGAGCGCCGCGCGCGCCGCCGCGACGTCGCCGGGCGCCGGCACGTCGAGCGTCTCGCGCTCGGCGCCGACGCGCTCGCGCAGCACGGCGAAGTAGAGGACGGTCACGCGCATGGCGCCGAGCTTAGGTTAGTCTCGCGGGCGATGCAGCTTCGTCCCGAGGCTTTGCGCTTCGTGCTCGCCCAGGGGCTGCCGGCGACGATCGAGGTCGTGGGCACGAGCATGGAGCCGACGATCACGAAGGGTGCGAAGGTCAGCGTCGGCGCGTGGCTGCCGGGCTCGGAGCGCGCGGGCGACGTCGTGCTGCTCGCGACGGTGGGCGACGGCCTGCTTCTTCATCGCGTCATGCAGCTCTTTCACGAAGGCGCCGACACGTTCGTCGTGCATCAAGGTGACGCGCCGTCGTCGCAGCCGGCCGTCGTCGCGCGCGCCGCGGTGCTCGGCCGCATGCTCGCCTTCGCGCCGCCCGACGGGCGCGCCGCGCCGACGCCCGATCGGCTCGACGCGGCGGCGCGCGCACGTTTCGCGCGCCGTCGGCTCGCGCGCCGCGCCCGCG
>DASZRT010000125.1:0-20859 GCA_035549075.1 Polyangia bacterium | reverse complement strand
CAAGCAAGACCAGAACGGCGTGAACTACACGTACCCCGGCTCGATCGGCCTCGCGCCGCAGTACGAGACGGGCGGCTGCAACCAGGCTTGCTCGGAGCAGCTGTCGGCCTGCCTCATGGCCCACATCAACTCGTCCGGCGTTCACATCCCGCTGTGGATGGACGCGCCCATGGACGCGATCGGCTGGGGCCAGTCGCCCTGGTTCCCCACGCGTGAGGGCACGTTCTTCGGCCAGATCATGCTGACGAACGCCAACAACAACCTCGACGGCTACTTCTGCAACGGCCCCGGCGCCGATCAGAACGTCGTTCCGGGCCGTCTCGGCTTCAACCAGGGCAAGGTCCCCTACGCCAACGCCTTCCCTACGACGGCGAGCATGGACGGCCTCTGCGACTCGAACCATGGTAGCCACGGTGGCTGCTCGATCCACTCGGGCGGCGACGGCGCCGACTCGTGCACCGTCAACGGCACGACCTGGAACTACCCGATCACGGTGTGGCGTGGCATCACCGCGCAGGCCGAGGACGCCGAGGGCGGCGGCTTCGACAGCAATGGCAACTGGGCCAAAGCCCTCTACGGGTTCCAGACCGGTTGCAACACGCCGGGCCTCAACGGCTGCGCCGTCATCGCCGACGCCAAGAACGGCATGGGCAAGCGCGTTGGCTACATCGGCCCGAAGAAGGGCGTGAAGTTCACCAACGTCAACGTCGCGCAGGCCGGCGTCGCCAACCTCGTCATCTACACCACGAACGGCGACGCCATCGGCACGAACGGCCGCTACCTCCGCTTCCGCGTCAACGGCGGCACGAACCAGGACCTCGCGTTCCCGGGCAACAACGACTGGTCGAACCCCGTCGGCACGACGATCTCGCTGTCGGGCTTCAACCAGGGCACGAACAACACCATCTACGTGACGGCCGACGACACGCACGCGGCGCCCGACCTCGACTGGATCGAGATCGTCAACAGCTCGGCCGGCGTCAACATCGTCACGACGGGCACCTGCGACGAGACGAAGTGGAAGGAGACCGCGAGCGTCAACAGCAGCACGGCCGGCTCGGGTAACGACGACAACCTCTCGACGCGCTTCACGACGGGCCGCGCGATGGCCGCCGGCGACTACTACCAGGTCGACTTCGGTGGCATCGTCAAGCTCAGCCAGGTCACGCTCGACAACTCGCAGACGAGCTCGTCCGACTACCCGGCGACGTACAAACTGCTCGGCTCGACGGACGGCACGAACTTCAACATCACGCTCGCGGCCTCGGCCACGGGCGGGACGAAGGCGACGATGACCTTCCCGGTCCAGGCCATCCGCGCCATTCGCGTCCAGATCATCACGGCGAACGCGAACAGCAACTGGTGGTCGATCGGCGAGCTCAACACCGCCTGCACGCTGTAACGGCCGCGCTCTTCGGAGCCGCAGCTCGGATCAGGGGCGCCCTTCGGGGCGCCCCTTTTCGTTTTGGCGGTATTCGCGCGGCACTCGGGGCCGAATCGTTCGCGTGATCGGGGTCCCCAGGCCTCATGGCGAGTGTGGCTAAGATCACAACTAGCTAGAATCGCTCGGTTTTTGGTTGCTGACGTCGCAACGACTTTGTTTCCCAGCAAACAACGCTGTGTAGATATCACACCCGGAAGCACCTGATTTACCTTGGGTTGCAATTTTATTTAGTAGGCACACTTACTGCTTTGTCTGTGTGCAACGGCATTTTGCCGCTCTGGAAAAAGCAAACCCCGGGTGACCGGGCGACGCAAAGCCCACGGAGCTCCCCGAGCTGGCCGGGCTACCGAAGGAGAGGGATGGACATGGACAAGGTGACACTGAGAAGGCTGGGATGGATCGGCGCTTCACTGGGACTGACGACGGCCCTCGTGGGGTGTAGCGACATGTCGTCGGGCGCGGGCACGGACGTCGGCAGCGACGGCACCGCGACGTCGAGCAGCAGCAACCTGAACGTCGAGAACGGCCTGAACGGCATCAACGGCATGAACGGCGTCAACGGCCTCAACGCCGCCAACGGCCTCAACGCCGCCAACGGCCTCAACGCCGCCAACGGCCTCGGCTCGGTCAACGGCCTCAACGGCGTCAACGGCTTCAACGGCGTCAACGGCTTCAACGCCGCCAACGGCTTCAACGGCACCAACGGCCTGGGCTCGGTCAACGGCCTCAACATGGCCAACGGCCTCAACAGCGCCAACGGCCTCGGCTCGGTCAACGGCCTCATGACGACGGACGACGGCCGCAAGACCGTCTCGTACCTCGTCAAGTGCGCCCTGCCCTCGGGCCACTCGCTCGTGAAGCAGGATCAGTTCGGCATCAACTACACCTACCCCGGCTCGATCGGCCTCGCGCCCGAATACGAGGCCAACGGCTGCAACCAGGCCTGCTCTGAGAAGCTGTCGGCCTGCCTCATGGCCCACATCAACACGTCGGGCGTTCACATCCCGCTGTGGATGGACGCGCCGATGACATCGGTCGGCTGGGGCCAGTCGCCCTGGTTCCCGACGCGCGAGGGCACGTTCTTCGGCCAGATCATGCTGACGAACGCCAACAACAACCTCGACGGCTACTTCTGCAACGGCCCCGGCGCCGACCAGAACGTCGTCCCGGGCCGCCTCGGCTTCGCGCAGGGCGCCGTGCCGTACTCGAACGCGTGGCCGTCGTCGGCCGGCATGGACGGCCGCTGCGACAACTCGCACTCGACGGGCGCGTGCAAGATGCACGCGCTCTCGTCGGGCGAGTCGATCAGCGACGGCGCCGAGTCCTGCACGGTCAACGGGCACGAGTGGGACTTCCCGATGACCGTGTGGCGTGGCATCACCTTCCAGGCCGAGGACGCCGTCGGCGGCGGCTTCGACAACAACCACGTCTGGGCGGACGCGCGCTACGGCTTCGTGACCAACGGCTGCACCACGCCGGGCCTCAACGGCTGCGCGATCATCGCCGACGCCAAGAATGGCATGGGCAAGCGCGTCGGCTACATCGGTCCGAGCAAGGGCGTGAAGTTCTCGAACGTCAACGTCGCGCTCGCCGGCACGAACAACCTCGTCATCTACACCACGAACGGCGACGCGGTCGGCACGAGCAACCGCTACCTGCGCTTCAGCGTCAACGGCGGCGCGAACCAGGACGTCGCGTTCCCCGGCCAGAACGACTGGTCGAACCCGTTCGGAACGACGATCAGCCTCTCGGGCTTCAACAAGGGCACGAACAACACCATCTACGTCACGGCCGACGACACGCACTCGGCGCCCGACCTCGACTGGATGGAGATCATCAACACGACGGTGAGCTCGACCTCGTCGAACTACTGCGATTACCACAGCTGGGCGGCGACGGCCTCGGTCAACGGCAACGACGCCGGCGACGCGATCGACAACGACTCGAGCACGCGCTACACGACGGGCGCGGCGATGGCCGCCGGCAACTACCACCAGGTCGACTTCGGCGGTCCGGTCACCATCTCGAGCGTCACGCTCAACAGCACGAACAACGACAACGCCGCCAAGTACGACATCTTCGCGTCGTCGGACGGCTCGACCTGGACGAAGATCGTGAGCGCGGGCAGCGCCTGCTCGGGCTCGCAGACGTTCTCGTTCGCCACGACGCAGATGCGGTACCTGAAGGTCCAGATCAACACCGCCAACGGCAACCAGCACTGGTGGTCGATCAGCGACCTGACGGTCGGCGGCTGCACGTCGCTCTAGTCAACGCTCGCACGTGACCCCAAAACGGGGCGTCCTTCGGGGCGCCCCGTTTTATTGCGCGACGCCGCGCCGCTTGGCGACGGCGCGGCGGTACATCGCCTCGTAGGCGCCCGCGGCGCGCTCCCACGAGTTGTCTTGCTGCATGGCGCGCGCGCGCAGCTTCTCGACGTCCTTGGGGCGATCGAACCAGGTCGACACCGCCCAGCCGATCGTGTTGGCGAGCGCCTCGGGGTGCAGGTCTTGGAAGACGAAGCCCGTGCCGCCCGCCGTCGCCTCGTCGTAGGTCGTCACGGTGTCGACGAGGCCGCCCGTCGCCCGCACGATCGGCAGCGTGCCGTAGCGCAGGCTGTACATCTGGTTGAGGCCACACGGCTCGAAGCGTGAAGGCATCAAGAAAAAGTCGGCGCCCGCCTCGATGCGGTGCGCGCGCCCGTTGTCGAAGCGCAGCCACGCGCGAAACCGATCTCCGCGGTGCGCGTCGACGTAGGAGAAGAAGCGCTGCGCGTCTTCGTCGCCCGTGCCGAGCAACACGACCTGCACGTCCCAGCCCAGCACGCGGTCGAGCGCGTGCGCGAGCACGTCGAAGCCCTTCTGCGGCGTCAACCGACCGACGACGCCGAACACCGGCACGTCGGGGCGCACGGCGAAGCCGGCCTCTTTCTGCAGCGCCGCCTTGCACAGCGCCTTGCCGCGCAGATCACCCGCGTGGAACGGCGCGGGGATGAACGAGTCGGCGGCCGGGTTCCATTCGTCGACGTCGATGCCGTTGAGGATGCCCACGAGATCGCCGGCGCGCGCCGCGAGCACGCCGTCGAGCCCGTTGCCGTACTCGGCCGTCTGGATCTCGCGCGCGTAGGTCGGGCTCACCGTCGACAGCAGCGTGCTGTGCGTGAGCGCGCCCTTCGTGAGGTTGAGCGCGCCGAAGTGCTCGAGCTCGTTGGGGTTGTAGTGCTCGCGGCCGAGGCCCGTGATGAACATGCCGCCGCCGTCGAACACGCCCTGGTAGGCGAGGTTGTGGATCGAGTAGACGGTCGCGGCGCCGTGGAGCGGCTGCAGCCACTCGACGGTGTCGACGAACACGGGCACGAGCGCCGTCTGCCAGTCGTTGCAGTGGATGACGTCGGGGATGAAGCCGAGCGCCTTGCACGCCTCGAGGGCGCCGCGCGACAGGAACGTGAAGCGCTCGAGGTTGTCGCCGTAGCCCTCCGACGGCGGGCCGTAGAGGTACGGGCGATCGAAGTAGCGGTTGTACTCGAGGCAGTAGATCGGCACGTCGCTGCCCGGCAGCTTGCCGACGCGCACGCGCCCGTGCGCCGTGCCCCACCACATCGGCACCGACAGCGCGCCGTCGAGGACCTCGAGCTCGTTCCACGGCATGCCCGCGTAGAGCGGCATGACGACGCGGACGTCGATCCCGCGCGCGCGCAGCGCCTTCGGCAGCGCGCCCGCGACGTCGGCGAGGCCGCCCGTCTTGGAGAACGGCGCGCACTCGGACGCGACGAACAAGACCTTGAGCGGCGGCGCGGAGACTTCGACGGTCGGCGTGGGTCGTGGCGCCGCGGCCGCCTTCGTGGCCTTCGCTCTCGACGTCACCGGCTTCGCTTTCGCTTTCGACTTCGCTTTGGGTACGGGCTTCGCGACCTTCGGGCGCGCCGCCTTCGGAGGTGGTTTCTTCGCCAAGCGGGTCAGCTCGCGTAGATGCGGTAGTCGATGTTCGGGAAGATGTTGTTGCGCGACTCGACGCCGGCGAGCCAGCTCTCGTCGAGCTTCGCCGCCTTGACGTCTTCGTACAGCTTGTTGAATTGCAGGATGTGCTCGTTGATGCGCCTCGTGGCGTACGGCACCGTCGTGCCCGTCTTCATGATGAACGTCCAGTCGCTCGACTGCGCCAGCATGAGCTCGCGCGCCGCCTGGTTGAGCGCGCGCCGCGTGAGCGGATCCGCCGCCGGGTGCCGCCGCGCGAGCTCGACCATGCGCTCGCCCGCGACGTGCAGGTGGCGGTACGTCCAGGCGTTGGTCTCGTTGAGCCAGTACTCCGCGTAGCCCTTGAGCCCCCACGACGACGCGCTCGGCGTCGCGACCTGGTTCGTCGGGTGGCGATCCAAGTAGTCGCCCGGCGTGATGGTCTCGATCGTCGACTGATCGAAGTGAATCTGGCGGAACAGGTTGTCGAGGAACATCGGGCCCTCGTACCACCAGTGGCCGTAGAGCTCGGCGTCGTACGGGCTCACGATCATGGGCGGGCGATCCATGCCGCCGCGCAAGCGAAGCACCTGCTTCTCCCGGTTGCCGCGGAAGTGCGACGCGTGCAGGCCGGCCTTGCCGCGCGCGATCTCGGGGTCATAGACCCACTTGTCGTGCAGCTGGTCGTGCGTGATCGCGTGGTACTTGATGCCCGTGTACATCCGGTGCCCTTCCGGATGGATGTACGGCTTGATGTAGTCCATCGGCAGGTCGAAGCCGATGTCGCGGTAGAAGTCGCGGTAGTGCTTGTCGCCGGGGTAGCCCTCTTTGGCGCTCCACACCTGCTCGGAAGACTCGAGGTCGCGGCCGAAGGCGGCGACGCCGCTCGGGCAGTAGATGGGCGCGGCGACGCCGTAGCCGGGGCGGCGATCGGCGAACAGCACGCCGTGCGTGTCGACGAAGAAGTAGCGCACGGCCGCCTCGCGCAAGAGCTCGTCGATGCCGGGCACGTAGCCGCACTCGCCCAGCCACATGCCGCGCGAGCGCTGGCCGAAGTGGCGCTCGTAGAGATCGGCGGCGACGTGGACCTGGGCGCGGATGTTCGCCCAGTTGCGATCCATGAGCGGGAAGAACGCGTGCGTCGCCGTCGACGTGATGACCTCGACGCGCCCTGCCGCCTGCAGCCACTTGAACGCGCGCACGAGATCGCCGTCGTGGCCGCGCCAGATGTCGCGCAGCGCCCCGAAGCGATCGCGGTACATGTGCGCGAGCCGGTTGTAGTGCGGCTCGGGCTTCGTGCGATCGATCTCCTTCTCGGCGAGCTCGATGAGCTTGTCGAGGTGCTCGGCGTAGCGGACCTTGAGCAGGTCGTCCGTCAGCATCGAGATGAGGGGCGCCGACAGCGAGACCGTGCAGCGGAACGGCACGTGATCGCGCACGAGCCCGTCGAAGACTTGGAGGAGCGGCAGGTACGTGCCCGTGATGGCCTCGTAGAGCCACTGCTCCTCCATCACCGTCGGATCCTCGGGGTGACGGACGTAAGGGAGGTGGGCGTGCAGGACGAGCGAGAAGTACCCTGTGGCCATCAGCCGTCGCGCTCCGATCGCGCGGGCCACGCCAGCGGCGCCGCGTCAGCCGAGGCGCGCGCCGCGTTCTCGCTGCCGCCGAGCGCGAAGTTCTCGCTCGCGCCGACGCGCGTGGCGCCGCGGCCTTCGTAGGTCGCTTCGCTCGCGCCGCCGAGCCGGCGCTCGCTCGCGCCGCGGAATCTCCGCTCGCTCGCGCCGCGGAACCGACGCTCGCTCGCGCCCGTGTAGAGCCGCTCGCTCGCGCCGCGGAATCTCCGCTCGCTCGCGCCCACCATGAAGACCTCGGAGCCGCCGCGCAGGAGCAGCTCGCTCGCGCCGCCCCAGCGACGCTCGCTCGCGCCTCCAGGCACGAACCGCCACTCGGAGGCGCCGGGCGCGATCGGCTCCCACCGGCCCTCGGCGCCGGCGCCGCTCTCGATCGTCTCGACGCCGCCCGCGACCTCGATCGTGCGGCGCACCTCCCACGTCGCGAGCACGCGCCGCTCGGCGCGCGCCCCCGTGCCGCGGATGACGACCTGCCACGGGCCGTAGACGACGTGCGCGACGCCGTCTTGCACGCGCACCGAGACCTCGCCCGACTCGTGCTGCTCGAGCAGCGCGGGCGCGTCGACGGCGAACGAGAACGGGCCGGCCTGCCACTCGCTGCGATGAACCGGCCCGGTCCACTCGACGGCGCCGATCTCGGCGGAGAACGCCTCGCCCGTATCGACCGACTCGCGCCACTCCCAGCCGCCTTCGGTCTGACGGACGACGCCCCCGGGCACCGGGAAGCCGCTCTCGTCGGTCCAGCCTTGCCAGTCGTCGGCCGAGTTGCCGCCGAGCATGCTCGCGCCGCCCGTCGGACGCCCGAAGCCGTCGGGCACGGGCGCGCCGCCCGCGACGGGCGCACCGACGCCACCCGTCGACGTGCGCACGGTGAGCCATTCGACCGCGGCCTCGGGCGCGGGCGCGTCGCGCGGAAAATCCACGCGGCCCGAGCGCACGATCTTGACGAAATAGCCCTCGGCCGACATGAGGCCGAGCTCGATGCATGTCGTCGACGTCGGCTTGCCGATCTCGA
The DNA here is from genome assembly GCA_035549075.1 of Polyangia bacterium. Lineage (GTDB taxonomy): Bacteria > Myxococcota_A > Polyangia > Fen-1088 > Fen-1088 > DASZFV01. The sequence goes on along the minus strand of DASZRT010000125.1, from coordinate 12,819 downwards.
AGAACCACTGGCGATCGTCGCGCGACACGCCTTCGTCGAAGTAGCTGTGCGCGTTCGTGCCGTCGAAGAGACGGCCGGTGATGTCGTAGACGCGCAGGTTCAGCCACGCGCCCGCGCCGGCCGCGCCCAGCGCCTTCCGCGCGGTCGCGATCGCCGCGTCGGTCACCTCCCAATAGACGTAGAGGCGACGCGGATCGATGGCCATCGCCGTGACGCGATCCACGCCGTAGCCCCACGGAATGTTCGCGGGCAGCGGCTCGTGATCGCCGTCGGGGCCCAAGTCGAACTTGCCGGGGAGCGGCCGCGCGGAGTCGTCGGCCGCGGGAACCGCGGGCGCCGAGCTGCTCGGCAATTCGGCCGCCAGCACGGCCGCGACGCGCTCGACGAGCGGCTCCTTCGCGAGCTTCGCCGTACCCTTGAGGCCCAGCTCGCGGGCGAAGTCTTGCAGCCTTTCCCGCGTGCAGCGCCGCAAGGCCGCGGCGACGTCGGTCTCGGCGCCACGAGCCCCGAGCGCGTCGATCACGGCGCGCGCGGCGTCTTTGGTGTCGGTCATGGGGACGGAGGTGGACATGACGAGCAGGCGATCAACTGGCTGCGTCAGCTTAGTCCCTCGCTCGACGGTGCGGAGGAAAAAGTTTGGATCCGATCGTCGTGTGTCGGCGACGTCAAGACCATGACGTACGAAGCTTCGTCGTGCGAAGCTGCGCGTCGTGAGCGCGCGCGACAGCTGGGAACACGAACAAGAGGCCATCTATCTGTACGGCGCGCTGGCCGACGCCGAGCGCAACCCCGAACAGAGGCAGCTCTTCGCGCACCTCGCCGACGAAGCGCGCGCGCAATCCAAGATCTGGGCCGACGCGGCGACGCGTGACGGCGCCCCCGTGCCTGCAGCCTTCACCCCACGCTCGCGCGTGCGCCTCGTCGCGACGCTCGCGCGGCGGCTGGGCCCGGCGCGCGTGCGGCGCGTGCTCGCGGCGATGAAGGTGCGCGGCATGTCGGCCTACGGCGCGACGCCGCACGGGCACGCGACGCCCCAATCCGCCGAAGAGATCGGCAAGCGCCACCGCGGCGCCGCGAGCGGCAACCTGCGCGCCGCCGTCTTCGGCGCCAACGACGGCCTCGTGTCGAACGCGAGCCTCATCCTCGGCGTCGCGGGCGCCGCGGGCGCGGCCGAGGGTGGCGCGACCGGCGGCTCGGGGCACGCCGTCGTGATCTCGGGCATCGCGGGTTTGCTCGCAGGCGCGTTCTCGATGGCCGCGGGCGAGCTCATCTCAGTGACCTCGCAGCGCGAGATGCTCGAGCGACAGATCGCCGCCGAGCGCGACGAGCTCGCGCAGTACCCCGAGGCCGAGGCCGCCGAGCTCTCGCTCATCTATCAAGCGCGCGGGTTGCCGAAAGAAGACGCCGACCGCTTCGCCGAGCGCATCGTCGCCAACCCGAAGTACGCGCTCGACGCGCTCGCACGCGAAGAGCTCGGCGTCGATCCCGCCGAGCTCGGGTCGGCCCGCGGCGCCGCGATCTCGTCTTTCTTCTCGTTCTCGATCGGCGCCCTCGTGCCGCTCGCGCCGTTCGCCTTCGCCCGCGGCCAGAGCGCCTTCGTCGCGTCGATCGCGCTCACGGCCGTCGCGCTCTTCTCGGTCGGCGCCGCCATCAGCTTGTTCTCGGGGCACGGCGCGATCCGCGGCGGCCTGCGCATGCTGCTCGTCGGCACCATGGCCGCGGGCGCGACCTTCATCATCGGTCGCGCCCTCGGGGTCGTCGTCGGCTAAAGGAGCGGGCGCCCCGAAGGACGCCCGCTCTCGAGCACGTGCCGTATGGGCGCGGTCGTTACATCGAGCAGCCGTTGGCCTGGAGCTCGCCGATCGAGAACCAGCTGCTGTTGCCCGTGCCGGTGACCGCGACCTTCACCGCGCGGAGGCTCTTCGTGCCGCCGAAATCGACGACCGTCGCGTTGGCGGTGCCGCTGCCGCTCTTGAGCGCCGTGAACGTCGTGCCGTCGGTCGAGCCGTAGACCGTGTAGCTCGAGGGGAAGTCGCCGCTCGACGTCTGCGTGTTGTTGAGGGTGATGCCCGTCAGCTTGATCGTGCCGCCGAAGTCGACCTGGTAGAAGTCGCTCGTCGTCATCTTGTGGCCGGTCGTGAAGCGGGTCGTGAGGTCACCGTCGATGCCGTTCGCCGCGGCGCTGCCCGACGAAGACGCCGTCCAGTTGCGGTAGTCGCAGAGGTTCGCCGGCGGCGCGATGGCGCAGTCGGTGTCGAACTCGTGAATCGACCAGTAGTGCGACGAGTTCGACGTGCCAATCTGCTTGATGCGAACCGCGCGCAGTGTCTGCGTCGGGAACGTCACGACCGTCTGGTTCGTCGTGCCCGGGCCCGTCGCGAAGGCCGTCGACGAGAAGTTCACGCCGTCCGTCGAACCGTAGAGCGCGACCGTGCCGGGGTAGTCGTTCGGGTCGTAGCCCGAGTTCGTGAGCGTCATGTTCGACATCGTGATGAGGCCGCCGAAGTCGACCTGGAACCAGTCGGTGCCGTCCTGGTAGCGGCCCGAGCTCCAGCGGCTGACGTCGTACTTGTCGATGGCGTTGAGCGGCGGGTCCGAGTTCGTCGAGCTCGACGCCGTCACGACCCAGCGGCTCTGGTCGCAGAAGTTCGACGTCGCGCCGATGACCTCGATCCAGTCGATGTCGGGCGCGGGGTTGTTGCCGTCGCCCTGGAACACGACCGTGTTGTTGCTGTCGGCCGTGAAGCCCGACAGCGTGATCGTCGCCTGGCCGATCGCCGTGTAGTCGCCGCTCGAAACGGGCTTGAAGCCCTTGCTCTGCGCGGCCGTGCCGTTGACGACGACGTTGACGTAGCGGAGCGCGCTCGAGTCGCCGTTGGCGTAGTAGACGACGAGGTTGTTGATGCCGGCCGTCGCCGCAGGGACGTTGGCGAACGTCACCGACGTGCTGGGCGAGGCGTTGCTGTTGTGCGAGCTCTCGCCCTGCGTGTAGAACGACACGCGCTGGCCCGCCGAGCTCTTGGGGCTCGCGACGATGGTGGCGTTGCCCGTGCGCGCGGCGCTCTCACCCTGGTAGGTCTTGCCGCGCCACACGCTGACGGGGCTCGTCCAGGTGACGCCGTCGGCGGGGCACGACTCGGGACCGTCGCTGAGCGTCTCGCCCGTCGACAGCGCGTGCATCTGGCAGTGCGTCGCGCACAGGCCGTCCATGCCGGCCGTCGTCGGGTACGCATTGGCGTACGGGACGTTGCCCTGAGCCGAGCCGAGGCGGCCCGGGACGACGTCGGCCGCGACGTTCGCGCCGTTGCAGTAGTAGCCGTCGATGTTGTTGGCGGCGTTCGTCAGCATGATTTGGCCGAAGAACGTGCCTTCCTGCGTCGGGTACGACGGATCCTGGCCCCAACCGACCGCCGACATCGGCGACGTCATCCACAGCGGGATGTGCACGCCCGACGTGTTGATGTGCGCCATGAGGCACGACGACATCGCCTCCGAGCAAGCCTGGTTGCAGCCGCCGTTCTTCCACTGCGGCGCGAGGCCGATCGAGCCCTTGAACGTGAAGTTGTTGCCCTGGTCGTCCTGCTTGACCAGCGTGTCGCCGGCGGCGAGCGCGCACTTGACCATGTACGAGACCGTCTGGCGGCCGGCGTCGGTCGTCATGAGGCCGTTCGCCGAGCCAAGGCCGTTGGCGCTGTTCAGGCCGTTGGCCATGTTGAGGCCGTTGACCGAACCGAGGCCGTTCACGCCGTTGAAGCCGTTCGCCGCGTTGAAGCCGTTGACGCCGTTGAAACCGTTGACGCCGTTGAGCCCGTTGACCGAGCCGAGGCCGTTGGCCGAGTTCAAACCATTGGCGGCGTTCAAACCGTTGGCGGCGTTCAAGCCGTTGGCGGCGTTGAGGCCGTTCAAGCCGTTGAGGCCGTTGTTGGTCGCGAGGTAGCCCGTCGACGTGACGGTCGCGCTCGGGCCCGAACCGGAAGACGCGACGTCCGTCCCCGATTGCGCGTCTTGGCAGCCGACCAACGCGGTCGTCAGCCCCAGCGAAGCGCCTATCCATCCGATCCGTCGCAGCGTCATCCGATCCATTCCAGGGTCCTCCTTCGGTAGCCCGGCCGGCTCTGAGAGCTCCGTGGCTTTGCGTCGCCCGGTCGCCCGGGGTTTGCTCTTTCGAGAGTGGTTTGTGGCGATTGGCGAACGCACCAAAAGCAGTAACCGTGCCTACGATTCCTGGAAGTCTTGTACAAGATTCCAAGTGGTTGGCAGCGTCAGAACAATGGCGCGTTGCCGTCTCGGACACGCTTCGTTGCGCGCGCGACAACGGTTTCACCCCCCGCCGGAGTGCAGCGACCCCAGTGCGTCATCTGCCGAGATCGCGGCGAACGTGTGGAGCGGTGGTGCTCAGTCGGCGCGGGCGCGACAGGCCCACAACTGACGACGGAGCGCGGCTGCGTCGAGGTGCTCGCCGATGAGCACGAGCTCGGTGCGCGGCTTGTCGGAGCCCCACGGCTCGGCGAGGCGAAGCGACGTGCGCGCGCCCGCGCGCTCGACGAAGGCGCGGCGCGGCTCGCCCGCGAGGTGAACGAAACCTTTGGCGCGCACGAGCGCGGCCCCGAGCCGCTCGAGCACGGCGAGCAGCGGTTCGCCGAGCAACGGTGCGTCCTCCGCGAAGGCGATGGCGGCGAGCTGATGGTCGTGCGAATGCGGCGCGTGGGTCGAGGCGCGGGGCGCACGCGTGCGGACGCGGGTGTCGAGCAACCACGGCACGAGCTCGGCGACGCCCTCTTCGGTGTCGGGGAAGCTGGCGCGCTCGGCCGTCGGGTTGCGGCGCGCGAGCTCGCGGTGCAGCTCGACGACGGCGTCGGCGCGCGCGAGGTCGAGCTTCGTCAGGAGGATGCGGTCGGCCGCTTCGACTTGCGCGCGCGCCTCTTCGTGACGCGTGAGCTGCGCGAGCCCCGCCTCGGCGTCGACGACGCAAATGACCCCCGCGGCGACGGCGGGCGCCGTGCCCGCGGGCAATGACTCGAGGCCGTCGACGATCGACCACGGCTCGGCGATGCCCGTCGTCTCGAGCAGCACGAGCTCGGCGCCCGAGCGCCGCACGACCTCGTCGATCGCCGCCCACAGCTCGGATTGCACGCGCACCTCGTGGCACACGCAGCCGCCCGCCAGCTCCATGACGTCGCCCGCGCGCGACTTGATGAGGCGCGTGTCGATGTCGATGCGGCCCAGCTCGTTGACGATGACGCCGATGCGCCGGTGATGCTGGCGCGTCAGCACGCGGTTGAGCGTCGTCGTCTTGCCCGCGCCCAGGAAGCCCGTGAGCACGAGCAGCGGCGGGCGGGCGCGCGCGGTCGGCTCGCTCACGTCACGGCGCCTTCGGCTTCGGCATGCCGAACGGGTCTTCGCCGGGCCGCGTGATCGAGCGCAGCTTTGCGCGCGTCGTCACGATCATCTTGCCGGCGTCCTCGACCTGCACCTCGATCGCGACGGGCCCGACGTCGGGCGCGAACGTCGTGCGCACGACGCGCTTCGGATCGACGCGCGTCACCTCGACGACGGCGCAGTCGTAGAAGTGACCCGCGTCGGTCGTGATCTCGTCGGTCGTCGAGACGATCTTCGCGCTGCCGCCCGCGACCGTCCACGTCGCGTCCTTCGCGATCGGGTTCTTGAGGATGAAGTCGCCGGCGCCGATGGTCTCGAGCTGCGCGATGCCGTCGGGCGAGATCGCGTAGTCGAGCTTTTCTTCGCCCGTCATGATCGTCGCGCGATCGGGGAGCGCGTCGACGACCGCATAGACGGCGAGGATCTTCTGGCCGTCCTTCTCGAGGTCGTAGGCCCACTTCCACCCTTCGGCCAACGGGTAGTAATCGGCGGCCTTGAGCCCCGTGCGCGGCACGTGCGCCGCTGAGCCCGAGCCCGAGGTCGCGCATCCGCCGGCGGCGTGCGCGAGCACCGCGGCGACCAGGGTGACGAGCCGGAGGCGCGAGGCGAGCTTTGTCATGGGCGCTGGCAGGATGCCAGACGGCCGACCGATTGTCGCGCGCCCGCGCGGATCGTCTCAGAATTCTGACGAGCGCCTCCGCGACGCGGCCGTGAGTAAGCCTCGGCACCCGACGAGCCGCGTGGTACGACGGTTGCACAAGGCACTGCGAAACCTCGCTTCGTCATGCGCAACGCTCGCTCCTTTTTGCTCGCGGTCACGACGCTGGCGCTCCTCCTCGGCGCGCCGACGCGGGCGCGCGCGGCGGACCGGCCAGCGGCGGCGGCGAACGACGCGTCGTCGCGCGCCGCGCTCGAGGCCGAGCGGACGCGCCTTCGCGCCGACCTCAAGCGCGTGAACGACGAAGTCGACGCGCTCAAGCGGCGCGACCGCGGCGTGCGCGACGACTACCGCCTGCGCGATCGCCTGGCCGACGCCGAAGCCATCGCGCGTCGGCTCACCGAGCTCGACGCGAAGCTGGGACAGCCCGCGCGCGACGCGCGTCCCGCCGCGGGCACCGAGCCGCAGGCGTCGCCCGAGGATGGCCCCGCCGAGCTCGAGGCCAAGGCCGACATCCTCAGCGACCAGGCGCGCCGGCTCGCGGCGCGCGCCGACGCGATCCTCGCGCGCGCCAGCGATCTGCGCGGACGCCAGAGCTTGCGTCGCCACGTCGGACAAATGGAGCGCGACCCGTTCTCGCCGCTCGAAGGCTCGAAGCGGCGCGCCATGGCCACGGGCATCGCCGCGACGACCGGCAAGGGGATTCCGACCACGGGCTCGGGCGCGACGAACGATCGCGGGAATCCTCAAGACAGCGCCGGGAACGGCAGCCTCGGACAGACTTCCAACGGCGCGCCGTCTCCCTCGGCGCCGGGCAGCGGCGCCTCGGCGCCGCCGCCCACGGCGAGCGGCGCGGGCCCCGCGTCGGCGCCCTCCGGGCAGACCACCCAGACCGCCAACAGCGCGGGCTATGGCGTGAGCGCGCCGCACACGCCGACGCCCGTCGGCGACGGCTCGACGCTCTCGGTGCAGCTGCGCGAGCTGCTCGATCCGACGACGCTCGCCGAGATTCAGCGGCTCGAAGCGACGGGCGGCGCGGCCAGTGGCCCCGAGGCCCTCGAGCGCGCGGGCGCCGCGCTCAAGGCGCGCGCCGATCGCCTCACGCAGCAGGCCGCGAGCCTGCGCGCACGCGCGCGCTGATCTCCGTCGCGCGTTCGCGCGCCGCCTGCTTTATGCTGCCGCCGATGCCTCGGGCTTCGGCTCCTCGCCTCGCGCCGATCGCGGTCGCGGCGGCGCTCGCCCTCGGCGCGCGCGCGCGCGCCGCCGACACGGCGCCGTCCAACGAGCACTACCTGCTGCGCGCCGAGCTCGGGCCCGAGCTCGACACGAACGCGCACCGCACGGAAGAGGTCCACGCGAGCGGCGTCGTGAACCCGCCCGCCGTCGTGTCGCCGCTCGCGCGCGCCGTCGTCTCGGCCTCGCTGCAAGATCTCGCCGCCGAGGGGCATCAGGTCGCGTGCTCGGCGACCGTCGCCGGCAAGCTGTTCGAGAAGCCCGAGGCGCGCAGCGAGGACGTCGGCATCATCGAGACGTCGCTCGCGTGGCGCGCAGCCCTCGGCGAGACGAGCGCGTCGTCGCTCTCGGCCGCCTACTACGAAGCGTTCCAGCGCGCGGCGCTCGACACCGACTACGCCAACGAGCGGCGCGACTTCCGCTCGATCACGGCGGCGTGGCGCTTGTCGCGCTTGCTCGGCGATCACACCGAAGGCGGCGCGGGGGTCGGCTTCCGCACGTTCGTGTTCAAGCCCGATCGCAGCTACGACTTCCTCGCGCCCTCGGCCGCGCTCGATCTGCGGTGGGCCCGCGAGACCGCCGACGGCGCCGCCGACTGGGAGGTCGCGGCGCGCGCGACGTACGAGCAACGCTTCTTCTACGGCAAGGCCCTCGTCGGCGAGACGTGCGCCACGACCGAGATGTGTCCGCCGACGACGGGCAACGCCGCGCGCGTCGATCACTTCGCGACGGCCGCGCTCGAGGCGACGCGCACGGGCCGCGTGCTCGTCGGCCTCGGCTACGCGTTCCACGTCAACCTCTCGAACAGCTTCGGCGAGACGGTGACGCGTCACTTCGTCACGGGACGCTTCGCCGCCGATCTGCCGCTGGGCCTGTCTCTCGCGACGCGCGTCGAGCTGCTCGTCGCCCACTACAGCGATCCGATCTACGTCGCCGAGACCGATACGGCCGGCCGCCCCTTCGTCAGCATCGAGGACGAGAACCGCAGCAACCTGCGCGTCGACCTCTCACACGATCTCGGCGATCGCCTCCAACTCCTCGCCCGCTACACCTTCTACACAAACGAGCTGGCCACGACGAACGTCACCTACCGCCGCCAAACCGCCCTCCTCTTCCTCGCCTACACGTTCGAAAAATAGTCTGAAAAACAAATCGGCGACCAAGCTCTCGCCTGGTCGCCGATTTGCTGCCGGGAGGCGGCTTCGCCGCGCCGGCTCGCGTGCTGCCGGGGGGGCCGGTGGGGGGGCAAGCCCCCCCACCCGCCTTTACATACCCATGCCGCCCATGCCGCCCATGCCGCCGCCGCCCGGAGCGGGGGCCGGAGCCTCCTCCTTCGGGCGATCGACGATGAGCGCTTCGGTCGTGATGAGGAGCGAGGCGACCGACGCCGCGTTCTGCAGCGCCGAGCGCACGACCTTCGTCGGGTCGATGACGCCGGCCTCGACGAGATCCTCGAACTCGTCCGTGGCCGCGTTGTAGCCGAAGGAGCCTTTGCCCTCCTTCACGCGCTGGACGATGATCGAGCCCTCCTTGCCGGCGTTCGTCGCGATCTGACGGCAAGGCTCCTCGGCGGCGCGCTTGACGATCGAGACGCCGACGGCCTGCTCCTCGCTGAGGCCCTCGAACTTCTCGAGCGAGCCGAGCGCGCGCACGAGCGCGACGCCGCCGCCGGGGACGATTCCCTCCTCGACGGCCGCGCGCGTGGCGTGGAGCGCGTCCTCGACGCGCGCCTTCTTCTCCTTCATCTCGGTCTCCGTCGCCGCGCCGACGCGGATGACGGCGACGCCGCCCACGAGCTTCGCCAGGCGCTCCTGGAGCTTCTCGCGGTCGTAGTCGCTCGTCGTCTCCTCGATCTGCGCGCGCAGCTGCTTGACGCGCGCCTCGATGTCCGGCTTCTTGCCGGCGCCGTCGACGATCGTCGAGTTGTCCTTGTCGATCGACACGCGCTTGGCGCGGCCGAGATCCTTGAGCGTGAGGTTCTCGAGCTTGACGCCCAGGTCCTCGGTGATGGCCTGGCCGCCCGTGAGGATCGCGAGGTCCTTGAGCATGTCCTTGCGGCGGTCACCGAAGCCCGGCGGCTTGACGGCCGCGACGTTGAGCGTGCCGCGCAGCTTGTTCACGACGAGCGTCGCGAGGGCCTCGCCCTCGACCTCGGCGATGATGAGCAGCGGCTTGCCCGAGCGCGCGACCTGCTCGAGGACCGGCAGGAGATCCTTCATCGCCGAGATGTTCTTCTCGTGGATGAGGATGTACGGGTCGTCGAGCTTGACCTCCATGCGCTCGGTGTCCGTCACGAAGTACGGCGACGAGTAGCCGCGGTCGAACTGCATGCCCTCGACGACGTCGAGCGTGGTCTCCATCGACTTGGCCTCTTCGATGGTGATGACGCCTTCCTTGCCGACCTTCTCCATCGCCTCGGCGATGATCTTGCCGATGAACTCGTCGCCGTTGGCCGAGATCGTGCCGACCTGCGCGACGTCCTTCTGGCCCTTGGTCGGCTTCGAGATCTTCTTGAGCGCCTCGACGATCTTCTCGACCGCCTTGTCGATGCCGCGCTTGAGCTCGATCGGGCTGTGGCCGGCGGCCACCATGCGCGAGCCCTCGCGGAAGATCGCCTGCGCGAGCACCGTCGCCGTCGTCGTGCCGTCGCCGGCGATGTCCGACGTCTTCGACGCGACCTCTTTGACCATCTGCGCGCCGAGGTTCGCGAACTTGTCCTCGAGCTCGATCTCCTTGGCGACGGTGACGCCGTCCTTGGTGACCGTGGGCGCGCCCCACGACTTCTCGATGACGACGTTGCGGCCGCGCGGCCCGAGCGTCGCCTTCACCGTGTCGGCGAGGATGTTGACGCCCTCGAGGATCCGGGAACGCCCGGCCTCGTCGAACAGAATCTCTTTGGCTCCCATGATGATCTCCTTACTTCTCGATGATCCCGAGGATGTCGTCCTCGCGAAGGATGAGGTGGTCGACGCCGTCGACCTTGATCTCGTTGCCGCTGTACTTGCCGAAGAGGACGCGGTCGCCCTTCTTCACGGTGAGCGGGCGAAGCGCGCCCTTCTCGTCGACCTTGCCGTTGCCGACGGCCACGACCTCGGCCTCCGACGGCTTCTCCTTGGCCGAGTCCGGGATGATGATCCCGCCCTTGGTCTTCTCTTCCTCGGCGACGCGGCGAACGATGACGCGGTCGTAAAGCGGACGAACCTTCATGACAATCCTCCGAAAAATCCTGGGTGTGTGCGGGGCACCGGCGGTTGGCAGTCCCCGGGCGTGAGTGCCAGGCGGACTTTTATGCGCAAGTGCCCGAGCGTCAAGGGCTTGGGCTCGGCTTCTAGCACCGGAAACATGCGGCTGCCAACGCATATACGACTTATCTACATGTAATTGCTCATGAATATTTGGACCCCAGCGATGGAAGTTCATAGACTGAAGGCATGGACCTTCAGAGCACGGTCGAAGGGTTCTTCCACGACGAGGTCGATCGGGCCTTTCGGGACACGGGGCTGCGGGCGGGGACGATGGTCGAGCACTACGTCGTCCAGCTGCTGGCGGCGTACGCGGCACAAGGGATCCCGGACGCGCCGCTCGCGCTGAAGCTGGCGGCGACCGTCGACGCGGCCCCGCGCGAACGGCGGCGTGGTCTGCGCGAGATCGGCGACACGTCGCTCTACGTCTCGGGCTTCTGGGCCGACAGCCTCGCCGACAAGCTCGTCGACGTCGGCTACTACATCGAGATGGGCGGCTCGGCCTACGGCGAGCTCGCGCGCGGCGGCACGGGCTGGACGGGCGATCCCTTCGGCGACGTGTTCGGCGAGCTGGCGGCGAACTTCGTGCGCTTCGTCGAGGTGCTCGCGCTCGTGAGCCGGCGGACGGCGCGGCCCGCGACGAACGAAGACGTGATGCGCTTGTACCGTTCGTGGCAGCGCACGGGCAGCCGCGCGGCGGCGGCGCAGCTCGCATCGCTCGGCGTCGTGCCACCACGCTCGGGCGACGGGCGGCCGCAGTGAACGCGCGACGCGCCCGGCGCGCGTCGATCTTGTCGCGGCTGCAGCTCGGGCTCGAAGCGCTCTACCGCGTGCGCACGGACCTCGACGTCGACGCGTTCGTCATCGACGAGGAGCAACGTCGGCAGGCGGGCGTCGTGCGCGCGCCGCGCGAGCAGCTGCTCGTGCGCGAAGAGGACGGCGAGCTCGGGCTCGCGCTGTTCGTCGACGGGGCCGCGCTCGCGAACCTGGAACGACACGATCCCGCGCGCCGCCTCGACGACGCGAACTTCACCGACTTCTGCCTGGCCGTCGAGGGCGTGAGCCACTTCGTCTACCTCGCGCTGCGCGCCGCCGGGCACCGCGGCGTCTCGGCGCTCGAGCTCGAGCTGCAGGCCGAGGTCGACAAGTTCGTGTGCTGCGTGCTGCTGCAGGGAACGCCGGCGCGCGCCGCGCGATCCGATGGGCGCGAGCTGCGACGCCGCCTCTACGACGACGTCGCGTTCGCCGACGACCTCGACGCCGACGAGCGCGATCGTTACCGCGTCGCCAACGCCGAGGCCGCGCGCTATGCCGCGGGCCTCGAGCGGCGCTTCGTGCGCGAGGACCGCGTGCTCGACATGCTCGACGAGCTGCGCCGCTTCTACCGGATGGGGCTCGATGACAAGCGCGGGCTCATCGCGCGTTACGACTGACCCGGGCTACGGGAGCGAGCTCCAAAACTTCCAGAAGCCCGTCGTCGAGATCGGGATCTGGTCGGAGTGGCCTTTGCCGGTCGTGGCGCACCACACGACGGGGTACGCGGCCGGGCAGCCGGTGTACTGCACGCACGGCGACGGCGTGCCCGCGTCGTACGGGACCGTGTCGGTGCCCGTACAGCCATTGATCTTGAGGATGCGATCGCGCGCCGCCATGCCGCCCGAGATCGGGTTGGCCGTGTCGGTCGTGTCGTGCGCGAGCATGGCCGCGATCGGGCCTGCGCACGTCGGCATGTTGCCGGGCAGGCCGCCCGTCGCGTTGCCTTGGCCGCGAATGATGCCGGCGCGCAGACAACCGAGCTGGTTCGAGAGCCACGAGCCGCTGCTGAAGCCGGCGACGAACACCTTCGCCTTGTCGACGCAGGTCGTGGCCTCGACCTCTTTGAGGACGGCGTCGAAGAACGGGTTGTCGGGCGAGGTCGCGCCGTTGGTCTTGAAGCACTGACCGACGGGCGAGAGGCCGACGATGATGGCGTTGCCCTTCGAGGCGTCCTGCACGGGGATGACGCTCTTGCCGTCGCCGCCGCAGCCCGGCCCGAGGAACACGGTCGCGTACTTGGTGGCGGGGTTGTAGCCCGTCGGCAGCCGCAGGTAGTAGTTCCGGTTCGTGTACATCGCGGTGTACATGGCGTCGAGGCCCGTCACCATGATGTTGTGCTGCACGTAGGTCGCGAGGCTCTGCGTCGGGTTCATGCCGCAGCCTTCGCTCATGCCCGTGGGGCCGGTCGCGCCGCCCGAGCCGCCGGCCGCCTGAGCGCCGCCCGCGCCGCCGACGGCTTGCGCGCCGCCGGCGCCGCCGGTCGCTTGAGCG